>JAYOEY010000004.1:0-252674 GCA_038116945.1 Rhodospirillales bacterium
CGGCGCACGGGTTCGGGGCGCGGCGGCACATGTTCGAATACGGCACGACGCGCGAACAGTTCGGCGCGATCGCGCTGGCCTTCCGCGAACACGCGCTGCGCAATCCCGATGCGGTGATGAAGAAACCGCTGACCATTGAGGATTATCTGGCGGGCCGGATGATCGTCGATCCGTTCGGGCTGTTTGACTGTTCTCTGCAAACCGACGCGGCAGGCGCGGTTGTGGTGACGTCGACCGAGCGGGCGAAGGATTTGCGCCAGCGGCCGGTGCTGATCAAGGGGTTCGGGACCGGCAACAACCTGTCGGGCTGGCACAACAACGACAACCTGACTCACACCGGTGCAATCGAGGCGGGAAAGGCAGCCTACGCCATGGCGGGCGTCGGTCCTGCCGATATCGATTTCGCCCAGATATACGACTGCTTCACCTATATGGTTCTGGTGCAGCTGGAGGATTACGGCTTCTGTAAAAAGGGCGAGGGTGGCGCTTTCGTGGAATCAGGCTCGCTGCGTCTCGATGGAGCGCTTCCCACCAATACGTCCGGCGGTCAGCTGTCGGAAGCCCATGTCGAGGGCATGCTGCAGGTGGTCGAGGGCGTGCGCCAGCTGCAGGGCAAGTACGGCCCGGAACGCCAGGTGCCAGGGGCAGAGTTGGGGCTGGTGTCGGGGCATGGCGGCAACACGGTCTGCGAATCCACACTGATACTGGGAGCAGCCTGACATGCCGGACTATCTGAAGCCCCTGCCCATCCCGTCGCCCGAGTCCCGGCCCTTCTGGGATGCGGCGCGCGACCACCGGCTCAGCATTCAGAAATGCAGCAGGTGCGGCCACTGCTGGTTCCCGCCATCAACGCTTTGTCTTCATTGCGGCAGCCGCGACCACCAGTGGGTCGATTCAAGCGGACAGGGACGCGTGCACAGCTTCGTCACCTATCATCGGCTCTACCACAAGGGCTGGGAGGGTGAAGTCCCCTATGTCGTCGCCATCGTCGAGCTGGAGGAGGGGCCTCGTCTTTATGCCAATATTGTCGGCATCGCCCCGGAGGATGTCGTCTGCGACATGGAAGTAACAGTCGTATTCGACGACGTAACCGAAGACTTCACGATCCCGAAATTCAGGCCTGCCGCTTGAGCGAAACTGTTGTTTTTCAATGGCATCGCAAGGGGCCGAGAACTTCCGGTTTGATCCCGGTCCCTCTCCCTCCGCCAGCCACCCCGACATTTCTCCAGCGCAGGCCGGCAACGCACAGCGCGCGCCGGAAGAATTTAAGAACAGGCGATATCGGGCACCGCGCGTCACCCGTTAATCGGCATGCGCCAGGGAGAACTCGTAAAAAATTTTAAATCTCTTTAACGACACCGTCGGAAAAACGACTTCGGGCAAGAGGGAAGAAATTACACCAAAAACAGAGTCCGACCATACCCGATCGGACTCTGTTAGCGCCGATTGACACGAAAATTCAGGTTGCCAAGTCGCAGGTGAGCGCCGGGGGACAGCACCACCGGATTGTCTGCAGGAACGATCGTAGATTCGTTGACCTGCGTGACCCCGCCGGAATTCAGATCGACAACCCCGAGTTCACTGCCAAGCGCGACCAGCTGCGCGTGTTTGCCGGCGATGCCGTCTGCAACCAGACAGCGGTCGCAGGATGGATCGCACCCGATGACGAGGCCCTTCGGCGCTCGCCGCAAATCATCCTGGCTAACTATGACTTCGACCGGCGCGCCTTCGCCGTCATCGCAATGCAACCTCCATTCGGAATTCTTTTTTTGGCGCAATCCCAGCCGGTCGAAGAGCACATGCCCGAGATTACGGAGGCCAGTCCCGGAGTCCATATCGCCCAGGACGACGACATGCAGGACGCGCTTGGGCCAGTGTCGAAAAACGAGCAAAACAGCTGCAAGAACGACCAGCAGAGCCAGCAGGCCGTACCAGTAAAAATTCGTTGAGGCCACGCCGAGAATAATACGACAGGTCCTGTTGCTCCCATTGTACGGGATGTCCAGGGCCTTGAGCTTCTCCAACAGAACGGCAACGTGCGAAGCGAAAAAAACGCCCTGAATTACGTCATAGACGACAGGAATACCGCTGGGTGTCATCAGCATTGCCATTTCGCGTTCGGTATTCAGACCTACAACCTGCCCGCAAGGATTCACCACCGGCCCGCCGCTGTTGCCGGGATTCGTGGCCGCCGAATGCTGGATGATGCGGATTTTCGCGCCGTCGGAAGTCCATGCACCAGAGAACGTTCTGTTGGTTGTGCCGACCGTGAAGCTGGCACCGGATTCGCCGCCGAGACGGTCCCCCGCACCTGGATATCCAATGGCAAAAATTTCCATCCCCTTGGACAGGGCATCGGGGTCGGATTCGCTGAGCACGGCCGGCGGACGGTCGAGATTGTCTACCTTCAGGACAGCCAGATCTTCCCCGGGATAGGCACTGATCACTGTCGCTTTCCGGCGTGCATCCGGTGCCGCCCCGCTTTCCAGCACAAACAGGTCCAGGCCATTCTCGATATGCTCCTGCACGACATGGTAGGCCGTTGCGATATGCCCCTGCTTGCTGACGATGAAGCCGCTCGCGCTTGCATGGTCGGATGGTCCCTCGATGAGGATACGGACCATACTTCTTTCCACACGCTTCGCGACGGTCGTAGGCTCAATCGCTTCGGCGGGGAATGCGCCGAACAACACGGTCCAAACGAGGATCAGGGACAGCAGGCGGCGGCTTTTCCGGAAACTGGTATATTTCACACCCGGGTCAAAATCGCGGCACGGCCTATGTCCATGCATCGGAGTTCTCCTGAACGGGACGATCATCGAATTTTCCCCGCAATCATAGTCACCAACGCCCGTCCACCCGCTATTGCCCGTCACGATCATACATCTTCAATTCGAAAGCACCGTCCCGGATCGTCGTCCCGGCTTCTCCGCGCAATATGGCGGCGGCATCCTCAAGGGCACCTATTCCGGCCGGCCTGCCGGTCTTTCGAACAAACTCGCAGGCGGCCTGGATCTTTGGCGCCATCGATCCAGCCGCAAATATGTGGCGCTGCAGAGCGGCAGGCGAAGCGGTAAATATCCTTTGCTGCTCGGCCGTTCCCCACTCCAGATATACGGCAGTCACATCGGTCAGAAGGAGAAGCGCATCAGCGCCGAGTTCTGCAGCGAGAAGTGCCGACGTGCGATCCTTGTCAATCACCGCCTCTATCCCCCGGATTGCGCCGCCCCGGTCGATTGTGACGGGAATGCCTCCACCGCCGCCGCAGATGACCAGAATGCCGGCGTCGACCAGATGGCGGATTGCCGAGAGTTCCCGAACGACCTTTGGCGCGGGAGAGGCGACGAGACGCCGATATCCGTCGCCATCCGGCCCGAGTATCCACCCATGTTCGGCCGCGACACGTCGTGCGTCATTCTCTGAGTAAACCGGTCCTATCGGCTTGTCGGGATCGCCAAAGGCGGGGTCGTCCCTGTCGACCAGTACCTGGGTAAGAAGTGTCGCAAATTCCTGATCGGGCAGGCGTGTGGAGAGTTCCTGTTCGATGACGTAACCGATCATTCCCTCGCTCTCCGCCCCCAGTACGTCCAGCGGAAATGGTGGAGAGCAACTGCTGTCTGCCGATTGCAGGGCAAGCAGCCCGACCTGCGGACCATTGCCGTGCGTAATGACAAGCCGGTGATCCCGGGCAAGTTCCGCAATCGCCTGCGCCGCGATCGCAATATTTTGCCTCTGGGTTTCTGCGTCTAGGGGTTGTCCGCGCCTGAGCAAGGCGTTGCCGCCAAGGGCTACAACGACAAGCACTGCCGGACACCGCAATGACGCCATGAGTCAATCCCGGCCGCGATCATAATGTCAGCAGGCCGTGGCCGCGCAGAAATCGATCGACCAGGGACGCAAGAGAGGGCTGGCCAACGTCGGCATAGTCGTAACGCGCACGTACAATTGGTTTGTCGGTCCGCAACACAGAGCCGAGGTCGAGTGGTGCAGCAACAAGGACAATATCCGCCTGGGAGGCTTCGATGGTTTGACACAGGGCGGTACGCTCGGCTTCAAGATAGCCGACATTGGGCAGCACCGGACCGATATGGGGAAACCGGGCATAGAGCGCCTGGATCTCTGGCGTTGCGGAATCGCGCGGGTCGACAATTTCGGCCGCTCCTGCCGCCGTGGCTGCGACAAAGCCTGCACCATGCGGAGCGCCCCCATGCGTGATGGTCGGGCCGTCCTCGACTACAAGCACCCGCTTGCCCCGAACGGAATCGGGGTCGTCGAGAGTGACCGGGGAAGCAGCGCGGATGATAGTGGCCGTTGGGTTGGCCGCCGCCGCTTCGGCGGAGACACTCGCTATATCCGTACTGGATGCCGAGTCGGTCTTGTTGATAACGATGATGTCGGCAGAGCGAATGACGGTTTCACCCGGATGATAGCCCATCGCCTGACCAGGCCTCAGCGCGTCGGCGATGGCGATGTGCAGGTCAGGCTGAATGAAGGAAAAATCGTTATTGCCGCCATCCCAGACGATTACATCCGCCTCGCGCTCTGCCTCAGCCAGGATCGCGGCGTAATCGACACCGGCGAAGATGACCCCACCGGCCTCGATATGCGGTTCGTATTCCTCGCGCTCCTCATTGCTGCAATGCGCGGCATCAAGATCGGCAATCGTAGCGAATCTCTGTACACGCTGGGCTTCAAGATCGCCGTACGGCATGGGATGGCGAATAACGGCGACCCTTAACCCCTGGGCCCGCATCCTGCGCGACAGGTAACGGGCGGTCTGGGATTTGCCGCAGCCGGTGCGAATCGCTGTCAGGGCGATTACGGGTTTGACCGATGTCAGCATCGTCCGCCGGGGACCCAGCAGCGCAAAGTCCGCGCCGGTGGCGAGGCACCGGGATGCCAAGTGCATGACGGTTTCATGCCGTACATCGCTATAGGCGAACACTGCCAGATCGACACTTTCTCTTCGGCAAAGAACCTCGAGATCGCTTTCCTCGACGATGGGAATTCCTGCAGGGTAAAGCGCGCCCGCAAGGGACGGCGGATAGATTCTGTCGGAAATTCCTGAAATCTGGGTCGCCGTAAAGGCCACGACCTTGACCGACGGATCGTCTCGATAGACGACATTGAAATTATGAAAATCCCGGCCCGCAGCGCCCAGTATCACAACATGTGTGGGAGAATGGGCCATGGCGATCACCTGCTTTTCCGGTCATCCGCGCTTTCCTGTCCGCCCGCCGCGCACCAGGCCCCATAGCCTCCTGCCAGCGACGCGACGTCGGGAAACCCCATATCGAGGAGCGTTTTGGCGGCGAGCGCGGATCTCCCACCGGTTCCGCAGTAGAGGATGATATGCCTGTCAGGGGTCAGTGCCGGGTTATGAAGCTGACTCTCGGGGTCTGCTTGAAACTCCAGCAGGCCGCGCGAAACATGGATCGAACCCGGGATCCCGCCATCCGCTTCACGCTCCTGGGCATCGCGGACGTCGACAAGGACAGACGCGGAATCCTCAAGATGATAAGGCAGATCCTTTATGGATATGGTCTCAATGGCTGCATTTGCCTCTGCAAGCAGTTTTTTCAATCCGCAGACAAGCATCTGAAACTCCCTTTGCTTACGATCTGCCGCCCTTATTCCATGCAGAACGCCTTTCTTCCTTGATCCAGGTCAACACAGGATTCGTTCAGTCTGCGTCTAGTTTTCTTCGTCATGCCGGACCGTATGCCGACAGCGATCCAAGACCTTAGGTCAACCCCCGGTTATTTTGCGCCGCTTCCACCCGGGGGATCTCGTCTCCCGACAGCGTTTCCCTGCTCAACAGAAGACGGACGCCGGCCTCCAGCGTATTGCGCTTGGACGAAAGAATTGTGGTCGCAGCTTCATAAGCCCGATCGACAATATCGCGGACCGCACAGTCGATTTCCCGGGCGGTCTGTTCGCTGTAGTCATGCGGCTGCCATCCCGGGAAGGCGCCCTCGCCTAGAAACGCGTGGCGTTGCGGCTGATACGTAACTCGCCCAAGCGTCTGGTCCATGCCGAACCGGGTCACCATGCTGCGTGCAATTTCCGTCGCCTTGTCCAGGTCGTCCGCCGCACCGGTCGAGACCTCGTCGAATGCAATGACTTCAGCCGCGCGCCCGGCAAGCAACACGGCGATGCGATTCTCCAGCTCCTCGCGCGTACTAAGAAAGCGGTCTTCCACAGGACGCTGCATTGTGTATCCGAGCGCGCCGATGCCCCGCGGAATGATCGAGATTTTGTGCACAGGATCGATGCCCGGCAAACTCATGGCAACGAGCGCATGACCCATCTCATGGTAAGCGACCACCTCGCGTTCGTGCGGCGACAGGATCCGGCTACGTTTCTCCAGTCCCGCAACAATACGCTCGATCGCCGCCGTAAAATCGTCCATACCGACCTCGTCGGCGTCGCGTCGGGTTGCCACCAACGCCGCTTCATTAACCAGATTGGCAAGGTCAGCGCCCGAAAATCCCGCAGTCAGGGCCGCCACCTGCTCCAAGTCGACATTCTCCGCGAGGGCGACTTTCCTGATATGCACCAGAAGAATCGCCAGACGGCCCACCTTGTCGGGGCGGTCGACAAGAACCTGCCGATCGAAACGGCCCGCGCGAAGCAGGGCAGGATCCAGGATTTCCGGCCTGTTGGTGGCAGCCAGAAGAACTACGCCTTCCCGCGGGTCGAAACCATCGAGTTCCGCGAGAAGCTGGTTGAGTGTCTGTTCCTTTTCGTCTTGCCCGCCGAACCCGCCGATAGTGCGGACTTTTCCCAGCGCATCCAGCTCGTCAATAAAGATGATACAGGGTTTGTGTTTTCGGGCCTGATCGAAAAGGTCCCGCACACGCGCGGCGCCCAGCCCGACAAACATCTCGACGAATTCCGAACCGCTGATCGAGTAGAACGGGACGCCAGCCTCACCGGCCACAGCCCGGGCGAGCAGTGTTTTCCCGGTACCAGGTGGACCGACCAGCAGGATGCCCTTCGGCAAACGGGCGCCAAGCCGTCCGTAATGATCAGGCTCTTTCAGAAACGAAACGATTTCCTGCAGTTCTTCCTTGGCTTCGTCGACGCCGGCGACATCGGCAAATGTTACCTTCGTATCTGTCTCGACATAGACCTTCGCCTTGCTCTTGCCGACCGTCATCATGCCACCCAGCCCCTGCTGATTGGCCATACGTCGAATGATGAACATCCAGATTCCAACGAACAGAAGAACCGGGAGGATCCATGACAGGATATCGCGAAGAAACGTACTTTCGATGACACCGGTAAATTTTACGCCATACTTCTCGAGGCTGGCCGCAAGGTCCGGTTCAACGCGTGTCGTGGAAAAGCGCTTGTGACCGGCAGGCAACGGGTGCCTCAAAGTCCCCTGGATCAGATTTGCGCCAATAAAAATCTCCTCGATGTTGTTCTGCGACAGCAGGGTCTGGAACTGGCTGTAGGGAATGGAGACGTATTCCTGACGTTGGCTCCACCAGTTCTGGAACAGCAGAATCAGGAAGAGAGCGACCAAAAAATAACCCGTATTTATGCCTGATTTTTTATCCATCCCGAGCACGTCGAAAAATAGAAGCAAGACAGAAACACGTACCCGGTCAAACTGGCCGCGGCCTTGATCCACATCAATGGAACATGCACAGCGAAATTCGGGGTTGGACAAGCAGAGGGGTGCGCACGGGCAACCGTCAGTCTGGTTTCCTACCCGGCAACGAACCGCACATCGGAATTCCAATTCAAGACGGATCTCGGATGAACGGCAAGATCGTATCAGACGCAGATTCGCCATCTGGCGGCACAGGGTTTTCTGAAAAATGGCTGTCTGGGTCACGCTCTGCATAGCGGCGGGACTCGGGCTCGGCAATATTGCGCCGACTCTGTTCCGATATTTTGCGCGGTTTGAATACGCGTCAGTCAATCTCGTTGCCGCCGTGCTTATCGGGGGATTGCCTACCCGAGGCAGCGTCATGTGTGGACGGCCCCTTTGATGCAAGGGGTAAATTTGAGTGATGTCGATTGATCCGGGAAGCGGTTTGGGTGGCCGAGATCAGTCGTGACGGACCGACTGGCGTCGTACCGGGCTGCCTTGAAAATCATCGGCAACCAGAAGAGCCACGAATGCCGGCGCTGGTTGAATAATCGGGCAGAAAACTGGCACCAGCCGTTTCGAAGACGGAAAGGTGCGATGTCCCGGTTTCGCGACATCAAGACGCTACAGAAGTTCGCCTCTGTTCACGCTTCGAGTTTCAATCAGAATCGTTCTGCCGAATCGGCCGAATGGCGCCGGATAGCGGCATGATCGCGAAAGCCCCCAACCAATCGGAGACAAGTTCGCGTTGGACTGACACCACCAACACGACCCCGTCTCCAGCTGCACGCCGGCCCTCATCTTTTATTCCGCTCGCCGGCGCCATTCGCCCACCGCCGCCGAACGGGCCTGTCCAGGGCGGTTCGCCACCGGACGAAAATTACCTTCCGGGCTTTGCAAGTTACGCGAACTTGAAATAGCGTTGCGCCTTGCGTTTCGGAAATCACGAACCGCAAGGCTGCCGGGTTTCGGGATTTCCCGGCAGTAACCGCGGTTTCGCACGATGACTGAGTACATGTTTTTCTAGTTCGATCTCACCGAGAGAGGTTCTGTGTCCGAGCTTTTGACGGTAACCGATCTGCAAACGTCGTTTTTCACGAGCGACGGAGAGGTGCGCGCGGTCAATGGCGTCAGCTTTTCCATTGAAGCCGGAAAGACGATGGGCCTGGTCGGCGAATCCGGTTGCGGCAAGAGCGTAACCGCGCTTTCGGTCATGAAGCTTCTGCCCAAGGGAACCGGCCGCATCGTCGGGGGCCAGATTCTCTACAACGGCCGCGACATTGCGGAAATGGCGGAAGACGAAATGCGCCGCATCCGCGGCAATGAAATTTCGATGATCTTTCAGGAGCCCATGACGTCGTTGAACCCTGTCTTTTCGGTAGGGGAACAAATCATCGAAGTTATCCGCCTGCATCAGAAAACGCGCCGCAAGGAAGCGATCGACCGCGCAATCGAAATGTTGCGGCTGGTCAAGATCGCGGAACCCGAGAAACGGATCTGGGATTACCCTCACCAGCTCTCGGGAGGGATGCGGCAACGCGTCATGATCGCGATGGCGCTTGCCTGCAATCCGAGTCTCCTGATCGCCGACGAACCGACCACGGCTCTGGACGTAACGATTCAGGCGCAGATTCTCGATCTGATTTCCGAGTTGCAGGAAGAGTTTTCAATGGCTGTTCTCCTGATCACGCATGATCTGGGGGTTGTTGCCGAACAGGCGGACGACGTTGCCGTCATGTATGCCGGAAAAATCGTCGAACGCGCAGCGCCCGAAGTCATCTTTTCCCGCCCCATGCACCCCTACACGATCGGGTTGATGAACTCGCTGCCCGGCGTCGGCCAGCACCGGGAACGGCTAAACGCAATTCCCGGGATCGTGCCAAGCCCGCTGGACTGGCCGACGGGGTGCCGGTTCAGGACACGTTGCGATCGGGCGGATGACGGGTGCGCCGTGACGCAGCCTGACCTGATAAACGTGGAAAGCGGTCACCTCGTTGCCTGCCACAAGGTGCACTGACATGGCCTTGCTGGAAGTTCATGACCTGAAGAAGCACTTTCCGATAAACGGGGGAATGTTCTCGCGCCAGGCCGAAACCGTCAAAGCCGTGGACGGCGTCAGCCTGGAGGTACGGGAGGGCGAAACGGTCGGGCTGGTCGGCGAGTCCGGCTGCGGCAAGTCTACATTGGGTCGCTGCATTATCCGGCTCATCGAGCCGTCGGGCGGCAGGATCCTTTATGACGGCACGGATATAACGCGCATGACCGGTTCCGACATGCGCGACATGCGACGAAAAATCCAGATGATTTTTCAGGACCCGTACGCCTCGTTAAATCCACGCATGCGGGTCGGCGACATCATTGGCGAAGGTCTGAAGATCCATAACCTGGCCCGGGGCGATGACCGCAAGGCAAGGGTTCTGGACCTGCTGGATCGCGTGGGGCTGAGGGAAGAACATTACAGCCGCTACCCGCACGAATTTTCAGGCGGACAACGCCAGCGCATCGGGGTTGCGCGCGCGCTGGCGGTGGACGCCAAATTCATCATTGCGGATGAAGCGGTTTCGGCCCTGGATGTCTCCATCCAGGCGCAGGTCCTGAATTTGATCAAGGACCTGCAGCAGGAATTCGGTCTGACATACCTGTTTATTTCGCACGATTTGCGGGTCGTCGAACATGTCAGCGACCGGGTCGCCGTCATGTATCTCGGCAAGATCGTCGAGATGGCCCCCGCGCGAAAAATATACGAAGAGGGCGTACACCCCTATACCCGGGCGCTGCTTTCCGCGGTTCCGGTACCCGACCCGTCCCGAAAGAGCGAACGGATTCTGCTTGAGGGCGACGTGCCGAGCCCGATCAATCCGCCCAGCGGGTGCAGTTTTCATCCGCGCTGCCCCTTTGCCGAAAAAATCTGTTCCGAGAAAGTTCCGGCGTTGATTGAAGACGGAGACCATTCTGTGGCCTGCCATCTCTTTGGACCGTCAGCGCAGCAGGTCAGGGAGACGCGTTGAGTAGTCAGACAGTGAAGTCCGCCCAACAAATGCTTAACCATTGGAGGTAACATTGAGGAAAATATCGATCAGGGTCAGTACGACAGCGATTGCTGTATCCGCCCTGCTGACCGGCGCCGCGATTGTATCGCCCGTCAGCGCCCAGAAACGCGTCGCGATTGGCGCAACAGAGACGATTTCCAGCCATAACCCGCATGGCGACAGTATCTCCATGGGATATGGCATCTGGTGCCAGGTATATGGCTGCCTGGGATATTTCGATTTTGCGTCGGGGTCCTATAAAGGGATGCTGGCGGAAAGATGGGAAGTCGACGCGAAAGATCCGAACGTCTGGACGTTTTTCCTTCGCAAGGGATTGAAGCGGCATAACGACGGCAAGGAACTGACTTCCGCCGACGTCGTGCACTCTTTCTGGCGCATGAAGAATGACAAGCAGAGTCGTCAAACCCAGAACGTAAAGCATGTCGCGAAGGCAGAGGCCGTGGACAAGTACACGGTCCGCGTCACGACCAAGAAACCCACCGCGCCCCTGCTCGAGTTTCTGTTCGATCGCGTCATGATCACCGGCAAGGACCTGTACGACAAACACGGTCCCCGCGATGCGGACCGGAAATTCCCCTTGGGTTGGGGACCCTACAAGCTCAAGCAGATCGTCATCGGCCAGCGGATCGTCCTTGAAAAGGACGAGACGAACCCCTGGGCCACGGCGGGCATGCCGAACGAGTTGATTTTCCGCGTGATGCGGGAAGCGGAGCAACGGGTAACGGCATTGCTCAATAACGAAATCCAGATCGCGCAGTTCATTCCGCCGCACCTGGCCGGTCGAATCAGCAATGCGAGCGGCGCGGACCTCGTCCCCACCTCGTCCGTCGAGTTGATGTTTCTGGCGATGAGCCCGAAATTCAAACCCTGGGACAACCCGGTTCTTCGCAAGGCCGTCTGTCATGCGATCAACCGCGACGGAATCATCAAGGCGATCCTGAAGGATCAGGCTCAGCGCCTCGATGCGCCGATCGGTCCCGGCCAGTATGGCTACGACCCGAAGGCCGCGGCGGCGATGAAGATTGATTTCAATGTCGCCAAAGCAAAGGAAATGATCGAAAAGGCGGGGCTGAAGGGAACCAAGGTAGCCCTTTCCACGCCGGTCGGCCGCTACGTCAATGACAAGCAGGTCACCGAATCGATGATTCCGATGCTCAAGGCGATCGGGCTCGATGCCACTCTGAAGACGCCGGAATGGCCGACCCTGTGGGCGAATGTCCAGAAGGGCAAAGTTCCCTTTTATTACATGGGCCGGGGCGGCGTCGTCGACCCGTCGCCTGCATTCGCGCAGTATTTTGAAACAGGGGGATCGCCCCGTATCGGCTTCTCGAGCGCCAAGGTCGACAGCCTGTTGCAGAAGGAACGGGCCACCTTCGACCCGGAAGCGCGCAAGAAGATCATCAATGAAGCCTTCGCGGAAATCGTAAAGGAACAGCCCGCCTGCTTCATGTGGCGGCACAAGCTTCTTTACGGCATCTCGAAGAAGGTAGCCTACACACCGACTCCGACCGGTCGGATCTGGGGCTCCGACATCGTGGTCAAGTAACACTGAAGATCCGCCGGGGAGCGCCTGGACGCTCCCCGGCGAGTTCAGCCAACTATTGGTCTGGTAATGCTCCAATACATCGCCCGCCGGATATTCGGGACCATCCCGGTTATCATCCTCATCTCGCTGCTGGTATTCATGCTGGTGCAGCTTGCGCCGGGCGATCCCGCCGATCTTCTGCTGTCGGATGAGGCGACGCCGGAGGATATCGCCGCCGCACGCGAACGGTGGGGACTCAACCAGTCGGTATATGTGCAGTACTGGAAATTTCTGACCGCCGCCTTGCAGGGCGACCTTGGGACGTCCTTCCGCTATGCCGATCCCGTACTGTTGATGATCGGCGACCGTCTGCCCGCAACCATCGAACTCGCATTCTTCGCCATCATTATCGCAATCGTTTTCGGCATTCCGCTGGGAGTCTGGGCGGGCGCCCGTCCGAATTCATGGGTCGATAATGTAGGTTCTTTTTTCGGATTTTTCGGAATCAGCATGCCGAGCTTCTGGTTCGGAATCATGCTCATCCTTGTCGTATCCGGTTTCTTGAATCTGCTCCCTTCCGCGGGACGCAGCACCTACGGAATCGCGGACGACCCGATCACCGGCTTTTATATTCTGGACAGCCTTCTCTACTGGAACTGGAAGGCCGTCCTGGATGGGTTGAGCTTTATAATTCTGCCCGCCATCGCGCTTGGCACGAACATGCTCGGCATTCTCATGCGCGTCACCCGATCGTCGGTGCTCGAAGTCATGCACGAAGACCTCGTACGCACCGCGCGAGCGAAAGGGCTGAGCGAACGGAAGGTGTTGTGGCGACACGCGTTCCGGAACGCACTGATACCGATTATTACCGTCGTCGGACTGGAACTTGGCACTCTGCTGTCAGGGTCCATCATCGTCGAAACGGTGTTTTCCTGGCCGGGAAGCGGCTCACTCCTGATCGAGGCGATCAACAGCCGCGACTATCCGCTGATCACAGGGACGGTCCTCGCCTATACGCTGATGTTCGTAATCATCAATCTGACGATCGACATTGTTTACGCCGCTATCGACCCGAGGATCCGCTTTGAAAAGTAGCATGGAAGTTTCCGCTTCGTTGCCAGGGCGCAGCCATCCGCTCATGAAGACGCTTCAGCCATGGCTGAAGCCAAAGATCGTTGTCGGCGGCGTTTTCGTTCTCATGCTGTGTTTTATGGGTGTCTTTGCGCCCCTGATTTCGCCCTATGACCCGAATGCGCAGGACCTGCTCAAAACGCTGCAGCCGCCGGGATGGTGGGGCAGCGAGCATTTTCTGGGCACCGATCACGTGGGACGCGACATCCTGAGCCGAATATTCTTCGGCGCCCGGATCTCGCTGGTGATCGCGGTAACTGTTGTGCTGATCTCGGGCGTGGTGGGCGTCGCCCTCGGTGCCGTATCCGGATATTTCGCCGGGCGGGTCGATTTCGGCATACAGAAACTCGTGGAGGTGGTCTGGGCCTTTCCGCCGCTTCTTCTCGCTATCGCAATCGTTGCGTTTTTCGGCCAGGGCCTGGGAATTCTGATGATCGCGCTGATCGTTCAGCGGTGGATCCCTTACTGCCGGGTCGCGCGGGGGCAAGCGCTGTCGCTGAGAACGAGGGATTTCGTGGATGCCGCCCGGTCGCTCGGCGCATCCGATCCGCGGATAATCTGGTTCCACATTCTGCCCAACCTGCTGCAGGCGGCGCTCGTCATCGGTACGTTCGCCATGGCCAGCGCCATTATTTCGGAAGCCAGCCTGAGCTTCCTGGGGCTTGGCGTTCCGCCGGAAATTCCGACATGGGGCAGCATGCTGGCCGACGGCAGGACCTATATCAGTACGTCCTGGTGGCTCGCCCTGTTCCCGGGCCTGTGCATATTTTTTACTGTCCTCGGGATCAACATGCTGGGCGACGGTATGAGAGACATTTTCGATCCTCGCCTTAAACGCTCGGGGAGCGGGATGGGCTAAACCTGAACAGGAGACAGACGATGGCGGAAAGAATCTGGGATAACTATCTGACGGAACGCGACAAGGCGGTCTTTGAAGCTTCCGGTTACGGGGCGATCGGCGGAGGCGGAAAGAAACCGGCCCTTCTGATCATTGACGTGAACTATAATTTTTGCGGCGACAAGCGCGAACCGATTCTGGAATCCATCAAGCGTTTCCGGAACAGTTGCGGCGAGGACGCCTGGGACGCGCTGCCCCATATCCGTACGCTGATCGATAAATGCCGCGCCAAGGGCATACCTGTGATCTACACGACCGGCACGGTTCGCAGCGACGGATGGGATGCCGGGGGCTGGGCGTGGAAAAATGCCCGTTCCGACGAGGACACGGGATCCCAGCGGACCAAAGGGCTCAACCGCGACGGCAACGACATCATGGACGAGATCGAACCGGGGCCCAAGGATATCGTTATTCGAAAACACAAGCCGAGCGCGTTCTACGGCACGCCTCTGATGGGCTTTCTGAACGATCTGGGCGCGGATTCCCTGATTGTAACCGGCACCACCACATCGGGTTGCGTTCGCGCGTCCGTCCTCGATGCTTTCAGCAACAATCTTCGTTGCACAGTCGTCGAAGAAGGCTGTTTCGACAGGTCGCAAGCATCCCATGCCGTCAATCTGTGCGACATGAACGCAAAATATGCCGATATCGTTACGCTGGACGACGCGCTCGACTATATCGAAACGATCGATGCCGAATACAATCTCCCATCCGGCAGCCCGTAACGGCGCAGCCCTCATCTTCGCCGGCCCTTACGATGCACTCTACTGCGCAGGCCGGGTACGGAGGGAGCGCTGAGTGCGCTCGTCTGACCGGCTCGGCCTGCCCGGCCGCACGCGGTCGCTGCCGTGTTCAGGAACGGAAGAAGATCCGGAGTTGACCGAATACGGCCGCGTGCGGAGGTAGCCCGCCGTTATCGGAAGTCGATTCAAAAGAGTTCGATGTCGCAGTCGTCGCCGGCATCCGACGCCTGATCTTCGGCGGCTTCGTCCGCATCCTCGTCCAGCAGCAGCGTCTTTACGAAACGTTCCCGAATTTCGCCGAGCGTACATCCCTGGATCACGGCGTCGAGCCAGTCGTGATCGAGCGCGACCGGCTCGTCCGGCTGGCCGGCAACGTGGCGCGATTCGTCCTGCAGCGATCTGGCGGCGCTCGCGACCACCATCATTGCGCCGCAGATGTTTTCGAGCCGCTGCTTCGCCCTGTCCTGGAACTGGACGCCGGTGATTACGCTCGAGACGTCGCTGGAGATTTGCTCGGAAACCTTCGCCGAATCCCGGAGAGCCTTGGTAAAGGAATGGTTGTTCTTGACCAGTCCCTTCATGAGATTTTCCAGATACTCCTTGGCCAGAAGGTTTTTGGACATATCAACGGTGGCGATTTCCTGCAGTTTCTCATGGCCGGATTTGATGCCGCCGGTCACCAGGTCGATCTGGGTGCGCAACGTTTCAGCCAGCGCGTTGGTGCGTTTTGAGAGGGCGCGCACCTCGTCGGATACGACTGCGAAGCATTTTCCCGCCTCCCCGGCGCGGACCGCCTCGATCTTCGCGTTAAGGGCCAGAAGATTGGTCTGTTTGTTGATGGCGTTGATTTCCTTGAGGCACGCCTCGACGCTGGAAATATGCTTGGTCAGATCGTCGAGCGCGTAAATGACTCGGACGGCGTTCTGCGACATGAAGAGGATCTTTTCGACCACCTCTCCCAGCGTGTCTTCCATGACTCCGGGCAAATCGACCATCGCGAGTAGCTCGCCGTCGACGTCGATCCCCTGGGACAGGTCCGCGATTTCGTTGATGACGTTGGTCTGGCTCTGCGCATTGAGGGCCAGAGTCCGGAACCGCTCGGAAAGGGCCTGCGTGCTGTCCTCGATCAGATCCGACGTTATGCCGATTTCGCCGGTCAGCGATCCCAGCGTCCGGTATTGCATCTCGGAGAAACCGATCCACCTGACGATGCACTCCGCCAGCTCTTCGGGAGTCGGTTCCGTTTCCCGGATCGCCCCGGGCGGAGCCGCAGCCGACACGAACACCTCGTTGTCGCCGGATATATCCACGGAGACTTCGTCATTTTCCGCGGCGGGTTCGAATTCGACGTCGGGATCTGGCCGAACCTCCTCCGGCTCCCGTAACTCGAATTCTCCGGCAGACGCTTGCGGGACGCCTTCGTATCCGGCCTCCCGGTCGGCGTCCGCATCCGGTAGAAGCAGACCCTCCTCCGCTTCGCGTTCGCCAACGTCGCCGGCCGACGCCTCGAAGAATTCGTCGGTGTCTGCGACCTGTTCGACGTCACAGTCCGGCTGCGGCTTGGCCGGCGCCGTTGCAGCTGCAACCCCTTCGCAGGACGATGCCCCGGGAGTCTCTTCTAGGTCTGCGATGTCGATCTTGTTCTGGAGCATGATTCCGATTCCGGGGTTTTCTGGAGGCTGTGAATAAGGGCCGCTGTTTCCGTCACACTCTGATCAGCTTGCCGGCGCCGGCGTGACACAGGGACAGCATGCTTTCGGCAATTTCCTCCAGCGGCATCTGGGCCTCGACGCCGCCGATTTCGAAAGCCGCCCTGGGCATGCCGTAAACGACGCAGCTCGCCTCGTCCTGACCGATCGTCGATGCACCGGCCTTGCGCATTTCCAGCAATCCCTCGGCGCCGTCCTTGCCCATGCCGGTGAGAATCGCGCCGACGGCGTTGCCGCCCGCGTGCCGCGCGAACGACCGGAACAGTACGTCGACCGAAGGCCGGTGTCCGCTGACCGACGGACCGTCGTCCAGCTTGCATATATAGTTCGCGCCCGACCGGCCGAGCTCCAGATGCCTGTCGCCGGGGGCGATATAGACATGCCCGGGAAGGGCGCGCTCGCCGCCTTTGGCCTCTGAAACCGAGACCGAGGAAAGACCGTCGAGCCGGTTCGCAAAGCTTGCGGTGAACTCCTTGGGCATATGCTGGGTGACCAGCACCGCAGGGCTGTCCGCGGGAAGCCGTACGATGACCTCGCGCAAGGCCTCGACACCGCCGGTCGACGCGCCGATCGCGATGATCTTTTCGGTCGAGGCGAAACCCGGGCCGGCCTTTATCGTGGGCTTTTCGGCGACCGGCACATCCGCGATCCGACGTACCCGCGCGGAAGCGGCTGCCTTTACCTTCGTCAGAATTTCATCCCGTTTCAGCGCGAAACCGGTCTGAAGGTCGCTGGTTGGCTTGCCGACGAAGTCCACCGCGCCGATTTCCAGCGCCCGCAAGGTCGCGTCCGCTCCGGCCTGGGTCAGGGACGAAATCATGACCACGGGCATGGGCCGCAACGACATGATTTTCTCCAGGAACGAAAGCCCGTCCATCTTGGGCATTTCGATATCGAGCGTCAGCACATCCGGATTCCGTTCCTTGATCATGGTTCGGGCGATCATGGGATCGGGCGCGGCGCCGACGACCTGAATCTGGGGATCCGACGACAACATGGCCCCGAGCATCTGGCGCATCAGCGCAGAGTCGTCGACGATCAGGACAGTGATGGGTTTTCCGGTTGCCATAATCATTCCTAGTCGAACAGTTCGATTCCGCCTTCGATCTCTCGGGTCGACAGGCTGCGATGGTATTTCTGCTCCTCCTGCAGGAGGACCTCGTCGCTCTTCCGCTTGAGGAACAGCCGTTTGACGTTGCCGGTTGCAGGAAAATAATGAATCCGGCGGGGATAGGGCCCGCCAAGGTCCTGCGCGGCCAGATCGAGACCTTCGTTTCTGACGTAGTCGGCCGCGAACTGAGCGTTCTTGTCGCCGATCAGAATACCCCCCTTGGTCACATTGCCGCCGCCGAACAGCTTGATCTCAAGCCTCTCGCGCGGACATCCGAAGGACATGACGCTGTTGATCAGGACTTCCATGGCGTGATTGCCGTAGCGCATTGCATTGTCGACGCCGCCCCAGTCGGTTCCGGAGGAGTCTCCGGGCAGCATGAAATGGTTCATTCCGCCAATGCCGGTTTTCGGGTCTCGAATGCAGGCTGAAACGCAGGACCCCAGGACGGTGACGATCATTTCCGACGGATTGGTCGTTACATAGTGGTCTCCCGGCAGGACCTTGACCGTCATGGACTGGTAGCGGGGATCGAAATACCTCTTTCGCCCGTCCCTGGCGGCCTCGGCGAACGCGCATGCCGCACGGCGTTCCGAAGCAACGGTCTTCAACCCGGCTGTCATCGGCTCTTCTTCCGGTATGTCGACTTGCCGACGGGTTCGAACATCGCCGCATCCGAACGCAGGGATTCCGCATGCCCGACATAGAGATATCCGCCGGGCGGCAATAGCTCCGCGAACTGTTCGATCATCCGGGATTTCGTCGGGTTGTCGAAATAGATCATTACGTTTCGGCAGAAGATGGCGTCGAACGGCCCTTTCATCGGCCATTTGGCCTGGAAGTTAAGCTGCTTGAACGAAATCAGACGTCGGATCGATTCCTGCGCCGTATAGCGGACCGATCCATCCGATGTCGTCCGGGTAAAAAAGCGCTTGCCGAACCCTTGCGGCAGCCCTTCGACCACATCGGCCGGATAGCTTCCCTCGGAACCGATCCGGAGCATCGACGTGTCGAGATCGGTAGCCAGGATCCTGGCGTCCCAGCCGTCGATCTCGGTCATGGCGTCGCGCAGCACCATCGCGATGGTGTAGGGCTCTTCTCCCGACGAGCACCCGGCCGACCAGATTCGCAGACGCCGACGTCCGGTCTCCTGCGACTGCCGGCGCAAGTCCGGCACGAGCGAATCGCGGAGATGGTCGAAGTGATGGGATTCCCGGAAAAACCGCGTCAGGTTCGTGGTGATCGCATTGATCAGGAACCCCATTTCGGAGTCCCCCGCCGAACCCTTTACGAGATCGCAGTATTCGGAGAAGGAGTCGATCCCCAGAGCCCGCAACCGCCTGGAGAGCCGCCCGTAGACCATTTCCCTCTTGTGGTCTCCGAGCACGATGCCGGTGCGTTCGTAAACCAGTTCCGAAAGAAAGGAGTAATCGCGATCCGACAGGTCGAATTCCCGATCTTGAACCGCACGCGCTGCGCCACTCATGGTTTCCCTTTGATTTCGAAGCCCGTGATCCGCATCCGCCCGCCCCCCGCGGGCGGATGCGCGTTACATCCCCGGATGCCTAGAAGTCGCTCCAGTCGGCATCGTCGTCCACAGCGGTGGATATCGCCGCCTGCATCTGCGCCACGGCGTTGCGGCCTCCACCGCCACTCGCCGCGACCTTCTGGCCGACATACCCGACGGTAGCGGACGCAACCGGCTCCGACTGCTGGGCCGATTCCAGGGCGGTGACCTTGCTCATGCCGTCGATGGTGAAGAACGACATGCGCGAATGCATGCGTCCGGCCTGCTCCTGTAGCGTGCGGGCGCCTGCAGCCGTCTCCTCCACAAGGGCGGAGTTCTGCTGGGTCATCTCGTCCATCTGTGTTACGGCCTTGTTGATTTCCTCGACGCCGGTCGCCTGCTCGTTGGAAGCAGCGGCGATCTCGGAAACGATATCCGTCACGCGCTTGATGGATTCGACGATCTCGTGAAGCGACTCGCCGGCATTGTTGACCAGCTTGACGCCGTCCTGGACCTGATTGCCGCTGTCGACAATCAGCCCCTTGATGTCCTTGGCGGCTTCCGACGACCGCTGGGCGAGCGTCCGGACTTCCGAAGCGACGACCGCAAAACCCTTGCCGGCGTCGCCCGCCCTGGCCGCTTCGACGGCGGCGTTTAGGGCGAGAAGGTTGGTCTGGAATGCGATCTCGTCGATGACGGCAATGATGTCTGAGATCTTCTGCGAAGATTCCTCGATGCGCGACATCGCGTCGATCGCGTTGCTGACGACATCTCCGCCGCGGACCGCCACCTCGCTGGCGTTCTTGGCGAGCTGGTTTGCCTGGCCTGCGTTCTCCGCATTCTGGTTCACCGTGCTCGACATTTCTTCCATCGACGCAGCGGTTTCCTCCAGGTTGGAAGCCTGCTGTTCGGTCCGTTGCGAAAGGTCGGCGCTGCCGGTAGCCATTTCGCCTGCCGCGTTGGCGACTTCGTTGGCCGCGACCATGATCTCGGAGACGATGCTGCCGAGACGCGTGGAGGTTTCGTTGGCGTCGTTCTTGATCTTGTCGAAAATTCCCTTGTAGTCGGCGGTGATCTGCCTGGTGAGATCGCCCGACGAGAACGCGGAGAGCATGACGGAAATATCTTCCATGGCGGTTTCGGTGTTGGCGCAGAGCGTGTTGATCGATTCCGCCAGGTTCCGCATGAAGCCCGACTTGTCCTCAAGATTGAGACGGTCGGCGAAATTGCCGTTGACCGCCGCGGTGACGACCTTGTCGATTTCTCCCTCGATTTTCTTCTCGGCGGTCTGGTCTTTCCATTCCACCACGGTGCCGATGCGTTCGCCGGAATCGTCGACAACCGGACTGGCGATGATCTGGAACGACATGCCGGAGATGTTGAGATCCGCCTTGTAGGTCGATTTGAGATTGTCGAGCATGCCGCGCTGATGCGCCGGATTCTTGTGGAAGATGTCGATATTGGTGCCGATGAGCTTGGCGGTATCGAACTGGGGCGGCTTCAATCGGTTTGGCAGCCGCTGCGAGCTTTACCGGATCGCCTGCCATGCACCGGATGGTGAACCAGAAACAGGAGCCTCCCCCCCTGGCGCTCTCGACGCCGATCTCGCCGCCCAGGATCTCCGTCAGCTGCCTGCAGATCGACAGACCGAGCCCGGTGCCGCCGAACTTTCGTGTGATCGATCCGTCGGCCTGGGAGAACTTGTTGAACAGAAGTTTCTTGCCCTCCTCGTCGATCCCGATACCCGTGTCGCGAACAGCGAAATACAGTTCGATTTCGCCGGAGGCGCATTCCTGTCCGCGGAGCTCAAGCGATATTTTGCCTGTCTTCGTAAACTTGACTGCGTTGGAAATCAGGTTTGACAGAATCTGCCGGATCCTGGTGGGGTCGCTCCGAAGGCATTTTTCAACGCCGTCCTGAACCTCCATCGAGAACTGTAAACCCTTGTCCCGGATTTTCGGTTCCCAGATGGCGAGAACCGCGTCGAGCACCGATGCGAGATCGAAATCGACCGACTCCGCCTCCAGCCTCCCCGCCTCGATTTTTGCCAGGTCGAGCGTGTCGTTCAGCAGGGACAGCAGCATGTCCCCGGATTCGATAATTGTCTGGACCTGCCGCTTCTGGGATTCGTCCAGATCGGTATCGAGAAGCATCTGGGCCATGCCGAGGACGCCATTCATGGGCGTGCGGATCTCGTGGCTCATCACGGCGAGAAAATCCGATTTGGCGGCATTGGCCGATTCGGCTTCATCGCGCGCCCTGGCAAGTTCATGCGTGCGCTCCTCGACGCGGGCTTCGAGTTCGCTGTGCGCGCCCTGCAGGGAAATTTCAGCGGCCTCCCGGTTTCTTTGCATGAGATTGAAGGCCGCGACCACCCTGCCCATTTCATCGTCGGAAGACCATTTCGCTTCGCGGCGGTATCCTCCGGCTCCCGTCTCGTCGATCGCGCGAAGCAATCGTTTCAACGGCGTGAACACGGTACGGCGATAGGCGACGAAAGCGCACAGATTCACCAGCAGCAGGATCGTCGCCGCGAGTCCCATCACCAGCATTATCCGCTCCCGGGAATTCCTGTGTATCTGCGCATCCGACATGATGACGCACAGCGTCCCGATCTTCTCGCGCCGTTCTCCTGCATCGAATTCAATCGGCCCGGATCTGGCAAAAGCGCCGGAAGGCTCGATGCCGGGCGGTTTTCCGGATTGTGCGATCAGAACCCTGTCCTCCGTGTAGACGGCAACGCCTGTCACATCCGGATCGGAGCGAATGCTGTCGAGAACCAGTCGAATGCGTTCCTGGTCCAGGTTCCAGAGCGATGGCCCCAGAACACCGGCCTGTTTCTGGACGATCACTTCCAGCCTGGTGCGGAGTTCGTCCCTGGCGCGTTCGACGCTGACAAATTCGTACAGGGCGAGAAGTGCGAACAGCGTTACCAGCACCAGCGGGATATTGATCGCCAGGAACTTGACCTGGATCGACCGGAAGGCGGAAGGCAGGCCGGTCGTTTCTGATCCTTCACCGGCTCCGCGCATGGGCTGTTCGGGTCGCATATCGTTCAATGCCGGATGGATGCTTGACGGGCCGCTACGGCGATGACGCCGCTCACCTGACCATCTCGAATATCCGTGAAGGGAGCGTTCCCGGGAATCCCCAGGGTCACGTCGCACGCCGCCTGCGCAGCCTGCCGAACCCCGCAGGTCAGTGAAGCTGCCAAAACGAACAGAACAACTGGTCGCTTGTACCGGTTCATATGCCGATCGCTCTGAATGCCTGAAATCGAAATTCCGAAGGATCCAAGTATTCGCGCTTTTCATTAACAAAATGTCATTGACCGGAGCCGGTCGGGCCGCGAACCGCCGACCCGTTGAGCGATATCGATCCTGTTGATCGCCAGATCAGCGATCGTGTCGGAAATCATCGAAGCATCCCCGCAGAGAGCATTCTTGGTCGTCGCCGGGCAAAAACGCTATGATCGCCTCCGGAAAGAAACGTCGACCGGAGTACGGAAGGCAGATGGCGCTCGTTCTGACCGGTTTGCTGGCGTTTTTCGTTCCCAGGGCGCTGTGGGCCGTCATTCTCCTTTTTGTCTGTAGCCGCGTCCGTTCGTTCCGCGAAATGACCCCGGCGGACGCAGCCGGACTCCTGCGCAGAAATGCCGTCTATCTGGTCCTGCCGGGCTACGCGCTGCTGACGTCCTTCTGGGCGATCGAACCGGAAGCCGCCGCGAAATCGGCCCTGAAATTCCTGTTTTACGTTCCTCTCGGTATCCTTGTCGTGTTCGTCGCGCAGCGCGTCCCGGATGCGACGAGAACAAGGCTTTTTGTCTGGTCCGGAGCCGGCCTTTGCGTCGCTCTGATCGCGGTCCTGATCGACGTGGCCGCCGAGGGCGGGCTCTCCATCCATTTCCGAAGCAGTCTGAAATTCGCGCATATATACAATCGCGGCGCGGCCGTTCTGGCGTGCATTGTCCTGCCCAACGTCGTTGCCCTCTGGCGGACCGGCCATCGCTTCCTTCCCGCTGCCCTGACGGGTCTGGCAGCAATTACGATATTCGTTCTGGCCAGCGAGGCGGCGAAACTCGCCGTCGTCTGCGCCGCCATCGTCCTTGTCCTGGTATGCCGGTTCCCGGGAATGTTCAGGGCCGTCGTTGCCCTGGCCCTGATCTCGATCGTCGCGATGCCCGCCTTGTTCGCGTCGCCCGCGAGCGACAGGGCCCTGTGCAGTCTGAGCAAGTATCAGTTCTCCGCCGTGCACCGGGTGCTCATTTACGAATTCAGCGTCCGGACAATTCTGGAGAGACCGGTCGTTGGCTGGGGGATGAATTCCTCGCGCTCCGTGCCGAATGGGAAAGCGCGGGCCTACCTGCCGGAATGCGATTTCCCGGACGTCCGGCGCGGACGGCTGGACATGGGTCAGCTGATGCCGCTCCATCCCCATAACGGTGCGCTGCAGACATGGCTTGAGCTCGGGGCGATCGGAATCGTTCTGCTGACCGGAACGCTGGGTTTGATGCTGTATCGCGCCGCGCGCCGGGCTGCGCGCGAAGATCTCGGCCTGGTAGCGGGCGTATTTACGAGCGGCTTCATAATCTTCAATACGAGCTTCGGCATGTGGCAATCGTGGCTTTGGTTCGCCGCGATACTGACCTGCGCGTATTTGACCCTTGCGCTCCGCGAACGACGCCCGCCGAACGGCTAGGCCGTCACCGGCCTGTGCGGAACCGCTCTGCCGGTCTCATTTTCCGCGCGACCTTTCCAGCACGGACTCGAACGTTTCCAGGAGACGTTCGACGTGCATGTTCCATTCGTACGAATGTCGGACCATGAGGAGCGCGGCCGCCCGCAACCTGTCCCGTAGCGCCGCGTCCGCATCGAGTTCCCGAATGCGGGCGACGAGCTGGGATCGCGAGAACGGCGAGAAATAGAGCGCGGCGTCGCCGCAGACTTCACGATTGACAGGCGTATCCGCGGCAATGACAGGAAGACCGCTGGCCATCGCCTCCACCATGGGATGACCAAACGTTTCGGAAACCGATGGAAAGACGAATACGTCGTGCGACCCGTAGAGCGCGGGGAGGTCCTCGTAATTTCGATGGCCGAGCGAAACCGCTCCTGCGCGCTGCGCATGCGTCAGCGCGTAGCGGTCCAGGCTGCCGCCCGGAATCTCGGTTTCCTCCGGATCCATGGTGACGGTTGCATGAACCTCTTCGCCCTGCGCCCTGAGCCATTCCAGCGCGGTGCAGAGAACAGCGGAATTCTTGTGAGGGTAATAAACAGACACGTAAATCAGCCGCAACGTCCCGTCGGCGCGCCAGGGCCTCGGCTCGGTCTGCGGATGGAACAGGGTCGACAGCGTGCCGTAGGGATTGACGGTACATTTAGTGGCAAGCTCCGGCCGCCACTGCATCAACAGCTCGAGCATCGCAGCGGACGGGACCAGGACGTGATCGGCATGTTGCGCCGACGCAAGCATCAGGCGCCGCCGAAAGTGACGCAATACGGCGCTGGCGGCGCCCTGCTCCGGAGCGACATTGCTCAGATAGAAAGGATCGAAGAGCCCGCCCTCCCGCAACAGCAGAATCTGGGGAACCGGGGAGTTCAAAAGACCGAAATTAGCCGAGGAAAACAGAATATCCGGATTTACCTGCCGTACGATCCGGCGCCAGGAAAGTTGCGACCAGGCGACGCGGCGCAACGGACCGTATGTGTCGGCGCGAAGACGGAGCGACACGTCGAGTTCCTGATCGGCCGCCGGCGATGGCAGCGCCGCAACCACTTCGACGCCGCTTCGCTTGAGCATCTCGATCAGGTTGCCGGTGTAGGTCGCAATGCCGCCGCGCCGCGCCGATATCGCTTCGATCAATACCTTCATGGCCTCTCGCCGGCTGCTTCGACGAGTATGTTCCCGGTTCCCTCCGCTGTGGTTTTCCAGGAAAACATCTTTGCGCGTTCGATGCCTCGCGCCCGGAGCGTTTCGGCGAGGTCCGGTTCCCTCAAGAGCCGCAAAATGGCCCCGGCCATCTCTTCGACGTTGCGCGGATCGAAATAAACCCCGGCATCGGCAACGACTTCGGGCATGGCCGTCACGTTGGAGCAGGCGATCGGCGCGCCAGACGCCATCGCCTCGACCAGGGGATTGCCGAACGTCTCGACGGTAGAGGGAAAGACAAAAACGTCGCAGGTGCGATAGAAGCCTGCAAGGTCCTCGCTGCCGACCGGTCCAAGGAACATGACGTTGGCTTCCAGATTGCGCCTGTGGATTTCTCTCTGCAGACGTCCGAAATAAGCGGCGTCAATCTGCCGTCCGGCGATCTTCAGCACGATGTCGGGATACTCGCTCCGAACCCTTTCAAGCGCGACGATCAGCGTGTGCAGGTTTTTCTGCACGTAAATATCGGAGACCGCGAACAGAAATGGCTGCCGCGCGCCGGCTTGCTTTCCCGAATTCGAAGGCGAGAACGTCTTCGCCACGCCGTGGTGGACGACCACCGCCTTGCCTGACACCCGGTTCGGCAGCTTGAATGTCAGCGCCCGGCGGGCATATTCGGAAACCGCGATCGCACGGCGGCAGCCGATCAGGCAGAGGGCGGTCATCAGCCCGAGACTGAACCAGTAGAGCAGCTTGTGTAGCCGGCGTTCGCTGCCGGCGACCGCGAGGCCGTTGCGCAGCATGATTACGAGATTGGGGGCGAACAGGGGCCCGTAATTCGCCGGACAGAACGTCACATCGGCTTTCATGACGCGAGCGATGATGGGAACCGAGATCTGCTCCCAGGCCAGTATCCTCCCCAGGCCCGATCGGAGACGCACCGCATGTATCCGTATGCGCTCGTCGCCAGGCGCAAAGATCGGAAGCTGGTCGGCGGAAATCAGAAGATGTACCTCCAGCCTTGGATCGTCGGCCAGATAGGGAAGCACGTTCCGGAGATAAGTGACCCCGCCGCCGCTTTTCGCATGCAGGCCGACAATCAGGACGCGGACCAGTCGGCTATCTGACACTTCCAATTTCGTCATTCGCTGCATTATCTGCCGCCGCGCTACGGCGAACCGGCCCCTTGGACGGGAGAACGCCGACTGTATCCCACTGTTACGGCAGCGCCGACAAAAACCCACAAATATCTTTGAAACAAGATGTCGTCGACGATTGAAATGGCGGCGAACGAGCAGAGCAAAGCGAAAATCGCGACGGGAAAAATACCTTCGTCGGCGGCCGCTCGCATGGACCAGAGAGCCGACATCACACGGACGAAGAAGGCAACGAAAACGATTACCGCTGCCGGACCCAGCTCGACCCACAACCATAAAAGGCTGTTATGCAGATAATGCGTCGGGATGGGTTCGCGGATCGCCGCCTCCCAGTTATAGCCGCCGAGGCCCACGCCCAGGAACGGATGCTGCCGTATCAACTCCAGGGCCAGAAAGAGCTGCTGGCGGCGCACATCCACCGAGGTGGTCACATGCAGGTCCTGCTTGCCCTGATCGACAATGAAGCTCGGCGATTCAACGGCGGGGACGACAAATGCGAGCGCCCAGGCAAGCAGGGCGCCGATTACAGCCGCAATGAGAAGGGGACCGACCCGCGGACGCTGCCTGACCGCAATGAAGAATACCGCAACAAAGACGGCGGCACCGATCCATGCCGCCTTGGCGCCGACGAGCAGCAGCACGGCGATCAGGATGCTCAGGCCGGCGATATTCAGTCGCGGCGATTTCTCATGGAATTTCCTCTGATACGCCACCTGAAAGGCGAACGCCGAAAGGATCAGCCAGCTGAACGGGATGGCGTTGTCCATCAGGCCGATGAACCGGAACTTGAGTTTCGTCAGCAGAACGGGATTTTCGACGCCAATCCCGACGGTTGTCATCAGATAGGCAATACAGGCAGCGGCCGAAATCGCCACGGCGGCCGCAACGAAACTGAAGACGAACAGGTCGCGAACGCGCTCTCCGCAGGATGCGATGTAGACGCCGGCGAGAAAATATCCCGCCATGAGCGCCATGGAAACCGTGCGCCGGATGCCGAATGAGGTAACCGCACCCGTAAACTGCGCCCCGACAAGGAGGCCGATCGCCATCAGCACGGCCACCGCAAGAAAGAACAGGATGGCGCAGCGCCAGCCGATGGCGATTTCGACCCGTTTCCGGAAGAAAATCGTCCAGATCGCCAGGGCTGCAAAATAAGGAAGGACAAGATTTGCAACGGCAACGTTTCGCGAGATGCCGATGGGTTCGAGCGACAATGCTGCATGAAGCGCGAAAGCCAGCACGACGGCCTCGACCCGTACGCGGAGACCGTTGCCGGTTTCCGGAGATCGCGGATCAGCCAGCCGAACCATCGGGCCCTCCCGAATGGCTGTCCGAGGCGATCCGGCCATCCTCGAGCTCGATGCGTCGCGAAAACCGGTCGAGCACCGATTCGCGATGGCTGACAACGATGATGGTCATGGCGTCGTCGAGGGCGCCGAGAGCATCGATGATATCGTTCTCCGCCGTTGCGTCGAGAGACGCGGTCGGTTCGTCCATGATCAGAATGCAGGGATCGCGATAAAGCGCGCGCGCGATCGCGACTCGCTGGATCTGACCGCGCGACAGCCGTACATCGCTTTCGCCGACGACCGTGTCCAGCCCCGCGGGCAGCGCCCTGATCACGGGGTCGAGGCGGGCCATGCCGACAACCCGGTCCAGCTGTCCGTCGTCGCGGCCTTCCCAGCCGAACACGATATTGTCGCGCAGGCTGCCGTCGATCAGGATCGGTTCCTGGGGCACGAACGCCACGATATCGCGCAGCCTGTTGAGGTTGGAGCCGATATCCCTCCCGTCGACGGTTATCGACCCCTGCCGGGGTTTCAGAAGACCGACGAGGAGCCAAAGCAAGGTTGTCTTGCCGGAACCGGAGCTACCCGCGATCGCGATCCTCTCGCCCCGGCGGAGGCGCAGCGAAACGTTTCCGAGCGCGTCTTCCTCCATCGCCGGATACCGATAGCTGACGCCGGACAGAACGATCTCGTCCCTGAATTCGATGCGCGGCCCGCCGCCCGGTTCTTCGGCGGACGGCGTGGTTCCGGCGAGAAGATCGGGAAGCATCCGGTCGAACGCATCCCGAGACAGGTTGATCATCGTGATGGCATGCAACAGGCGGCTGGCGGAGGGCATGAGCCTGACCGCGGCGGCAGCGAACAGCGCGACCAGGCCCAGAAGTTCTCCGCCTGAAAAACCTCCGTTCAACGCGATAACGAGCCCGCCGAACATCAGCAGGGAAACCCCCGCTTCGACAAAGGTGCGCGGCATGTAGAGGATAAACCGCTCGGAGGCGACGGCGGATGCGTACCGGTCGAGGTGATCTCCGACTACCTGACGAAAGACCTGCTCCCGGTTCGCCATGTGTATTTCCGCGATCGCGCCGAGCGTTTGCGAATATGTCTGAAGCAGCTTTCGATGCTCGACTTCCTTCTCGTCGCCGGCTCTCTGCGCGCGCCGGCGAACGGTCCTGTTTCCCAGCCAGCCGATCAGGCCGAACGCCGCCAGAAGCATCAGCGTGTAGCCGGGTTCGACGGCCAGCAGGATGGCGACGATGGCCAGAATGACGAGAGCCTCCGATGCGACAATGAACAGCGGCTCGTAAAGAAAGACGAGCACGGTATAGAGCCGTCCGACGACCGACGCCGTCATGTCCGCGTCGCTGCGCCGCAGATGCTCTTCGAACGGCGCGGATATGTGCGCTGCCAGCGCGCGGGCGCCGAAGTCGCGGGCGACGCCGCCGAGAAAAGCGGACTGCGCCGCAAAGACGCCGACCACTACGGCGCTTTTAACCAGAAGGATCGCGAGAATCGTTACAGCCAGCGCCGACGCCGACGGCACGTCCAGCCCCACGGATGAAAACAGGGCGACGACGTAATCTGGCGTGGTGCCACCGGCCAGCAGGGATATGAACGGAAAAATCAGTCCTATCGAAACGGATTCGAGCGCGGCCACCAGCGTCATGCCCAGCGCGGTCGCGACAGCGACCAGCCTGTGGCGCGGAGTCAGCCTGGCCAGCGCCTCGCTGAACAGCCGTACCCGCGCTCCGGCGCTGCCAGGCGGGCTGGCGACCGTACGGTCATTCGAAGGGGTCGATGCCGGGTCGTTCTCGGGCACTGCCGGTCCATCTCAATTTTCGGGCGAAATACCCGATTTCCCGAGCGATGCGCGTGTTCGGGACCAATGTCGAGGTTTGATATCACGGCGGCGATTGCCGGAACAAGCAGGCAACTGCGGACGGACGCGGGATCAATCCGTCCGGGCCCGCCGGATCCATATCGCAGTGTCATGAAAGGCGGCCCCTCCGGTCGGCAAAGCGGGATCGGCGCCGGTCAGCAGATTGATGCCGATCCCTTCCTCGTAGGCGGAGTTGGGCCAGGCGGTCTCGACGACCACGACACCCGGGCGGACCCTGTCGCTTGACTCTACGGTGATCAGGAGGTCTCCCCGCGCATTGCCGAGCCGCACACGCTCGCCGTCCGCCACGCCGAGCGACGCGCAGTCCGCCGGGCTGATCCTGACGGTCGGACGCTTTTCGCGCGCCTGCGAGGTCGGCGTTTCCGTAAAACTGCTGTTCAGATAGTTGCGCGCCGGCGCGGTCACCAGACGATAGGGCCTTTCGTCATCGGCGTTGTCGCAAAAATCGACGAAGTCGGGCAGTTCCGACAATGGGCCCGCGTCGGCGCCCCAGTCGGCGCGAAAACGGAATTTGCCGTCTTCATGGGGAAATCCGTTGAGGAAATGGGAATCCTCGAAAGTGCCGCTGACGTCGAACAGCCGCCGTGTCTTGAGGTCGTCGGCTCCGGGATAGCCGGAAAGCCTGAGCGTCCGGTCGAGGATCTCCCATTCGCTCATGCCGAAACCGGGATGGTCGGCGCCGAGGCGTTTTGCCAGCGCGCACAGCATGTCGTGGTTGCTGCGCGCCTCGCCGGGCGGATCGATTACCTTCGGCCCGAACTGGAGGTACGTGTGCCCGTAGGACGTATAGATGTCGTTATGTTCGAGGAAAGCGGTGGCCGGCAGGACAATGTCTGCAAGCTGCGCCGTATCCGTCAGAAACTGTTCGTGCACCGCGAGGAACAGGTCGTCCCTCAGCAGCCCGCGCCGGACCCGCCCCGATTCGGGGGCGACCACGGCAGGGTTCGAGCCTTGCACCAGCATGGCGGTAACCGGCGGGCCGCCGTTCAGCGGCTCGGTATCGCCATCGAGGATGGGGCCGAGCCGGGACATGTCGAGCAGCCGCGTCCCCGCGCCTTCGCCCTGAATCAGCGACATGTCGATCTTGAAACTGCCGCTGGTCACCGAATAGAGCCCGCCGCCGCGATGCTTCCACGCGCCGCTGACGGCGGGAAGACAGCTCACCGCATGCAGGGTCGCCGCGCCGTTGCGGTGCCGCGAGAACCCGTAGCCCATCCGGATCAGCGCGCGCCCGGTGGATCCGTAATCCTTCGCGAACGCCTCTATTACGCTTTCCGGAATACCGGTGATCGATTCCGCCCACGCCGGTGTCCGCGTTTTCAGGTGGGCTTCGAGCCCGTCCGGGTCGTCGGTATGGGCCGCCATGTAGTCCCGGTCGGCCCACCCGTCCCGGAACAGGACATGCATGACGGCGCAGGCAAGCGCCCCGTCGGTGCCCGGCAAGGGCTGCAGATGGACATCTGCAAGCTCGGCCGTTGCCGTCCGGTACGGGTCGACAACAACCAGCTTCGCGCCGCGCGTCTTTCTCGCCCGGCTGATATGGGTCATCAGATTGACCTGGGTATGAACCGGGTTGGTGCCCCAGACGACGATCAGGTCGCTTTCCGCGAACTCCGTGGGGTCGACGCAGGACCTTCCGCCGATGCCCGCCATGCTGGCGACGCCCATCACCCAGGAACAGATCGTGTGGTGCTGCTGCGAATAGCCCATCGCGTTGCGCAGGCGGCAGATTCCCTCCCGCTGCAGCAGGCCCATCGTGCCGGCGTAATTGTAGAGCCAGACCGTTTCGGGCCCGTACTGCGCAGCGGCGCGCCGGTAGTTCCCGGCAACGATGTCGAGCGCATCGTCCCAGGAAATCTCCTCGAAATCGGATAGCGTCGCGGTCGCGGATTTCGCATTCCTGCGGCGCAACGGGCGGGTCAGCCGGTCGGGATGGTGGATCCGTTCCGCATAGCGCGCGACCTTGGCGCAGACCACGCCCGCGGTATAGGGGTTGATGTCGGAACCATGAATGCGGCCGATCCGGTTGGGCGCGGCAATCTCCACCTCGAGCGTGCAGGCGCTCGCGCAATCGTGCGGACAGACGGACCAGGCGATATCGTCGGGCATGGCGGCAGCCTGTTGGACTTGAGACAGGGTGGCCCCTACACTATTGCCCATTCGCAAAGCCCGCAATCGTTGGGAGACTCCCATGAAACTTCACTGGTCGCCGCGCTCGCCTTTCGTCCGGAAGGTGACGGTTACGCTCCACGAGACCGGACTGATCGACCGGGTGGACTGCGTGGACACGCATGTCGGCATGAAGGAAACCAACAGGGAGCTGATGCGGGAAAACCCGCTCAGCAAGCTGCCGACGCTGATCCTGGACGATGGCAATGCGCTCTTCGACTCGCCGGTTATCTGCGAATATCTCGACACGCTTCATGACGGGACGAAGCTGTTTCCGGCGGGGGGGCCCGAACGATTCGCTGCGCTGCGCTGGCAGGCGCTGGGAGACGGGCTGCTCGACCTTCTGGTTCTCTGGCGCAATGAGGCGATCCGGCCGCCGGGCACGTTCTCGCCGCCCCATCTCGCCGCGTTCGAAGCCAAGGTGGAGGCCACGCTCAACCGCATTGAATCCGAAACCTCCGCGCTTGCGGGCGCGCCGTTCGGCATCGGCCATATCGCCATCGGCATCGGCGGCTCCTATCTGGATTTCCGATACGCCGACCGGGACTGGCGGACGAGCCGTCCGGCCTTTGCGGAGTGGCATGCCGGCTTCGCCGCGCGCCCGTCGGTCAGGGCCACCGAACCGGTTGCCGACTAGGAACACGTCTTGGCGGGTCCTCTTTCCCACATCCGCGTCCTCGATCTCAGCCGCATCATGGCCGGACCGTGGGCGGGGCAGGTTCTGGCCGACCTCGGCGCGGACGTGATCAAGGTCGAACGGCCCGGCGCGGGCGACGACACGCGAACCTGGGGGCCGCCCTGGCTGAAGGATTCGGGCGGCAAGGAGACGAAGGAGTCCGGCTACTACCTGTCGGTCAATCGCGGCAAGCGGTCGATCGCGGTGGATCTCTCGAGCGACGCCGGCAAGGACACCGTCCGCGCCCTGGCGGCCACGTCCGATATCGTGCTGGAAAACTACAAGGCCGGGACGCTCGACCGGTTCGGGCTCGGCTACGAGGCGCTGAAGGCAATCAATCCGGGCATCATCTTCTGCTCGATCACCGGATTCGGCCAGACAGGGCCGAAGCGGGACCGGGCGGCATACGATTTCATGATCCAGGCAGCCTGCGGGCTGATGAGCGTGACAGGCGAACGCGACGACGCGCCGGGCGGCGGGCCACAGAAGGTCGGTGTCCCCATCGTCGATATCATGACCGGCATGTATGCCGCGATTTCGACTCTGGCCGCGCTGGCGCGGCGCAACGAGACCGGCGAGGGCGAATTCATCGATCTGGCGATGCTCGACGTCGGCGTCAGCATGCTCGCCAACCAGGCGATGAACCATCTGGTGTCGGGCGCGACGCCGCGGCGCAGCGGCAATCGCCACCCCAACATCCAGCCGCAGGACGTCTTCCCCTGCCGCGACGGCCATATCGTCATCGCAGTCGGCAATGACGGGCAGTTCGTCAAGCTGTGCGAGGCGCTCGGCCGGCCCGATCTGGCCGTCGACGCGCGCTTCGTCCTGAATCCGGACCGGGTCGTCAATCTTGAAGCGCTGTACGAGGAATTGCTGGCCCTTCTGGCCGGTCGCGATCTCGACGATCTGCTCGCGACGCTGGAGGAGGCGGGCGTGCCCTGCGGCCCGATCAACACGATCCCTCGCGTATTCGAGGATCCGCAGATCGTTCATCGCGGGATGCTGACGGAAATCGCGCATCCGCTGTCGGGAGCGGTCAAACAGGTGGCGAGCCCGATGAAATTCCGCAACGCGCCGCTGCAGCACGACCGGCACCCGCCGCTGCTTGGCGAGCACACGGCGGACGTGCTGGCCGAACTTGGCCTCGACACGGACTGAACCGGAGACCTTCCTTGCCCCGAATTCCGATCCTCACCCCCGAAACGATGACCGACGCCCAGCGCGACGTACACGATGCGGTCGTATCCGGCCCGCGAGGAGAGCTGGTGGGGCCCTTGCTGGCAGCTTTGTACCGGCCGGATCTGGCGGCGAAGTGGCAGGAATTCGGCGCGATGCTGCGCTTCGGAACCAGCCTGCCCGCGCGGCTGAGCGAGCTTGCGATCCTCGCGACCGGTCGGCACTGGAATGCGCAGACCGAATTCCACATCCACGCCGCGGCGGCAGAGAAGGCGGGAATTTCGCCCGAAACGATCGAAACGATCCGCGAGGGACGACGACCGGATTTTTCCGATACGGAGGAATCGGACGTATACGATTTCGCCAGCGAATTGCTGGCCACGGGCCGGGTGTCCGACACGGTCTACCGCAGAATCCATGACAGATGGGAAACGGTCGGGACAGTCGAGCTCACATCGGTCATCGGGTACTACTCGCTGGTCGCGATGACGCTGAACGCCCACCAGCTCCCTTTGCCTGGCGGCGCGTCGGGGCCGTTGAGCGTTCCGGTCGCGGAACGGGCGGTCGGCAGGCCCGTCTCGGGATTGCCGGTGGGCAGGGACATGCTTAACCCGGAACACGGCGAATCCTGAACCGAAACGGAAGATCAATGACCGATATCAGAATCGAAAAATCCGACATGGTCGCCACGGTCACGCTGGCGCGCCCGCCGGTCAACGCGCTGACCATGGCGCTCTATTCAGAGATCGCCGACATCTTCGAAGCGCTGGGCGAAAGCGACGGGGTCAACTGCGCGATCTTTACCGCCGACGGAACCCGCGCGTTCTGCGCCGGCATGGATCTGAAGGAATTTCTCGCCGCGTCGGTCGACGACGATCCGGAACGCGCTGCTATCGTCCGCCGGACCTTTACGGCCGTGCGCGAATGCGCGATCCCGGTAATCGCGGCGGTCAACGGGCCGGCGCTTGGCGCGGGCTGCGTTCTGACATCGGTTTGCGATATCCGGCTCGCTGCGGAACACGCGACGTTCGGGCTGCCGGAAATCAATGTGGGGCGGTGCGGCGGCGGTGCGCATCTGGGGAGGCACCTGCCGCAGGGGCTGCTGCGCCGCATGTTCTTTACCGGAAAGCCGATCGATGCGGCGGAGGCGTTCCGGGTCGGGCTGGTCGACCGCATCGTGCCGTCGGACGAACTGATGCCGGCGGCGATGGAACTCGCCGTCGAGATTTCGCGAAAAAGCCCGCTCGGTCTGCGTTACGGCAAAGAGGCGCTCAATGAGGCCGAGTTCCTGCCGGTCGATGAGGGATACGCGCGGGAGCAGACCTACAGCACGCGGCTGATGCATACCGAAGACGCGAAAGAAGCGACGCGCGCGGTCCTTGAGAAACGGCCGCCCGTGTTTCAGGGACGATAGGAACCGGACTTATGACCATTGAGGACATTGCTTTCGTCCCCTGCGAAATGCCGCTGGCCGACTCCACATGGCGTTTCGCACAGGGCGCAATCCCTGCCAATCGCGGCTATATCGTGTGCCTGACGGACAGCGACGGCACGACCGGATACGGCTACGCGCAGGCGTTCCAGCAGAAGGGCACGGTTTTCGAGATGCTGCTGCCGCTGCTCGAACGGTTCGCGCCGCTGGTAAGGGACACCGACCCGCTCGACATCGAAAATGCGCTCGCCGCGATGGACCGGTCGATCGAAGGGGCCGCGCCGGTCAAGGCAGCGTTCGATTGCGCGATGCACGATCTGGCTTCAAAGAAGCTGGGTCTCCCGCTCCACAAGCTGCTGGGAGGCCAAACGCGGGACGAGATTCCGATGATGCGCATCCTCGCGCTCAAATCGCCGGAAGAAACGGCGGCGCAGGCCACGGAGCTGGTCGGGGAAGGCTATCGTTATCTCAAGATCAAGGTCGATGGCGACATCGACCGCGACGTCGCGCGCGTCCGGGAAGTGCGCGCCGCCGTCGGCAACGACATCGGGCTGATCGTCGACGCCAACCAGTCCTATACGGTGAAACAGGCGATCACCGCCATCAACCGCATGGCCGAATACGGCCTCGACATTGCCGAACAGCCTGTGCCCGCATCCGATTTCAACGGGCTTCGCGAAGTGACACGCGCCGTTCCGGTGGCGATCGAGGCGGATGAAAGCGCCTCTTCGGTGGATGCAGTCCACAGGCTGGTCGCCGACCGGATCGTCGATTCCGTGAACCTGAAAATCCCCCCGCTGGGCGGGCTGCGCAACACGCTGGCCGCCGCGCGCATCTGCGAGGCCGCCAATGTGCCCTGCCGCATGGGTGCGTCCTTCTGCAGCCAGATCCTCCAGGCCCAGGCCATGCATCTCGCCGCCGCCCTGCCCCGGCTCGGCTATGCCTGCGAACTCGCCGAGGCGGTCAATTTCCGGAACGACCCGTTCTCGGGAATGCAGCTGGAGAACGGCATCCTGACCGTTTCCGGGATTCCGGGCAGCGGGGTTGAATTCACCCCCTGACCGCCACATCTGATTGACGATTTCGGTCGTGCGCCGCCGCGCCATGTCCCTTCGCGAAAAGGGTTACTTGCAGCGGGCGCGGCGTTCGGGCGAGTATGGGCGGGAAAGACAGACACGGGCGGCCCGCGGCCGCAATGATGTCGGGCGACAATGACGGGCAAACCTATTCCCTTGGGCAGGTACTGGCAGCCAACGCTGGCGTTTTCCGCGCCGGCCGTCGCCGTTTTTGCCCTTCTGGCGGGCATGGGAAGGCTTTCGGTCGCGACGGCAGTCGGCGCCTGCGCGGTTGCGATCGCCGGAACGGCCGTCGTCGTCCGGTTCCTGGTCCGGGATCTGCAGGCCCTGCGGGACTATTCGGCAGCGCTGGCAGACGACCCTTCCGCCCGGCGGCCGCGTATCGCGTTCTCCGGTTCGCTTGCGCCGGTCCTCTCCGCCATCCGCGAATGGAGCGGCGCGGCAAACGGCCGCGGCAATGGACAGGGCGGATCGTCGTCCGGCCTCGACCATTTGCCCGACGCGGTTCTCATGCTGGATTCGGACCGAATGGTCCTTCGCGACAATATCGCCGCCCGGACCCTGCTTGGCCGTTCGCTGGTTGGCCGCGATCTGGCCGCGGTGCTGCGCACACCGAGCGTCCTGCGCGCGGTGGACCGGGTCCTGCAGGGAGAGGCCGACATACTCGATGTCGAATTTTCGTTCCAGGTTCCGGTCGAGCGCCATTTCTCCGCGCGCATCGCCGGGGTCGAATCGTCTCCCGGACAGCCCGTCGCGGTGGCGATCGCCCTGAACGACCTGACGGAAATGAAGCGGGCGCAGGCGTTGCGGTCGGATTTCGTCGCAAATGCCAGCCACGAGCTCAGGACGCCCATTTCCGCGCTGCTGGGAGGTCTGCAGACCCTGCGCGGGCCGGCGAAGAACGACCCGAAGGCGCAGGACGAATTCATCACCATGATGGAGGGCCAGGCCGAGCGCATGGCCAGGCTGGTTGATGACCTGCTGTCGCTCTCGCGAATCGAAATGAACGAACACAGCGCCCCGTCGGACAAGATCGAGCTTGCCAGCCTGCTTGGCGAGGTCCGGGATACGCTGTCGCTGAGCGCCGGCGCGCAGGGGATATCGGTGGAAATCGACATTCCGGACGACATCCCCTCGGTGCCGGGAGACAGGGAGGAACTGACCAGGGTCTTTCAGAACCTGCTGGATAACGCGATCAAGTACGGCGCCGACGAGTCGACCGTCTCCATGACAGTCCGTCGGGCGACGGACGGCCTGCCGCCCGCTCTCGCCGGCCGCACGGGTTTCATCGCTGTATCGGTCACGGACCAGGGGGACGGAATCGCATCCGAATTGATTCCGCGCCTGACCGAGCGGTTTTTCAGGACGGACGCCGCGCTGTCCCGCCGCCTTGGCGGCACGGGCCTGGGGCTTGCCATCGTCAAGCATGCCGTGAACCGGCACCGGGGGGCGCTCGCCATCGAAAGCACGCCGGGAGAAGGCAGCGTTTTCACCGTATTTCTGCCGACAGCCGGCGAAACGCCGCCTGTCCGGGACTGAAATCGGGCGCCGTCCGGCGGAAGTTCCGCCGCCGTCATAAAACTGCAACAGAACTGAAATAGACCGGTCACGCGGGGCGGATAGTTTCGTGTCTGCACGGAGCGGGGGAAGCCGACATCGGGCTTTCCGGCGCCATGCGTTCATAAATGGGCGTTCGCCGAAGGAGAAGATTTCCATGCACAACAAGGCAATCGTATTCGCCGCCGCAACCGCCGCGGTTGCACTCGCCAGCGCCGCACAGGCGCGCGACCAGATCCGGGTCGTCGGATCGTCCACCGTCTTCCCGTTTTCCACCGCCGTGGCGGAGCGTTTCGGCAAGACCACGAATTTCAAGACGCCCGTCATCGAAAGCACCGGATCGGGCGGCGGCCTCAAGCTGTTCTGCTCCGGCATCGGCGTGAACCACCCGGATATCACCAATTCTTCACGCCGGATCAAGATCTCGGAAGTGGAGCTTTGTGCCAAAAATGGCGTCAAGGAGATCACCGAGGTCAAGGTCGGCTTCGACGGCATCGTGTTTGCGAACGCCGCGCAAGGCCCGAAGATTAACCTGACCCTGCGTCACATTTTCCTTGCCCTCGCCAAGCAGGTGCCGGCCAATGCTGTCGGCAGCGAGCTCAAGGAAAATCCCTACAGGATGTGGAGCGACATCGACAAAGCGCTGCCCAACGCCAAGATCGAGGTTCTCGGCCCGCCCCCCACCAGCGGCACGCGCGACGCCTTCGTCGAGCTCGCCATGGAAGGCGGCTGCAACACCTTCAAGGCGATCCAGGCCATCGCCAAGACCGAGAAGAATAAATACAAGGCCGTCTGCCATGGGATTCGCGAAGACGGCGCCTTCGTCGAAGCCGGCGAAAACGACAACCTGATCGTCCAGAAACTGCTCGCCAACAAGAATGCTTTCGGCATCTTCGGTTACAGCTTTCTGGACCAGAACTCGGACACCGTAAAAGGCGCGATGGTCAACGGCGTGGAACCGACCTTCGAGGCAATTTCCGGCGGACAGTACAGGATTTCCCGCTCGCTCTTCTTCTACGTCAAGAAAGCCCATGTCGGCACGATCCCCGGCATCAGGGAGTATCTGGCCGAATTCACCAGCGAAAAGGCCTATGGTCCGGAAGGCTATCTCGTCGACAAGGGGCTGATTCCCCTGACGGATGCCGACCGCAAGCAGGTCCGGAAGGCGGCGATGAGCCTCTCTCCCCTTTCGATGTAACGAGACCCGATCCGGCGGGAGCGATCCTCCCGCCGGGATTTTTCCTGCCGCATTCCATTCGATTTTTCATTTACCGGCGATTCGGTCCTTAATAGGCGCAGAAGAAAACGATGTTCAGGGGACGCATGAATTGATCGCCAACGCGCCATACCTTACCGCTGCGACGCTTCTCCTGCTCATCCTGGTCGGCAATTTTCTCGGAAGCCGGCGGGCGACCTCTCTGGTCGGCGGAAAGACGCAGGACCTGCATTCGCGTCCCCATTATTACGGGCTGTTCGTCGCGATATGGACCGGTATTCCGGCGGCCATCATTTATGCGGCCTGGACGATTGCCGATCAGTATTTTCTGGATCGCCTGATCGTCGCCAGCCTGCCCGACAATCTGGCGAGTCTCTCGTCCGACAGGCTCGGCCTGCTGCTCAACGACATCCGCAACCAGGCCTATGGCGGCATTACATCGGGCGCGGTCGATGCGACCGTAAAGGAGGCCGCGGAACGGCTGGCGGGCTGGCGCGAAACCAGCGACCTGGCGCTCTGGGGCGTGATCGCGTCGACGGCGACCGCATCGCTGGCCCTGGCGCGCACGCGGATCAGGCCGCGCATGAGGGCCCGGACGGCGGTCGAACGTCTTTTCAACCTGTTCCTTGTCGTTTGTTCGCTGGTCGCCATTCTGACCACGGTCGGGATCGTCCTGTCCCTGCTGTTCGAGACGATCCGGTTCTTCACCAAGGTATCCGCCGTCGAATTCCTGTTCGGCCTGACCTGGAGCCCGCAGACATCGCTGCGCGCCGACCAGGTCGCCAGCGCCGGGTCCTTCGGCGCCATCCCGCTCTTTACCGGCACGTTGCTGATCACCGCCATCGCCATGCTGGTTGCCGTTCCGGTCGGCCTGATGTCGGCGATCTATCTGACCGAATACGCGCATCGCCGGGTTCGCGACGTTCTCAAGCCGACGCTTGAGATTCTGGCCGGCATTCCGACCGTCGTGTACGGATTCTTCGCCGCGCTGACGGTCGCACCCGCCATCCGGGCGATGGGGGAATCCCTTGGGCTCGACGTCGCATCGGAAAGCGCGCTCGCGGCGGGGCTGGTTATGGGAATCATGATCATCCCCTTCGTATCGTCGCTCTCGGACGACGTGATCAACGCGGTGCCGCAAACCCTCAGGGATGGCTCCTACGCGCTTGGCGCGACGCGCTCGGAAACCATCAAGCGGGTCATCGTTCCGGCGGCCTTTCCCGGAATCGTCGGCGGCGTCCTGCTCGCCGTCAGCCGCGCAATCGGCGAGACCATGATCGTGGTGATGGCGGCGGGCCTCGCCGCCAACCTGACCGCCAATCCGCTCGAGGCGGTGACGACGGTGACCGTCCAGATCGTCACGCTGCTGGTCGGCGATCAGGAATTCGACAGCGCCAAGACCCTCGCCGCGTTCGCCCTTGGCCTCACGCTTTTCTGCATCACGCTCGTCCTCAACATCATCGCGCTGAGGACAGTGCGAAAGTACCGGGAAATCTATGACTGAACCGACCGCCCCCCGCACCTCGGTCCGCGAAAAGGTCCGCGCCCGCCAGCGCAGGCGCTATGCGTCGGAACGCCGGTTTCGCCTGCTCGGTATCGCCTCCATCGTGACCGCGGTGTCCGCGCTCCTCCTGCTGCTGGGTTCGATGGTTCTCAAGGGATCCTCCGCTTTCGTTCAGACCCATATAATGCTCGAGGTGACGCTGCCGGCCGACGAGTTGGCGCCCGGCGGCAAGCCCGACGCGAAGGCGTTGGCGGATGCCAACTACGCCGCGTTTCTCCGCCGCGCGCTGTCGAAAAAATTTCCGAAGGTCCGGTCGCGGCGCGACCGGCGCGATCTCTACAAGCTGATCAGCGACGGCGCCGCCATCCGGCTGCAGAATCTTGTCGTCGGCTCGCCCGTCACGGTCGGGTCGACCCTGTCTTTCGCGGCGATGGCATCGGACGATGTCGACCAGTATTTCAAGGGCAAGCTGCCGAAAGGCCAGACCGGTCGTCTGTCGGCGAAGCAGGCGGCCTGGGTGGACGCGCTGCGGAAATCGGGCGCCGTCGAGACCCGCTTCAATACCGCCTTCTTCTCGAACGGCGACTCCCGCGAGCCGGAGCTCGCCGGCATCTGGGGGGCGATGATGGGATCGCTGCTGGCGATGGCGGTAACCCTCGTTCTTGCGTTCCCGCTCGGCGTCGCCGCCGCCATCTATCTTGAGGAATTTGCGCCGAGAAACCGCTGGACCGACCTGATCGAGGTCAACATCAACAATCTGGCCGCCGTGCCTTCGATCGTATTCGGCCTGCTGGGTCTGGCGGTGTTTCTCAATTTCTTCGGCATGCCCCGCTCGGCGCCCATGGTCGGCGGCATGGTGCTGGCGCTGATGACGCTGCCGACCGTGATCATCGCCGGACGCGCCGCGCTCGGATCGGTGCCGCCGTCGATCCGCGAGGCGGCGCTCGGCATCGGCGCGTCTCCGATGCAGGTCGTTCTGCACCATGTGCTGCCGCTGGCGATGCCCGGCATCCTGACCGGCACCATCATCGGCGCGGCGCGGGCGCTCGGAGAGACCGCGCCTTTGCTGATGATCGGCATGGTCGCGTTCATCGTCGACGTCCCGGGGAGCGTCACCGACCCGGCGACCGTACTGCCGGTCCAGATTTTCCTGTGGGCCGACAGTCCCGAGCGGGCGTTCGTCGAACGAACCGCGGCGGCGACGCTGGTGCTGCTGGCCTTCCTGATCGTGATGAACCTGCTGGCCGTGTTTCTGCGCAAGCGGTTCGAACGCCGCTGGTGAGTTGAAAAATGCTTAGGAGAATGGTTGGGTGAACATACAATCGATGGAACCGCCAGCGGCCGGCAAGGACCGACCGGTCGCCGCGCCGTCGCTGGAGAAGAACTTATCCGGGGAGCTCATGGACAACGAACAGATGCCGGCCAAGATGTCCGCCAAAGGGCTGGACGTCTTCTATAACGGCAAACAGGCGCTATTCGCCGTCGATCTCGAGATACCCGAACGTTCGGTGACCGCGCTGATCGGCCCGTCCGGCTGCGGAAAATCCACCTTTCTGCGCTGCCTCAACCGGATGAACGACACCATCGACGGATGTTCGGTCGTGGGCGAGGTCGCCATCGACGGCCAGAACATCTACGACCGCGATCTCGACGTGGTGGAGCTCCGGGCGCGGATCGGCATGGTTTTTCAGAAGCCGAACCCGTTTCCCAAATCGATTTACGAGAACGTCGCCTACGGCCCGCGCATTCACGGCCTGTCCTCGGACAAGCAGGAGCTGGACGAGATCGTTCATAAGAGCCTTGAAAGGGCCGGGCTGCTGAAAGAAGTGAAGGACCGGCTGGACGAACCCGGAACCGGACTGTCCGGCGGCCAGCAGCAGCGCCTGTGCATTGCTCGCGCCATCGCGGTGAGCCCCGAGGTCATCCTGATGGACGAGCCCTGCTCGGCACTCGATCCGATCGCCACCGCCCATATCGAGGAGCTGATCGACGAGCTGAGCGAAAATTTCACCATCGTCATCGTGACCCACAACATGCAGCAGGCCGCGCGCGTTTCGCATCGCACGGCCTTTTTCCATCTCGGCAATCTTGTAGAGCTGGGGGACACCGCCGACATCTTCACAAGCCCGCAGGACGAAAGGACTCAGGGATACATCACCGGCCGTTACGGTTGATCGATCCGATTGGGGAAGGACCCGAACCATGGCACGAGAACATATCGTCAAGTCGTACGATGAGGAGCTTCAGCTTCTCAACAATTCGATCATCGAGATGGGCGGGCTGACGGAAGCCCAGGTCAATTCCGCCATTCAGGCCCTGACAAACCGCGATTCCGACCTGGCCTACAGGATCATCGACGACGACGACCGGATCGACGCGCTGAACTACGAGATCGACAATCAGGCGATGCGGATGCTGGCGCTGCGCCAGCCGATGGCGCTCGATCTGCGCAAGGTGGTTGCCGCGCTCAAGATTTCCGCCGATCTGGAGCGCATCGCCGATTATGCGACCAACATGGCGCGCCGCACGATTCCGCTCTCGGAAACGCCGCCGGTCCGGCCCGTTTTCGTCATTCCCAGAATGGGCAAGCTCGTCATGAGCATGATGAAGAACGTCATCGACGCCTATATCGAGGAAGATGCCGACAAGGCAGAGGAAGTCTGGCATGCGGACGCGGAAGTCGACGAGATGTATGTCGGCTTTTTCCGCGAAATGCTGACCTACATGATGGAAGACCCGCGCCACATCTCGACCTGCACGCATGTGCTGTTCATAGCCAAGAACCTGGAGCGCATGGGCGATCACGTCACGAATATCTGCGAAACGATCTATTTCCTGATCCATGGCGACCGCATGCGGCTGCACCGCACCAGGAAGACGCGTTCGGATCGTTTACTGTCGGATATCGAAACCGAAGAATGAAGCCCGCCATCCTTGTCGTCGAGGACGAAACCGCGCTGGTCTCCCTGATCCGCTACAACCTCGAAGCCGAAGGTTTCGAGGTTGTCAGCGCCACGGACGGCGAAGAAGGGCTGATGATCCTCGAAGAGCGGCCCGTCGATCTGGTCCTGCTCGACTGGATGCTGCCGCATCTCTCCGGCATCGAGGTCTGCCGCCAGATCCGCCGCAGGCCGGCGACCCGAAACCTGCCGGTCATCATGCTGACGGCGCGCGGCGACGAAGGCGACCGGGTGCGCGGGCTTAACGCCGGCGCCGACGATTACCTGCCCAAACCCTTTTCATACAAGGAGCTCATCGCGCGCATCCACGCGGTCCTGCGGCGGATCCGCCCGGCGCTGAAAGAGGAGACGTTGAGCTTCCAGGATATCGAAATGAACCTGGCGACGCACAGGGTGACGCGCGAATCGCGGCCGGTCCATCTGGGGCCGACGGAATTCCGGCTGCTGCGCCATTTCTTGGAGCATCCGGGACGCGTGTTCGCGCGCGACCAGCTGATCGACGCGGTCTGGGGACGCGACATCTATGTCGAAGAGCGCACCGTCGACGTGCATATCCGGCGGCTCCGCAAGGAGCTGAATTCGGGCGATGCGCCCGATCTCATCCGTACCGTGCGTTCGGCCGGTTACGCGCTCGACGTCCCCGGAAACGCCTGACCCGCCAGAAGCGTTCCCGCCGGGGCCGAATCAAGCCGAATCCCTGTTTCGCGATATGCTGGCGGCAACAGGGAGACACGCCATGGCAATTACGCTGCTTGATCTGTTGGGGACATACTTCTTTTGCGCTGACCGCAATCTCATTCTATCTGCGCGACATGATGCGTAAACTGACCGCGTAATCTCGGAGTCGGACAACAGGAAAGACGGACAATGCCAGGCTTGATCGACATGGCGCGCGACACCGGCGCGCTGCTGAAGGAAGCGGAAACAACCATCGCCGTAGCCGAATCCTCGAGCGGAGGCCTCGTCTCGGCCGCGCTTCTGTCCGTGCCGGGCGCTTCCGCCTATTACAAGGGCGGCGGCGTGATCTACACACGGGACGCCAGAAGCGGGCTACTCGATCTGCCGGCGGAAGTCGTGACGATGCGCGGCGCCAACGAAGACTATGCGCTGATCGTGGCGCGCGCGATCCGCGACAGGCTGGGCGCGGAATGGGGGCTCGCCGAAACCGGCGCCAGCGGACCCGACGGCAACCGGTACGGCGATGCGGCCGGCCATTGCTGTTTCGCTGTCGCAGGACCGGTCGAACGGTCGGCCACGCTCGAAACGGGTTCCGGCGACCGGGAGGCCAACATGTGGGCGTTCGCCGAAGCGGCAATCGCCCTGCTGCGCGAAACGGTTTCCGAGAAGCGCTAGATCCGCAAACGCGCCAGCTCGGCGCCTTCCACCATGATGCGGAGCTTTTCCGCCGCGCGGCCGAGACTCATCGGCATAAGCCCGCAGTCGGGCGCCGCCATGATCCGTTCCGGCGCCAGCGCGTCGGCCGCACGCAGAAGGCGCTCGGCGACATGGTCCGGCGTCTCGACCGCTTCGTCGGCGTTGAAAACGCAGCCGAACATCACCGTCTTCGACGGGCAATGGCCGAGCAGCGCCGGATCGAGTTTTCCGCCTTCGAATTCGAGCGCGAGGATATCGACAGCGGATCGGTCCAGCGCCGATATGATGGTCGGATAGGAATCGTTGATCGGACGGTTGGGCGATTCCGGTATGGGATAGCCGTAACAGACATGTACGGCGGTTTCCGCGGAGAGGCCTTCGAGGCAGCGGTCGAGCGCCTCGATTCCCCAGTCGAGAACCTGGTCGGGGTATCGGCTGAAGCACGGCTCATCGAACTGGATGATTGCGGGACCCAGCGCGTCGAGCAGGCGCGCTTCTGCATTGATCGCATCGGCCCAGGCAAATGCCATGTCGCGGTCGGTTTCGTAGAAATCGTTGCGGGTCGAATCGACGACCGTCATGGGACCGGGCAGCGTTACCTTGACGGGACGGTCGGTTTCCGCCCGGAGAAAAGCCAGAGCGTCGGTCGTCAGCGGGCCGGGATGGCGGATCGGGCCGGTGCATTTTCCAACCAGCGCAAGCGAACGTCCGCCGCGGATGCGCTTCTCGACGCGTTCCGAATAGTCGAACCCTTCCATCGCCGAAACGATGCTGGTCAGGTAATGCTCGCGCCGCTGTTCGCCGTCGCTGACGATGTCGATCCCGGCGCGTTCCTGCACGCGAAGCGCCACGCGGACCGCATCGTCCTTGGCGGCGCCAAGCGCGTCTCCGGCAAGCGTCCATGCGCCGCGCGCGCCGTGATTGTGGGCGCCGTCGAGCACCGGCGCGCCCAGCGCATAAAGCCAGGGCCGCTGCGGCATGCTGCCGACGACCGTCGTCGTAAAAGGTTTCCGGGACAAGCGTCTCTCCCCCGCGGCGACATGCCGCGGGTGCCATACTACGAAGACGCCGTGAAGCTGAAAACCGGTTCAGCCGCCGTATTTTTTCTGCGCCGCCTGACGAAGACGAAGACGCAGCGCGTTCAGCTTGATGAAGCCCGCCGCGTCGCGCTGATCGTAGACGGTATCCGCCTCGAAGGTCACGTAATCCTGCGAGTACAGGCTGTTCGGAGATTTGCGGCCGACGATGGTCGCAGCGCCCTTGAACAGCTTGAGCCGCACCGTTCCGTTGACGACCCGCTGGCTCTCATCCACGGCGGCCTGAATCATCTCGCGCTCGGGCGAGAACCAGAAGCCGTTATAAATCAGCTCGGCATAGCGCGGCATCATCTCGTCCTTGAGGTGCGCGGCGCCGCGATCGAGCGTGATGCTTTCCATCCCGCGCCGCGCCACCATCAGAATCGTGCCGCCGGGCGTCTCGTAGACGCCGCGCGACTTCATGCCGACGAACCGGTTTTCCACCAGGTCGAGCCGCCCGATGCCGTGCGCGCCGCCCAGCGCGTTGAGCCTGGCCAACAGCGCCGCCGGCGACAGCCCCTCACCATCGATGGCCACCGGATCGCCCCGCTCGAAATCGATCTCGATATATTGCGGCGTGTCGGGGGCGGCCTCGGGAGCGACCGACCGCGTGAACATCGCCTCGTCGGGCTCGACCCACGGGTCTTCGAGCGCGCGCCCCTCATAGGAGATATGCAGCAGGTTCGCGTCCGTCGAATAGGGCGGCTCGTCCTCCTTGTCGCGCGGAATGGCGATCTGGTGCTGGCGGGCGTATTCGAGCAGCCGCTGGCGCCCGTCGAGGTCCCATTCGCGCCACGGCGCGATCACCGTGATGTCGGGTTCGAGCGCGTAGTAGCCGAGCTCGAACCGGACCTGGTCGTTGCCCTTGCCGGTCGCGCCGTGCGACACCGCGTCGGCGCCGGTTTCGCGGGCGATTTCGATCTGCCGCTTGGCGATCAGCGGCCGCGCGATCGAGGTGCCCAGCAGGTAGACGCCCTCATACAGCGCGTTGACGCGGAACATCGGGAACACGTAATCCCGCACGAACTCCTCGCGCAGGTCTTCGATATAGATTTCCCGGATGCCCATCTGTTCCGCCTTGGCGCGGGCGGGCTCGAGCTCTTCGCCCTGCCCCAGATCGGCGGTGAAGGTCACGACCTCGCAACGATACTGTTCCTGCAGCCAGCGCAGGATTACCGATGTATCCAGCCCGCCCGAATAGGCGAGCACTACTTTTTTCACATCCCTAGCGCCGGTTGCGGCCATGTTCATTCCTCCTGCCGGAAAGCGCGCGCAGTATAGGGAATGCGGGACGCCGCTCAAGGGGGCCGTTGCAACAGCTATGGATTGCTAGGCATGGCCGTTTCCGAAATAATTCCCGCCGTTGGAAAAATTGGGAACCGCCGCCTTGCCGACAGACCAGAAGCCGCCGGAAGACGACCTGCCGACCGACTCCGCCGAGGCGCCGCGGCAGCCTGCCGAGACGGCGCAGGCGACGGACGACGTAACGGACGAGCGGGCAGAGAATGCCGGGGAGGCCGAAGCGTCGTCGACGATCGCAACCACCCCTCCGCTGACATACGAGGGCAAATCGGGCGATCTGTTCAGGCTGGGGCTGAAGGTTACGGTCCTGACGATCATCACGGCGGGCATATACAAATTCTGGGGCAAGACCCGTATTCGCCAGTATCTGTGGGGGCGGCTGACGCTGCTGGGCGACCGGCTGACCTACACCGGGACGGGGCGCGAGCTGTTTGTCGGTTTCCTGCTGGCGGCGGCGGTACTGATTCCGATCGCCATCGTTTTCTGGGCGATGGAATTTGTACTGGCCGGCCGGTCGCGCGCGCTGGCGATGCTCCCGTCGATCTTTATCTATGTCACGATCGGCTACCTGACGGGAACAGCGCTCTATCTGGCGCGCCGGTACCGGCTGAGCCGGACGATCTGGCGCGGCATCCGGTTCGGCCAGACCGGAAGCGCGCTGTATTACGGGCTGCTGTATTTCGGCTGGTTGATCGCTCGCGCCGCCACCCTGGACCTGATCAATCCTGTCGCCAGCGTCCAGCTTCAGCGCATCCGGATCTGCAACAGCTGGTTCGGAAACCGCCATTTCACCTTCGACGGACAAGCCCGGGACCTCTACAAGCGATGGCTTCTTTGCTGGGTTCTCACGCCGTTCACGCTCGGGTTATCGGTCCTCTGGTACCGCTTTTACGAGCTGAGCTATTTCGTCTCCAGAACCGGATTCGAGGGGGTTCGCTTCAGGCTGCCCCTCGCCAAGCGCGATATCGTACGGGTATTCCTGCCGATGGCGATCATCTATGTCGGCTTCGTCGTCACGGTTGCGGTCCTGATCGTTCTGGCGCAGTGGAGCGCGGCCAGCCATCCGATCGTCAACGGCATTTCCGTCGGCGGACTAAGCGTGGTCCTGATCGCCACCATGCTGCTGGGTCGCGCCCTGATTCTCAGCATCGTGGTACACCGGTTCGCCACCATCGTCGCTTCCAGACTCACGATGACCGGAGATGTCGATCTGAACAGGATAACGCAGAACATGCAGGCCCTCGCGGGATCGGGCGAAGGGCTGGCTTCGGCGCTCGACGTGGGAACGGGTCTGGATATCGGATTCTAGCGATGGGATGGCGCGGCCGCTATTACGATGGCGAGTCGGCGGTTCGTCACGAAGTCGATGTCGCTATCGAAAGCAGCCGGATCGTCCTGTCGAAACCGGACGGCGGAAACGTCGTCTGGCCGTTCGACCTGATCCGATGGACGGAGAAACCCTCGGGCGGGGTTGCCCAGCTCTGTATCGCGACCGCGCCCGACGCCCGGCTGGTCGTCGAACAGGATGATTTCGTTGTCTCGCTGCGGCAGGTCTATCCGGGCATCGACCGCGCCGCGGCGCGGCAGCTTCGGCTCAAACGCCGCTTCGTTACGACAACGGCGGCGACACTGGCGCTTGCCGCAGCGACGTACGGCGCAATCGCCGTTCTGCCTGAGCTTCTCGCCCCCCTGATTCCGCAATCGGTTGCGGAAACGATCGGCGACGCCGTCGTCCGCGATGTCGCGAAGATCGCAGGCGCGGCGGGGAGCGAGGACAGCGGCCGGCTTTGCCTGGGGAAGGACGGGCAGGCTGTGCTGAACAGGCTTGCGGCGCGCCTGTCGGCGGAGGCCGGTCCGAAGGGCGTCGAGCCGGTTCCTTTTCAGGTGCGGGTGGTCAATATCGGCATGGTCAATGCGCAGGCCGCGCCCGGCGGAAGAATCCTGATCTTTTCGGAAATGCTGAAATTCGCGGAATCTCCGGACCAGCTGGCAGGGGTTCTGGCGCACGAGATGGCGCACGAAATCCACAGGCACCCGCTCCAGGCGATCCTGCGCGAAGCCGGCATCTCGGTGACGCTCAACCTGATCGCAGGCGGAGGTTGGACCGCTGGAGCGGCAGGCGCGCTGCTGGGCAGCAGCTATTCGCGCAACGCCGAGCGCGAAGCCGACGATACGGGATTTACGCTCCTGCAGAAGGCGGGCATTTCGACCGCCGGCATGGTCCGCCTGTTCGAACGGTTAGAGAAGGAGCTGCCGTCGATGCCGAGGGAACTCCAGATCATTTCCAGTCATCCGCGCGGGGCAGAGCGGGCGAAGAGACTGGCGGAGTCGGGCGAAGACCGCGGCGGTCCCGCAATGCCGGATGCGGACTGGCAGGCGCTCAGAAATATCTGCGAGAAAAAATAGGGCGTGACCCGCATGCGCGGAATCGCGCATTCCGGTTCGCAGTCCCCGCCTCTAGCCGGCTTTCCCGGCCCGCTGCTTCCGTTCGGTCGCCGATTTGAGCTGGCCGCACGCGGCCAGAATGTCGCGGCCGCGCGGCACCCGGACCGGCGCGGAATAGCCCGCATCGTTCACGATTTCCGAGAAACGCGCGATCGTCGCCCGGTCCGAGCATTCGTAGGGTGCGCCCGGCCAGGCATTAAACGGGATCAGGTTGACCTTGGCGGGTATCCCCTTGATCAGATGCGTGAGTTCGCGCGCGTCCGCTTCCGAATCGTTGACGCCCCTGAGCATCACGTACTCAAACGTGATGCGCCGCGCATTGTTCGCACCGGGATAGGCGCGGCAGGCAGCCAGCAGCTCGGCGATGGGAAATTTCCGGTTGATGGGAACGATTTCATCCCGCAGGTCGTCGTGCACCGCGTGCAGCGAAACCGCCAGGTTGACGCCGAGCTCCTCGCCGCAGCGTTCCATGTTGGGCACGTAGCCGGCGGTCGACAGCGTGATGCGCCGCTTGGAGATCGAAATCCCCTCATTGTCCATGATGATGCGAAGCGCCTTGGCGACATTGTCGTAATTCAGCAGCGGCTCGCCCATCCCCATCATCACGATGTTGGACAGAAGCCGGTTGCCGGCGGGGCTGGGCCATTCGCCGTAGGTATCGCGCGCCACCAGCATCTGCCCGACGATATCGGCGGCATCCAGGTTCCGCACCAGATCCTGCGTGCCGGTGTGGCAGAATTTGCAGGTAAGAGCGCAGCCGACCTGGGACGAGATACAGAGCGCGCCGCGGTCCTCTTCGGGGATGAATACGGTCTCGACCGCGCCGCCCCCCGGCACCGCCAGCAGCCATTTGCGGGTCCGGTCCTCGGAAAGCTGTTCGCTCACCGTCGCCGGCCGGACGATGGCGCAGCGCTCGGCCAGCATCTCGCGCACACCCTTGGCGAGGGTGGTCATTTGCGAGAATTCGGTTGCGCCCCGGTGATAGATCCAGTGCCAGATCTGGCGCGCGCGGAATTTGGGCAGCCCGAACCCGGTAACCGCGGATTCGAGCTCGTCGCGGCTCAACCCGACGAGGTTGACGCGTGCATCTGCCGCGTTTTCCCGGCCGGGGACGGTCTGAACGGCGCTTCCTTCCATGGCGTTCTTATAGGGCGGACCGCCCGATAATGGCGAGCGATTTATTCCGCGGCCGATACGGGCAGGGCCCGGCGGGCATCCGATACGGTCTCGGGCGCGGCGCCCGGCGTGAATTTCAGCCAGATAACGGCCATCGCGACGATGGCGATAAACGGCATCATCACGATGCAGACGGCCGTCCAGCCGAACCCGGTCTGCACCCAGCCCGATGCGCCGGAGAAAATCGCCACGGTGCCGAACACCAGAAAATCGTTGATCCCCTGGGCCTTTTCGCGCTCCGCCGGCCGGTAGCAATGGGTCAGCAGCGCGGTCCCCCCGACGAACAGGAAATTCCAGCCCGAGCCCACGAACACGTTCGCGACGAGAAAATGGGTCAGCGAATTGCCGGACAGCCCGACCAGCGCGGCGGCGGTCGACAGGGCCAGCCCGCACAACAGGACGTTAAGCAGCCCGTATCGCGCGATCAGCGAGCCTGTGATGAAGGACGGCGCGAACATGCCCAGCATGTGGAGCTGGGTCACGAACATCGCGTTCTCGGTGGTCAGCCCGAACTGCGCGGTCATCGCGAGCGGCGTCGCCGCCATCATGAACACCATGATGCCCCAGCCGATCACCGCGCACAGCACGGCGACGATAAAGCCCGGCTGGGCCAGGAGCTGTGAGACGCTTCTCGGCGGTTCCTCGAACGCCGGCTCGGGCACCGGCGGAAAGCGGACCATCGCGACGATGCCGATCAGGATGACGGGAATGATCGCCATGACCAGGAACGTGCCGGCGAACTGATAAGGATCCTGATCGCCGGTTCCGGAACCGAGATTGAGCGCGCCGGGCCCGCAGATGAACGCCACGGCGCGGGAAAATGCGTTTTCGCCCAACCAGCCGGAGGCAAGGTTATGCGTCCATTTGGCGATTTCTGGGCCGACCAGCGCGGCAACCACGCCGCCGCCGATCACCAGAGAAATCGAGCGGCTGCGGAAAACGTCGCTCGCCACCTCCGCGGCGGCGAACCGGTAATGCTGGCTCGCCGACGTAAAGCCGCCAAAGATCACCGTCGCCAGCATGAAGACCCAGAAATTCTGCAGGAAGATCGATCCTGCGGCGACGAACGCGCCGGCGATGCCGAACAGGGAACTGAACACGAAGGCGTTCCTGCGCCCCATCCGGCGCATCATCATCGCGACGGGAATGGCGAAAAGGGCGGTGGACACCCACTGGACCGCATGCGGCGTCGTCGCAAGCCATTTGTGGCCTTCCGGCGCGAGCTTGAATCCGACAAGCGCGCTGACGGCAAGCATCACGCCGGTCGAGGTGTTGAACAACGCCTGGCAGGTCGCTAGCAACCCGACATTGCGCTTCATGTGCGGAGGCGCCGCCTGTGTCATCTTGTCTCCGTTGGGGCAGCGCTCACTCTACCGGCTTCCGCCCCCCGCGTCAGTGCATATATTGCCCGCCATCGACGTTAAGCGTCTGGCCGGTGATGAAGGAAGCGGCATCCGACAGCAGGAACATGACGGCTCCGACCAGATCGTCGGGCACCTGGTCGCGGCGGAAGCATTTTCCTTCGTTGCGGCCCGCAACATAGTTGGACGAAGACGACGAAAGCTGGGTTTCGCTGAGGGTGAAGCCCGGCGTAATGGCGTTGACGCTGATATTGTCGTCGCCGACTTCGCGCGCCAGCGCCCGGGTCAGCCCGATCACGCCCGCCTTGGAAGTCGTGTAGTCGAGCCGGTTGGGATTGCCCTCCCAGATGCGCCCGGAAGAAATATTGACGATCCGGCCGCCGCCCCGCTTCTGCATGTAGGGGTAAACCGCGCGGCTGCACAGGAACAGCCCTTTGAGATTGACCGCCATGACGGCATCCCACCGCTCGGCGGGAATCTTGAACCAGTCGCCGCGCTCCAGCACCGACATCATGGAGGCATTGTTGACCAGCCCGTCGATTCCGCCGAATTCCTGCGCGGCGCTGTCGACCATGTTCTGAACCCGGTCTTCGTCGGTGACGTCGGTCGGCACGGAGATCGCCTGGCCGCCGGCGCCCCTTATCTGTTCGGCGAGGGCATTCGATTCGTCGGCCGCGATGTCGGCAAGCACGACTTTCGCGCCGGCCTGGGCGAGGCGCTGGCTGTAGACCTTGCCGATTCCCGTGCCGCCGCCGGTCACGATGACCACCTTGTCCGCGAGGCTGAAGGCCCGGTTTGCGTCGAATCCGTCCGGCATCTGTATCTCCCTGAGCTGAAACAAAACTGTGGAACGATATATAGCGGTGTTTGGCCGGAACGGGAAACGGGCGGCGCGCCGCCCGTGCTCACGCCGCCATGAGCTGTAGTTGGGCTTCAAGCTCCTGCACGCGGCGCTGAAGCGGGCCGATTCGTTCTGCCACCTCGTCTTCGCTGAACCGCGGCGTGATATGCTGCGGACAATTCCAGTCAAACGCCTCGACCTCGATGATCACGGCCCGCTCGACGCGCCCGGGATACGAGGGAACCGCGAGCTGGCTGACGTGCCCGGGGTCGTGGCTGACTGTCATGCGTCCGAATATCTTCAATCGACGCTGCCCGGCATAGTCCATCAGGATCAGGGAAACCCTGTTGTCACCCGTGGCGTTGCCGACCGTCACATATTGCCGGTTCCCCCGAAATTCGGCGTATCCCAGACGCCCGTCGCCGAGAGTTTTGAGGAAGCCCTTTGGCCCGCCGCGATGCTGGACATACGGCCAGCCGGTTTCGCCGACGCTGGCGACATAGAAACTGTCGCGCTCTGCAATAAAGTCGATTTCGAAATCCGTCAGAGACGCGTTGCTGTGCGGCCCGTCTTCCATCTTTTGGTAGAAGCGGCGGCTGCCCGCCTCCTCCTGACGCTCCCTGACCCGGTCGGTAAAGGCAATTTCGGCATATCTGTGTCCCATTTTCCTCCTCCTGTCAGCGAGGCGCGGCGGGATGGCCGCGCCTCGCAATGGTTAAACCGTCGCTACGCGGCGACGCCGAGCTGCACTTCAGGGAAATCGATCTCGATGGCCCCGGCCTTTCCGATCATGTTGGTGAAAATGTTCAAGGCGACATGGGTGATGATCTCGACGATTTCTGCGTCCGAATATCCGGCGTCGCGAACCTCGCGGAATTCGATATCGGTCACGTCGCCCATGGTTTCCACCAGGATCCGGGCGAAACGAAGAGCGGCGGCAGCCCTGTCGTCCGCCGACGTCCCGCGACGGTTCGCGATCATTTCCTCGGAGCTGAGACCGGCTTTCCGCCCGATCGCCGTGTGGGCCGAGACGCAATACTGGCAGCCGTTCCGCTCGGCGACCGCCAGCGCGATCCGCTCGCGTGTCTGTGCGTCCAGCGCACCATCGCCGGCGATCTGATGAAGCCCCAGAAAGGCCCTGAGCGCCGCCGGCGAATTTCCCACAGCCTTCAGGAAATTCGGCACGACACCGAGATTTTTTTCCACGACGTCCAGAAGTTCGCGCTGTTCGGCGCTGGCTGTCCGGGCTTCGATTTGCTGCAATCTGCTCATATGACTATCTCCTTGTCGGGTTTCGATTTCACGTCGTTGGCGCTACCGCCTGCCGACACCCGAAATTTATTCATTCCTATATTTTGATGAATAATATTTTTTTATATTATACTATTTCAATATTGATAATAATTGGACGGCAATGGATCGATTCCAGGCACTGACGGTCTTTACGGAGGTCGCCGATCGCGGCGGTTTTGCCGCAGCGGCGCGAGCGCTTTCCCTTTCGGCACCCGGGGTAACGCGCGCGGTATCGATGCTCGAAGAACATATGGGTACCAGGCTGTTCGTCCGAACCACGCGTAGCGTGCGATTGACCGAAAGCGGGCAGCGGTTCCTGATCGACGCAAAGCGCATTCTTGCCGATCTTGCCGAGGCGGAAGAGGCTGCGACAGGCGCGCACGCAACACCGCGCGGCGATCTGCGCGTCACCGCGCCCGCCTTGTTCGGATGCCAGTATGTAGCACCCGTTCTGGCGGATTTCCTGGAATGTCACGAGGAGGTAACGGCGGAAACCCTGTTCGTCGACCGCATCGTCAATCTTGTCGAAGAGGGTCTCGATATCGCGGTGCGAATAGGCGATTTGCCGGATTCGACGCTGACCGCCATACGGGTCGGCTCTGTCCGTCGCGTGCTGTGCGCAGCGCCCGCCTATATCGCCCGACACGGCCGCCCATCCCGCCCGGAGGACCTGGCGGAACACCGGCTGCTGCATTCCCTGGCCATCAACCCCTCCCTGCAGTGGAGGTTCCTTGAGAGCGGCCGGACAGTCGCCGTCAGGATTGCGCCGCGGATTCGCCTCAATACCAACGATGCGGCGATTCGCCTGGCGCGCGACGGCTGGGGAATCACATGGGTAATGTCCTATCAGGCGGCGGAATACCTGTCGGACGGCTCGCTGGTTCCCCTGCTTGAAGAATTCGAGTTGCCGCCAATCCCTATCCATCTCCTGCATCACGAAGGACGCCTGGTCTCCGCCAAGATTCGGGCGTTCGTGGACTTCCTCGCGGAACGGCTCAGAAAGAATTCCGCCCTGCAATAGTCGCCCGGCCGCCGCCGATGCGCTAGACTCTGCCGCAACCGATAAATCAGGGAGGACACTCACATGGACGATTGCCGGGCCGCCGTCATCACCGCGCATAACGAACCGCTGGAAATACAGCGGGTGCCGATTCCGGACCTCGATCCGGGGTCGCTGCTGGTCAAGATCACGGCGTCGACACTCTGCGGCACCGATGTCCATCGCTGGCACGGCATGCTGGGGCCCAAGGACCGGCTGCCGATCATTACCGGCCACGAACCCTGCGGCACCATCGAGGAAATCGCCGGGGAGAAGACCGATATCATGGGCCAGCCGCTGAAGAAGGGCGACCGGGTGGTGTGGAGCTATGTCGCCTGCGGCTCCTGCTACTATTGCAGCGTCGCGCTGCAGCCCTGCATCTGTCGCGGCCGCGCCTCGTGGGGCCACAATTGCTGCGAGGACCACCCCTACCTGCTGGGCAGCGTCTCGGAGTACATGTACGTGCCGAAGGAATGCCTGATCATCAAGGTACCGGACGAGGTGTCGTCCGCGCTGGCCGCGGCCGCGGCATGCGCCTACCGAACCGTAATGCACGGCTATGACAGGCTGGGCGCGATCAAGGCCCATGAAACCGTGGTAATCCAGGGCAGCGGGCCGCTGGGCACCTTCGCCGCGGCGGTCGCCAAGGACCACGGCGCCAAACAGGTGCTGGTGATCGGCGCCCCGGCGCATCGCCTGGAAGTGTCGAAAAGGATGGGCGCGGACGAGGTCCTCAATATCGAGGACGTCACCGATCCGAAGGACCGGCGGGAATGGGTACGCGACCGGACCGAGGGGCGCGGCGCGGACATCGTGATCCAGGTGGCGAACAACGCCGCCGTGCCGGAAGGCCTGACGCTGCTACGCGACGGCGGGCAGTTCCTCGATATCGGCGCGGGCGGCAAAGGCTCGATCCCGGTCGAATCGATGCCGCAGCAGATGACCTATTTGACGGTGCGGTCGGGCGAACCGCGCCACTGGCTGCAGGCCATAGAGTTCCTTGCCTCAAGACGCAACCGCTTCCCGTTCGACGACATGATTTCGCGCAGCTACAAGCTGGAAGAGGTCAACGAGGCAATGACCGCCATGGCCAATTTCGAAGTAGTGAAACCGGTCATCAATTTCTGACCGCATCACCCCACAGGGCGGAAAGGCTTGCGTCTTTCCGCCCCAATGCTCATCTCTGGGGGCGGCATGGAGAAAAATGACGTCCCGGGCGGCTTGCCCGCCTTTCCGCCGGATCCGGAACAGACCAGACGCGACGAGGAAATCGTCCGCTCCGGCTTCTGGAACCAGGTGCGTAAAACGATCGGCAAGGTGCCGTTCACGGAAGATATCGTCGCCGCCTGGTATTGCGCGACCGATCGCGCCACGCCCGCACACGTCAAGGCGATCCTGATGGCGGCGCTGGCATACTTCGTCGTGCCGGCCGACGTGATCCCGGATTTCATCGCCGGGCTGGGGTTTACCGACGACGCCGCCGTCCTCGGCGCAGCTCTGGCGGCGATCCGGAACAATCTGACTCCGTCGCACCGCGCGAACGCCAGGAAGTTTCTCGATGGCGGAAAACACCCGGTGCCCGACGAATGACAAGACTGGAATTGCAATGATCCGAACCATCGCCTGCCTCGCCGCGCTCGTCATGCTGGCCACCCCGCTTCGCGCCGAGCAGATCGGAGCGGTGGATACCGCCTTCAAACTTCTCGGCGCCAACCATAAAGTCGTGGTCGAGGCGTTTGACGACCCCAAGGTCGAGGGCGTGACCTGCTTTCTGAGCATGGCGCGCAAGGGCGGCATCACGGGCAGTCTGGGCCTGGCCGAGGATCCGTCTGACGCATCGATTGCCTGCCGGCAGGTAGGCCCGATCCGGTTCGTCGAGGCGATCGAGAGCGACAGCGAAGGCGAGCGTGTGTTTCTCACCAGGCAGTCGGTGCTGTTCAAAAAGCTCCAGGTGGTGCGGTTCTACGACCCGAAACGAAATACGCTGGTCTATCTTGCCTACAGCGACAAGCTGATCGACGGATCGCCCAAGAACGCCATCTCGGCGGTCGCCATGATGCCATGGGGAGACAGGCCGCCGGGCAAGCCACTGCTGAAATAGCGGCGGATCGCCCTATTTGACCCCGCAGGCCTTGCCGATAGCGTTGTACGCGGCGGTGAACCCCGCCAGCGAATAGCGGTCGGTGGTCTCGGTTCCCCGCGACGACACGCCTTTCACGATCATCGTGGTGCCGGCGCGCATGGCGGCGACCAGCGCCTTGTCGTCGTCGGCATTCTGCGACCAGGCGGTATCGCCATCGGTGAACATCGAAAAATTCTTCTTGTCAATCGCGACATCGACATTTTCGCCCTTCCTGTAGGCGTATCCTGCCGTGATCGAAATTTCGTTGACGCTCTTCGGTTGCGAACGATGGGTGACCTGGATGTAGGTCTCGCCACGGCTTGTATACTTGCCGGAAGATTTTACCGGCAGGCTGTGGACATAGCAGACCTTCCCGCCTTTTTCTTTCATCACGTGGACGGACCATGCCTTGTGGCTTTCGGTCGCCTTGACGCCGGCCGCCAGCGAGCCGCCGGCGGTCGCGCAGACCATTGCGGCGACAACCGGGAGGGCCGCCAGGACGAAACGGGTCGCGGATCGCATGTCGGTCATTTTGCCTCTCTCAGCTCTGCCTGCCTTCGCCGACGCCGTCGCACGCCCTTTTTCTTCCAGACCGGCTCGCCGAAAACCGGATCGGGCAGCGGTTCCGCCCTCTGGCCGGGCGACACGGGCCGTTCCGCAAAGCGGCCAAGCGAAATGACCCGGTCGTACATGACAATCGCGCCGGCCGTAGCGACGTTAAGCGAGAATTTTGTCGGAATCCTGACAAGGTGATCGCAGCACTCAACCAGCTCCGGCGACAGGCTGCCCCGCTCCATGCCCAGCACGTACGCCGCCTGGCGCGGATGGCGAAAGCTCGGCAGTTCGTCCGCCTCGTCGTGCAGCTCGACGCCGACCAGTGCGCAGTCGCTCGGCAGATGCATCGACTCAACCGAATCGAAAGCGTAAAACGGAACCTGCGCGTTCGCCGCCGACGTATCCGCCTTCAGGACGTCGGGATCGAATGCGGCGGCGACGGTAAAGGAAAAATGCGCACCGAAGGCATGAGCGGACCTGAACAGATTGCCGGCATTCATGGGCTTGGAAAGCCCTTCGACGCCTATTCCGAAATAACCTCGCATACCGAACACTTGCTTCCGCTTGAACCGGACGGGCACGATAGACCATTTCGACCGCCAAGTGAATCGAAGGCGGTATGCAGGAAGATTGCGGCGCTGAATGTCTGACGAAGAGCAGGTCCCGCACCGGGACGCGGTAATCAGCGACCAGTACGAGACATTTCCCTATCCTCCGCGCGACCCCGCCGACGAAACGAAGCGTCTTGTGACCGGCTCGCCCAGCCACCTGCTGGAGCTCAATCATTATCTTTTCGCCGGGCGGCGGGATTTCTCGCAGCCGTTTCGCGCGCTGGTGGCCGGCGGAGGCACCGGCGACGCGGCGATCATGCTCGGGCAGCACCTGGCCGATACGGGAGGGCCGCACGAAATCGTCTATCTCGACATGTCGCGCGCCTCGACGGAAATCGCCAGGGCGCGGGCCGCCGCCCGCGGGCTGGCCAAGATCCGCTTTCTGTCGGGATCGATCCTCGACATCGACCGGCTGGCGCCGGGCCCGTACGATTATATCGATTGCTGCGGGGTTCTTCATCACCTCGAGGACCCGCCGGCCGCCCTGGCCGCCCTGCGCGGCGCGCTCCACAGCGACGGCGGCATGGGTCTTATGGTCTACGCACCGCTCGGCCGAACAGGTGTCTATCCTGTCCAGGTCATGCTCTCGGCGCTCGATCGGGGCGAGGCGCCGCCGCAGCGGGTGGCGACCGCCCGCGCCCTGCTCGATGCCCTGCCGCCAACCAACTGGCTGAAACGAAACCCCTATGTCGCGGACCATCTGCAGGCCGGCGATCCCGGTCTGTACGACCTGATCCTGCATCGCCGGGATCGCGCCTACAGCGTTTCCGAGGTCGGCGCCCTGTGCGACGCCGCCGGGATGAAGCCGGTCGCGTTCATCGAACCGATTCGCTACGACCCGCTAGCGCTGATCGGCGATCCGGACCTGGTGGCGCGCCTGGAGTCGATGTCATGGCTCGACCGATGCGCCTTTGCGGAGCTCATGAGCGGAAACCTGAAGACCCACGTGTTCTACGCCAACAGACAGGCGGGCCCGAAAGCCCCGACGGCGACGCTGTCGGATGACGGGCTGGTCCCGCGGCTGGTCGGCATGAACGGCGAGAAAGCCGCCGAGTCGCTTCGGCGCAGCGGACGAATTCAGACGAGGTTCGACGGGTTGACGATCGCCATACCCGTCAATGAGGCTGAGTGCGACGCGCTGGCGCTGTTCGATGACAGGCGCACCGTCGGCGAAATTCAGCGTGAAGCCGACCGGGACGCCTTCAGGCGCATATTTGCCATCCTGAACGCGACGAACTCCGCTTTCCTCTGCATGCCGGCCGACTGGCGGCTGTCGGGTTGATGCCGCCCGACAGGGCCTGCTCTATTCCGCCGCGCTCGTGCTGGTGGCCGATACGACCCTCGACGGGGGAAGCCACACCGTAACCGACGTGCCCTTGCCGAGCTCCGACGAAATACTGAGCGTTCCGCCGTGAAGCTGGACGAGCGAATTCGTCAGTGGCAGCCCGAGGCCGGTTCCTTCGTGGCGCCTCGTCATCGTGCTGTCCACCTGGCTGAACGGCGTCAGCGCCCGGGGGATGTCGGCGGCCGCCATACCGATACCGGTATCCGCGATGACGATTTCGAGCCCGCCTGAGGCACTCATCTGCGCGCGAATAGTGATCTTCCCGCCCCGTTCGGTGAATTTTACGGCGTTGCCCAGAAGATTGATGATGATCTGCTTGATTTTCCGTTCATCGCCGAAAACCGCCGGCAGGTCGGCGGGAATTTCCTCCTGAAGCCGAAGCCCGTTCTCGTCCGCACGCGGGGCGACGACGCGCACGCATCTGCCGATCACGGCCTGCAGATCGAACCGCTCTTCGTTCAGCTCCAGCTTGCCGGCTTCCACCTTGGCGAGGTCGAGAATATCGTTGATGACGTCATGCAGATGCGTGCCGCTCGCATGGATATCGCGAATGTAATCGACATATTGCGGGCTGCCGACCGGGCCGAACGTTTCGCGCTGGATGAGGTCGGAGAACCCGATTATGGCATTGAGCGGCGTGCGCAGCTCGTGACTGATATTGGCGAGAAATTCGGTTTTCGCGCGGTTCGCGAGTTCGGCCGTTTCCTTGCTTTCGACAAGCTGCGATTCCGCCCTTATCTGTTCGGTAACATCGCGAATCACCACGATGCCGCCTCTGGCGCCGTCCCATTCGAAGGCGGCCGCAGCCACTTCCGCCCAGAACCACGAACCGTCGAGCCGGATCCGCTTCTGACGCATGAACGCCGTTTTCGTTCCCGGCGCCGCAAGGAAATTGGCGCGTTCCGACACGACGTCGCGGTAGTCGGGATGCGTCAGCTCCATCAGCGTCAAACCGATCAGATCCTTCGACGACCGGGCGCCGAACAGTGAATTCGCCGCCTCGTTGGACAGAACGATGACGCCGTCGCGATGGACGTAGACCGCGTCCGGCAACAGGTTGACCAGGGCGCGGTAGCGTTCGTCGCTTTCCTTGAGCCGTTCCTCGCTTTCCTTTCGGTCGGTGACGTCGGTGATCAGGGTAACGATATGACCGTCCGGCGTCGCCCGTTCGGTCAGAAGGAGCCATCGTCCCTGCCTGGTCCGAAATTCGTGAACGCCGCTTCCGCGTTCGCGCTGCGCGCGGCGCGCCTGCAGCCAGCGTTCCGCTTCCTCGTCGCCGTGCAGACTGCGCACATCGTTGTAAGGGGCCGCGACCAGCTCATCGAAGCTGGTGCCGACGCGGAAGACCGACGGATCCGAATGGTAGGATTTGACGCGTTCGTTCCAAAGGGTCAGCCGGTCATCGCGATCCCACAACATGAATCCGCTGGGCAGGACGTCGATGGCATGCAGAAGCCATTCATGCGCTTCGCGAGCTCTTTCTTCAGCGCGTTTCTGTCTGGTGATGTCGGTCAGGATGCCGTCCCACACGACCGTGCCGTCGGACCGCCGGCGCGGCGTCGCTGTAGACCGGACCCAACGCCGTTCGCCCTTGATTTCAGCCAGCGGCATTTCGATGTCGAGAGGGGTCAGGTCCCTGGCGGACTGTTTCAGCAGCTTCATGTATTCGTCCCGGAAGTCGGGATGAAGGGCCTCCAGCATCGGCGCGCTGTCGCGTACGACCTCTTCGGCTTCGTGACCGATGATGCCGGCAATTCCGGAGCTGACATAAGAGAAACCGAGTACTCCCTCCGGCGACAGCACACGCTGAAAGACCGCCCCCGGGATGTTGTCGGTTACGGCCGAGAACCGGCGCTCGGTCTCGCGCACCCGTCGCTCCGTGGCGATCCGTTCGGTAATGTCGCGCACCACGCCGATGAAACCCGGGCGCCCTTCCCATTCGATATAGGATGAGACCGTTTCGACATCGAACACGCTGCCGTCGAGCCGAATCCTCTTTTGACGAACGGGCGCCTGAATCATCGCCCCCGCGAGCGACGATTTCTGCCGGGCGAGGAACAGCTCCACCATGTCCTCGGGGACGAAGCTCAGGGAACTTCGTCCGATCAGATCTCCGGCGCTCTCCGCGCCGAACATGCGGACGGCCTGGTCGTTCACGTAAGCGATTTTTCCGTCGACGTGGATCAGGACGCCATCGGGCAGGGCCTCCAGGAGGCTGCGATACCGGTCTTCGCTCTCCTTCAGGGTCGCCTCGTTGCGTTTGCTTTCGGTAACATCGGAATAGACCGCGACGACGCCGCCTTCGCGGGTCCGCCGTTTGTTCTGGCGGAGCCATTTACCGGAGGGATATTCGATCTCTTCAAGGGACGGCAATTGTCGATGTCGTTTCAGCGCCAGCGCGGCAATTTCTTCGAAGGGCATGTCCGATCCGGCCCACAGGCCGTTGCGCACCCCGAAACTGACCATCTCCTCGAAGGTCAGGCCAGGACGTACGTAATCCCCGCAATTGCTCCAGACATCCTCGACATAACGCTGGTTGTAGACCTGAAGGCGGTACTCGGAGTCGAACAGGGCGAACCCGTCTGTCATGACGTCGATCGCCTCGAGCAGACGCTGATGCGCCGAGCGACGCAACGTCTCGGCTGCTTCGTATTTTACACGCGACTGAATTCGTTCGGTCACGTCACGGACGACGACCAGACCGGCCGGCTCGCCTTCCCAGTCGATCGCCGAAACCGAGACGTCGGCGATATAGGTGCTGCCATTGAGTCGCAGGCGTTTCTGCTCGGGCCGAAACGCCGACTCCCGCCTGTTGATAACCTTGTCGATGTGCCCCCGTACGTCCTCGAGAGAGTCGGGATGAACGAAATCGGTAGCCTGTCTGCCAAGGATCTGGTCCCGGCTCTCCGCCCCGAACATTCCGGCGCAGACGGCATTGATAAAAACGATTCGACCCGACGGGTTGTAAACGAGCATCGCATCCGGCGCGTGTTCGGCAAGCCCGCGATAGAGCGACTCGCGCACACGCGTTTCGTCGAGTTGACGACGCGTCTGGCGCAGCTCTCCTTCAAGCGCATCCACGCGCGCGCGAAGCTGCTCAGTCTCGTTCATGAAATTTTGTCGGGCCATAATCTCGAACGAATCCCGCTTCTGCGGGCCACAGGCCAGCTAATTCATTAAAATACTGTTAAAAAACCGTTAATTACAACGACGATGTGGAAACGGCGACCGGCGATCGCCCGTCAATTTACCCCCACCGCATCGCCCAGCGCAGGGCCGATTTCCAGATTCAGCACGAGATCCGCATAGGCATCCAGCGCCGTCGGTTCGCGATTGAGGATAACGAGATTGGCGCCGTTGCGGGCGGCTGTCTGCGGAAAGCCCGCCGCCGGGTAAACCTGCAGAGAGGATCCGATCGCGAGAAACAGGTCGCAGGCCATCGTCTCCTGCTGCGCCCGGCGCATCGGATCTTCCGGCATCGATTGACCGAAGGAAATCGTCGCGGTTTTCACGAGCCCGCCGCACGAATTGCAGACCGGCAACGTACCGTCTGCCACAAAAGCCAGTCTGATCGGTTCGAGCTCATGGCGCAGCCCGCACTCGAGACAGGTTGCGTAGGTATTGCTGCCATGAAGTTCGATGACGTCATTGTCGTCGATCCCGGAGGCCTGATGCAGACCGTCGGTGTTCTGCGTGATGACGGCGGAAACGATGCCGTCCCGGTACAGTCTTTCGACCGCGCGATGCCCGCGATTCGGCTCGGCGCCCTCGAAACCGTAGGAATCGTCGAACTTGCGCCGCCAGGATTCGCGCCGCGCGTCTTCGGAAGACACAAAATCCTGAAACTGAATGGGCTGGTATCGCGTCCAGACGCCGCCCGGGCTGCGAAAATCCGGTATCCCGGATTCGGTGCTGATTCCCGCCCCTGTAAACACCACCGCGCGCCTGCAGGTCTCCAGCAGTCGCCGCAGCTCGTCAATTCTCCACCGGTCGTCGGCTTCCGTCACCGGCAATCCTCCGAGACTTCCCCTCTCCGCAATTTATTTTCGCCTGCCGCAAAGCACAACAGGGCGAAGAACGCCTAGACGGCGAGTTCCGCCCGGCCGCGAAAATGATCCAGCGCTTCCGGGTTGGCGAGCGCTTCGGTATTGCGAACGTCCCGGCCGTGAATGACGTCGCGAACCGCCAGCTCGGTGATCTTGCCCGATTTCGTCCGGGGAATGTCCGGCACCTGAAGGATTTTGGCTGGAACGTGACGCGGCGATGCTCCGGTCCGAATGCGGCTCCTGATCTCGGCGGCAATGGCGTCGTCCAGGGCTGTTCCGGCCCGCAGCCTCACGAACAGAACGATCCGGACATCGCCTCCCCAATCCTGTCCGACGGCGATGGCTTCCTCGACGGTCTCGATCTGCTCGACCTGCCGGTAGATCTCTGCGGTGCCGATACGCACCCCGCCCGGATTGAGCGTCGCATCCGACCGCCCGTAAATGACGAAGCCGCCGCGCGGCGTTTCCTCGGCCCAGTCTCCGTGGCACCAGATTCCTTCGAACCGTTCGAAATAAGCCGCGCGATACCGGGATCCGTCGGGATCGTTCCAGAACCCGACCGGCATCGACGGAAACGGGCGGCGGCACACCAGCTCGCCCTTTTCCCCGACAACGGGCGCGCCATCATCGTCGAACACGGCGACATCCATGCCGAGAAAACGGCACTGGATTTCGCCGCGCCAGACCGGCCCCGTCGGGTTCCCGCCGACGAAACAGGCGACGATGTCGGTTCCTCCTGAAATCGACGACAGGCAGATATCCTTTTTGACGCGGTCGTAGACGTAATCGAAACTCTCGGGCACCAGCGGCGACCCGGTCGACAGCATGGTCCGCAAAGAAGACAGATCGTGCGTTGCGGCCGGTTCCAGACCGGCATTCTTGAGCGCGTCGACATATTTCGCGGACGCGCCGAAATGGGTCATGCGTTCCTGCTCGGCGAAATCGAACAGCACGTCGCCGTCAGGATGGATCGGCGAACCGTCATAGAGCAGCAACGTCGCGCCGGCGGCCAGTCCGGAAACCAGCCAGTTCCACATCATCCAGCCGAGAGTCGTGAAATAGAACAGACGGTCGCCGGGCCGGATATCGCAGTGGAGCAGATGTTCCTTCAGGTGCTGGAGCAGCGTGCCCCCGGCGCCGTGAACGATGCATTTGGGAACGCCGGTCGTGCCCGACGAAAAAAGAATATAGAGCGGGTGATCGAACGGCAGGCGGCGGAATTCAATGTCGCCAGACGGATGTCCCTCGATGTAATCCGCCAGGGCCGCCATTCCTTCCGCCGCATCCAGCGGCCGGCGCGCGTCATAGGGCATCAGGACAACGTGTTCGAGCGACGGCAACAAGGTCGCGATCTCCGCGATCCGCGGCCGGCAGTCGATGTCCTTGCCGGCGTAAAAATAATGATCGGTCGCAAACAGGATTTTGGGTTCGATCTGCCCGAACCGGTCGATCACGCCCTGCACCCCGAAATCGGGCGAGCAGGACGACCAGGTCGCGCCAATGCTCGCCGTGGCCAGCATGGCGGCAAGCGATTCGGGCGTGTTGGAGAGATAACCGGCGACCCGGTCGCCCGGACCGACTCCGACGGAGACCAGAGCGCCCGCGAGACGCGACGTCAGATCGTAGAGATCGCCATGCGTCAGCTTCCGCCGTATGCCCGACTCGCCACGGAAAACCACCGCTTCGGACTCGTCCCGGCGACGCAGCAGGTTCTCGGCGAAATTGAGCCGGGCATCGGGAAACCAGCGCGCGCCGGGCATGCGATCGGGATCGATCAGCACGCGCTCGCCGCGGCTTTCCGCGATCACCCCGGCGAAATCCCATAGTGCGGCCCAGAACCGCTCTGGCAACTCGATCGAAAACCTGTGGAGCGCCGCGTAATCATCGCCGTCATAAACGCCCTCTTCCCGCAGCCGTTCAACGAATGCGGCGAGGCGGCTCGCCGACGAGCGCTCGGCGGTCGGCTGCCATAACGGGAGAAGATCGTTGCCTGCCGGGTTCATGTCCCTATCAGGCCAACAGGTCCGTAACGCGTCAAGGGGCGCGAGGATGGATGCCGGCGAGGCCGGTAATGCCGATGGCGCGCCGGGAACAAAGCGCATAATCTTGCCCCATGCTCCCCGATGCGCGCCGTTCCAGGCGCGAGGACTTCCCGTTGGACATGTCGCCCGCCGCTGGCCTGATACGGTTTTCATGACGATTCCCATACTGCCCCCGTCCGTTCGCGGCGCCCTGTGGATGATGGGATCGATGGCGTCGTGGGCGGGCATGGCTGCGATCGCGCGCTATTTCTCGAACGAGATTCATACTTTCGAGATCGTTTTCTTTCGAAGCCTCTTCGGCATGGTGTTCCTGTTGCCGTGGCTGATGCGGGCGGGGCTGGGAGCGATCCGCACGCAACGGGTGGGGATGCATCTGGTTCGCGGGTTCCTTGGCCTCGCCGTGATCTATCTTCTGTTCACCGCGGTCGCCCTCTCCCCGCTGGGCGAGGTGGCCGCCATCATGTCGACGCGCCCGGTCATCGCCTCGCTCGCCGCAATCGTCTTCCTGCACGAAGTCGCAAGCGGTCGCCGGTGGACCGCGACCGGCGTCGGCTTCCTGGGCGCCGTTCTGATCATCCGACCCGGATTTTCGGAGGTATCCGCCGGCGCCGCGCTCGCGTTCGCCTCGGTCCTCGGCATGGCCGCGCTGACCATCGTCATGAAATCCCTGGCCCGGACCGAGCATCCGGACACGGTGGTGACGTGGCAGATGCTGGTCTTTACGCCCTGCTCGCTGGTGCCGGCGATTTTCGTGTGGAAATGGCCGGATTACTGGTGGCAGTTCGTCCTGCTGGCGGGGACAGGGTTCTTCGGAACGCTCACCCAGCGCTGCCTTACCCGTGCCTATGCCGCGGCCGATGCAACGGTCGTTGTGCCGTTCGATTTCACCAGGCTGATATTTTCTGCGGTGGTGGGTTATATCCTGTTCAGTGAATTTCCCGATCCGTGGACCTGGATCGGCGGTGCGCTGATCCTGACGGCCGTGCTGTGGATGACCCGCGGCGAGGTCCAGGACGAGGCGCGACGGAAAGCCGGAACCTGATGTCGGATACGAGCCCGCACGATATTCCCGAAGGAGAGCGGGAGGAGGAAGACCGCCGGGGGACGACCGGCTTCGCCGCAATGCGCGTGCGCGATTTCCGGCTCCTGTTCGCGGGAAAGCTTTGCGGATGGATGGCGCTGCACATGCTGATGGTCGCCGTCGGCCTGCAGATATGGGAAGAAACCCGGGAGCCCTGGAACCTGGCGTTTGTCGGGCTGTCGACCTTCGCGCCGGCGATCGGGTTCGCCCTTCTGACCGGATACGTCGCCGATCTTTTCGACCGGAGACGCGTGGTCGCGGCCTGTTACGCAGTCATCCTGCTCGCCTCGGCGCTTCTGCTCGCGGTAACCCTGACCGGGTTCACCGAGGTTTGGCCGGTCTTCGTGATCCTGATGGTGATGGGCACGGGCCGCGCCTTTTACATGCCGGCGGTGAACTCGCTGGTCGCTAACCTGGTGCCGGTAAAGCTGTTCCCCAACGCGATTGCCTGGCACACCAGTTCGAACAAGATCACCCAGACAGTGGGGCCGGCGCTCGGCGGCATCCTGTACGAGTGGCTTGGTCCGGCGGCGGTCTATGCGATCGCCTGCGGCGGACTTTTCTTTGCCGTCGTCTTCATCTGGATGATCAGGACGCGGACCGAGCGAGGCGACAGGCAACCGACGACCCTGCGTATCCTGCTCGCCGGTCTTCAGTATGTTTACGAGAAAAAGATCATCTTCGGCGCGCTGGTTCTGGACCTGTTCGCGGTCCTGCTGGGCGGGGTGACGATCCTGCTGCCGATTTTCGCCATTGAAGTCCTGCAGGTGGGCCCGTCGGGCGCGGGTTTCCTGCGCAGCGCCATGGCGGGCGGCTCGCTGGTCACCGGGCTCGCGATGACGATGATCTCGATGGATCGCGGGGTCGGCCGCATCCTGTTCATCACGGTCATCATTTACGGCGCGGCGACGGTGGTTTTCGGCCTGTCCGAACTTTACTGGCTGTCGCTGGCGGCCATGGCCACGCTCGGCGCGGCCGATATGGTGAGCGTCTATATCCGCGTGACGCTGATACAGATCGCTACGCCCGACGACATGCGCGGCCGCGTCAGCGCTGTAAATTCGGTCTTTACCGGCGCATCGAACGAGCTGGGCGAAGCGCGGGCCGGCGCCATGGCGGCGATGGTGGGGGCGGTGCCGGCGGTGGTGATCGGCGGGGTCGGCGCAGTCGCCGTGACCATCGCCTGCTGGTTTGTTTTCCCGACCCTCGCGAAGGTCGAGCGGATGGACCGGAACCTGTAAGGGCAAATCCGCCCGGCGACCGTCAGTTCAGCTCGCCGTACCCGTTGAGCGTAAGACGGCGCATCATGCGCGCCTCGTCGCGCGGAAAATCCTTGCGCATGTGAATCGAGGCATAATTATCCCACATCACGAGATCGCCGAGTTCCCATTCGTGCTCCAGCACGATCGCGGGATCCTCGGACAGATCGAACATGAGGTTGAGAATTTCCTCGTTCTCGTCGGGTTCGAGCCCTTCGATCCGGGCCGACATCAGGCGGCTGATATACAGCGCCTTGCGGCCGGTCACCGGATGGGTGACGAACAGCGGCTGCTCGTACTGCAGCATGCCGGAGATGTCGCTGTTGTAAATGTCTATGCGCTCGCGCCTCTTGTAATCGTGAATCTGCAGCACCTTTCGACCGTCGAGGCGCTGTTTCAGATCGTCGGGAAGGCGGTCGTAGGCCTTGTACATGTTGGAGAAACAGGTGTTGCCCCCCCAGCTCGGCAGCGTAATGGCGTAGAGCAGCGTCGCCTTGTGGGGTTCGGGATAATAGCTGGTGTCGTGGTGGAACCACATTTCGCCGTCGCCGAAAGCGCCGAGCGGCTCTCCCTTATCGTCCTTCATGTTGGTGACAAACATGAACGGCGTGTCATAGCTGCCGCCGGGCGTAGAACCGTTGGGCGAGCGCCGGCGGTCGCCGAGCCCGCCGAAATAGTTGGCGAACCGCTTCTGGTCGTCTTCGTTGATATCCTGTCCCCGGAACAGCACGACGACATGCTCATGAAACGCGTCTTCGATCGCCTTGACCGTATCGGCATCGAGCTCTTCGCGCAGGTCGACGCCCTTGATTTCGGCGCCGCACGCTTCCGAAAGCGGTTCGACCGTGATCGCCATGACGATGGTTCCTTTCGAAAATCCGATGGGGCCGGAAAATTACCACAGCCGGCGCTGTGGTTTAAAGGGCCGCGAACAGCGGCCGGGGCGCTTCAGAAGCTGAGCGGCCCCTCGCCTCCGACCGTGCACCGGCGCAGGAGGCGTCGCTCCTCGCGCGGAAAATCGGTGCGCGCGTGCACGGAACAGATATTGTCCCACATCAGGAGGTCCCCGAGCCGCCATTCATGCTCGTAGACGATCGCGGGATCCTCGACGATATCGAACAGCCGGTCGAGAATATCGTCGCTTTCCGCGCGCTCGAGTCCTTCGATGGCAGCGCTCATCAGCCGGTTTACGTACAGCGACCGGTTACCCGATTTCGGATGAGTGACGAAAATGGGCTGCCAGCAGTGACGCAAATCCTCGAGCTTGATCGCATCGAGATCGAGCCGTTCGCGCCGCTTGTGATCGTGCACCTGCAGGACCCGCCGGCCCTCCAGCTTCTCTTTCAGATCGGCAGGCAGGTTCCGGTATGCCGCATACATCGAATTGACTTTTGTATTCCCCCCGCGCGACGGCAGTTCAAGCGAATAGAGGAAGGTGGCCCGGTTGGGCACCTCGTAGTAACAGGAATCGCCGTGGAACCACATTTCCCCGTCGCCATAGGAGCCCGCATCCTTGCCCGCCTCCTCGGGGATGTTGGTAACCAGCATGGTGCTGCCCGCGGTCGCCGCCATTCCCTTGCTGATCTGCTTGGGCGCGCGGCGGCGCAGGCCGAGCGGTCCGAAATGTTCCGCAAAAGCCAGCTGCTGCTGTTCCGTCAGATCCTGATCCCGGAAAACCAGCGCGACATGCCGGTCGAATGCCTCGATCAGAAAGGCAATGACGTCTTCGGAGAGCGGCCGGGATATATCGAGACCCGATACCTCCGCGCCGACATGCGTCGTCAGCGGCGCAATGCTTATTTCCGGGATTCTGGCCGAACCGTCCATTTATCTACCATTGATTGAAAAAAACAGATTACCACAACTACGTATCCGTTTCGTGCGGGTGCGGATTGATACCATGGAACCCTATCGCGAGAAAGGCTACCACTTTGGATGGTAATTGAGTGCCATCTGCGGTATCCAGCGATGTCGCCGTCACGGTGAGGGCGCGCGACGATACATGAAGCCGGCAACGGCCATACGAAGACAGGGAAATTAGCAGTTTTGACCCCGCCAGCATCTCCCGGCCCGATTCAGACGCGCTGGCTCTCCCTGTCCGGCAACGTCCGCGGAATCCTGTGGATCAGCATGGGAGCCATCGCATTCGCGCTGAACGACGTCTGCGTGAAGATGCTGGGCCGCAAGTTCGACCCCATGGAACTGGCCTTTTTCCGTTATCTGGTCGGCTTCATCGTACTCGCGCCGGTGTTCTGGAAAATGGGCGGAGAGGGGCTGAAAACGTCCCGGCTGGGCATGCACATGCTTCGCCTGGTTCTCGCCTGCATTGCCCAGGTCGGCGTCTTCATGTCGGTCATTCATCTGCATCTCGCGGACGCAACCGCGATCAGCTTTTCCCGCCCTCTTTTCGCGACGATATTTGCGATCTTCCTGCTCTCGGAACTGGTCTCGGCGAGACGGTGGGCGGCGACACTCGTCGGTTTTGGCGGTGTGATCATCATGGTGCGCCCCGGGCTTGACGGATTCGACCCCATCGCGCTGATCGCGGTGGGCGCCGCGCTGACCTTCTCGATCGCCAACGTAATGATCCGGATGATGTCGACCACCGAGCCACCGAACCGGATCCTGTTCTACTACCACCTTGGCGGCACGGTCGTCTTTGCAATCCCCACCGCCCTGTATTGGAGCCAGCCCGTCGGGGTCGAGTGGCTTCTGCTGGCGGCGATCGGCGTGCTGACCACCATTGGAATGATCGGTTTCGTACGCGGGTTCTCGGCGGGCGAGCTGAACGCCGTCGGACCGATGGAATATATCCGGCTGGTCTACGCAGCGCTGCTCGGCTACTACCTGTTCGGCGAAGTGCCCGATATCTGGACCTATCTTGGAACGGCCTTGATCGTCGGAAGCGCCCTCTATATCGCCCGGGACGAGGCCAACCGAAGCCGGTCGGGCATGAGCCCGTCCATCTAGAATGCTGTTTTCCCGCAAGGGTAGCAGCCGGGCACACCGGTTTTGATCTGACATGACGATTTCCTTCTCTCAGCCGCCCGATCTCGCCGACATCGAAGAGATGGCGCGCCAGGCCTTTCAGGACATTCCGGAAATTCTGCGCAACAGGGCGGCGGGCGTCGTCATCCGGGTCGAGGACTTTCCGGACCGCGAGACCGAACGCGACATGGGGCTCCAGAGCCCGTTCGAGCTGATGGGGCTCTATTGCGGCATCCCGTTCGGCGAACGCAGCGTGACCGACGCGGCGACGGATATCGACATGATCTTCCTCTATCGCCGGCCGATCCTCGATTACTGGTGCGAAACCGGCGAGGACCTGACCGCCCTGGTGCGCCACATCATGATCCACGAGATCGGCCACCATTTCGGGTTCTCGGACGAGGAGATGGAACGGCTGGAGGCCGACGCGGAACGGAACGCGGATTCCTAGCCGGCCCGCTTTTTCGCGGCTGCCCGCAGCGCCGCTTCGCGCCGCGCGATATAGTAGGTGCTGGCGAAGATCACCACGGCGCCGACGCCGGTCCAGAAATCCGGAATCTCGGCGAAGAACACCAGCCCGAGCGTCGCCGCGAACGGGAGCTTCAGGAAATTGAACGGCATCACGACCGACGCCTCGCCGACGGCCAGCGCCCTTGTGACGCCCTGCGTCGCGGCCGAGCTGAAAATCCCCAGCGCGAGGATCCAGGGCAGGTGATCGAGCGAGACCGGTTTCCACGTGTAGATCGTCGGACCGAGCCCGACCAGCATCATCAGGAAGAACACCCAGAACACGATCTTGTTGGAATCGTCGGTCGTCGCCAGCGATTTCGTGGTGGTGTTCACCAGGGCATAGAGCGCGCTGGTGGCAAGAACCGCGAGCGAGGTCAGGCCGATATCCACAACGCCGGGGCGAATGATGATCATGGCGCCCAGAAACCCGACGACCAGCGCCGACCAGCGCCTTATGCCCACGCGTTCTCCGAGGATCGTCGCAACGAACAGGACGGTGAACAGCGGCGAGGTAAACATCAGCCCCGTCACCGTCTGGAGCTGGAGATGCGCCAGCCCCCACATCAGCATGACCATGCCGGCATAATTCATGCCGGTGCGTGCCGCATAAAGGCCGAACCGGTCGGTTTTCAGTGTCGATATCCCCGCCTTCATCAGCCAGGGCAACATCAGGATCACGCCCACGGCGGAACGGAACCAGACGATCTGGAAGGTGTCGAAATCGCCTGCCAGATGATGAACCGTCGCGTAGGTAGCGGCGTAGAATGCCGACGCGAAGACCATCCAGAAGATGCCTCGGGTCGAGGGCGGCAGCGCCTCGAACAGGCGGACGGCGCGCGACAGCGAAGTCATGGCGCCGCCCCGGCAAAGACCAGCCTGTGAACGCGGTCGCGCAGTTCGGGCAATACGTCCGCCTCGAACCAGGGGTTCTTCTTCTGCCAGTGCGCCGTGCGCCAGCTCGGATGCGGCGTCGGCAGGAAATCCGGCAGGTAGTCCCTGAAGGCCCGGACCGTCTCGGTCATCGTCCGGCGGCGGTCCTTGCCCAGATAGAAATGCTGCGCGTACTGCCCGACCAGCAGGATCAGCTCGATATTGCCGAGCGCCGCCCGGAGCGACGGATGCCACATCGGCGCGCATTCCGGGCGCGGCGGGTTGTCGCCGCCCTTCGGGTTCGCGCCCGGATAGCAGAATCCCATGGGGACGATGGCGATACGCGATTCGTCGTAGAAGACCTCCTCCGGCATATCGAGCCATTCGCGCAGCCGACGCCCGCTGGCGTCGTTCCACGGAATGCCGGATTCATGGACCTTGGTGCCCGGCGCCTGCCCGACGATCATCAGCCGCGCGGACACGGCAGCGCGCAGCACCGGCCGCGGTCCGAGCGGCAGGTGGCGGGCGCAGTGGGTGCAGCCGCGCACCTCATCGAGAAGCGCAGGAAGATCGGTATTTCCGGATGACAAATTCTCAGACATGGAGCCGCAGTATGGCGATGTCTGCGCCTTCGTGTCGAGAGCGGTCTCCTATCCTTTGGCCGCTGAGCGGGTCGTTTTGCTCTCGGCGTACTGGAGCGGCAGCGTCGTGGTGTACTTGATCTCCTCCATGGCGAAGGACGAGCTGACATCGGTCAGGTCGACGTGATCGATCAGGCGCTTGTAGAACTCGTCATAGGCGGCGATATCCGGCACGACGACACGCAGCAGGTAATCGACATCGCCGCTCAGCCGGTAGAACTCGACCACTTCAGGGAAGGACGACACCGATCTGGAGAATTTCTCGAACCAGCCGGCGCTGTGCTGGTTGGTCCGGATCGCGACGAAACAGGTGACGCCGACATTGAGCGCCTTCGCATTAAGCAGCGCGACCCGGCCGGTGATCACGCCGGAGGCCTCCAGCCGCTGAATGCGGTTCCAGCAGGGCGAGGTCGACAACCCCACCTGTTTGGCGATTTCGCTGACCGAGAGCGTCGCGTCGTTCTGCAGGCAGTCGAGAATCTGTAGATCGATCTTGTCCATGGCCCTTCTCAAGAATTGGAAATATTTTTCATATTTAAGTACATATAGCAGATTATTGTTCGATAATTCCCGTATTTTTTTGATATACAAAAATTTTTTTCGAAACAGGCCTGTCTTTCCGATTGCCCGCGCGAAAACTCGCCTCTATATCACCGGCGTTGAGAGACCTTCTCTCGAACGTTCATTGCCGGGAACGCCCGGCGCGGAGAGACCATGCGTTATCTGCCCCTGTTTCACGATCTGCAGGACCGGGATTGCCTGATTGTCGGCGGCGGCCCGGTAGCGTTCCGGAAAGCGCGCCTGCTGCTGTCGGCGGGCGCGCGTATCGCCGTCGTCGCGCCGTTCGTCTCAGACGACCTCCTGGCGCTGCGAAACAGGGACGGCGCAGCGGTCGAGTTCCGGAACCGCATGTTCGAGGACACGGATGTTTCCGGCCACACCCTGGTCGTCGCGGCGACCGGCGACCGCGCAGCCAACGCAAGAATTGCTGCCGCCGCGAGGCGCGCGGGGGTTCCGGTCAATGTGGTTGACGACGCCGATCTGTCCGATGTCATCGTGCCCGCCATCGTCGACCGCAGCCCCGTGATGGTCGCAATCTCGTCCGGCGGCGCGGCTCCCGTTCTGGCGCGTAACATCAGGACGGCCGTCGAGACGATGCTGCCGGATACGCTGGGCCGCGTGGCCGAAACCGCCAGGTCCCTTCGCGAGCAGGTAAAGCGGAGGTTCGAGGACCCGAAACAGCGCCTGCGGTTCTGGGAGCGATATTTCTCCGCCTGGCGCAGCGGCAGGACGGGCGGCGCTGACATCGCCGGCTACACGTTCGATGTCACGGGCCGCGTCGCCATCGTCGGCGCCGGACCCGGCGATCCCGACCTGTTGACCCTGAAGGCCCTCCAGCGGCTGCAGGAAGCGGACGTCATCGTCCACGACCGGCTGATCGGGCCCAAGATCCTGGACTACGCCCGCCGCGACGCCGAGCGGATCAATGTCGGCAAAACGCCGGGCCGGCACAGCCACACCCAGGACGAAATCAACAGGCTGCTGGCGCATCACGCGGCGCAGGGGAAGCGGGTCGTCCGGCTGAAGGGCGGCGATCCGTTCATCTTCGGGCGCGGCGGCGAGGAAGCCGCCTACCTGAAAGCGCACGGCATCGAGATCGAGATCGTCCCCGGCATCACTGCGGCGCTCGGCGCGGCGTCGGCCGGCGGCATACCGCTCACCCATCGCGGCACGGCACGCGCGGTGACGCTGCTGACCGGTGCGGCGGGCGGCGAACTGCCAGATCTTGACTGGAAGGCGTTCGCAGCGACCGGCGCGACGCTCGCCGTCTATATGGGCGTGACAACGGCCGGTGCGCTGTCGCGTAAGCTGCTCGACGCAGGCGCCGACCCGGCGCTTCCTGTCGCCGTGATCGAGAACGGCACGATGGAGAGCGAACGGATCGTCACGGGCCGGCTCGGCGGTCTGGCCGAGCTGGTCGAGACCGAGCAGGTCTGCTCTCCCGCGCTGCTGATCATCGGCGAGGTCGTCGCGCTGGCGACCGACAAGCTTCCCGCGCTGCCCCGCGATATCGCCCTTGCGTCGTGAAGGAAGGAACCATGACCGCCGAAATCGTTACCGCAAATCGCCTGATCGACGGCGCCGTGGTCTACCTGACAGACGAGGGCGCATGGAGCGAGGCGATCGCCGATGCCCGTCTTTCGGAGACCGGGGCCGAGACGGCGTCCCTGCTGGATACCGCGGCGCGCGATCTCGCCGACCGCAAGATCGTCGGCCCCTATGCCATGAAGGCGGAGGACAGCGCGCTGGGGCCCTGGCCCCTGTCGCAACGGGAGCGCATTCGCGCCGCCGGTCCGACGATCGCGTTCGGGTGCCCGCGGGCCGGTTTTTAGGAGATCGGAGCGATGTATCGTTACGACGAATTCGATCACACGCTGGTCCGCGAACGGGTCGACCAGTTCCGCGACCAGGTCGCCCGCCGGGTCGCCGGCGACCTGTCGGAAGACGAATTCCGGCCGCTCCGCCTGGCGAACGGTCTCTATCTGCAGCTCCACGCCTACATGCTGCGCGTCGCCATCCCCTACGGCACGCTGTCGGGCCGCCAGATGCGCAAGCTGGCCGATATCGCGCGGCGCTACGACCGCGGTTACGGCCACTTCACCACGCGTCAGAACATCCAGTTCAATTGGCCGTCCCTGACCGACGTGCCGGACATTCTCGCCGAACTCGCCACGGTCGAAATGCACGCCATCCAGACCAGCGGCAACGTTATCCGCAACACGACCGCCGACCCGTATGCGGGCGTCGCGCAGGACGAGCTGGAAGACCCCCGGATATACGCCGAGCTGATCCGTCGCTGGTCGACCTTCCATCCGGAATTTTCATTCCTTCCGCGGAAGTTCAAGATCGCGGTCACCGGCGCGGCCGACGACCGGGCGGCAACCACGTTCCACGATATCGGGCTCAGGCTGCACAGGAACGCCGCGGGCGAGCGCGGCTTCGAAGTCCTGGTCGGCGGCGGCCAGGGACGGACGCCGGTAATCGCCAAGACGGTGCGCGGTTTCCTGCCCAAGCGCGACCTGCTGTCCTACCTGGAGGCGATCCTGCGGGTCTACAACCTGCTGGGACGGCGCGATAATATCTACAAGGCGCGAATCAAGATCCTGGTCGACAGCACCGGGGTCGAGACGTTCGCCGGACTTGTCGAGCGCGAGTTCGACGAAATAAGGGACGGCGCGCTGGTCCTGCCGCCGGAGGAAATCGAGCGTATTCGCGCCTGTTTCGCACCGCCGGCCTACGACCTGCTTCCGGGCGACGATGCGGAATTTCTCACGGCGCGACGCGCGGACCGGGCATTCGACTACTGGTGCCAGACGAATGTCAGGCCCCACAGGCAACCGGGCTACGCCATCGCCGATATTTCGCTCAAGCCGCCGGGCGGCATTCCGGGCGACGCGACCGCCGGTCAGATGGACCTGCTGGCCGACCTCGCGGAGCGGTTCAGCTTCGACGAGCTGCGCATCACCTACAAACAGAACGTGGTCCTGCCGCATGTGCGACAGGCGGATCTGCAGGAAATCTGGCGCGACCTGGATGCGGCAGGGCTCGCGACCGCCAACGCGGACCTCGCGACCGACATCATCGCCTGCCCGGGTCTCGATTACTGCAACCTGGCGAACGCGCGGTCGATCCCTGTCGCGCAAAAGATCGGTACGCGCCTGACCGAAAGCGGCAGGCTGAACGACATCGGCAGGCTGAGGCTCAACATTTCGGGCTGCATCAACGCCTGCGGTCACCATCACGCGGCCGATATCGGCATTCTCGGCGTCGACCGGAAGGGCGAGGAATTCTACCAGATCACGCTCGGCGGCAGCCCCGAAACCGATGCCGCGATCGGAGAGGTGATCGGCCCGTCCTTTTCCTACGCCGACATCGACGGCGCGGTCGAAAGGATACTCGATACCTACCTGTCGCTTCGTCGGGACGGCGAAGCTTTCGGCGATACATGGCGGCGTATCGGATCCCGCCCCTTCAAGGAGGCTCTTTATGGCGCTGCTTAAGAACGACGACATCGTGGCGGATGGCTGGACACGGGCCGGCGACGACGAGGCCATCGGCGACGGAATTTTACCGATCGTGAGCCTCTCCCGCTGGCAGAGGGATCGCGAAGAATTGATCGGGCGAAACACGGGTATCGGGATCGTGCTCAAAAGCGACGAGCCGCCGGAACTGATTGCAGACGACATTGGCCGTTTCGGGGTGATCTGCCTCGATTTCCCGAAATTCACCGACGGTCGCGGCTATTCCCACGCCCGTCTCCTGCGGTCCCGATACGGCTTTACGGGCGAGATTCGCGCGGTCGGCAACGTGCTGCGCGATCAGGCGCTGTTCATGCGCCGTTGCGGCATCGACGGGTTTGAAATTGCCGATGACAGCCCTGTGGAAAGCTGGCGGCGCGCGTTCCGCGAGCTGTCGGTGCGCTACCAGCCGGCAGAGGACAGGGAACCGCCGGATATTGCCGAACCCCGCATGCGCCCCTACCTCAAAGAGACAGCCATCGGCTCCCGGCTGCACTGAGGCACGACCGGGTCCGCTGGCAAGCAGGGAGGCCGGTCAGATGGCTGGGTTGCTCGAACGTTTCCGCGAAGATATTGCAGCCATTCGCGAACGCGACCCGGCCGCTCGGTCGAAGCTCGAAATCGTTTTCTGCTATCCCGGCTTCCACGCCATTCTGATCCATCGCGCCGCCAATTTTCTGTGGCGCCACGGCTGGCTCTTCGTTGCGCGGCTTCTATCGCATGTCGGGCGCTTCCTGACGGCCATCGAAATCCATCCCGGCGCAACCATCGGCAGGCGGTTCTTCATCGATCACGGCGCGGGCTGCGTCATCGGCGAAACCGCCGAGATCGGCGCGACGTCACGCTTTATCATGGGGTAACGCTCGGCGGTACGTCGCTCGAGCCCGGCAAGCGACACCCCACCATTGGCAATTGCGTCGTCGTAGGTTCGGGCGCACAGATTCTGGGGCCCATCACGGTGGGCGACGGCGCCCGCGTGGGGGCAAATGCGGTCGCACTCAAGAGCGTTCCCGCCGGCGTTACCGTCGTCGGCATTCCGGCGGAACCGGTTTTGCCGCGACAGTTCGACGGCAGCCCGGAATTCCACGCCTACGGCACACCTACGACGGATCTGGACCACCCTGCCGTCAAGATCGTCGCCGCGTTGAATGCGGAGATCGCCGCCCTCAGGACGCGTATCGAGGCGCTGGAAGACAGCCGGGAGGGTCCGCCCGGCGAACAGGAGTCCGAACCGGACTGCTCAAGCCCGAGCTGCAGCTAGGAAGAACGGGAGGCACACCATGTCGGAAGGTCAGGACATTCGCGACGGGTTTTCGGGCACCGTCGGCAACACGCCGCTGATCCGCCTGCGCCGCGCATCGGAGGAAACCGGATGCACCATTCTCGGCAAGGCGGAGTTCCTGAATCCCGGCGGATCGGTCAAGGACCGGGCAGCCCTGTTCATGATCCGCGACGCGGAAGAGCGCGGCACCCTGAAACCCGGCGGGGTCGTCGTCGAAGGGACCGCCGGCAACACCGGCATCGGTCTCGCGCTGGTCGGCAACGCGCGGGGTTACCGAACCGTGATCGTCATTCCGGACACCCAGAGCCGGGAAAAAATGGACATGCTGCGGCTTGCCGGCGCGGAGCTGATGCCGGTGCCGGCCAGACCATACCGCGATCCCGACAATTACGTGCACGTATCCGAACGCGTCGCCGCCGCGCTCGCGGAATCGGAGCCGAACGGCGCGATGTGGGCCAACCAGTGGGACAACCTCGCCAATGCGCGCGCCCACATCGAAGGGACGGGTCCGGAAATCTGGCGCCAGACCGGCGGACGGGTGGACGGATTCACCTGCGCCATCGGCACCGGCGGGACGCTGGCGGGAACCGGCATCGCGCTGAAGGAACGCAACCCCGACATCGTGATCGCCGCCGCCGACCCCGAGGGCGCGGCAATGTACAGCTATTTCAAGACCGGCGAGCTGGCCTCCGAAGGCTCCTCGATCACCGAGGGCATAGGCCAGGGCCGGGTCACCGAAAATGTCGCGGCGGCAAGGGTCGACGACGCCTATCGCATCCCCGACAGCGAAGCGCTGCCGATCCTGTTCGACCTGCTGCGGGAAGAAGGGCTGTGTCTGGGCGGCTCCAGCGGCATCAATGTAGCCGGCGCGATCCGCATGGCCAGGGAGATGGGACCCGGCCACACCATCGTGACCGTCCTCTGCGATGGCGGGCAACGCTACCAGTCGAAGCTCTATAATCCGGAATTCCTGCGAGCCAGGGATCTGCCGGCCCCGGACTGGCTGGACGATTAACCCGTTTCCAGCGGGTATTCCTCGAGCACCCGATATACGGCAGCCTCCTTGCCCGGGTAACTCGCGAACAGGGTGAATTCCGAAACCGTAAACGGAAAGCCGCGAAACGCGCCGTTGGCCTGGAGCCAGAGGCCGACGGCATCGGGCTTCGCGTTCCTGAGACGGCCGAGAGTGACATGCGGCATGAAACGCCTGCCTTCGGACGGCAGGCCCGCGCGGCGAACGGCGGCGTCGACCCGATGCTGCAGATCGTTCAGCTCCGGCGATGGCCGGGCCCCGGCCCAGATGGCATGGACGCGGCCCCGGCTCTCGAAATGGCCGACCCCCGAAAGCGTCAGCGCAAAGGAAGGCATCGCGATTTTGCGAAGCTCCTGGTCCAGATCGTCGAGGGACGGCTCTTCCACCTCGCCGATAAAGCGCAGCGTCAGATGCATGTTTTCGGGCGGCACCCATTTCGCATCCGTCACGCCGGCACAGAGACCCGAGAGCCGCGCGCGAATATCGGGCGGCGGATAGACCGCAATGAAAAGCCGTATCACAGGATCAGCGCCAGCACCCCGGTATAGCCATACAGCCGGTCGCCGGAAATCTCGCCGTTCGCGAAAAACCCGATCAGCGGCACGTCGGGGCCGATGATGTCGGAAAGCGTTCTCAGCTCGACCGAATCCTTGCCGAACAGGTTAGGACCGCGCGCCACGCAGGAAACATAGAACGCGGCCCGGGGCGTGCCGCCCGCCCGGCGCTTCGCATCCGCCGCCATGCGTTTGAGATCGGCCATGGCGCTCTGCCCGTCGCGCCGCACGAACATGACCCGGTCGCCAACGCCCACCCGCTCGCCGATCGAGACCCAGCCCTTCTCCGGATAGACGCCGAGCAGGTTGCGGACCAGATAGTCGCCGGTGTCCTTGCCCTTGATCGGAATCGCCGCATGGACGTAGCCCTCGATACGTCGCAGATCGCGCGCCAGCAATTCGCCGATATCTTCGCGAAACACCTCGAAGGCCGGCCGGTTGTCGAGCATCAGCAGGATGTTGTCCCGCCCGCGCGTAACGTCGTGCACCGGCCCGATGGGCGAACAGCCCTGGGTGAGTCCCACCGCCGCGCCGAGCCCGCCGGCCAGCAGAACGCCCGATACGCCCCCCTCGGTGACGTCTCCGGCAATCTGTTCCTGCGCGGCCCCGCGCGAGGCGGTCAGGCCGCCGACCAGAAACGCGCCGGTCTGATCCTGGATATGCGACAGGGTGCGCTCGATGCCCGGCACGCGGGGATCTGCGTGAACGATTCCCAGCACGAGTTCCTGCGCGCGCGCCCAGTTGCGGATTTCGAGCGGCAACTCGCCGTCTTCCGGACCGAGGACGGGCAGGATTCGGTAGGAATCGCTCGGAACCGCGCCGACCATGATCGCCATGGCAGGCCGGTCGAACATTTCCTCGCCGCTGACGCAGACGCCGAATCCGACAGTACCGACCCAGTCGTGAATACGCGTCGCCTCGCGCAGGCGGTTGACGATCGAGCGCAAATCCTCGTCGAGAGAATCGGATACGTAAACGAAACCCAGGCTCGCGCCGGGCGGCAACGACCCGAGCCCGGAAAGACAGCTTTCCGTCAGTTCGCGCCAGTCGCCGCCGCTGGCATGGGCAACCTCGAACGCCGATGCGACCGTATCCATCCGTCTATCGCTTCCCGTTTCCTCGTTTCAGCAAGCGCACCACATAAGGCGCGATCCGGTCAACTATGACAGCGACCCCCCGTTCGTTGGGATGAATGCCGTCGGGCTGGTTCAGCTCCCGCCTAGCCGCCACGCCCTCAAGAAAGAACGGATAGAATACGACGCCGTGTTCCTGCGCCAGCGAGGAAAAAACCGCATTGAACTCGCGTTCGTAGTCGGGCCCCATGTTGGGCGGCGCCAGCATGCCGGTCAGCATCACCCCGATCCCCTTCCCGCGAAGGGTCCGGATTATCGCGTCGAGATTGGATTTCATGGCGGCCGGATCGAGGCCGCGCAGCCCGTCATTGGCGCCGAGTTCGATCAGAACGAGATCCGGCCGGTCGGCAAGGGCCCAGCCAAGCCGGGCGCGCCCGCCGGCGCTGGTATCGCCGGAAACGCCCGCGTTCAGCACCTTCACCGCATGCCCGTCCTTCCTGAGCCGCGCTTCGAGCCGGGCGGGAAAAGCCTGTTCCGGCGCGAGCCCGTAGCCGGCGGTCAGGCTGTCGCCCAGCACCAGGAGCCGGGTTTCCGCCGCCGAGGCGCAGACGGAAAAAAATGTCAGGAGAACGGCCAGAACAAAGGCCATGCCCCGACGACGGTTGCATTCCGGCCGCGGGAACGCATATTCCCCTTTGCGCGCCCCTGTCGAGAAAGGGGGTCGCAAACGGTTTCTCCGCAATGCGGTCAGTTCGGTGTCAGATACGGTCACTTCCGATCCCATGATCCTGCTCGACGACGTCCATCTTAAGCTGGATGGCCCGGCGGGAGACGTCAATATCCTGCGGGGAATCGATCTCGAAATCGCCGCGGGCGAAACGGTCAGCGTGCTGGGCCCGTCGGGGTCGGGCAAAACCACCATGATGATGGTGATCGCCGGGCTGGAACGACCGACATCGGGCCGCGTGCGGATCGCAGGGCAGGAGCTGAACGCGCTGGACGAGGACGGACTCGCGCTGTTCCGGCGCAATACGATCGGCATCGTCTTTCAGAATTTTCACCTGGTCCCGACCATGACGGCGCTCGAGAATGTCGCCATCCCGTTCGAGCTCGGCGGCGACGGCGACGCGTTCGACCGGGCCGCGGACGGGCTCAAGGCGGTGGGACTCGACCACCGGCTGGGGCATTATCCCGGACAGCTCTCCGGCGGCGAGCAGCAGCGCGTTGCGCTGGCGCGCGCCTTCGCCGCCGCGCCGCGCCTTCTGCTGGCGGACGAGCCCACCGGCAATCTCGACCGGGGCACCGGAGATATCGTCATCGACCTGATGTTTTCGCTCGCCGAGCAGTCGGGCACGACGCTGATGCTGATCACCCATGAGCCGCGCCTCGGGGAAAAATGCAGCCGCGCCATTCAGATCGGCGACGGCCGCGTCCTCAACGGCGCGGGCGCCGGTTGATGAAGAAACTGGCGCTGGCCTTCCGGTTCGCCCGGCGCGACCTGCGCGGCGGACGGAAGCGTTTCAGGATTTTTCTGGCCTGTATCGCGCTCGGTGTCGCGGCGATCGCCGGGATCGGCTCGATCTCGTCCTCAATCGTCGCCGGTCTGGCCGCCGATGGCGCGGTGCTGCTTGGCGGCGACGTCTCGATCCGCCTGGTCCATCGCCAGGCGACGGAGGAGCAGCGCGCCTGGATCGCGCGATACGGCGCGGTGTCGGAAATCACCTACATGCGCTCGATGGCGCACAGCACGGACGGTGCGAAGCGGACTCTGATCAATCTCAAATCGGTCGATGACGCCTACCCGCTATACGGAAAGATGGCTTTCGATAAGGCCGCGCCGCTTGCGCGCGTGATGGAGCGGCGCGACGGGGAGTGGGGGGCCGCAGCGGACCCGGCGATTTTGGGCCGGCTGGGCGTCAGGATCGGCGACCGGGTGCGGATCGGATCGACCAGCTACCGCGTCCGGGCGGCGATCGCTCAGGAACCCGATCAGCTTTCGGGCGCGCGGGCAATCACCTACGGGCCGCGCTTCATTGTCGCGAGAGAAAGCCTGAAAGACACCGGACTGGTGCGGCCCGGCGCCCAGATTCGCTACGAGTACCGGGTGCGCCTCGCCGACGGCAAGGCGAGCGACGATCTGGTGGCTGCGTTCCGCGGTGCGCTGGACGCAACGTTTCCCGACGCCGGATGGCGCGTGCGCGACCGGCGCGGTGTCGCGCCGGGCACACAGCGGATCGTCGACCGGACGACGCAGTTCATCACCCTGGTCGGACTCGCCGCCCTGCTGATCGGCGGCGTGGGCGCGGGCAACGCCGTGCGTTCCTATCTCGGCGGCAAGATGCAGACCATCGCCATGTTCAAGTGCATCGGTGCGGACGCGCAACTTGTGTTCGCAACCTGGCTGATCGAGGTCGGCGTCATGGCGGCGCTGGGCATCGGCATCGGACTTGCCGCAGGTGCGGCCCTGCCCATCCTCGCCGCGTGGCTACTGGGCGGCATCGTGCCGACGCCGCTCCGCATCGGGCTCTATCCGGAGCCGCTGGTCCTTGCTGCAGCCTATGGCGCGCTGGTTGCCGCAACCTTTTCGATCTGGCCGGTGGCGCGCGCAGCATCGGTGGCGCCGAGCGGGCTGTTCCGCGATGCCGTGGCGCCGGCGCGCAGCAGGCCGGGACCGGCGGTGATCGCAACCATCGCGGCCTGCATCGCCGCGCTGTCGGCGCTTGCAATCGCCACGGCCTATGACCGGGTCATCGCGTCCTGGTTCGTGGGCGGATCGATGGCCGCCTTCGCACTGTTCCACGGGGCGGGCATACTGGTCATGGCACTGGCGCGGCGGGCCGGCGGATGCCGGAACACGGCCCTGCGTCTCGCCCTCGCCAATCTGCACCGCCCCGGCGCGCAGACGGCGAACGTGGTGCTGTCGATGGGGCTGGGGCTGACCGTGCTGGTCGCAGTCGTGGTGGTCGAGGGCAATCTCGCGCGCGAAATCCGCGACGCCATGCCGAAGGCGGCGCCTGCCTTCTACTTCATCGACATCCAGCCCGATCAGGTGAACGATTTCGAGCGTGCGGTACGGCGGGCAGGACAGGTCGACGGCATAAACCGGGTACCGATGCTGCGCGGACGGATCGCGGCGGTGAACGGCAAACCGGCGCGGGATCTGGCAGTAGACCCCGGCGTCCGCTGGGTGCTGCGCGGCGACCGGGGCCTTACCTGGGCCGCAGACGCGCCGGAAGGCGCGGAGATCGTCGAGGGTAAATGGTGGGCGTCCGATTACAAAGGCCCGCCACTGATCAGCTTCGACGAGCGCGCGGCGCGCGGGTTCGGAATTGGCGTCGGCGACCGGCTGACCGTCAACGTGCTGGGCCGTCCCATCGAAGCGACCATCGCCAATCTGCGCCGCATAAAATGGCGGTCCTTGCGGGTCAATTTCGTCATCGTGTTTTCGCCGGGCGCGATTGAGAACGCGCCGCAGACCCATATCGCGGCCGTACGCATGCCGCGCGCCTCCGAAAACGCCGTCGAGGCGGAAATCGCAAGGAATTTCGCCAACATCACCGCCGTCCGGGTGCGGGACGTGCTCGACGCGCTGGCCGAAGTCACGGACAGGATCGCCGCCGCGGTTCGCGTGATCGCCGGCATAACGGTACTGGCCGGTGCGCTGGTTCTGGGCGGCGCAATCGGAGCGAGCCGGCGGCTCAGGCTGTACGATTCGGTCATTCTCAAGGTTCTCGGCGCGCGACGGCGCGAAATACTCGCAACGCTGCTGGTCGAGTACGGCCTGCTGGCGGTCGCCACGGCGTTGCTCGCGGCTGTCTTCGGCTCGATCGCCGGCTGGGCAGTGCTGACCCGCGTCATGCGGATGGAATGGACGCCTGTACCGGAATCCGTCGCCGTGACGGCGGCGAGCGCCGCGGTCTTCATCGTCGTCCTGGCGCTGGCCGGCACCTGGCGATCGCTGGGCCAGGCCGCCGCACCGCTTCTTCGGAACGAATAATCGTCCTGGAACGCCCGACGCAGAATAAACGAGAGATCCCTTGATTCTTGAGGTATTTGCCCCATATTACCGGCGTGTTGGACCGCCATTGAAAGAGGATGGAAATGGCATTCGGAACTGAAAGACATGTTTACGCCGGAACCGCGGACCGCGCGGTCTTCGACGAAGGGCTCCGCGCCTACATGCTGCGGGTCTACAACTACATGGCCTCGGGCCTGGCGCTGACCGGCCTTGTCGCGGCTTTCATCGCGCAGGCCTCGATCACGCAGAGCGTCGGCGGACAGATGGCGCTGACCGAGTTCGGTCAGACGCTGTTCACCGGCGGCACGCGCTGGATCGTCATGCTGGCGCCGTTCGCCTTTATCCTGGTGCTGAGCTTCGGGCTGCACCGGATGAGCTTCTTTACGGCGCAGGCGGTGTTCTGGGCATTCTCGGCCGCCATGGGCGTGTCGCTCGCGACCGTCTTCATGGTCTATACCGGGACCTCGATCGCCCGCGTGTTCTTCATCACCGCCGGCACCTTCGCCGCGATGAGCCTCTACGGCTACACCACGAAGAAGGACCTGTCCGGGATCGGATCGTTCCTGATCATGGGGCTGATCGGCATTTTCATCGCCGCGATCGTCAACATTTTCCTGCAGAGCTCCGCGCTGCAGTTCGCAATCTCGGCGATCGGCGTCATCGTGTTCACCGGGCTGACGGCCTATGACACGCAGAACATCAAGAACGAGTATGCCGAGCATTACGACCACGAGACGTCAGGCAAGCTGGCGCTTTCGGGTGCGCTCCGGCTCTATCTCGACTTCATCAACCTGTTCGTGATGCTGCTGCACCTTCTCGGCGACCGCCGGTAAGCGCTGCCGCGAACCTCTAAAATCAGCGGGCGCTCCCTCGGGAGCGCCCGTTTTGATTCAGCGCCCTGAACCGGCGCTACCCCACCTCATGCGCGCGCACCGGCACGTCCATCGCGCCGATACCCTCGAACTCCAGATGCATCACATCGCCCGGTCCGACCCGGTTCACGCCGGCGCAGGTGCCGGACATGATGATGTCGCCGGGATGCAGCGAATAGAACTGCGACGCCCAGGCGATCTGGCCCGGCAGATCGAGGATCAGATTGCTGGTGTTGTTCTTCTGGCGCAGCTCGCCACCGACCGTCAGGTGGAAATCGAGATTGCCGGGGTCGGCGATCTCGTCCGCCGTAACCAGCCACGGGCCGAGAATGGCATAGCTGTCGACCGATTTGCGGAACGACCGGTCTTCCGGGCCGCGCACCACCATGTCCATGGCGATGGCGAACCCGGCGACGTACTCCATCGCGTTCTCGTACGGGATGTCGCTGCCGAATTTGCCGATCACCATGCCGAGCTCTGCCTCGTGGTCGGTGCGGCGGTCGGGAAAGCGCACGGCGACGCCTTCCGACGGGCCGATCAGGGCGCTGTTCGCCTTCAGGAACAGCCCCTGGTCCTGCATCGTCCGGCGCGGTCGGCCGCCGGAGATTTCATGATCGGCGGTCGCCTCGGCGGCATGTTCCTCGTAATTCTGGGGGACGCCGATGATCTTGGTCGGGTTGGCGACCGGGCTCAGGAAATCGACCGAGCCCGCCGGAATGCCGGCGACGCCGTCCGCCATGGTCTCCATCTTCGGCCGGAGCGTATCGAGATTCGCGACCAGCTGGTCGCCGCGCGGAAACGGGTAGCGGTGCGCCGGCAGCTCGTCCAGCACGGCGGTGACGTCATGCACCAGGTCGCCGCGGACGACGCCGAGACGATCGTTTCCGGCGCCGGGGTGGTTGAAACGGCAATATCTCATCGGTCTTCCTTCTTTCTCTGAGCGGGAGGGTTCTAGAACTCGCCCCTGTTGGTCCAGTCGATAATCTCGATCACGTTCCTGTCGGGGTCATGGATGTAAAAGCGCGGCCCGGCGATGGTGGCGGGCGAAGGACGGTCTTCCTCGAAAATGATCTCGATCCCCTTCGATTTCACGAATTCCTTCGCCTTCCGGTAGTCCTCCGACTCCACCGCCCAGGCGTGATGAACATGGGTCGAAGCGCCGGTATCGGGGTGGATCGCGTTGGTCTGGCCGAGGATGGTGATCCGGTCGTCATCGCCCGAACGCAGAAACGCCATGTGTTCGTAGGCGCGGATCAGCGTCATGCCGAGAATCTCCGTATAGAATTCCAGGCTCTTCTTCAGATCGCTGACCGGGATTGTGAAATGGACCAGCGATTTCGTCGGAATCATGTCATTCTCCCTGAGAATCGCGCTTATCGGTGCGCCGTGATCGCGACCGTCATCGCGCCGATGCGGTCGAATTCGACGTCCATGATATCGCCGGGATGGACCGGCTCAAACCCGACCGGCGTCCCGGCCATGATCAGGTCGCCCGGATGCAGCGTGTAGAAGGTCGAGGCGTGCGCGATCAGGCTCCTGATGTCGAAGGCGAGATCGGCGGTGGTGCCCTTCTGGATCCCGGTCCCGTTGATCGCGAGCGAGAAGCCGAGCGCATCGGGGTCCGGAATGTCGTCCGCGGTGGTCACGCACGGCCCGATCAGCGCGAACGTATCCAGCGACTTGCGCGAGGACGGACTTTCCTTGCCCCGCATCGTCATGTCGAGCCCGATCGTGTAGCCCAGCACGTGATCGAGCGCCTCGTCGTACGGAATGTTCGTCCCGCCCCGGCCGATGACGATGGTGAGCTCGGCCTCCGGGTCGTTGCGCCGGTCGGGAAAGCGCAGCACCACCCCGTCGGCGGGACCGGCCAGCGCGGAGTTCGCCTTGATGAACATGAAGATCGGATCGTCGTCCCTGCGCACGTTGGCCGCCGACGGATCGACAAAATCGAGAGTTTCCGATTGCAGGTTTTTCCGGTTGCGCGCGATCCCGACGATCTTTCCCGGATTGGCGACCGGCGCGCGCAGCGCGACATCAGCGATCGGAAAACGGGGGGCTGTTTCCAGCGCCTTCTCAATGGCAGGGCGCAAATCTTTCCAGTGCGCACACAGCGCGTCGCCCGGTGGATAGGGCCATCGCACCGCAGGCAGCACATCAAGCGCGGCGCTGACATCGGCGACCGTATCGCCCTCAATCACGCCAAGCCGGTCGTCGTCGAAGCGGCAAATCCGCATGAAAAGGCCCCGTTCCTGTTCAGGAGGTTAAGGCGACAGTATAGGGTAACGAACCGGTTTCAGCGACCGGCCGGAGGGCGCGACACGTTCGATAACCGAATTGGACGAAACGGCGTTTGCGTGGCAGAATTTCGCCACCGCGTGTGCATATGAGGAACTGGAGCAAGCTCATGGATGCCATCGATCCGAGAAAATTTGTCCCGTCGGAAGTTCACCCCGTGCGCCACGACGCGCCGGGAGACGTCAAGGAAATGCCGGCGCCGCGCGAGATGCACCATGTCCACATTTACTCGGACGTGAATTACGACGCGATGGTCGAGTTCTATCAGTGGCTGTTCAATGGCGAGATCATCCGGAAGAACCCGCGCGGGCTGAGCTTCATTTCCTATGACGATCACGACCACCGGGTGGTGATTATTCCCAAGGAAGGCTGGGGCACCAAGCCGGAACGGCCGGTCGGCGTATCGCATCTGGCTTACGCCTATTCGAGCCTCGCCGAGCTGCTGTTCGTCTATGAGCGGATGAAAGAGAAGGGATACAAGCCGAACTGGGTCGTCAATCACGGCCAGTCGACCTCGTTCTATTACGAGGACCCGGACGGCAACACGGTCGAAACCATGATGGATAATTTCACGTCTGCCGAGACGCAGGACTACAAGCGCCATTACCAGTGGTCGGAATATTTCGGCAAGATGGACGAAGGCAATTTCGATCCGGACAAGATGGTCGCGCTGTTTAAATCAGGCGTACCCGACACGGTGCTGCTGGACCGCGAACAGGTCCGCGAAATGGTCGCCGACGGAAGGCTGTAAGCCCCGGCCGGACGGGTCAGAAAGCAAAACCCCGCCCGGAAGGGCGGGGTTTTTCGTTGAAACGCAAAAGATTTACTCGGCAGCGCTGGCAGTGACCTGAGCGCCACGCTCCGCCATCAGGGCGCGGAGATCGGGCAGGCCGAGCCGCAGCAGCTCGCAGGTTTCTTCCGCTGCGATATCCACCGTCTCGCCATGGTCGAGATAGATCGTGGTGTACTGGCGCAATTCGTCGTCGCCGGCCGTCCCCTTGCCGGAGATCGCGAACAGGATGGTCCTGCCATCCGCGGTCCAGCGCGCGCCGGGATCGAGCTTCACGAAACCGGTCGACGTGTTGCATTCGGTAAAGCTGCCGAGATGTTTTTTCCACGCGCCGGGCGCGCCCTCGACCGGCAGCCAGTCGTAATGCGCCGGGTCCATCATGATGGGGCCGGGATAGCGCGGTTCCGGAAATTCCAGCGGCCGCCCGTTATGGTGTTCCCAGATCGCCTGGAACCCGTCCACGCTCTTCTTGCCGCGCGGCGCATCAAAGCGCCTGAACACGCCGTCGTCGAACTCGCCGAACGGCTTCAGCGCCTCCATCCCGGCCTTGACCTCGTCGCGCGACAGATAGCCGCTGCCGCTCGCGCCACCGCACTGCAGGACGATGGTCCAGGGCTCGTCTTCCGGGTCCTGCGATTGCGGGCCGTAGAACGCGCCTTCGGGAAAATAGCCGACCATGCCCGGAGTCAACCGGCCATCGCGGTCGTAATCGAGCGTGCCCTTCAGCTGAAACCGCACCTGCTCGAAATTATGCCGGTGACGCGGCGAGTAGAAATCGCCGCCCGCCTTGCCGAAAGTCAGGTGGAAATTATCGATCCGTCCTTCCTCGCCATCCAGCAGCCGCCGGAAATGAAACGTGCCGCCCCGATGTTCGAGACCGCGCTGCCACTGCAGCTCGTCGCTCTGGACAATTTTCATCGCAATCCTCCCGGAAGTTTCCTGCGTCAGCGGCACCGTTTCAGGGCGCTCGCCAGCTCCTCGCGTTTTTCGCAGAGATAGTTGAACTGATCGTCGCAGCCGGCGATCGGGGTCGGGTAGTGGCGGATTTCCTCGATCACCGCCGCGAGACGCGCCTGCAGATCCTCCCGGCCCGCGACCGGCACCGTGTCCGAAAGCGTTGAGAAATCGACTGCGTTCATGCGTCACCTCCGCATCGCTGTTTTTGGCGATACAAGCCTAGCACAAACCCTCGGCGCGCCCCAGAAAATGACGGCGATGACCGGAGACCCGGATTTCAGTGCTTCTCGATCCCGCGATGGGCGTCCTTGCCCCACAGCGCCTGGATCCGCGCATCGCGGCCGCACCCGTAGCGATAGAACCTGTATTGAAGCGGGTTCTTTTTATAGTAATCCTGATGGTAGTCCTCGGCGGCGTAGAACGGCCGCGCCTCGCGGATGGGGGTGACAACGGGCTTGTCGAGCTTGCCCGCCTCCATCAGCATTTTCCTCGACGCCTCGGCGGCCTTTTTCTGTTCGGGCGAATTGGCGAAAATCGCGGTGGAATAGCTCAGACCCCTGTCGCAGAACTGCCCGCCATCGTCGGTCGGGTCGACGCTGTGCCAGAACACATCGAGCAGTTTTTCGTAGGAAACCTTTTTGGGATCGAAATGAATCTGCACCGCCTCGATATGGCCGGTGCCGCCCGCCACAACCTGCTTGTAGCTCGGGTCTTTCAACAGCCCGCCGGTATAGCCCGAAATGGTCTTTACGACGCCCGGAACGCCATCGAAATCGGATTCGACGCACCAGAAACACCCGCCGGCGAAGGTTGCAATCTCAAGCTTTTCCGCCGCGCGGGCCCCGACGGTCCATGCCATTCCGGAAATCAGTATACCGAGCAGCGTTTTCTTTAAAATACCGGTGCGCATGAGAATTCCTTTCCCTGTATCGATACGAGCGTCGGTCAGCATGTGCGCCGCAACGGGCCGAATTGCAACCGTCCTCTCGCGATCGTTACCGCAAAGGGCCCTTCGTTCGACTCCCTGGCAATCAGTTACCCGCGGTCGAAATACCCGGGCGGTTAATTCCCCGGGCCGCAATTGACCGGCTTCGCTGCGGGTGGCAGGGTCGCGGAAGCCTGCTAACCAGCCGTCGAAAATCATGGCCCTTAAAATCTGCTATTCCGACAAGGTGTCCAACTCCTTCTTTCCCGCCATCGCCGCGGTCGAGCTCGGTTTCTTCGACGCGGAAGGGATCGATGCGGAGCATGAGCTGATCTTTCCCGCGCCGAAAGCGGCAATGGCGCTGCGCGACGGCGATGTCGACATGATCGGCGGCGCAGCGCATGTCATGCTGCTGGCGTTTCCGCGCTGGCGCGGCGTGAAACTGCTGTGCTCGCTGTCGCAGGGCGTTTTCTGGTCGCTGGTGGTTCGCAACGACCTGCCGGTCGAGAACAATGACCTCAACGCGCTCAGGGGGCTTCGCATCTGCGCCGCGCCGGAAGTCGACCAGGTTCTGAAGGCGACGCTGCGCGCCGCCGGGGTCGATCCGGAGGCGAACGGGATCGAAATCGGACCGCCGCCGGGCGGGGTTGCCAAGGGCGCGTCGTTCGGCGTCGCCGCGGCGCAGGCGCTGATCGACGGCAAAATCGACGGTTTCTGGGCCAACGCGGTGGCGACCGAGCTGGCGGTGCGCGAAGGCATCGGCAAGGTCGCCATCGACGTGCGCCGCGGGATCGGGCCTCAGGCCGCGTTTCACTTTACCCAGCCGGCGCTCATCACCCACCAGGGGCTGGTCGAGGAACAACCCGAGATCTGCGCCGCCGCGGTGCGCGCCATCGGCGCGACGCTGGAGGCGCTCAAGGCAGACGTATCGCTGGCCGCCCGGGTGGGCGAAAAACTGTTTCCGCCGAAGGAGGCGGCGCTGATCGCCGCGCTGATCGAACGCGACCTGCCGTTCTATTCCACGCGCATCACGCAGGAGTTTGTCGCGGGAATGGACGGGTATGTGCGCGAAACCGGACTGCTGGACGGCGCCCCGGTGCCGTACGAAGATATCGTCGCAACCGAATTCGAGGAACTCTGGACCTAGCCGCCAGCCGCATCGGCGTCACTGCGGCGCCCCCGGAATGCCGGCGCTGGCTGGCCGTGCGGGGGAGTGGGCTGGTACAGTAGGGCCTGCGAACAACAGGAACTGATAGATGCCCATTAAAATCTGCTACCCCGACCTCGTCTCCAACTCCTACTTCCCGGCCATCGCGGCCGTGGAGCTCGGCTTCTTCGAGAAAGAAGGGATCGATGCCGAACATGCGCTGATCTTCCCGGTGCCCGATTCCTTTGCCGCGCTGCGCGACGGCAAGGTCGACATGGTCGCCGGGTCGTGCCACGCGCCGCTGTGGGCTTTTCCCCGCTGGCAGGGCTCGAAGCTGCTGTGCGCCCTGTCGCACGGCATGTACTGGTTCCTGGTGGTGCGCAAGGATCTGCCGATCGAGAAGGGCGACGTCAACGGGCTCAAGGGTCTGCGGCTCGGCGCCGCGCCGGGGGTCGATACCGGGCTCAAGGCCATGCTGCGCGCCGCCGGCATCGACATCGAGGCCGAAGGGATCGAGATCGGCCTGCCGCCCAAGGGCGTCCCGCCGGGGGTGTCGTTCGGCGTTGCCGCCGCGCAGGCGCTGATCGATGGCGAGATCGACGGCTTCTGGGCCAACGGGATGGGCGCCGAAGTGGCCGTGACCGCCGGAATCGCCAAATGCATCATCGACGTGCGCCGCGGCGACGGGCCGAAAGCGGCCTTCAGCTTTACCCAGCCCGGCCTTGTCACGACGCAGAAGCTGATCGACGAACAGCCCGATGTCGCCGCCGGCGCGGTGCGCGCGATCCGCGCCACCCACAGGGCGCTGAAAGAAGATCTGTCGCTCGCCACCAGGGTGGGCGAGAAGCTGTTCCCGGAAAAGGAAGCCGGGCTGATCGCGCGGCTGATCGAACGCGACCTGCCGTTCTACAGCACCGTCATTGCCGAGGATTTCGTCGACGGCATGAACGGGTTCGCACAGGATGCCGGGCTGCTGGATGGCGGGCCGGTGCCGTATGACGACATCGTGGCGACGCAATATCGCGATCTGTGGGAGTAGATCCGTGACCGGCACCCTGGTCTTCGAACGCGAGATCGTGTCCTGCCGTAACGACGTTTCCGAGGCGGAATGGGAGACCCGCGTGGCGCTGGCCGCCGCCTATCGCACCGCCCACCGGTTCGGCTGGAACGATACGGTCCGGAACCACATCACCGCGCGGGTGCCGGATGCGCCGGACCAGTTCCTTATCAACCCGCTGGGGCTGGGCTGGCACGAGATCTGCGCCTCCGACATCATCAAGGCGGACATGGACGGCAATGTGCTGTCGAACAACGACCTCAAGCCGGGCCCGGCGGGGTTCAACTTTCACCGCGCGATCCTGCGGATGAAGGAGGGCGTCAACGCGACCATTCACCTGCACCCGCTCGATGGCGTCGCGGTTTCCGCCATGGAAGACGGGCTTATGATCGTCGATCAGACCGGCTGCGCCCTTTACAACCAGATCGCTTACCATGGATTCGAGGGTCTGGCCGAGGAAGCCGAGGAAGGCCCGGTCATCGCGCGGGAACTCGGCGAGAAGATCGCCATGATCATGTCGAATCACGGGGTGCTGACCGTGGGCCGCACCATCGGCGAGGCGTTCGTCTACATGGAACGGCTGATCGCGAGCTGCAGGCTGCAGACCCTGCTGATGGCTTCCGGTGCCCGCATCCGCGAACTGCCCGAAGACCTCAAGCGCCGTACCTGGGAACAGATGTACGCGCGGCGCGGCAACAAGCCGATGGGCGAGCTGGATTTCCGGATGTATGTCCGGAAGACCTACCAGGAAGATCCCGGGTTCGCTACCTGATGAGAGCGGACAGGGCGCTGTCGCGTCGTTTCAGGAAATCCATCAGCCGTTCGGGGTAATCGCCGCTGACAGCATTTTTGACGGAGGGTCTTTCGGCGAGCGCCGTCCTCCAGCGGGAAACCCTGTTCATTCCGGCAAGTATGCCGAACTCCCCGATTTCGTCGAATACATCGAAATAGCGAAAAACGGGCCCGAAAACGGCGTCGACCAGCGAGAAAGTTTGTCCGTCGAAATACGGTCCTCCGTTCAGGCGGTCATTCAACAGTCCGAACCTGGCCTTGAGCGTTTCTCGCGGACTGTCGAACGCCGCATCGGTCTTCGCGCCGTAGAACGCGCCGATCCCGTTCAGGATCGTCGACCCGACCTCGATCCAGGCCCGATGCCCGGCGCGAAGGAGTGGATCGCGAGGATGCAACGGCGGGGACCGGGTATCCTCGAGAAATTCCAGAATGGCGGCCGATTCGAACAAGGGGGTGTCGCCAACCAGCAGAACCGGGACCTTGCCGAGAGGAGATATCGTCCGGAACCAGTCGGGCTTGTCGGCAAGGTCAACATACCGGCGCTGGAACGGAACGCCTTTCTCCGCAAGCGAAATCGCCGCACGCTGAACGTAGGGGCACAGATGATGGCTGATCAGAACGAGGTCGTGACGGGACATGGCGTATCTCCATTTGCTGCATATGCAACAAATAATATCTTTTATTGCAATTGCAACAAAATAACCGGATGCTGCGGTCCATGACGAACCTTCTCGACCGGACGGCGGAGACCGCGTGGATTGCCCTGATCCGGGGGCAGCAGCGCGCCCTGTCCTCGATCGAAGACGAACTCAAGGCGGCGGGCTTCCCGCCGCTCGTCTGGTACGACATCCTTCTGGAGCTGGACCGCAGTCCCGAGGGCGCCTTGCGGAACCGCGACATCGAAGCGCGCATGCTGCTGGCCCGTTACAGCGTAACGCGGCTCCTGGAACGCATGGCGGCCGACGGTCTCGTCAACAGGCGGCCCTGCGACGACGATGCCCGGGGTGTCATCGCGCGGATCACGCCGAAGGGCCGCCGTTTGCGCCGCTCCATGTGGAAGACATACGAACGCGCGATCGTCCGCCACTTCGCCGCGCAGTACACGAAAAAGGAGGCGAAAATACTTGGCGACCTGTTGGCGCGGCTGTCGAATGGCGGCGCCGCACCGGACCGCGACTGGGGATGACGGTTTCGAGTCCTACCGCCCGCGGAACACCGGCTTGCGCTTTTCCATGAAGGCCGTCCGGCCTTCCCTGTAGTCTTCGCTGTTCATGCAGGCCTCGACCAGAGCGTCGCAGCGGTCTGTGTCCGGGTCTTCCTTCATCGCTTCGGTCACGTTGGCCTTGACCGAGCGGATGGTGAGCGGCGCGTTTCCGGCGATGGTCGCAGCCACCCCGCGCACGGTTTCCTCCAGCGCGTCCGCCGGCACGATGCGGCTGATCAGACCCATGCGAAGCGCCTCGTCGGCCGGCACGCGGCGGGCGGTGAACATGATGTCCTTGGTCGCCGCCGGGCCGATCAGGTCGATCAGCTTCTTCGTGTTCCTGTAGGAATAGCCGAGCGACAAATTGGCCGCCGGCACGCCGAACTGCGAATCGTCGGACGCGATGCGGATATCGGCCTGCAGCGCGGTACCGAGCCCGGCGCCAAGACAGAACCCCTGGATCATCGCGATGACCGGTTTCTCGACCTCGTCATACTTGGCGTTCACCTGTGCCGACAGGGCGTCGTATACCTCGCGCTGTTCGGGCGTCGCGCGATAGGTCGCGAACTGCGAAATGTCGGAGCCGGAAACGAACGCCTTGCCGCCCGCGCCCTTCAGCACGATCACGCGAATCGCGTCGTCGGCGATGAAATCGTCGAGGATCATCAGGATCGCCTGGCGCATTTCGAAGGAAATTGCGTTGCGGCGTTCCGGATTGTTGAACGTCATCCAGCCGATGCCGCCTTCCTTTTCAGCGATCATGTTGGGCGTCGGCAAATCCAGCCCGGCGTCGATGCGGTCGGTCATGGTCGTCATCTTTCACTCCAAACAATTTCCGTCATGGTCGTGCGTGTCACGACCATCCACGGCTTTTCTTTGTTCTCCATTCCGGAACCGACGGAAAACGCGTGGATGGTCGGCCGGAGCCTGTCCTCGGACCGGCCTTTGGCCGGATCCGTGGGCCGACCATGACGAAAGGGTTGTTACACAGCCTTTTCGTCATGCAGCTTCGCAATCTCGTCCGCGCCATAGCCGAGTTCTTCCAGTATCGCGTCGGTATGCTCGCCCTGTTCGGGGGTCGCGCTGCGGATGGCGAATTCGGCGCGCGAAAAACCGATCGGCTGGGCGACAAGTTCGATCTCCCCAAGCGCGGGATGCTTCACGCCGGCCGCCATGGCGAGGTGTTTGACCTGCGGGTCGGCGAACACCTGATCCATGGTGTAAATCGGCCCGCACGGCACGCCGGCGGCGTTGAGCCGTTCGACCCATTCGGCGCTTGTGCGTTTCTTCGTCGCCTTTGTGATTTCCGCCCAGACGCGTTCGCGGATCTTGCGGCGATTGGCGGGGTCGGCGAATTCCTGGTTCTCCATCATGTGCGGCGTCTCCAGCGCCTCGCACAGGCGCGGCCAGATCTGGGCCTGCCCGCCGGCGATGTTGATGTACCCGTCGCTGGTCTCGAACATGTTGGTCGCCGCGCTGGTGGGGTGCGAATTGCCGGACTGGGCCGGGACTTCGTCGTCCATCAGCCAGCGGGTGCACTGGAAATCCATCACCGCGATCAGCGCCTGCAGCAGCGACGTATGCACCCACTGCCCCTCGCCCGATTTTTCGCGCTCCACCACCGCAGCAAGAACGGCGAAGGCGAGATAGAGCCCGCCGGTAATGTCGCCGACCGCCGTGCCGGCCCGCATCGGCCCCTGTCCCGGCATCCCGGTAACCATCATCAGCCCGCCCATCCCCTGCGCGATCTGATCGACGCCGGGGCGGTCGGCATAAGGGCCGGTCTGACCGAACCCCGACAGGCTGCCGAGGATGATGCGCGGGTTGATCTTCTTCAGGGACTCGTAATCGATGCCGAGCCGGAACTTGACGCCCGGCCGGTAGTTTTCGACCACGATATCGGCCTGTTCGACCAGCCTTGCGAAGATTTCCTTGCCCGCCTCGCTTTTCAGATTGATGCCCATCGAGCGTTTGTTGCGGTGCAGGTTCTGGAAATCGGACGAATGGCGCTGGCCGGTATAGCCGTCATCGCCGCCGACCCCGCGCGGCGTTTCGATCTTGATCACGTCGGCGCCCCAGTCGGCGAACTGGCGCACGCAGACCGGCCCGCCGCGCACCCGCGTAAGGTCGAGAATTTTCAGATGCGACAGCGGCAAACTCGATTCGGTCATGTCGTTCCTCCCGGTCCTGTTGCTTCCGCCGTCCTCACATTGCGGGGCGGCTCGTCACCCATTTTGCCACGGCGATCAGCCGGTCATCGGCCCCCATCGCGCCGATAAGCTGCAGCCCCACAGGCATGCCGTTCGGCCCCCGCCCGACGGGGAGCGCAAAACTCGGCGACCGCAGCAGGTTCCAGAATCCGATAAAGGCATGATCGCCAGCGGCTTCCAGTCCCACCGGCGCTTCGCCTTCGGTCACGGGGGCGATGATCGCGTCGATTGCGGCAAATGTCTTTTCGAGCTGCCGCCGGCACGCCTCTGCCGCGACGAGCGCCTCGCGATACTCGCCGAACGACCAGCCGAGACCCTTTTCGATGCCGGCCCGAAGCTGCGGGCTCAGCATGTCCCGATGATTCTCGTATTCCCACAGTGTCGCCCGGGCGCGCTCGTAGGACGAGATGATATCCCGCGCCGGGGTCAGCTCGCTGAATTCCCGGGGAAGGTCGATGTCGATCACGTCCGCACCCGCGCGAACCATGCGCTGACGGACCGCCGCCATCGCGCGGGCCGTCTCGGGCTTCGCGGTTCCCCACAAATGGGTCCGGCAGAATCCGATCCGGGGCGGCGCGGAACAAGGCGCAATCGGCGTGTAGGTGCGGCCGATCAGGACGGCCATTATCAGCTCGGCGTCTTCGATCGAGCGCGACAGCGTTCCCAGCGTGTCGAGCGACTGGGCAGCCGGCCGCACCCCGTGCAGATTGTAGAGATCGAAGGTCGGCTTGAATCCGACAACGCCGCAATAGGCGGCGGGACGATGGATAGACCCGGCCGTCTGGGTGCCGAACGCGATCGGCACGTGACAGTCCGCAACCGCCGCGCCGGAGCCGCTGGACGATCCGCCGGGAGTCCGCATCGGGTCGTGCGGATTGCAGGTCGGCGGCGGCGCCATGCCTGCGAATTCCACCGTCACCGTCTTGCCGAGGATGACGCCGCCCGCGGCCCTGACCTGCGCAACGCAGGCCGCATCGCTGCGCGGCCGGTGACCCTCATAGATCGGCGATCCCATGCCGGTGGGCATGTCGGCGGTGTCGATAATGTCCTTTATTCCCACCGGCACGCCGTGAAGCGGCCCGAGCGGCGCGGCCGCCGCATCGCATCGGCGGGCCGCGTCGAGCGCGAGATCGCGATCGACATGCGCCCACGCGTTGAGCGCACCGTCCCGCCGCTCGATCCGGTCGAGACAGGCGGAAACAAGCGCCTCGGAGGTCAGTTTACCGGCAGCAATCCGGATTGCGGCCTCGGTCGCCGTCAACCGGACAAGGTCGTCGTCATGATCGGTCATGGCGCATCGGAACACCGATTGCGCCACCGATCAAGGGACGGCGGGAGGCGGGAAAAAGAAGTTTTCTATTCGAGGCGGTTGATGCCGTCGAACGCGGCCGTCTTGTAGCATTCGGCGAGCGTCGGGTAGTTGAAGACGGTGTCGACGAAATAGTCGACTTCGCCGCCATGGGCCATCACCGCCTGGCCGATATGGATCAGGTCGGTCGCACCTTCGCCAAGGATGGAAACGCCGAGCAGCTTGTGGGTTTCCCGGTGGAACATGAGTTTCAGAAGACCGGTAGAGTCGCCGATGATCTGGCCCCGCGCTATCTCGCGATAGAACGCCTTGCCGACCTCGTACGGCACGCCCTGCTCCGTGAGTTCCTCTTCATTGGCGCCGACGATCGAGATTTCCGGAATCGTATAGATCCCGTACGGAAACAGGTCCGCCACGCTGTGCGTTTCCGCGCCGAACGCCTGGCACGCCGCCATCCGACCCTGTTCCATCGAGGTCGAGGCCAGCGACGGGAACCCGATCACGTCGCCGGCGGCGAAAATATGCGACACGCTGGTCCGATGGGTTTCATAGACTGCAAGGCGACCGTATTTGTCGGCGGAAAGGCCCGCCGCCTCAAGGTTGAGCGATCCGGTCGCGCCGGTCCGGCCGATGGAATAGAGCGCTTTCTGGGCAAATATCTGTTTTCCGGATTCGAGGACCACGCGCACGCCCGGCCCTTTCCGCCCCTCGCAATGCTGAACCTCCGCTACCGCCTCGCCAAGACGGAGCGTCACCCGGCTCTGACGCAGCAGATGCGCAAGCGAATCGGTAATCTCCGCATCGACGAAATTCAGCAGGCGGGGACGCTTGTCGACCAGCGTCACGCGGACGCCGAGAGACGCGAAGATCGTCGCGTATTCAAGCCCGATCACCCCGGCGCCGACCACGATAAGCGAGCTGGGCAATTCCGCGAGCTTCAGAATATCGTCGCTGGTGAAAATGGTCTGCCCGTCTATCCCGATCGACGAGTCGCGGGTGGTCTCGGTGCCGACGGCGATGAGAATGTTCTCCGCCGAAATTTCCCTGGACCCGCGACCGTCGAGGAAATCCAGCCGCACGACATGGGGATCGACGAAGCGCGCCTTGGCCGCCAGCACGGTTACGCCGTTGCGCCGAAGCTGGTGACAGGTGACATCGATTTCGTTGCGGATGACGTGATCGGCGCGAAACAGCAGGTCTTCCATGGTGATTTCCGTCTTCACCGAGTAGGACGCGCCGTAGATGTTCCGTTCGCGATAGCCGGAAAGATGCATCGCCGCTTCGCGCAGCGTCTTGGAGGGGATCGTTCCCGTATTGAGGCAGACGCCGCCCACCACCGCGCGCTGCTCGACGATCACCGCGCGCTTGCCAAGCTTGGAGGCCTGGATCGCGGCCCGTTGACCGGCGGGGCCCGAACCGATGACCAGCATGTCGAAATCGTACTGCTGCGTTGAAACCGGACCGGGTTCGGCCAGGAGAGCGGGTGAATCGTCTGGCATGGTCGAAATGCCTCCAGCAAGGGCTTTGGATGTTCCCCCGGTATCGGACGTTTGGGTTAAGTTTCCGTTTAGGCGCGATTTCCGCCGTTTGCCCCTGCCCTTGTCTACTCGCCCCGGTTTTGCGAAAGTCGCGCCTTTCCGGTCCATTCGAAAACGGGGGAATACGACAATGTTGACGGTCAAACGCCTCAGCAATGAAGAAGCGAAGCTGATGATTGCCGCCGCCGAAAAGAAGTCGTCGGATATCGGCATCCCGATGTGCATCGCGGTTACCGACGAGTCCGGCAACCTGATCGAGTTTTCGCGCATGGACGGCGGCAAGGTTTCGAGCATTTCGATCGCCATCGACAAGGCGTTCACCGCCGCCGCCGCCAAGAACCCGACCGCGTTCTATAACGAGATGTGCCGTCCCGGCAGCCCGACGTTCGGCATCCACACGTCGAACCAGGGCCATTTCAGCATTATCGGCGGCGGCATTCCGGTAAAGGTCGGCAGCGCCATCGTCGGCGCCATCGGCGCAAGCTCCGGGACGCCGGCCCAGGACATTGAAGTCGCCCAGGCAGGCGTCGACGCGGTCGAGGCTCTCTGGAAACGGCAAAAGGCCGCCTCGTCCCGCAAACGCGCGAAATAAGAAATAACAAGGAGTACCGATGACCCCGTTCGATTATGAAGCCGATGCCAAACGCGCCATGGAGGTCGTTCTCGATGGCGGCATCGCCATCATCCCGACCACCGTCGGTTACGTGATCGTCGCAACGACGACCGAGGCGATCAACCGGATCATCTCCGTCAAGCAGCGCGGTCCGGCAAAGCTCAACGCGATGATCGGCAACAAGTCACTGCACGCGGCGCTGCACGTTCTGTCCGCGCGCTCGCGCGAGGCGGTGAGGATGATCACCGACGGGTACGACCTGCCGATGGGAACCGTCGGACCGGCCGATCTCTCGCACCCGATGCTGAAAAGCCTGGAGCCCGAGGTGCTGGAACGAACCTCGAAGTCGGGCACCATCGCAATGCTGCTCAACGCCGGGCCGCTGCTCGACGCGATGGCGCAGCTCAGCTTCGAAGCCGGCAAGCTGGTGATCGGGTCGTCCGCCAACCTGTCGCTCCAGGGCACCAAGTTCCGCGCCGACGACATCGAGCAGGAAGTCCGCGATGCGGCGGATATCGTAATCGATTACGGGCTGATGCGCTGGTCGCGCTACGGCAAGTCATCGACCATGGTCAACGTCCATGACTGGTCGGTGGTGCGCTACGGAAGCTGTTTCGACCTGATCGACGCGGCGCTGCGCCGTCATTTCGGGATCGAGCTGCCGGCACCGGAAAAAGATTAGGTTTTAGCCCCGAATACCCAGAGATCGCCCCTGACCGGTTCGCCGTATTCGAGCCTCGCCGTAATCTGGTTCACGCTGCGTTCGACCAGCCCCGCCGCCGCCGCGGTCTTGCGGACATAGTCGCGCGCATGGGCGTAACGGCCCGATTCGGTAAGTCTGTAGCCCCTGCCCTTCAGGGCTTCGAGCGAGAACACGGCAACCCCGCCCGGCGACAGCGCCCGGGCGAAACCCTCCAGAACCTTTTCCAGCGCGCCGAGATAAACCAGCACGTCGCCGGAGACGATCAGGTCGTAGCGATCGCCGATTTCGGCGAGATGGTCCTCGATATCGGCGCGCTTCAGCCGGCGATAGATCTTCCGCCGGCGCGCTTCGGCAAGCATCTTTCCTGACAGATCGATCCCGTCGATGCGCCGGATTCTGCCGTCGAACGCCGCGCCGCAGAGCCCCGTGCCGCAGCCGACGTCCAGCACCGACAGGCGCGAAAGATCGGGGCCGAGGATGCTTTCCGCCGCATCCGCGATCCGCGCCGGCACCTGATATTCGAGCTGGTTGACCAGCATTTCGTCGAAATCGGGGGCGAACCGGTCGAAATAGGTTTCCACGTAGTCGTCGCTCGCCCGCTCTGGCGGCTCGCCGACGCCGAGCGATGCCAGCATGTGCAGCGCCTCGGGTTCGTCCGGCTCGATTTCGAGATAGCGCCGGTACCACCCGATCGCCGTTTCGTTGCGGCCGAGCGAGGCATGGCAGTCGGCGATGCCCCAGACCGCTTCGCCGAGCTCCGCCGTCAGCGCGTGCGCGCGTTCGTAGAGACCGAGCGCGGCTTCGTAATCGCCATCCATGTAGGATTTCTCAGCCTGTTCGCAAAGCGTTGCGGACTCAGCCTCGTCCGCCTTGCGCATCATCTTCGCCGCCCTCTTTCTCTGACCGGAGACCAGCATCGCCGCCGCGCAGCGGCGCATCAGACCCGCATCGTCAGGACGCTCCTGCAGCAGGTCGCGATAGGCGCCGAGCGCCGCACGATGATCGCCGGCCGCGGACAGTTGCTCCGCCCGCGCGATCCGCCTTGCCTGTTTTGCCGATAGTCCGTCCGGTCGGGCGCTTTCCATAACCGGCGTTATCGGGTCAAAGACGCCGACAGGTCAAGCGAGGCGCGGGCGATGACGGAAATGTGCATGTTTTGTTCCAGAACGACAAGAAACCGGATAAACTGGCGCGATGTTGCCGCTTGACCTGCCCTACGACGATCCGGATGCCCCGAGACGGCGCGGATTCCACAATGTCAGCCCGCTGACGCGGCTCCTGACGCGGGGGGTGTGCCGGTTGCTCGGCGAAATGGGCTACGGGCCTGTCACCGAGTTCCGGCTGCCGAACGGGCGGCGGGTCGATGTCATGGCGCTCGGCGGCAGGGGCGAATTCCTGTGCGTCGAGGTCAAGAGCACCGTCGCCGATTTTCGCGCCGACAGTAAATGGCCGGAATACCTGCCCTGGTGCGACCGGTTCTATTTCGCGGTGCCGGAGCATTTCCCGCTGCATGTCCTGCCCGAGGGATGCGGACGCATCGTCGCGGATTCGCACGGCGCCGCGATCCGGCAGGAAGCCGAGGAGCGACCCGTCAACGCAACCCGCCGCCGGGCGCAGCTCTTGCGGTTCGGGCTCACCGCCAGCGACCGGCTGCAGAGGATCTGCGACCCGAGGCTCTGAAAGCGAATCAGTTCAGATACCAGATCGCCCCGTTCAGAATTGCCGCGAATCCCACCCAGGCGGCATACGGAACCAGCAGCCAGGCCGCCGCGCCCGAGTCCGCGCGAAAGACATGGATCGCCCACAGGATCGAGCCCAGCAGCAGCAGGATCTCGACCATCGCCGCACCGATCTGCTTCAGCCCGAAAAACAGGATCGACCACAGGAAGTTGAGGAAAAGCTGCAGTCCGAACGCCAGCAGAACGGGACGGCGGCGCTCCTGCGACGCGTTCCGCCAGGCGATCCAGCCGGATGCGGCGATCATGACGTAAAGAACGGTCCAGACCGGGGAGAAAACCCAGTCGGGCGGGTTGAAGGACGGTCTGTTCAGGGTCGGATACCAGTCGCCGACAGTCGTCGCCGTTACGATTCCGGACACTGCGTACACGACAAGTGTCGAAAGGCCGAAAGCCAGCGCCGGGAAATATTTCGCGTCGGTCATGGCATGCGGAATCCGGGAGCCGCGCTACTCGCCCGCCACCCGGCGAATGGTGCCGGTCGTGCTGTGCCCTTCTTCCAGCTCGATCAGGAGAACGCGCCCGCCATTCGCCTCCACGATGTCGCCGCCCACCACGTCCTCGCGCGCGTAATCCGCGCCCTTGATCAGCACGTCGGGCAGGATCGCCTCGATCAGGCCGAGCGGCGTGTCTTCTTCGAAAAGAACAACCAGATCGGCGCTTTCGAAGGCGCTCATCACGGCGGCGCGCGCCACCTCGTTCTGAACCGGCCGTCCTTCTCCCTTGAGGCGTTTCACCGACGCGTCGCTGTTGAGCGCCACCACCAGCCGGTCGCACGCCGCGCGCGCCTTTGTCAGCAGCGCAACATGGCCGGGATGGATCAGGTCGAAACAGCCGTTCGCGAAACCGATGCGGTCGCCCCGACGCTTCCACTCCGCGATCTGCGCCAGCGCGGCCGCGCGGTCCTTCCATTTGCCGGGGGCGGAAGAACCGGCCGGTTCCGCCGCGCCGACGATCTCGGACGGATAGACCACCGCCGTGCCAACCTTGCCGACCACGACGCCGGCCGCGATATTGGCCAGCCGGGCGGCATCGGAAAGACCGATTTCGCCGGCGAGCCCGGCGGCGAGCGTCGCAACGACCGTGTCGCCGGCGCCTGAAACGTCGAACACCTCGCGCGCCTCGGCCGAAAAATGTTCCACCGATCCTGCCGCCACCAGCGTCATCCCGTCGGCGCTCCGCGTCGCCAGCACGTTGGCGATCCCGCAGATTTCGACGAGCGACCGGGCCGCGGCGACAACCGCGTCATCGCTCCCCGTCGGCATCCGGCTCGCCTCGGCCAGTTCGCGGAGATTGGGGGTCACCACGTCGGCGCCGCGATAGCGGGTGAAATCCGTTCCTTTCGGATCGACAACGATACAGCAGTTCGCCGCCCGGGCCGCCTCGATCAGCGCGCCGATCCGGTCGCCCGCCAGCACGCCCTTGCCGTAATCGGAAATGACAACCGCGCCGACGCCGGCGAGAGCCGCCTTCGCCGTCTCGAAGACCCTGTCGGCGATGGAAGCGTCGATCGGAAGATCGCTTTCGCGGTCGACGCGAAGCAGTTGCTGCGGTCCGGCTACGAACCGTTCCTTGATCGTCGTCGGCCGCGAGCCGTCCGCTACGAGGTGCGCGTTCACCGTTTCGAGACCGGCCAGCAGGCGACGGACCTCGGCGCCGGCCTCATCGTCGCCGACCACCCCGACGAATTCGACCGACGCGCCGAGCGCCGCCAGGTTGCGAACGACGTTGCCGGCCCCGCCCAGCATGGACGCTTCGTCCTTTACGCGGCAGACCGGCACCGGCGCTTCGGGCGAAATACGCTCCACCGCACCGTAGACATAGCGGTCGAGCATCACGTCGCCGATGCACAGCACGCGCCCGTCTCGTAGCCGATCGACCAGCGTCGCGACATCTGCGTTCATAGCGCGTCCTGCTCCAGCACGTCGCACAGCATATGGCCGATCAGGATGTGCATTTCCTGGATACGCGCGGTGACGTCGGATGGCACGATCAGCAGCGGATCGGCAAGCCCGTTCAGCCGTCCGCCGTCGCGACCGCTGAAGGCGGCGCGGCGCAGCCCGATTTCGCCCGCGGCCGTCAGGGCCCGGATGATGTTTTCGCTGTTGCCGGAAGTGGAAATGCCGATCGCAAGATCGCCTTCACGCCCCAGCGCCCGGATCTGGCTCTCGAAAATGCTGTCATAGCCGAAATCGTTGCCGCCCGCCGTCAGCACCGAACTGTCGGTGGTCAGCGCCAGCGCGGCGATCGGCGCCCGGTTGACGCGGTAGCGCACCACCAGCTCGGCGGCGAGATGCTGCGCGTCCGCGGCACTGCCCCCGTTGCCGAAGAACAGGATCTTGCCGCCGCCCGCGAGCGCGGCGCGCGCCGCATCGCACAGCGCGACGAATCCGTCCCTCAGGGCGTCGCGCGAGGCGCGCGCAACCGCTTCATGCGCATCGAACTCGGCGTCGAAATAGGCGTTCAGCTTCATCGTGCCCTATCCATGGATGAATTCGCGCGCCGCCGCAAGAAAGTCCTTTACCGCCGCATCGCCCCGGCGCGCATCAGGATCTCCACGGGCGGAAATGCTTGGAAAGCTGAAGCCCCTGAAGCTGATAGGACGAACCGGCCGCCGCGCCGTAAATTCTGTCGGGCGTATCGGTCAGATGCTCGTACTTGAGGCGCCCGACGACCTGCCCGTCCTCGATGGCGAAGGGCACGCCGTGCGACCGGACTTCGAGAACCGCCCGCGTGCCCGCCGCGCCCGCCTGCTCCGATCCGAACCCGGGGTCGAAGAAGCCCGCGTAATGGGCGCGGAACTCGCCGGCAAACGCGTCGTAAGGAACCATCTCGGCTGCGTAATCGACCGGCACGGACACCGCCTCGCGCGAGGCAAGGATGTAGAAATCTTCAGGGTTCAGCACCACGCTGCTTTCGCCGCTGCGATAGATCGGCTCCCAGTAGAGCGTCGGGTCGTAATGCGCGATTCGGTCGAGATCGACCAGCGGCGCGTGCGGCCGCGCCTTGTAGCCGATCAGATCGGACCCGCCGATCCCCGCCAGGTCGACCGACAGCGGCACGCCGCGAAACAGCGTCGCGGTTTCGCGCTCGCTCAAGGACCGGTCCAGTACGGCGCGGTCGTCCAGCAGGCGCTTCAGCTCCGCCTCGCGGACGTCGGCGCTGCCGCGCACCAGGCGAAGCTGGTTCAGACGGCTTCCGGTGCGCGCGATAATGCTGAAGGTGCGCGGAAAAATCTCGGCATAAAGCGGTCCGCGATAGCCGCGCGGCACGGTATCGAAATCGGCGCCCTGATCGGCGATCAGCCGGGTAAACACGTCGAGCCTGCCGATCGAACTCTTGGGATTGGCGATGCCCGACAAAGCAGGGCTGAGCGCAAGCGATTCCAGCAGCGGCACGACATAGACGCAACCGCGTTCGAGCAGCGCGCCGCCGGTCAGGTCGATCTCGTGCAGCCCGAAGCGCTCGATCTGCTGGGCGACCGTGCGCTTTTCGCCCGGCAGGAAGCTGGCGCGTACGCGCCAGGCGACCGGACCGAGCCGCAGATCGAGGCTGGCCGGCTGCAACTGCCCCGGTTCGATGGGGCGATCCGCCGTTATTTCGCGCGACCGCACCAGCGCGGCGAGCGTCTGATAGGGCAGCACCCCCGTGTCGCGCCGAGCGCCGGCTGCCGTTTCAGCCATTTCCGTACCGATATCGTTCACGTCCCTATTGTCGCCGCATTGACGCGGATCGAAACCCCTTTGTTATCCCCGGAAGGTCCGCCGGAAGACATCTATAAACTATTGAAAAACATGAATTAAACAACTTATCCCCGTTTTTCGCTCTTTCCGCATGTTGATGACGATTCGCAATTGTGAACCGTTGACGCTCAGCAGGCGCGGAGCGCATCGAACAGGTCCGCAAGGTCTTCGGGCGCAGGTTCCTTCGCTTCGTCGTTCCAGACGATCCAGAGCGCGGCGGTCCGAAACCCGGCGCCGGGCGCGGGCGCGACAGAGATTCGATACGCCCCTTGTTCGACGTCGAAGCGCGGCCAGCAGACGCTGGCATCCACACCGGAGATTTTTCCGGCGAAACAGGAAAACCGGACATGGGTATCCCCGCGCCGAAACGCCGGGCCGCGTCCTGCGGCGCGAGTCCAGGAATCGGGCACCAGAAAATTCGAGAGCACGTCGCGATCGGCCATTCCGGTCCAGAGATCGGCGATCAGCACGGCGTCGCCGGGCCAGAGTCCGACGAACCGCCGCACGTCGCCGCCGAGATGCGCATAGCCGTCATGCGCCCCGGCGCACCAGAGCGGCGCGATGCCGGCCAGCCGGTCGTCCCGCAGTTCGCGCGCGCGGCCGCGCCGCCCGACGCGAAACGATTTCCAGAATTCGATGGGCTCCTCGCCCGCGACATGCGGCCCGTTATGCGCCGCCGCCGACCGCGAATCATCCCGCGACGGGCCGGCGGTATAGGTCGGCACGCCGGGATCGACGATAAAGCGCCGGCCCGAGATCGAGAGCTCGAGCGACAGGAAATCCGCGTGGGCGTGGCCCGGATTGTCATCCGGTCCGCACGGGCCGCAATCGAACAGGACCGCGTCGCCGTCGCCCGCAAGACGCGCATAGCCGGTATCCAGAAGCCGGACCGTCCCGTTTCCCGTATCGAGCCCGGCGACCGTCCTGGCGTCCGGCGCTTCGCCGAGCCATGAATCGTTGAACAGGGCGATGTCGCCATCGGGATGCGTCATCCCCGCGAGCGCCATCTTCATGCGCGATAACGTGTCCGACACGCCGTCCGCGAACAGACTCGTCGACGCGAGAATCTGGACGTCGAGCACCGCCAGCGCGTGATACATCGGCGACCGCTCCGCGTGGCCGCCGTCGGGCAGAATGCATTGCCGAAGCGATGCGGCAATCGCGTCCTCCAGAAAGTCAAACGCGGGCGGAATGCCGCCAGCCGCCGCCGCGTAGACGGCCAGCGCCACGTAATTCTTGAGCAGGTGGTTGTACTGAAGGTCGCGCTCCGGGTCCCGGGCGACGAACGCCGCGCAGAACCGGACGTGATCGAGGATCGCGGATTCGGATTCCGCATCCGCAGCCCCGCCGGCAGCGCGGTAAAGCGCCAGGGCAGACAGCAGATTGATCAGGCGATGACTCGCCGCATAGGCGTTCCAGACATCGCCCAGCGCGCCGGGCGCGGAAAAGCGATTGGCCTTTTCCAGCGAGCGGACGATGCCGGCGACCGCCGCAAGGTCCCGGCCGCGCCCGTGCGACAACAGCGGGACGGCGTAGCCCATATAGGCGAGGATCATCCGCCGGAGCGGGTTGTCGCCCTCGTCGAAATCGCCCCGCCAGCCGATGGCGTCGATCCCACCGAAATCGTAATCCCGGTTAAGCAGCGTGAATTTTCCGTCTGCAACACCGGCGGGATCGTCGCCGAACTGGGTCTGCTGAAGACGCAGAACGATGGCCGCGATGACGGCAAGCCCCGGTGCGCCTGCATCCGGCGGCGGCAACGCGTCGGCGGCTTTCCCGATGAACCGTACCGCCAACGGCGAACCCAGCCGCATGGCGACACGGCGCGCACGTCGGGCGGCGCGGAAAAACATCTGTTCGGCGGAGAGATACCGGACGGTCCGCCACAGGCGGGACAGATTCATGACGGAGTCACGCCCGGGCGCTCAGAGCTTTACCGGCTGGCCGGACCGCAGCGCCTCGCCCACGGCGATGGTCGCGAGACTGGTCTCGACAAGCTCCGCCTCGTCCACCGGCGCTTTTCCGGCCCCGGCGACTGCCTGCGCAAACGCGGCAAGCTCGGCCGCATGCCCCTTGTCCTGATCGATTCCCGCGCCGGACTTTTTTTCCTTTCCGTCGGCGACAACGGTCAGCCTGCGGAAATTGTCGATCGTCACCACCGTGCCGCCGGCATAAGCCTCGAACAGTTCCTTCGAATAGGCGGTATCGCCCTTCGCGGTATAGGCGATGGTGGCGAGGCTGCCGTCGGCAAAGGACAGCGTCGCCGACAGGTTGTCGCACGCCCCGTGCGAAATCTCCGCCGCCGCCGCCTGCACGGTGCGGATCGGCGCGCCGACGAAGAACCGCGCCAGATCGACGAAATGGCACAGCTCGCCCAGCAGCCGGCCGTTTCCTTCCTCCGGCGCGTTGAGCCAGACATCGTCGGGCAGCGGCCCGGCGTTGACGCGAAGCAGCACAACCTTCGGACCCGCAAATGACGCCAGCCGCTCGCGCATCGTTTGCGCCATGGGAGCGAAACGCCGGTTGAACCCGACCTGAAAGAAGCCGTCCGAGCGGTTGCGCGCCGCCGCCACGGCGTTGAGCTGTTCCCGGTCGAGCGCAAGCGGCTTTTCGACCAGCACGCATTTGCCCTTCGCCAGAGCCGCCGCCGTCAGCGCGGCATGGCTGGAATGCGGCGTCGCGATCAGCACGGCGTTAATCTCGTCATTGTCGAGAACCGCATCCTCGTCGGCGGCGGAGAACTCGAACCCGAAGCTCTGCTGGCTGTGTTCGGCCGAAATGCCGCGCTGGGTCGCGATGGTATGCAGCCGGCAGCCGGAAAGTTTCCTGAGTTCGGGCAGCAGCACCGTGCGGGCGAACCCGCCGCCGCCGATCACGCCCAGCACGCAGCCCGATTCCGGCTTGCCGCGCGACACCGCGACGGGAATGCGCAGCCCGTCGACGGGCCTGTCGGGACGGTCGGCGTAATCCAGCACGACGCCGAGATGGGGTTCCGTCCGTTCGGTCACCAGCGCGTAGGCGTCTTCGGCTTTTTCGAACGGAAAACGGTGGGATATCAGCGGTTCGACCGCGAGGCGGTGATCGCGCTGGCGCGACATGCGCCTGACCGCCTCAGCGAGATTGCGGGTTTCGGTCCACGGAACGTAGCCCTCGGGGTACTTCATTCCCCCGATTTCGTAATCGGCATCGTAGCGACCCGGTCCGTAGGAACGCGAAACCACCACTGACAGCTCTTTCTGCATGAAGTCGCGATAAGGGATTTCGGTGCCTGTCAGCCCCACGAGGCTGATCTTCGCGCGGTCCCGCGCGATCGCGGCGGCGAGGCTGAACGGTTCGCTGGATTCCGTCGCTGCCGCTATCAGCACGCCGTCGCAGCCATGACCGCCGGTGAAATCGCGCATCGCCTCCGTCGGGTCGCCGTCCGAGAGATTCCAGGTAAAGGCGGCATGGCCGTAACGGGCCAGGTCAAGGCGCGACGAGTCGTAATCGAACACCGCGACCCGCGCGCCGGCCAGTTCGAGAAGCTGCGCGGCGAGCTGCCCGACCAGCCCGGCGCCGATCACCGCGGCGAAATCGCCAAGACCGAGTTCGAGATTGCGAACCCCGTGGAGCGCGATCGCGCCAAGCGTCCCGAAACAGGCTTCCTCGTCATTGACGTCGTCGGGAACCGGCGCGGCCAGATTGACCGGCACGACGTTGAAATCGGCATGGTTGGCGAGCCCCGCGCCGGCGATCGCGACGCGCTGTCCGATCCGGAACCTGCCCTCGGTTCCCTTGCCGAGCGCCACCACCTCGCCAGCCGCCGAATAGCCGAGCGGCAACGGCTCGTCGAGGCGCGCCATGACCGCCCGCCAGGTCGCCGCAATGCCGTCGCGCTGCGCCTTGTCGAGCACTTTGCGGACGAGATCGGGCCGTGCTTTCGCCTTGGCCGCGAGGCTTTTCTTCGCGAACGACACCACCATCCGTTCGGTGCCCGCCGAAATCAGCGACGCGCGCGTCCGCACCAGAAGATGCCCCGCCCGTACCTTCGGGTCGGGGACCTCCCGCAGGGCCAGCTTGCCGCTTTTCGCGCTCTGCACGATCTGTTCCATTGACGGTACCGTCTTCGCCTGAAAATCCCGGCCCTGAATCCGCCTAGCCTACCATAAGTTACGGCGATTCGCAGTCCGCAGGATCGAACGCGGGTGCAGCGTCCAGCGCGCGGCACCAGAGTTCGATCGCCATCATGGGAAACAGCGTCATCGCCGCGTCGATGCGGCCTGCAAGAAAATCCTCGCGCAGACCCGCCACGGCTGAGGCGTCGAACAGCCCGCGCGCGTCGACGACATCGCCGGCCGTCAGGTCGCACATCAGCTCGCGCGCCGGTCCCGCCAGCCAGGCCCGAATGGGAACGCCGAATCCCTGTTTCGCGCGGGTCAGCACGGCATCCGGCACCCGCCCCCGCTGGGAGTCGCGCAGGATCTTCTTGGTCTGGCGCAATCCGATCTTCGCCGAAAGCGGCAGGTTCTGCGCGAACGCGACAAGGCGCGGATCGCACAAGGGCACCCGCACCTCGACGCCTTCCTGCATCGCCATCCTGTCGGTGTAATTCAGATTGTGATCCGGCATGAATCCGTTGAGCTCCAGGTCGATCAGCCGCTGGACGGGATGCAGCCCGCCGGTGCGGGCGAGCGAGTCGGAAAACGCGGGCGGAATGACCCGAACGGTCGGCCGCAACGCGGGTGCGATCAGCGAAAGGCGGGTTTCCGCCGCGACCGCCGAAAAGCTCATGGCCTCGGCGACCATTGCCTCTTCCGTCATTGCGAACAGATCGCCCAGCCGCCGGAGCCGCCTGCCCCTGACGGAACCGGGAGAAAAGCATCGGAGCGCCAGTGCGGCGGGCGCGCGGGCGACGCCCAGCGCGTCGTAATACATCGCCGCGCTGTGCCGGCCATATCCGGTAAACAGATCGTCTCCGCCGACACCCGACAGCAGTACCTTGATCCCCGCATCGCGCGCGGCCCGCGCGAGAAGCCGCGTCTGGATCGCGGCAAAGTCCGCGGTCGGCTCGTCCAGCGCCCAGATCATCTCCGGCAGCGCGTCGATCAGGTCCGCATCGGTCGGAACGGGGACCAGCTTCACGCCCAGCGCGTCCGCGACCTCCCTTGCGAACCGTGCATCGTCGCCGAAATTATCCGCGCCGGCTTCGGAATTTCCGACCACCGCGCAGAAGGTAGTGATATTGCCGGGCTCGGTCGTTCGGCACATCGCCGACACGATGGCGCTGGAATCGACACCCCCCGACAGGAGCGCGCCGACCGGAACATCCGAGACCATCTGTTCCTTTACGACGTCGTCGATCAGGGCGGCCAGCGTGGCGGGCGTAGCGGCGACGGGATCGGGAGCCGGCGGCGGCGTCCGGTAGTACCGACCGGCGGCGACCCCGTCGCTGCTGACGGTGAGCGTACAGCCCGGCCTCAGCTTGCGGACCGCCGTCAGCATCGTGTTTTCGCCCGCCGTCCAGACGAAGCCGAGATGATCGGCGACCGCCTGCGGATCGAGCGCGCGCGGCAGATCGGCGCAGAGCGTCAGCGCCTTGAGTTCGGATGCAAACAGGATGCCCTGGGGAAGGTCGGCGTAATAGAGCGGTTTTACCCCCAGATGGTCGCGGGCGAGGAACAGCGACCGTTCCGCCGAATCCCAGACGGCGAAGGCGAAGATGCCGTGCAGACGCTCCACCGATGCCGGTCCCTGCCGCGCGTAGAGCTCCAGGAGAACTTCCGTGTCGCTGGTCGTGCGAAACCGGACACCGGCCCTCTCAAGTTCCGCGCGCAGCGCCCGGTAATTGTAGATTTCGCCGTTGAAAACGATGGTGTAGCGGCCGTCGGCGGTCGTCATCGGCTGCGCCGCCGCTTCGGACAGGTCGATGATCGACAGGCGAACGTGACCAAGCGCCACGCCGGCCTCAGCGTCCGACCAGAGCCCCTCCCCGTCGGGGCCGCGGTGACGTTCCGCGCCGATCATCGCCGCCGCCAGCGACGCGGGCCATCGCCCGATAAATCCCGCAATTCCGCACATCGCACGACCCGTTCCGGAAACCGCCGCACCATACAGGGAAAACGCGTTCGATTCCAAAGTCTTGAGGGGCCGCTTTGGCAGTCAGCGAGTCGCCTTGCCTCATGCTACTGTGCCGCGCACGGGGCGGCGGTCCGTCTCAGAGATACAGGAATGGCCATATGTGCGGCATTGCCGGACTATTTGCCTATCGCGACGATGCGCCTCCGGTTGACCGTAGGCGGCTTGCGCGCATGCACGACGTGCTGGCCCCGCGCGGCCCGGACGGCGAAGGGCTGTGGTTCTCGGATGACGAACGCCTGGCGTTCGCCCATCGACGCCTCGCGATCATCGATCTCGGCGAATCGGGGGCGCAGCCGATGGCGACCGCCGACGGCCGCTACACCATCGTTTTCAATGGCGAGATATACAATTACCGGGAACTGCGCGACGCGCTGATCGCCGACGGAGCGATCTTCGCATCAGATTCCGATACCGAAGTCCTGCTGCATCTGTACCGGAGGAAGGGCAAGGAGATGGTCCGCGATCTGCGCGGCATGTTCGCCTTCGCCCTCTGGGACAGTGAAGAGCAGGGACTGTTCCTGACGCGCGACCCGTACGGGATCAAGCCGCTTTATTTCGCCGACGACGGGAAAACCGTCGCAGTCGCGTCGCAGGTGCGGGCGCTGCTCGCGGGCGGCGGCATCGACACGGACCCGAACCCGGCCGGTCACGCCGGATTCTTCCTTTTCGGCAGCGTGCCGGAACCGCATACGCTTTATCGCGGCATTCAGGCTCTGCCGGCCGGCAGCACCATGTGGATCGACCGGTCGGGAGCCGGGCAGGCCTGGCAGTGGTTCGATATTTCCCGCGAACTGGCCGGCGCTGCTTCGGCTCCCCTGGATCGCGGCGCGCTGAACGAAGCGTTGCGCGATTCGGTCCGCCACCATCTGATCGCCGACGTTCCGGTCGGCCTGTTTCTGTCCTCCGGTCTCGATTCGTCGACGCTGGTCGCGCTTGCGTCCGAGCAGGCGACCGCATCGCTTCGCACGGTGACGCTTGGCTTCGACGCCTATCGCGGCGCGCCCGACGACGAGGTCCCGCTCGCCGAGAAGATCGCGGCAGCGTACGGGACCGAACACCAGACGCGCTGGATGGATGCATCTGCCTTCCGCGAAGGGGCCGGCGCGCTGTTTGCCGCGATGGATCAGCCGAGCATCGACGGCGTGAACGCCTATTTCGTCAGCAAGGCGACACGCGAGGCGGGGCTCAAGGTCGCCATTTCCGGGCTGGGCGGCGACGAGCTGTTCGGCGGATACGAGGATTTCACGCAGATCCCGAAACTGGTCGGGACGCTTTCGCCGTTCCGGTACGCGCCGTGGCTGGGACGTGCGTTTCGCACGATCGCCGCGCCGGTCGCGGGCAGCATCGCGTCGCCCAAATTCGCCGGGCTGATCGAGTACGGCACGGGGTACGGCGACGCCTTCCTGCTGCGCCGGGCGCTGTTCATGCCGTGGGAACTGCCGCGCCTGATGGATCCCGCGATGGCGCGCGACGGGCTTGAATTGCTGGATGTCAGAACCCGGCTGGCGCAGACCGCCGGTGTGCCGCGAACGCCGCACGCCAAGCTGACGGCGCTGGAATCGGCCTGGTACATGCGGAACCAGCTTCTGCGGGACGCCGACTGGGCGGGAATGGCGCATTCGCTGGAAATCCGCGTGCCCCTGGTCGATGTCGCGTTGCTGCGCGCCGTGGCGCCGATGATCCAGGGGCCGAATCCGCCCGCCAAGGGGGACATGGCGGCGAGCCCGTCGCGTCCCTTGCCGGATGCGGTTCTCAAGCGGCCCAAGACGGGATTTTCAGTGCCGGTGCGCGAATGGCTGGGAACGGAATCCGGACAGCCGGCGGAACGCGGGCTGCGCGGCTGGGCGCGGCTGGTTCACGGCCGGCTCTGGGCGGGCGCGGACATTACCGCCTGAAACGTAAACGGCTCAGGCTTCAGCCTTGGAAAGCAACCCGTCGAAATAGGCGATGGTCCGCTCGAGGCCCTCGTCGAGCTGAATCTTCGGTTCCCAGTTCAACGCGTTCTTCGCCAGCGTGATATCGGGCCGGCGCTGCACCGGATCGTCGGCCGGCAACGGCTTGCGAACCAGTTCCGATTTCGACCCCGTCGCGGCGATCACCTTTTCCGCCAGTTCAAGGATCGTAAATTCCCCCGGGTTGCCGAGATTGATCGGGCCGGTCACGTCGTCATCGGTCGCCATCAGCCGCAGGAAGCCCTCGACCAGATCGTCGACGAAGCAGAAGGATCGCGTCTGCGACCCGTCGCCATAGATCGTGACCGGATCGCCGCGCAGGGCCTGTACGATGAAATTGGACACCACCCGTCCGTCATTGGGGTGCATCCGCGGTCCATAGGTATTGAATATCCTTGCAACCTTGATGCGCAGGTCGTGCTGCCGGCGATAGTCGAAAAACAGCGTTTCGGCGCAGCGCTTGCCTTCGTCGTAGCACGACCGGAGTCCGATGGGGTTGGTGTGCCCCCAGTATGTTTCGACCTGCGGATGGACCTGCGGATCGCCGTAGACCTCGCTCGTCGAGGCCTGAAAGATCTTGGCCCGGACGCGCTTCGCGAGGCCCAGCATGTTGATCGCGCCGTGCACGCTCGTCTTGGTCGTCTGCACCGGGTCGAACTGGTAATGCACCGGCGATGCCGGGCAGGCGAGATTGTAGATCTCATCGACTTCGACATAGAGCGGAAACGTCACATCGTGCCGCATCAGCTCGAAATGCGGGTTTTCGATCAGATGCGCGACATTGTCCTTGGTGCCCGTGAAGTAGTTATCCACGCACAGCACATCGCAATTCTGCGCCAGCAGCCGCTCGCACAGATGAGAACCGATAAAACCGGCACCGCCGGTGACCAGGACGCGTTTTTCAGCAACCATTCATACAACTCCGTCGAAGGCGCACGGACGCTACCACTTAACGGCAATGGCGTTAAGGGCGGGCGAAATCTCTTTCAGGTCTGCAATAACCGCTTTTCTTCGCCGTCGAGGACGAGACAGGTCAGCACGCCGCTGAAATAGGCGCCGGTATCGATGCCTATCCTGTTTGCGCGAAAGTCTGGCTGTTCGTAGATCGTATGGCCGTGAACGATGCAGTGGCCGTGATCGTGCTCGGACCGGAGAAATTCGTCCCTGATCCAGAGAAGATCCCGGCTGGTCTGTTTTTCAAGGGATTTTCTGGGGGCGATGCCCGCGTGGACGAATGCATAACCGCCTTCGACGTGACAGAGCCTCAGCGTACGCATGAAATGTTCGTGGCGCGGCGGGAGCTTTTCCCGCAATGACCGTTGCATGCCTTTTATGCGTTCATCCGCCGTGGCCTCGCCGCTTGCGCCGCTGCCGTAGCTCAGGAGCGTCGTGTCGCCGCCGTTGGTGACCCACATTGAGCCGATCGACGCGTCGTCGAGAAAGGTGAGGAGCATCTCTTCATGGTTGCCCATCAGGCAGACCTGCTCGCAGCCCGTGACCGGATCGCCGGCGAGGCACTCGATGACGCCGGCCGAATCGGCGCCCCGGTCGATGTAATCGCCCAGATAGACCACGACACACCTCTTGCCGGCAGCGGTTGCCGCGTCCTCGGCGATCCGTTGCCGCATGTCGGTCAGCAGATCGAGACGGCCGTGGATATCGCCCACCGCGTAAACCCGCGTATCGTCCGGCGTCCGTGGGGGGCCGGCCGACAGTTTTCGGCGTGCGAACAGGGTCTTCAACATGCGCGTACTATGACGCCTTGCTTCGGATTATGCCAGCCGCGCCGCGGTTGCTTTCAATGGAGATGCTGGCCGGCGGCCGCGGCCAGGGTAAGTTCGTGGACGGCCAGCCCCTTGTTGTCGACAAGGTTCATGAGGGCCGACACTACGGGGTGTCCGTAGCGGCCCTCCCGTTCGGCGAGCAACCGGCCGGCCGCAGCGGCAGGATCGATGCCGGTGCGCCACGCGCGGTCGCTGGTCAGCGCGATAAAGCTGTTGGCGACGGTCACGATCTCGGCGGCGGCGACGGCCCTTTCGTCGGCATCGGACGGCGACGTATCCCCCTGCTGCATGCGATGAACCTGCTGCAACGTCTCGACCACGGGACCGTCGAATTCCACCGCGGAGAGCATGTCGGCGCTCTGGGCGATGCTGCCCCGCACCAGCCGCACCTGATCCTCGTCCAGCGTCCCGTCGCTGGTCAGCACTTCCTCCGGCACCATTATCTTGCCGATATTGAGGAGCTTGCCGGCGGTGGATGCGGTTTCGACCAGTTCGTCGTCATGGCCCATCTCGCGTGCGATGGCCGCCGCGGTTTCCGATACGCGCACCGAATGGTGGGCCGCAAAAGGATCCCGACGGTCGAGAATCGATACCAGGGTACCGATCAGGCTGTCGAGCGTGCGGGCGCGTCGCTCGCGCTCCGCGATCGCGGACGTTATATCTTCCTCGATCACCATCACGCCGGCACCGCCCTCGAGGGTTTCGGGCACCGGGACATGTTCGGCCTGGACGACGCGCAGATCGCCATTGGCGCCGGATCGGTGGATCGCGCGTCGGGGAACGCCGAGCTCCATCGTCTCGCAATTGAGCGCTTCGTAGCGTTTTGCGACCGCGGGGCCGAGTACGCTCGCCATGGTCTTGCCGAGCACGTCTTCCTGGGCGATTCCAGCCGTACCGGCGGCAACGCGATTGGCGAACCGATACCGGTTATCGCCATCGACGATAAACATCGGCGTCGGCTGGGTATCCGTCACCAGCTTGAGAAAGCGACTTTGCGCCTCGAATTTCCGCGCCAGCTCCGCCTGTTCATCGGCGACCCGCGCGGCCCGAACGGACGTGCCGTGACGCCACACAGCGACCACTCCGCCGCCGATGGCGAGCACCAGCAGGCCGAGAATAAGGGCGAGACGTGCCGTCGACCGTTCCACCGGGCCCAGCGCTTCGTCCCGCGCGACCTTGTGCAGCAGCGTCCACGGCGCTCCGGCGATTCGCCTGCCGGTTACCAGGACTTCCCGATTCCCGTAATCGCGGGCGAATCCGAAACCGCCCGGCTTTTCGATCGCGAACCGGGACGCCAGATCCGGCGTATCGGCGGCAAAGCGACGGGACAGCGGCGCATCGTCGCGTTCGGCCGGCGACAGGTACTCGATCACGTCACCGGATTTCCGGGCCAGCAGTATTTCCGCTGTCGGCCAGACGGCGCCGGGCTGGCGCAGCAGCGGAAACAGTTCGGCAGCGACCTGTTTCACGCCGAGCACCCAGGCGCGCTGTTCGTCGCGTGCGACGCCCCCCTGCACCGCATAAAGCGGAACCGCGAAGGCGATCGCGGCGGCGCCTGTGTGATCGAGATAGATGTCGCGGATCGCCGGTCGGCCGCGTTCGGCGCTCGCCAGGAACCCGGCAAGCGCTCCGTCCAGTGGCGGGCTTTCCGGACTCGCCGCCACCACCCGGCCGTCCAGGGTCACGAGAGAAATTCCGGCGACGCCGATGCGCTGCACGTTGGCTTCGATCGCCGGGCCGTCGGAGGGCGCCCGAAAGCCGGCGCGGTGCGCGACCAGCGCGAGCAGGTTCGAAAGGTAGCCGCCGCGCGCTTCGTCTTCGGCGCGCTGCTCGGCGGTACGGGCGGCCGTGGGCGCCGTCATCTCGGTCAGGTAGATCTGCAGCGAAGCGTTTTCGGCGAGACCGGTGAGTTCCTCGCTTTGCCGTTTCAGCCAGGCATCGACTGCCGCGGCCCTGGTGTCCGCGACAATGCCGAGACGCGTCTGCCAGAGCTGCAATTCGCGCGCCCGCTCATTGGCGGAGTAAAGATGGATTGCGGTTCCACCGGCTGCGAGAAGAACGGCGAGGAACAGCAGGATCAGGACCAGCCCTCGCCGTTCCGCCTGGCCGGACGTGATTTTGGCGGACGTAAATCCGGAAACGGTATCGCTCATTCGCGCGCTTCCCCCAATGGATACGATTTTCCCGGCGGCGCCCGAAACGAACCCCGCCTGGGGAAACGGATATCAGGTTGGAGTTAGAGGTCTGTTAACGCCCGGCGCGGTAAGGTCCTGCCGATAACCGGTGCGGGGGGACAAGGGCGCCGCGGATCTGTACGCGAGTTGAGCAGGATACGGACCGATGCGGATTCTCTTCCGGGCCATGCTGTGCGTGGCCGCACTCCTTCCCGCCATCGCCGGCGGCGCCGCAGGGGCCTTGGCGGCGGAAACGCCCGATCATCGGGGCGGCCACGTCCCGATCTGGAATTCCAGCGAGAAACCGTCTCCGAGGATCGCGCTGTTTCCCAAATGGAACGGCGTTCTCCATCGTTATTTCGACGAGAGGCAGCTCGAAAACGGTTCCTGCGAATCGACGCTCTTCAACCGCTGCCACCTGAGGGAATGGTCCGAGTTCCTCGACAGCATCCGCGGACAGAGCCGGGTCGACCAGGTTCACGCCGTCAACAAGTTCATGAACCGCGTCCGCTATATCGTCGATCCCCGAAATTACGGGGTAAAGGATTACTGGGCGACGCCGAAGGAGTTCCTGTCGAGGAACGGCGACTGCGAGGATTATGCGATCGCCAAGTATCTTTCCCTGCGGGCGCTCGGGTTTCCGCCGTCCCAGCTCCGCGTGGTCGTCCTGCAGGACCTGAACCTGAAGCTGGCCCATGCCATACTGGTCGTTTCGCTGAACGATCGCGCTCTCGTCCTCGACAACCAGATACGGACCGTCGTCAACGCCCGGTCGATTCATCATTACAAGCCGATCTATTCGATCAACGAACATTTCTGGTGGCTGCACAGATCCTGAAGCGGCGCGCGGCCCGCGCCGAATCGGGCGGGAAAACATGAATTCGCTGGCCTTCCCTGCGGGGTCCGGCCTATAGAAACGGCATGTCCAGCGCCGCCATCCGGGTCCGCAGCCTGACCAAACGTTTCGACGATGTCGTCGCGGTCGACGATGTGTCTTTCGAGGTCGGCAAAGGCGGCATTACGGCCCTACTCGGCGGCAACGGCGCGGGCAAGACGACCACAATTGCAATGCTGCTCGGGCTGCTGCTGCCGAGCGGCGGCGAAATCGAAATCCTTGGCGTGGACATGATCCGGTCCCGTCACCGGGTTCTGTCTCGCATGAATTTCGGCTCCCCCTATGTCGATCTGCCGAAACGGCTGACCGTCCGCGAAAACCTGACGGTCTTTGCGGGACTCTACGGTTTGCGCACGCCCCGACAGCGGATCGGCGAACTGATCGAAGAGCTGGCGCTGGGGGCGTTCATTGACCGGCCGACGGGGCAGCTTTCATCGGGGCAGCGCACCCGCGTATCGCTGGCCAAGGCGCTCATCAACGCGCCGGACGTCCTGTTGCTGGACGAGCCGACCGCGTCGCTGGACCCCGATACGGCGGACTGGGTGCGCGGCTATCTCGAACGCTATACGAAAGACTGCGGCGCCACGATTTTGCTCGCATCGCACAACATGTCAGAGGTCGAACGTCTGTGCGCCGAGGTTCTGGTGATGAAGTCCGGCCGCCTCGTCGACCGGGGCGCGCCCAACGAGCTGATCCGGAAGTACGGCAGGCGCGACCTCGAAGAGGTTTTCCTGCATATCGCCCGCAATGACGCTGCCGCGCCCGTTCTCGATTCGAGCGCCGCCGAATGACGAAGCGGAGCTGGAGCGTCGCGACTTTTCCGGACACCGCGCTGTCCTGCCGGCGGATTGGCGCCATGGGCCTGCGTTACCTGTACCTGCTGCGCAGTTCCTGGACCCGCCTGGTGGAACTCGCCTACTGGCCCATCATGCAGATGATCATGTGGGGCTTCATGACCGAGTTCCTGCAAAAAAGCGATTCCGGGGTGCTACAGGCTGCGGGCGTCCTGATCGCCGCCGTTCTGCTGTGGGACGTGATGTTCCGGAGCAATATCGGCGTCGCCGTTTCGTTTCTCGAAGAGATGTGGTCGCGCAACCTCGCGCAGCTTTTTGCGAGCCCGCTGCGTCCCTACGAATGGGCGCTGTCGCTGCTGTTCATCAGCCTGGTGCGAACGGTGGTCGGCGTGGTGCCGGCGGCGTTGCTGGCAATTCCGCTTTATCACTATTCGATATTCGATATGGGACTGCCGCTGGTCGCCTTTTTCGCCAGCCTGATGCTGTTCGGCGGCGCCATCGGGCTGATGGTATCCGGCGTCGTGCTGCGCTACGGAATGGGAGCGGAGAGTCTCGCCTGGGTGGGGATATTTCTCGTGGCGCCGATCACCGGCATTTACTATCCGGTCTCGGTTCTGCCGGACTGGCTACAGCCGATTTCCTGGGCGCTGCCCTCCACCCATGTTTTCGAGGGCATGCGCGAAGCGCTTGCGACCGGGCTGTTCCGCACCGACCTGTTCTTCGATGCGATGCTGTTGAACCTTGTCTATATGGCGGCAGGGCTTGCCGTCTTTCTGTATATTTTCCGTGTCGCCCGGGTGAAGGGCCTGCTGGTGCAGTCCGGAGAGTAGCGCCGGGCGCTACCCGGCCGCGCGTTCGAAATCGAACGCCACGGGCTCGATCTTTCCGTCGTAGATTTCGGCGATGCGCTGGTCCGAAACGGGATAGCCGAACTGTGCGTTGCGCATCGGAAGCCGCATTCGCTGCAACTCCACCGAGAGCGCGACCATAAGGTCCCAGTCGGCGTCCTCGGGCATGTCGTCGTCAAGACCGATGATACCCCTCCGCATATGTTCGAATTCGTCGTCGTAGACCTTTGCGCAGGCGGCCGCGATGGCGTCGTCCGCTCCGCCCCGGCCGCGCAGGCGAATGCCTTCCGAAAACAGGGTGCAGTAGCCGCCCTCGGTAAAAAAACAGGCGCGTTCGCCCAGCGCGCCGTGTTCGCGCCTGACCGCAGCCCGGCGGTCGCGGATGGCCTCGTTCTCGGGCCAGTCCGGCACGCCCTTCAGCATCGCCGGGCTGATCCGCTCGTCCCCCGGACCGCACAGCGCGTCATAGGCGTCGGCAAAGGCGCAATAGTGGGAAAATTCCTCGTACAGAGTCTCCAGCCGGCCGAGAATGTCGCCTCGCGGCACGCTTTCGTCGATCGAGGGAAAATCCTCCAGCAGGTCTTCGAGGGGACCGACGAACAGACCGCGCGGGTCGCCGAGCGGCGTATCCCAGACCTCCTTGCGGGCCTGTCGTTTGATCCAGAGCCTGTCGGTCTCGACCGTGCGTACGGGAGATTCCCAGTAGGTTCGAAAAATCTCGGCTTCGCCGGCAAAGAGCGGGGAGACGTTTTCGATCAACCGGCGGAGGCTGGCGCTCACGGACATGGGGCTTTTCTAGCGTGCGCCGGCGACGAGCGCAAAGGCGAGGGCGAGCGCAATCACCAGACCGGCCGCGAACAGCACGATCGTGGCGCGCTCGATATCGGCGATTTCGACCCGTGCGCGCCCCTGACCGATCCAGGGACCGGGCAAGGTCTCGCCGTCCATGACGCGGGGGCCGCCGAGAGAAAGACCGAGAATACCGGCCATGACGCCTTCGACCCTGTACCCGGCGACTGGCCCGCGCCGGAAAAAGTCGCCGCACCAGCCGGCAAGGCCGCGAACGACGTTTCCGCCCGGACAGAACAGCGCGGCCAGGGAGAGAAGGGGCCCGGCCAAAAGGGCGCCGGGGAGGGACAGGACATCGTCCAGCCGCGACACCGTAAACCCGATATCCGCGTGTTTCGGGGAATGGCGGCCGATCACATCGGCGGCCCAGCCTATCGACCGGTACACGAACACCGCCGGCAGGCCCAACATGAGAAACCAGAACAGCGAAGCCAGTACGCCGTCCGCAAAGACGCGCGGCGCCCCTTCGACCGCGGCGCGGCCGATGGCGTAACGATCGGTCCTGACGACGTCGTAACGCACCAGCGCGGCGGCCAGGACGGAAGCCCGCCTGTCATCGCCCGCCCGAAGGGCGCTCCGGACCTTCCTCAAGGCGGCGATCGGCCGCCCCATCGCCAGCATGAAAACGAGAACGATCGCGCTGACCGGAGCGATATGGCGTTGCACGGCAGCGTCAATGCCGTATCCGGCGGCAGCCGCGACCGACAGAACGACGACCGCGATGACCGCACCGCGCAATCGCAACGTCAGCCTTCCGCGTTTTTCCCTGTTCAGCTTTCTGTCGAACCAGACGGTAAGGCGTTGAATGCCGTTTCGCGGCAGATCGAGGACCATGCGAAGCCATGGAGAAAAGGAAAACAGGGCCTCGACCACGATCGCCAGAAGAATGGCGATAATCGCTTCCGCCTGATCGGGGGAAAACATGGCTGCTGCCGCTATTCGGCCTTGGAGAAAACAGGCACCGGCTACTCCCGAACGCCCGCGTTCCGCATCAGCGAGACAACGTCCCGGCGCCGGTTCCATTCCGCCCACATCAGGGCCGTCCGGCCCGTATAATCGCGACGCGTCGCGTCGGCCTTGCGATCGAGCAGAATTCGAACCGCCTCGACGGCGCCGTTGGCGGCAGCGGTCATCAGCGGAGTCAATCCCTGGCGGTTTTCAATGTTCGGATCCGCGCCGCCGGTCAGCAGCAGTTCCAGACTGTCGTGATCGTCGCGACCGGCCGCATAGAACAGGGCGGAATTCCCCAGCTTGTCCTTATGATTTATGCGGACCCGGTGTTTGATCAGGATCTCGACGATCTCGGCGTTCCCGATCAGCGCGCTGTAGATGATGGGCGTCCGGTCCTCTGCATCGACCGCCTCCAGATGTTCCCCGCGAACGGCAAATCCCTCGACTTCCTGCACGTTCTGTGCGCGGATGGCCGCCATCAGCGGATTTCCGCTGAACAGCTCGATCTCCGCCCGGGCGGAGACAGCCGCCCCGACCGCCAGCATCAGGATGGCCGCAGCCGCGGCCCGGTACCCAAATCGTCTTCGCATCGTCCACGTAACCGTAAACTTCGGGCAGAACGCGATGAAAATTAAACACAACAGGCAAAAAGCGCCAGATGCGATCTTCCCGATTTCGACGCCAACCGTTCGAAGAACTGGTTTCGTCCGATTCCAGCGGTTATATGTGGCATCATGAATCACCGGATCTTTCGAATCGGCCTGTTGTCGATCGTGGCGCTGCTGGCCCTGCTGGCGCTGGCGTGGCAGTGGGGGCTGCTGTCGCCCACCAATCAGCGGAGCGGCATGATGGGAGTCGCCCGCGTGGGGGGGCCGTTCAACCTTGTCGACCAGGACGGCAAGGCGCGAACCGAAAAGGATTTCGCCGGCCGCCTCATGCTTACCTATTTCGGATACAGCTTCTGTCCCGACGTCTGCCCGACAGCCCTGCAGGCGATGACCGTAGCGTTGAAGACGCTCGGCAAAGATGCGGAAAAGGTCCAGCCGATATTCGTTACGGTGGACCCGGCCCGCGATACGCCGGCGCAGCTCAAGGAATATGTCAGCAATTTCTACCCGGGAACGGTGGGGCTGACAGGCCCGGAGGAGGAAATCCGGAATGCCGCGAAGGCCTATCGCATCTACTATCGGAAGGCGAACGACGGCGGAGCTGCCGAGTATCTGATGGATCACAGCTCGATCGTCTTTCTGATGGGGCGGGACGGATCCTACCTGACGCATTTCACGCATCAGACGCCGCCCGAAAAAATGGCGGAAGTCATCCGCCGCCACCTGTAACGGATCATGGCGGGAGACCGTTCGTCCGAACCGTTCTGGAAGAGCAAGCGGCTCACCGAAATGACGCGCGCGGAGTGGGAATCGCTGTGCGACGGGTGCGGCCGGTGCTGCCTGCTGAAGCTTGAAGACATCGATACCGGCGAATACGCCTTTACGGACATCGCCTGCCGGCTGCTGGACCAGGACAGCTGCCGCTGCACCGACTATCCCAACCGTCAGAAACGCGTCCCCGACTGCGTCGTGCTGGACGCAGCCAATGTCGGCCAGCTCGGCTGGATGCCGTCAACCTGCGCCTACCGGCTCCTGGCGGAGGGCAAGGATCTTTACTGGTGGCACCCGCTGGTCTCGGGCGACCCGGAAACGGTCTATCAGGCGGGCGCCTCGGTGCGCCACCGGGTTGTTTCCGAGGATCGCGGCGACGATCCCGAAGACCGCATCGTCGACTGGCCGAAGTAAATATTGGAAGTCGCCGCGCCGCGAACCGGGTCAGTTCCGGGTTCGGCGGCGCATGTTGACGAGCGCGACGCCGGTGAGGATCAGGGCGATGGCGATCCAGACATAGAGGCTGTGGCGCTCGTCCAGCAGGACCATGCCGTAAAGAACGCCGAACGCGGTGGAAAGCGAGCTCGACTGGCTCATATAGGTCGGGCCGGCGATGCGGATCAGTTCGAACATGGCCCAGAAATTGAATCCAGCAAGCACCGCATGCGTGATCATAGCCAGCTCGCCCCTGCTGAACGGCCAGGCAAGCCACTGGAAATCGCCGAAGATCAGGATGAGCACGAGCGTCATCAGCGCGTTGGTGTAGAGCGTCCCGGCGGCAAGCCCGAGCGAGTCGCTGCCCTGCGGCCGGTTGCTTTCGTCGAGAATGACATAGCCCAGCCCGTGCATCAGCGGCACGCCGAACGCCGCCAGCACCCAGAAAATCAGCGACGGATCGGGCAGGCTGGACCGGGGTCCGACGATCAGCAGGACGCCCGCAAACCCCGACAGAATGCCCACCACGCGCAGCGTCACGACCCGGTCGATCCGGGCGATCAGGCTGACGACGTAGGTGAACATCGGCGTGAACGCCATCACCACGGCCATGATACCCACGGGCAGCTTTCCCTGCGCCGTGTAGAGCAGGATGTTGGCGAAGGTAAAGCGCGTCGCGGACGCCTTCAGATAGTAAATCGCGTGGGCCCGGTCGACCCTGAGCCACGTCCCTCGCGCCCTGGCGATCAGAAACACCACCGTACCGGCGATCACGGAGAACCAGAACAGGTAGTTCATCGGCGTGACGCCGCCGGTGACGCCGGTCTTGATCAGGACAAAAAAGAACCCCCAGAGCGCGCCGATCATGAAAAGCAGGACAATCGGCAGGAGCGGATTCGGAGAGGATTGCGATGCGGGAGGCATGGCCTGTTATAGGCGAGGAGAGACGCAGCGGATAGCGCGATCGGCGTGAGGGGAAAAGGGCCTGCCTCGCCGGAGACTGTTTCGCGTCAGCGGGCGATCGGCCGCTCAGGCGCGCCCTTGAGCGCGTCGGTCGTGAAATCTCGCCACAGCATCGCCGGCAGCGAACCGCCGGTCACATTTTTCATCGGCGACGAATCGTCGTTTCCGAGCCACACGCCGGTCACCAGCTCCGGCGTAAAACCGATGAACCACGCATCGCGGAAATCCTGACTGGTGCCGGTCTTGCCCGCGGCCGGTCGGCCGGGATTCGCCGCCTTGCCGGTGCCGCGCTCGACCACCGCAGCCAGCATGGGAACGATACGGCGCACCGTTCCGGCCTCGAGCAGCCGGCCCGGCGCCTCTCGGCTTCGGCTGTAGAGGACGCGCCCGTCTCCATCCCGGATATCGACGATCCCGTAAGGCCAGGCGGCCAGCCCGCGATTGGCGATGACCGCGTAGGCGGCCGTCATTTCCAGCAGGCTGGCCTCGCTCGAGCCGAGAGCGATAGACGGGTGCGCCTTGAGCCGGGAGGTAATGCCGAGCCTTTGCGCCAGCGCGACGACCTTGCGGCGGCCGATTTTTTCCGACACGCGAACCGCCGCCGTATTGACGGAGTCGGCGAATGCATCCTCAAGCGTCATGCTCCCGCGATGTCGACCGTCGTAGTTGCGGGGCTGCCATCCGGCGACCCGCACCGGCGCGTCGAGGATTCGGTCGCCGGGCTCTATCCCTGCCTCAAGCGCCGCCAGATAGACGAACAGCTTGAAGGCCGACCCGGGCTGACGCAGCGCCTGCGTGACGCGGTTGAACTGGCTCGCGCGGTACTGCCTGCCGCCGACCATGGCGCGGACCGCGCCGTCGGGAGCGAGCGAAAGCAGCGCCGCCTGCCCGGCGCCGCGCCGGGCACCGGGTCCCGAGACAGTCTGTTCGACGCGGTTTTCGGCAATCCGCTGAAGCCGGGGCGAAAGCGTGGTGCGGATGACGAGATCGCGGTCGGTCCGGCCAACGAACCCCGACGCGCGTTCCAGCAGCCAGTCGGCGAAATAGCGGATGCCGGCGCCGGTGGAGACGCCCGCGGTACGCAGCCGCGTGCGTCTGGCGGATTGCGCGTCCCGGTCCGTCAGAAAACCGGCCGCGACCATGTTCGCCAGCACCTGATCGCCCCGTTCCACGGCCGCCCCGGGGTCGCGAAGCGGGGAATAGCGCGACGGCGCCTTGAGAAGTCCGGCGATGACGGAAGCCTCCCGCAGGTTGAGCCTGCGCACGGATTTGCCGAAATAGCGCTGGGCGGCGGCCTCAACGCCGTAAGTGCCCGAACCCAGATAGACGCGGTTGAGATAGATGGTGAATAGCTGCTTCTTGGTGAACCGCGCTTCCAGCCAGAAAGCCAGCAGCAGCTCGCGGATTTTGCGGCTGAACGACCGTTCGGGGGTCAGGAAAAGGTTCTTGGCGAGCTGCTGGGTCAGGGTACTGCCGCCCTGCCGCACGCGCCCGGCCAGGACGTTGGCGACGGCCGCGCGCGCAATGCCGATAAAATCGACGCCGCCGTGTTCGAAAAAACGCCTGTCCTCGGTCGCGACGATCGCCTGGACCAGAAAGGGCGGCGCGTCCTCGAACCTGATGGCGCCGCCATGCAGGTCGCCGAAAGTCGCCAGCACGGAATTGTCGGATGCCAGCAGCGTCACGCTGGGCCGACGTTCGGGTGTCTCGAGCGTATCGAGGTCGGGAAGTCCGAACGCATGCCAGCCCAGCACGCCCGCGACGACCAGCAGGCCCCAGACGGCGGCAAGCGCTGTCCACCGCGCGAGGCGAAGCCAGAGCGGTCGCGCCGGCCGGGATTCATCCGGCCTGGCCGCTCTTTTTCCGGCTTTCCTGTCCGCCGGGCTGGAGGAGGGCTTGCGGGGCATGGCTGATTCTATCGTCCGACGATTGTTCTATCTAAAGCCTTTCGGGCGAATCGGGCGGAATTATGGAAAAGGCACGATCTGCGGCGTTATGATCGGTCATGGCAATCTTCAGACGAACCATTCCGGAAACGCGCGTGGCGGAGATTTCAGTCCGACGGGCGACCGTTCGGGACGCCCCCGAAATCGTCCGGCTCGCGGGCGAGCTCAGTCTGTCGGACGGAGGCCGGCCGTCGCAGCTGACCGAACAGGCGGTTCGCGAAGACGGTTTCGGCGACCGGCCCGCCTTTCACGTCCTGATGGCGGAGCTCGATGGCAAGGTGGTCGGCTACGCGCTGTATTTCGAGGGATATGACAGCGACCGGGCGTCGCGCGGCATTTACCTCTCCGACCTTTACGTGGATGTCGCCTGGAGACGACATGGCGTCGGCAGGGCTTTGATGAAAGCGGCGGCACGGGCCTGCCGCGACTCCGGCGGCGCCTGGATGTTCTGGTCGGTCCTGAAACGCAACAGAAGCGCCCGCCGATTTTACCGCACCATGGCGCCGGAACTGGGCGACGTGATCCTGTGCGCCGCGATCGGCCCGGTCTTCGACCGGATGTCGGGGTAAGAATCCCCGACGACGATCGGGCGGTTCAGATATCCAGATTGACGACCTTGAGCGCGTTTCCCTGAATGAAGTCGCGCCGCGGCTCCACCACGTCGCCCATCAGTGTCGAAAACACGTCCTCGGCGTTATCGCGGTGGTCGATCCGGACCTGCAGCAGCGAACGCGCCTCGGGGTCCAGCGTCGTTTCCCAGAGCTGTTCGGGATTCATCTCGCCCAGACCCTTGTAGCGCTGGATCGAGACGCCCTTCCGGCCGGTCTCCATGATCGCATCGACCAGCCCGAGCGGGCCAATGATCCGGACTTCCCGGTCCTTGGTCCGCAGCACGGCCGGCCGGCCGTAGAGCCGCTGGAGCCCGACGGTCATTTCGTCTAGCCGGCGCGCCTCCGCCGATCGGACCAGAGCGCCGTCGATCACGTGACGCTCGGTAACGCCGCGAAGCGTCCGGAAGAATGCGAAACCGCCGCCATCGACAGGCTCTTCCGCCTGCCAGCCGCGCTCGTTCTCGGCCGTCAGCCCGTCGAGCCGTCGCGCCACCGCATCGGCGATCTGGCGTTCTGTCTCTTCGGAGTCGAGAAACTGCGGGTTGAACGCGCCGAGGATGGCGGCCTGTTCGGCCACCATGGGGTTGGACAGCTTCTGCAGCAATGGCTGCATCAGCCGCCTGGCGCGCTGGGCGTCGTTTACCGCTTCCAGCAGCTCGGCGCCGGCAATTTCGGCCCCGTCCTGGATCACCAGCACGCAGTCGCGCAGTCCGCCGTCGATCAGGTGCCGTTCGAGCGCGGAATCGTCCTTGAGATAGACCTCGTCGCTGTTGCGTTTCGCGCGGTAGAGGGGAGGCTGGGCGATGTAGAGATAGCCGCGTTCGATCAGTTCCGGCATCTGGCGGAAGAAGAAGGTCAGCAGAAGCGTGCGGATGTGGCTGCCGTCGACGTCGGCGTCGGTCATGATGATGACCTTGTGATAGCGGGCCTTTTCGATATTGAAATCTTCCCGTCCGATCCCGGTGCCGAGCGCCGCGATCAGGGTGCCGATTTCGGCCGATGACAGCATCTTGTCGAAGCGCGCCCGCTCCACGTTCAGGATCTTGCCGCGCAGCGGCAGGATCGCCTGGTTCTTGCGGTTGCGGCCCTGTTTCGCCGACCCGCCCGCCGAATCGCCCTCGACCAGAAAGAGTTCGGAAAAGGCGGGATCGCGTTCCTGGCAGTCGGCAAGCTTGCCGGGCAGGGTGGAAATGTCGAGCGAACCCTTGCGCCGGGTCAGGTCGCGCGCCTTGCGCGCCGCTTCGCGCGCTGCCGCCGCCTCGGCCGCCTTGGCGACAATGCGCCTGGCCTCGTTCGGATGTTCCTCGAACCACTGGCCGAGACGATCGCCGACAATGCCCTCCACCGCCGGACGCACCTCGGACGACACCAGCTTGTCCTTCGTCTGCGACGAAAATTTGGGATCCGGGACCATGACCGACAGGACGCAGGTCAGCCCTTCCCGCATGTCGTCCCCGGTCATCGACACTTTTTCCTTCTTGCCGATGCCGGACGACGCTGCGTAGGCGTTGATGGTGCGCGTCAGCGCGCCGCGGAAACCTGCCAGATGCGTCCCGCCGTCGCCTTGCGGGATGGTGTTTGTGAAGCAGAGCGTCGTCTCGTGATAGGAATCCGACCACTCGAAAGCCATCTCGACGGCGATGCCGTCCTGCTCGCCGGAAATCGCGATCGGCGCATCCAGCAACGGCGTTTTGCCTCGGTCCAGATAGTTGACGAATTCGGCAAGCCCGCCTTCGTAATGCATCTCGATAATATTGGGGTCGACGCCGCGCGAATCGTTGAGCACCAGCATGACGCCGGAGTTGAGAAACGCGAGTTCGCGCAGCCGGTGCTCGAGCCTGGAGAACTCGAATTCGACCTGCGTGAAGGTCTCGGGCGACGGGGTAAAGGTCACCATGCTGCCGGTCGGCCCGTCCCAGTCGGCGACCTTCTCCAGCGGCTTCACCGGCACGCCGTGTTCGAACCGCATGGTCCATTCGCCGCCGTCGCGCCAGATGCGGAGCTCGAGAACCGAAGACAGCGCGTTGACCACCGACACGCCGACGCCGTGGAGTCCGCCCGAAACCTTGTAGGAACTCTGGTCGAACTTACCGCCGGCATGCAGGTGGGTCATGATGACCTCGGCGGCGGAGACGCCTTCCTCGCCATGAATCTCCACCGGAATGCCGCGCCCGTTGTCTCGGATCGAAACCGAGCCGTCGCCGTTGAGGGTGACTTCGACCCGGTCGCAGATGCCGGCCAGCGCTTCGTCGATGGCGTTGTCCACCACCTCGTAGACCATGTGGTGCAGTCCGGACCCGTCGTCGGTATCGCCGATATACATGCCCGGCCGTTTGCGCACCGCATCCAGACCGCGCAGAACCTGGATGGAATCGGCGCCGTAAACCGAACCGCCGGCCGCACCGGTTTCGGGATCGTTCGGGGGGGTGTCGGAGGGTGATGTCATGTGCGTATCGTTCCGGTTGAAAAATCAGGCGGCGTGAACGGCGGCGTCGGCCACCGTGAAATGCTGGGCAGCGCGGCCAAGCGGCGAAAACAGGTGGGCGTCGGTGCCCGTCATCCACGCCTGGGCGCCGAGCAAGAGAATTTCGTCGAACAGGGCCTCGCGCCGCGCCTCGTCGAGGTGAGCCGCGACCTCGTCGAGGAGCAGCAGCGGCGCCACGCCCGAATCGAGCGCCTGAAGCCGCAGATTGGCGAGCACGATGCTGATGAGCAGCGCTTTCTGTTCGCCGGTAGAGCATTGCTCCGCCGGCACGCCGCGTGCGAGGTGGATAACCGCGAGGTCAGAGCGGTGCGGACCGATGGAGGCGCTGCGCCGATAGGCATCCTCGCCGCGCGACGCGCGAAGCATCGTGCGGAAACGGTCTTCCGTCTCCAGCGCAGGTTCGGCTGCGAGCCACGTATCCAGAGCGCCTTCAAGGCCCAGCGCGGCGGCGGGAAACGGGCCGCGCCCCATGGCGCAGGCCTTGTCCAGCCGCCGGACGAGGGCGCCGCGCGCCGCTGCGATGGCAACGCCTTTTTCGACCATCGCCGATTCGAGCGCATCGGCCCACGCGCCGTCGGCAGCCCGGCCTGCCGCGGCCGCATCGGCCAGCATCCGCGCCCGCTCGCGCATCGCCTTCTCATAGGCCAGCAGACGCCCTGCATGGGCGGGATCGAACACGAAAACCAGCCGGTCGAGAAAACGCCGGCGACCGGATGCGCCCTCCGTGAAGAGCCGCTGCATGTCGGGCGTCAGCCAGAGTGCCGCAAGACGTTCGCCGAGAACGACCTGGCCCCGTGCCGTCGCGCCATCGATGCGGACCGTCCGGCGGCCCGGAGAGCCGGGCCCTGCGGAATCGGGGGCGAGACCGGTGCCGACATCGATCGGTCCGTCGCCGTCGTCGAGCGTCGCGGCCACCGCCCAGCACCGCGACGGGATCCCGCGATCCGCCGGGGATTCAACCGGCGCACGCCGCGATACGTCCGTCAGGCGCGCCCGGCGCAGGCCCCGGCCGGGAACGAGGAAGGAAACCGCCTCCAGCAGATTGGTCTTTCCCGCTCCGTTCGGTCCGGTCAGAACGACGGGCCTTTTGTCGAGGTCGAGCGCAAGGGTTTCGTAACAGCGGAAATCGGTCAGGCGCAGGCGGAGGACCGCGACCCGCCCGGCCGCGCCAGCCGCGGCCGCCGGGCGGTCGGGTTCGATCGTAATGGCATGAGGGGTTTGCAGAGGGACTGCCCCTAAACGCGCATCGGCATCAGAACATAGAGCGCGCCGTCATCCGTCAGGTCCCGCACCAGGGTCGGCGACGCGGAATCCGACAGCGCGAACTGCGCCCTGCCGCCTTTGATCTGCTGCGTGATGTCGATCAGATAGCGGGAATTGAAGCCTATCTCGAGCGGATCGTCCCCGTAATCGACCTCGAGCTCCTCGGTCGCGCTGCCGGCATCCGGACTGGTCGCCGACAGTACAAGCGAATTGTCGCCGAGACTGAGCTTGATGGCGCGCGATTTCTCGGTCGAAATGGTGGAGACCAGATCGACCGCGCGCTCGAATTTCTGGCAGGTGACTTCCATGTACTTGTCGTTGCCGACCGGAATGACACGGTCGTAATCGGGGAACGTGCCGTCGATCAGCTTCGAGGTCAGCAGGACCGAGCCCGCCGCAAACCGTATCTTGGTGTCCGACAGGGCGACCGCGACGTCGCCCTCGACCTCGTCGATCAGCTTGCGCAGCTCGGTGACGGTCTTGCGCGGCACGATCACGCCCGGCATCCCGTCGGCGCCGGCCGGCAGCGCCACATCCATGCGCGCCAGCCTGTGTCCGTCTGTCGCCACCGCGCGCAGCACGCGGCCGTCTTCGCCGTCAGCCGCATGCAGGTAAATGCCGTTCAGGTAATAGCGCGTTTCCTCGGTCGAAATGGCGAAACGCGTGCGGTCGATCAGCTTGCAGAGCTGTTCGGCCGGCAATGCGAACGAATGCGGCAGGTCGTCGTCGGTCATGGCGGGGAAATCCTCGCTCGCGAGCGTCGCCAGCTTGAGCGTGGAGCGTCCCGACCGGAGCGCGATCTGCCCTTCTTCCGCGCCGCCGCCGAGTTCGACCTGCGCGCCGTCCTCCAGCTTGCGGACGATATCGAAAATCGTATGCGCCGATACGGTCGTCGCGCCCTTCTGGGACACGTCGGCCGCCACTTTCTCGACGACGGCGATATCCATATCGGTCGCGGTCAGCTGTACGCCGTCATCGTCGGCGTTGAGCAGAACGTTCGAGAGGATCGGAATCGTGTTCCGGCGTTCGACCACGCTTTGAACGTGAGTCAGCGATTTCAGGAGGGCATCGCGATCGATTGTGAATTTCATGGTTTCAGGGGTCCAGATTCGTCAGGGCCGGTCGGAAATTTACATTCTGCGGCGCAACCGGCGTTCAAAAGGCTCCTTATCGTCGTTCGGGCGGGCAGCGACCGCAAATCGCCGTCCGCAACGGCCCGTTTTGCAACGGAACAGCCGCCCGATGGAAGGCAACCGTCTCTACCGCGGAAAACCAGCCGTCGGACACAGAAATTATAGCATTTCGAAAGAGTCGCCGCACGGGTTTAGATGGCGAAATCCCCGACGGAAAATTCGTCGAAAAACGGCGGAAAATAGGGACTAATTCTCGAGCAGGCGCCTTAGCAGGTCGACATCCTCGCAAAACGACGAATCTGTCTGGCGCAACTCCTCGACCTTGCGCACGGCATGCATCACCGTGGTGTGGTCGCGGCCGCCAAACTTGCGGCCGATTTCAGGCAGCGACCGCGAGGTCAGCTGCTTGGCGAGATACATGGCGATCTGACGCGGGCGGGCCACTGCGCGGGCTCGTCTGGCCGAATGCATGTCGGCGAACCGGATGTTGAAATGCTCGGCGACGCGCTTCTGGATTTCCTCGATGGTGACCCGCCGGTCGTTGGCGCGCAGCACGTCGTGCAGCACATCCTGACAGGTTTCGAGCGTGATTTCCCGCCCGACCAGCGTCGCGTGCGCAACCACCCGGTTCAGCGCGCCCTCGAGTTCGCGCACGTTGGACGTGATGCGGTGAGCCAGAAATTCCCTGACCTTGACCGGAATGTCCACGCCAAGCCGCTCGGCCTTGGCGTCGATGATGCTGAGGCGCAGCTCGTAATTGGTCGCATGGATGTCGGCCACCAGCCCCCAGCCGAGACGCGAGCGCAGCCGCTCCTCCATCCCGTCGAGATCGTGCGGCGCCTTGTCCGCGGACACCACCACCTGCCGGTTGTTGTCGACCAGGTCGTTGAAGGTGTGGAAGAATTCTTCCTGCGTGGAGTCCTTGTCGTTGAGGAACTGGACGTCGTCGATCATCAGCAGATCGACCGAACGGAACTGCTCCTTGAACACCACCGTGTCCTTGTGCCGAATGGCGCGGATCAGGTGATACATGAATTTTTCCGCCGACAGGTAGACGACCCGCCGGTCGGGAAACTTCATCCGCGTGTGATGCGCGATGGCGTGCATCAGATGCGTCTTGCCGAGTCCGACCCCGCCATAAAGGAAAAGCGGATTGAAAGGCGCGATCTCGGAATCGGCGACGCGGCGCGCCGCGGCGTAGGCGAGCTCGTTCGCCTTGCCGACAACGAACTGGTCGAAGCTGAAACGGGAATCCAGCGGCGCGGTAATCGCGGCAAGGTCTGACGGACGGCCCGGTTCGGCGGGCATCGCTTCGGCCAAGGCGGGTTTTTCGCCGTGCGGAACCCGGCGCACCACCGAACGCGTTACAGGCGCCTGAACGAAGATATCGACCGTTTCGACCGACGAATCTTCTTCAAGCCACAGCTCGCGGAGCCTGTCGCCGTAATGGCTGAGAACCCAGTCGCGCATGAACAGGGTGGGCACGGCGATCCGGGCGATCCCGCCCTCCGCCGAAATCAGGGTCAGCGGCTTAAGCCAGCTTCGATAGGATGCGTCCCCCACTTCGGAGCGCAACCGGCCCCTTATGCGGGCCCAGCGAGCAGAAATTTCCGGATCCAGCCTTTGAGTCGCCATTCGTCTTCCCAGATACCCCCAGAGACCACGACAACGCCCCTATTACGGCGTCAATTCTTTGCGGCCGCCCGGCAATCCGAAATTGTGAGCGCCGATGGCAAAACCTGATTTGCCCCACCCGGCAGGATAATTTCGAACAACGCGATCCCTGTTCTGGCAGACTTCTGCCCAACAGGAATAGATGGAAATTTATTACAATTATTTACTTTTCCACCCGGCCCCAATACTTATGCCCCAAAATATTAACAAAAATATTATTAAACTATCATTGTATCCATTCTGGGCACGTCGGCGAATGTAACGAGCGAAAATCGGATTCGCAACACGGACTCGCGAAGAAAAATTAAAAAAAACCGATTGACTTTTGAGCTTCCGGTTGAATGCACCGCCGGATCAATGACTTGTCCGCAATTAATAAAATTTCGCGCTAATCCGCCATTTTTCAGACCTGCCGAAGTCGGCGGCCCCGATCCGCGCGCATAAAAAACGCCGCGCGGGCGATAACCCGCGCGGCGTCCGAAAAGCGTTAAATCAGCCGAGCGCGGAGACCCGGTGGCTCAGCCTTGAAACCTTTCGCGATGCCGTATTGCGATGAAGAATACCCTTGGAAGCGCCGCGCATGATTTCCGGCTGGGCGTCGCGGAGCGCCTGCTCGGCGGCTGCCTTGTCGCCGGACGCGATGGCTTCCTCGACCTTCTTGACGTAATTGCGGATACGGCTCCGCCGGTTGCGGTTCACAGCGGTTTTGCGGGCTGTCTGGCGCACCCGTTTCTTAGCCTGCGCTGAATTGGCCATTTCGTTCTTATTCCAAGTCGTTTGAGCGGTGGCGCGTTTTATAGCGGCGCGGCACCCGCGTCAACCCATAACCGCACCGTCGGGTCAGCCTGTCGGGCGCGGAATTCCTTACTTCCCGCCGAACTCGGGTTTGCGCTTTTCCACAAAGGCAGCCATGCCCTCGCGCTGGTCGGGGGTGCCGAGCGCGGCCTGGAACAGGCGGCGCTCGTAGCGGACGCCTTCCGACAGCGTCGTCTCGTAGGCGCGGTTGACGGCTTCCTTGACGAACATCGCGGCAGGCCGCGACATGTCGGCAATACCCTGCGCGACCTTGACCGCTTCCCCGACCAGCTCGCCGGCCGGCACGATACGGCTGACGAGGCCGGCGCGTTCCGCTTCTTCCGCGTCCATCATCCGGCCGGTGAGGCACATCTCCATGGCCTTGGATTTACCCACGAGGCGGGTCAGGCGCTGGCTGCCGCCGGCGCCGGGAAGAACGCCGATGCGGATTTCCGGCTGGCCGAACTTCGCGGTGTCCGCCGCCAGGATGAAATCGCACATCATGGCGACTTCGCAACCGCCGCCCAGCGCAAAACCGGCAACCGCCGCGATGACCGGCTTGCGGCACTGGGCCACACGTTCCCAGCCGTCGGTGATGAAATCCTCGACGAACGTGTCGGGCCAGCTCTTGGCCTGCATCTCCTTGATGTCGGCGCCGGCGGCGAATGCCTTCTCCGATCCGGTCAGCACGATGGCGCCGATATCCCTATCGCGTTCGAACGCATCGAGCGCGTCGCCCAGCTCGCCGACGAGCTGCTGCGACAGCGCGTTCAGCGCGTCGGGCCGGTTGAAAGTGATCAACCCGACATTGCCGCGGGTTTCGACGAGAATCGTTTGGTAGGTCATCCGACGTCCTTGAAAGGGGATTGCAAACTCATTGCGGCGTAAGCGAGTACCTGACCGTTACGCCATCGCCGCTGGTCCTGATGTCGAGCGCGAGCCGTTCGCCCTCGCGAATCCAGACCGCAGCGCCATCGTTTTTCCAGCCGAGTTGCGGCAGGGCCTTCGCATAGAACACGAGGACCCTCGCCGTTTCGGTCTTACCGCTGGCCAGCACCTCGACGATCCGGCCCTCGGGCTTGGAAAACGTCACGGCGGAACCGGCGACTTCGGCAAGACCCGGGGCAAGCGGTAGGTCGTCGATCGACGAAAGGAATTTTTCGGCCGCCCCCGCGGGTGCTGACGCGGCTAGCCACAGGGCGATACAGAGCGGCGTGAGCGAGAACTTTATTTTGCGCTGCATAATGACGGGTTTACATCACCGCTGGCAGCTTGGACAGTAGAATGTTGAGCGTCCGCCCTGCGCGATACGCGTTACCGACTTCCCGCATCCCTCGCAGGGCTCGCCCTCGCGCCCGTAGACCCGGAAGGAATGCTGGAAATAGCCGATCTCGCCGCTGGGCGCGACATGATCGCGGAGGGTCGAGCCGCCGGCATCGATGGCGCGCAGCAGAACGGCTTTGACGGCGGCGACCAGCCGGTCGGCGCGCACGCGCCCGATCGTGTGCGCGCTGCGCCGTGGCGAGATGCGCGCATCGAACAGCGCTTCGCAGACATAGATATTGCCGAGCCCCGCGATCAGGCGCTGATCAAGCAAAGCGGACTTGATGGGCGTTCGCCTGCCGTTCAGCAGGCGAGCCAGCATCGGCCCGTCGAGCGCGGGGTCGAGCGGTTCCGGGCCGAGATGCGCGAGCAGAGGATGGGAAGCGAGCGATGCCTCGTCGGACAGATCCATCAGCCCGAACCGGCGCGGATCGGAAAACCTGATCACCGTGCCGTTGCCGACCTCGAAAACCACATGTTCGTGCTTGCCGCCGATCGCGACGCCATGGGCGAACCGCCCGGGCGCGTCGCCGCCGCCGGGCTGTTCGATCACCATGCGCCCCGACATGCCGAGATGGGCGATCAGAACGGTCCCGTCATCCATCCGGAACAGGAGATATTTAGCCCGCCGGTCGAGCGCCCGCACGATCCGGCCCGAAAGCCGGTCCGCGAAACCGTCCGGAATCGGCCGGCGCAAATCGCCGCGCCTGACCGTGACACGGGATATCGGCCGTCCTTCCATGACCGCCGCAAGGCCGCGGCGAACGGTTTCGACTTCGGGAAGTTCAGGCATGAAATGGCGGACAGTTGTTCGTTTCCATAACGCTAGCCTGAAAATCGCCGCTCGGCTATTGTCGCGCCATGGCAGGAACTTCCTCAAATTCGGAGACAGATTTCGGCTTCCGGCGCGTCTCGCGCGAGGACCATCGCGGGCTTGTCGGCGCGGTCTTCGACTCGGTCGCCGGCCGCTACGACCTGATGAACGATCTGATGTCGGGCGGCCTGCACCGGCTGTGGAAGCAGGCGCTGATCGACACGCTCGACCCGAGACCCGGAATGCGGCTGATCGATGTGGCGGGAGGCACCGGCGATATCGCCTATCGCGCGCTCGACAGGGTCGAGCGAAGGCTGGAAGCGCAAGATGCCGCCAGTGCCGAACCTCCCGCAACGGTGACGATCTGCGACCCCAGCGATGCGATGCTGGCGGTGGCGCGCGACCGGGCTGTCGATGCGGGACGCCTGACCGGCGTCGAGTTCGTTTGCGCGCCTGCGGAAGCCTTGCCGATAGGGGATGGCTCTGCAACCGCCTGCACGATTTCCTTCGGGCTGCGCAACGTATCGGACCGGCCGGCGGCGCTGGCCGAGATGCGCCGCGTACTGGAGATCGGGGGCCATTTCCTGTGCCTCGAATTTTCCCCCGCCGTCCTGCCGGCGCTCGCGCCGCTCTACGACGCCTATTCCTACAAGGTGCTGCCCTGGCTGGGCGAGCAGGTTGCGGGCGACGCGGACTCCTACCGCTATCTGGCGGAGAGCATCCGCCGGTTCCCGCCGCCGGACACGCTTTCCGAAGAGCTGAAGGCGGCCGGTTTCGGCGCCATACGCCACCGTATGTTCTCGGGCGGGATCGTAGCGCTGCACACCGCCTGGCGCATCTGACGCAATGTTAAGGGGCCTCAGAAATATCGGGCGGCTGCTGTCCATCGCCCGGACACTCGCTCGCCACGATGCCCTCTCGGCGATCGACGGGCCGGGCGCGCGGTGCCGCCGGGTGGCGCAGCGTTTCCTGGCCCTGGGAGCGCACCGCCCGGACGGGCTCGCCGACATGCGACCGGGAGAACGGCTGGCGTCGGCATTGCAGACGCTGGGGCCAAGCTTCATCAAGCTGGGGCAGGCGCTTTCGGTGCGCGCCGATCTGGTCGGGGAAGAAATCGCCGACGACCTTTCCTCCCTGCAGGACGATCTGCAGCCCTTTTCGGCCGGCGAAGCCCGGCAGGCGATTGAGGACGAGTTCGGAAAGAAACTGGATACGCTTTTCTCGTCTTTCGACGACGAACCGGTTGCCGCCGCGTCGATCGCCCAGGTCCATTTCGCGGTCACAACGGAGGGCGACGAGGTCGCGGTCAAGATCCTGCGGCCCGGAATCGAGCAGGCCTTTGCGCGCGATCTGGATCTGCTGCGCTGGCTCGCCGAGACCGCCGAACGGCGCGCGCCGCGGATGCGGCGCCTGCGGCCCGTCGATGTCATCGAAACGCTGGCGCGGTCGGTCGCCGAAGAAATGGATCTGCGACTCGAAGCGGCAGCCGGCGAGGAGCTGCGCGGCAATTTCGAGGGAGACCCGGGTTTTCGCGTACCGGCGATGGACTGGATGCGTACCGGACGGCGGGTCCTGACGGTCGAACGGATCGCCGGCATCCCGGCCGACGAAACCGACCGCATTCGCGCGACGGGCGTCGAACCGGAAGCGCTGGTCGCCAACATGGCGCGCGCCTTCTTCCTTCAGGTGTTCCGGGACGGGTTTTTCCATGCAGACCTGCATCCCGGCAACCTGCTGGTGGCCGAAGACGGCGCGATCCAGGCGATCGATTTCGGCATCATGGGCCGGCTGGACCGGCAGACCCGCTACTACCTGGCCGAGATGCTGGCCGGATTCCTGTCGGGCGACTACCGGCGGGTTGCAGACGTTCATATCAGGGCCGGCTACGTTCCGTCGCACCAGTCGCGCGACGCGTTCGCCCAGGCCGCACGCTCGATCGCGGAGCCCATTCTGGGGCTGCCGCTGCGCGATATCTCGCTGGCCCGGCTGCTGGCGCAGCTGTTCCGGATCACGGAGCGGTTCGAGATGGAAACCCAGCCGCAGCTTCTGCTCCTGCAGAAAACCATGCTGGTGGCGGAAGGGGTCGGCCGCAGGCTGTGTCCCGACACCAACATGTGGGAGCTTGCCCGGCCGCTGATCGAGGACTGGATGCAGTCCGAAATGACGGTCGAGGCGCGGGCGGCGGAGGCAATCGACGAGGCGGGACGTCTCATCGAGCGGTTGCCATACCTTGTTTCGGCCATGGGCGAGGCGGCGGAGAGGTTCACCCGCGACGGCATAAGGCTTGATCCGGCGACGCTCGAGGCGCTGACCGGGAATCGCCGGAATCGGACCCGCTGGCCGCTGTGGGCGGGCGCGGCGGTAATCGCCGGGCTTGTTATCGCGGCGCTGTAAAAATGGAAGTCAGGCCGCTCGAGGCGCCGTTCGGGGCGGAAATTACCGGGCTCGATCTGACCCGGAAGCTGGACGCAGAGACCGCGACCGCCGTCAACCACGCCTTCGTCGAGAACATCGTGCTGGTGTTTCGCGACCAGTTCTTTCCGGCGCCCGACGAATTCCTCGCGGCGGCGCGCAATCTGGGCGAGCCGATGCCGCCCGTCACCGCGACATACCGGCTTCCGGAATACGATGCGATCGAGGAGCTGATCAACACGGCGACCGACCCTCGAACCGGCGAAAAAACGCCGTTAATGCGGGGCGGAAGCTGGCATACCGATCATTCGAACCTGGCGGAGCCGCCCAAGGCGACGACGCTTTACGCCATCGACCTGCCGCCGAGCGGCGGCGGCAATACCGAGTTCATATCGATGGTCGCGGCTTACGAGGCCCTGCCGCAGGAATTGAAAGCGCAAATCTGCGGCCGGCGTTCCTTTCAGGCCTATATTTCGCGGCGCGCGCCGCGCAAGCTGCTGAGTCGCACGGAAGCGGAGCGCGATGGCAGCGATGGCGTCTGGCAGCCCCTGGTGCGCCGCCATCCGGAAACCGGCCGCGATGCGCTCTATCTCAACCCGATGCGCTGCGACGCGGTCGAGGGGCTGGACGAGGACGAGGGCGATGCGTTGCTCGATGCGCTTTACGCCCATTGCGACGATCCCCGGTTCCGGTACAGCCATCGATGGCGCCCGGGCGACATGCTGATCTGGGACAACCGCGCGGCGCTGCATCAGGCGACGCCGATCAACGTGCCGTCGGAACGGCGCTACATGCATCGCATCATGCTGAAGGGCGATGCGCCGGTCATGGGGGGATAATCGCTATGGAGCAAAGGCTTAGCCTTGTTACGCTGGGAGTCGCCGATCTTGACCGCGCGATTGCATTCTACGAGGCGCTGGGGTGGAAGCGATCGGTGCGCGACGCCCCCGGCGTCGCGTTTTTCCAGACCGGGTCGATCGCCTTCGGGCTGTATCCGCGAAACGCCCTCGCCGCGGATGCCGGCGTCGAGCCCGACGGGACCGGGTTCCGGAGTTTCGCTCTGGCGCACAATGCGCGGGAAAAATCCGATGTCGACGTGCTGATGGCGGAAGCGGTGGCTGCCGGCGCGACACTCGTCAAACCCGCCGAAGAAGCGTTCTGGGGCGGATATTCTGGCTATTTCGCCGATCCCGACGGGTTTCTGTGGGAGATTGCCTGGAATCCGGGGTTCGAGATCGCCGAGGACGGGTCGATCCGCCTGCCCGACTGATTTCTCGCCACAATTCTTGCTTCGGGCCTCGCCGGTCACTAGGTTATTCCCGAAATATCAACCGATTGCGCGAATTCGATGCTTCAGGGCAAACGCATATTGCTGATCGTCTCGGGCGGCATCGCGGCCTACAAATGCCTCGAGCTGATCCGCCGATTGCGCGAACGCGGCGCGGCCGTGCGGTGCGTGACGACGAAGGCGGCGGAACAGTTCGTAACGCCCCTGTCGCTGTCCGCTCTGTCGGGCGATCGCGTATATGGCGACATCTTCTCGCTGACCGACGAACACGAGATGGGTCATATTCAGCTGTCGCGCGACGCCGACCTGCTGGCGGTCGTGCCGGCGACAGCCAATATCCTTGCCCGCATGGCGCAGGGCATCGCCGACGATCTGGCGACCACGGTGCTGCTCGCGACCGACAAGGACGTGATGGCGGCGCCGTCGATGAACGTCCGCATGTGGGAACACGCCGCGACCCGCGCCAACCTCGACATCCTGCGCGCGCGGGGCGTTCGTCTGATCGGCCCGGTCGAAGGCGACATGGCGTGCGGTGAGTACGGCGCCGGCCGCATGGCCGAGCCGGGCGATATCGCGGACGCCATCGAAAGCCATTTCGCGAACTCGGGCAGGCTCGCCGGCCGGCGCGCCATCGTCACCAGCGGCCCGACCTTCGAGGCCATCGACCCGGTGCGCTACATCGCCAACCGGTCGTCCGGCAAGCAGGGCCATGCCATCGCCGCCGCGCTGGCGCGGTTCGGGGCGGCGACCACGCTGGTGACGGGACCGACCGCCGAGCGCGACCCGGACGGCGTCTCGGTCGTCCATGTGGAATCGGCCCGGCAGATGCTGGATGCCTGCCGCGCCGCCCTGCCGGCCGATGTCGCGGTGTGCGCCGCCGCCGTCTCCGACTGGCGGCCGGAGGCAGAGGCAAACCAGAAGATCAAGAAGAACGGCGCGCCGCCGTCGCTGACGCTGACCGAGAACCCGGACATCCTGCGCACCCTGTCTGAAGCTGGCAACGAACGGCCGCGCCTCGTAGTCGGATTCGCGGCGGAAACCGGGGACGTTCTCGCCAGGGCCGCGCCGAAACGCGACTCGAAGGGCTGCGACTGGATCGTCGCCAACGACGTGTCTCCCGGCACCGGCACGTTCGGCGGCGACGACAACACGGTCCATCTGATCACCGGCGACGGCGCGGAGGACTGGCCGTTGATGTCCAAGGCGCAGGTCGCGGAAAGGCTGGCCGGCCGCATCGCGGACGCGCTGGGCGCGGGCGGCGTGGAATGACGGTCACGGTTTCCGTCCGGCGGTTGCCGCACAATACCGACCTGCCGCTGCCGGCCTACGAAACGGCGTCAGCCGCGGGCATGGATCTGCCGGCCGCCATCGACCGGGACATGATCCTCGAACCGGGCGCCCGCGCCCTGGTGCCGACCGGGCTCGCCATCGCGCTGCCGGCGGGCTACGAGGCGCAGATCAGGCCGCGTTCGGGCCTCGCGGCGCGGGACGGCGTGACGGTCCTGAACACGCCCGGCACGGTGGATGCCGATTACCGCGGCGAGGTGAAGGTGATCCTGATCAATCTCGGCGATGCGCCCTTTACCGTCACCCGCGGCATGAGGGTCGCCCAGATGGTGATCGCCCCGGTAACGCAGGCGGAGATGGTCGAAGCGGATACGCTTCCCGAAACCGAACGCGGCGCGGGCGGGTTCGGCTCCACCGGGACGAGCTGAGCGGAAAGCCGGTCGAAGATGGATTTCACCGAAGACCAGCTGCAGCGCTATGCGCGGCATATCGTCCTGCCGGAGGTCGGCGGCGTAGGGCAGGAAAAACTGCTGAACGCGAAAGTGCTGGTGGTCGGCGCGGGCGGGCTGGGCGCGCCCCTGCTGCTTTACCTGGCCGCCGCCGGTGTCGGCACGCTCGGCGTGGTGGACGACGACACGGTCGATCTCTCAAACCTGCAGCGCCAGGTGATCCACGGCACCGGCGATATCGGGACCCCAAAGGTCGACAGCGCCGCCGAAACCGTGCGTTCGGTCAATCCGGAAATCGATTTCCGGACGCATCGCATGCGGCTCGACGCCGACAATATCCTCGAGACCATCGACGGGTACGATATCGTCGCCGACGGGTCGGACAATTTCGCAACCCGGTTTCTGGTCGCGGACGCCTGTCACCTTGGCGGCAGGACACTGGTGTCCGCCGCGATCCTGAGGTTCGAGGGACAGATTTCCACCTTCAAGTCGCATCTCGGGCCGGATTATCCCTGCTATCGCTGCCTCTACCGCGAAGCGCCGCCCGCCGGGCTGGTGCCGAGCTGTTCCGAAGGCGGCGTGTTCGGCGCCCTGGCCGGCGTCGTGGGGTCGTTGCAGGCGGTAGAGATCCTCAAGGAAGCGATGGGCGTCGGCGAATCGCTGGCGGGGCGGCTGATGCTTTACGATGCGCTCGGCGCCGATTTCCGCACCATCCGCATCCGGCGCGACAGGGAGTGCCCGCTCTGCGGCGACGCCCCGGCGATCGGGGACCTGGCGGCCCACAGGGGGCTTGCCCCCGAACCCGCCTGATCGGCCGGCGAGACAGGTCATGGCAGATGAAGACCGTTCGCGCCTGTCGCTGATCGTCTTTTCGGGCGATTACGACAGGGTGCATTACGCCATGGCAATGGCCGCCGCCGCCGTGGCGATCGCGCGGCCGGTGACCCTGCTGTTCACCATGGGCGCGATCCGGGCGCTGGCCGCGCCGGCCGACGACGGAACACCGGGATGGACGAATCTCAAGCCGGCCGAAAACGGACAGAAAGCCGCCGACCGGGATGCCGCGCATGAAAGGTCGGGCGTCGCCACGCTGGAGGAGCTGATCTCGGCCTGCGCCGAGCTCGGCGCGGCTTTTGAGGTCTGCGAGATGGCGATGACGTCGGAAGGAATCGCGCACGACGATCTGCGGGACGATCTGAAAATTACCTCCGGCGGCCTTGTCGGCTTTCTTTCGGAAGCCGAGCGCGAGGGCGGGCGGATCGTCTTCGTCTGATCCCGCCGGCCGGCCGTTCACACGCGGTCGGGCAGCGTCTTGCCGGCAGCAAACGCCAGGATATTGTCGATCACCTTTGCGCCCATGGCGATGCGGCCTTCCTCCGTCGCCGAACCGAGATGCGGGGCGAGCACGACATTTTCGAGCGTCGGCAGGACCGGGTGGATGGCGGGCTCGTCCTCGTAAACGTCGAGCCCGGCCCCGGCAAGCCGCCCGTCGGACAGCATTTGAGCGAGCGCCGCCTCGTCGACGATGCCGCCGCGCGCCGTGTTGATCAGAATGCAGTGGGCTGCGAGCCGGTCGAGCCGGGCGGCGTCGAACAGGCGGAAGGTTTCCGGGGTCTGCGGACAGTTGATCGAGACGAAATCCATCCCCGGAAGCATATCGTCGAGCGAACCATGCCATGTAGCGGCGAGGGAGGCTTCCGCGTCCGCGGGAATGCGTGTGCGGTTGTGGTAGTGGATGTCCATCCCGAACCCGCGGGCGCGTCTTGCCACCGCCTGCCCGATCCTGCCCATCCCGACGATGCCGAGCCTTTTCCCCGTGACGCGGCGCCCGACCATGAAGGTCGGCGTCCAGCCGGTCCAGCCGCCGGTACGCGCGAGGCGGTCCCCTTCGGCCAGCCGGCGCGGCACGGCGAGCAGCAGCGCCATCGCGAGGTCGGCGGTATCGTCGGTCAGCACGTCGGGCGTGTTGGTCACCGCGATGTTTCGCGCCGCCGCCGCCTGAAGATCGATGTGGTTTACCCCGACGCCGAAATTGGCTATCAGGCGCACCCTGTCGGGCAATTCTGCGATCAGATTCGCGTCGATTCGGTCGGTTACGGTCGGCGACAGCACGTCGGCGCCGTCGCAGGCGCCGGCGATTTCGCGCGGGGAAAGGACAGCGTCGGCGGCGTTGAGCCGGACATCGAACAGGCTCCGCATCCGAGCCTCCACCGGGTCCGGCAGACGGCGTGTTACCGTGACGACGGGTTTTCTCATGAATATCTTTCCTGCTTTTGGCCGAATCCGGGCGGTACGGGCTGGAGCGGTCCGACTGCGCTGCTATACTGTCCCGATAGCGCCATGATTCGAAAGACGGTTTTTTACCTCATTCTGTGTACGGCGTTGCTCAGCGGCGGCGCGCATGCTCAGTCCAAGAGCGTGACGGTACCGCTTGGCGCCGCCGCTCGACCGGCACCGGGCAAGGGCACGGTGACCGGACTGCCGCTGCCGCGTTTCGTGTCGCTGCGTTCCGACAGGGTCAACATGCGGACCGGGCCGGGATCGCGTTATCCGGTCGAATGGGTGCTGATCTATCGTCACATGCCGGTCGAGATCATCGCCGAGTTCGAGACCTGGCGGAAGGTACGCGACTGGCTGGGAACGGTCGGCTGGGTGCACCAGTCGATGATTTCCGGGCAGCGCTGGGCGATCGTGCGCGAAGGACGGCAGCCGCTTCGCCGGGCCGCCGAAAGCGATGCCCGCATCGTCGCCCGCATCGAGCGCAAGGTGATCGGGCGTGTCCGGCAATGCCGGGACGGTTGGTGCGAGATCGATTTTTCAGGGTTCGAAGGCTGGATGCGCGCCAGCCGGATCTGGGGCGTCTATCCGGGCGAGAAGGTCGACTGACGAGGCGCCGCGCCGACGGAAGATCGTCAATCGAAATCTTCGGCCAGCGCAGCCCTCACCGGCTCGCTCAATCCGGCAGCGTGGCGGTAATTTTCGTGCCCGATGGAAACGGTGACATCCGCGCCTTCTGTCCGGAAGGCCTCGACCTGCGCGTCGGTGAAGGGAAAATGCACGAACTGCACGGATGACGCCTTGCCGCCGGCGGTGGTGCGGTCGACATCCTGCTCGGCGCGGGCGGCAATTTTCTCGCCGGCGACGGTCATCGCGATCGTCTCCTCGAATCCGCCGAGACCGGCCAGAACCCTCTCGCGGCGCACGGGATCGCCGATCTCGATCATAACGGTCGCGACCAGCTCCCGCCCCTGCGGGATCAGCGGATTGTAGGCCGCAAGCTCGTCGGGGATCTGCTCTTCGCCACCCTTTTCGATATAGAGCATTTCCTGCACCTGATAGTGCATGGTCTCGTAATTCTCGAAATAGAAGGTACAGTGCGGTCCGACCTCGACGCGGCGGTTCTTCTTGCGTTCCGACAGGCCGCGCGCGCGTTCGCGGCGGACCGTCGCATACTCGTCGAGCGGCATCAGGTCGTCGCGGGTGATTGCCTTTTTCATCTGAACCGGGCTCCTTGCGCGTTTCACAGACCGTAGGACTTGGCGATGATCTCGATCGGATGGGGCGCGACCGCGGGCGCAGTTCCTTCGCCGGTTTCGGAGACGATGCGGTCCATGCCCTGCAGGATGTGCAGCGCGGCCAGCGGACATTCTGAGACCACCGCGCCGTTCCCGGCCTCGACTGCCTGGCGCGCGACCGGTTTTCCGACTTTCATCGCCGTTTCGAAATTCTCCCTGAACATGCCCCAGGAGCCGCCATGGCCCGAGCAGCGTTCGATCACCCCGACCTTCGTATCGGGCAGCAGGCGCAACATGTCGGCGCCCTTCATGCCGATATTCTGGGCGCGCGCATGGCAGGCGATGTGGACGGTGACGCCGCCCGCTATCGGGGTGAGCCCGTCCGCCAGCCCCTCGTTGCGGGCGATATCGACGACGTATTCGGTGATGTCCCTGGTTGCCTCCGACAGCCGCCTTACGTCCTCGTCGTCGGGCAGGATCAGGGGCCATTCGAATTTGAGCATCAGCGCGCAGGACGGCACCAGGGCAACGATGTCGTAACCCTTTTCGATCCACGGCTTCATCGCTGCGGCAACCGTTCGCGCGGCATCGGCGACGGCGGCGATGTCGCCATGTTCCAGCTTGGGCATGCCGCAGCAGCCGGGATAGACTACTTCGGTTTCGACGCCGTTTTTTGCCAGCACGGCCTGCGCCGCCTCGCCGATCGAGGGGCTGTTGTAATTGGCGAAACAGGTGGCGTAGAGCACCGCCTTGCGGCCGGCGGCCGGGGCGGACTCGTCTCGCGCCGGCGGCGTCGCCCTGGCGCGCGCTTCGAACGTCTTGCCGTGGAACTGGGGCAGCGCGGCGCCTTTATCGATCCCGGTACAGCACTGCATGAAGGGACGCGTCAGCGCATTGCCGGTTTTCGTCGCCCAGTTTGCAAGCCCGGCGACCGGCGCCGCCATTTTGCCGTTCCGGTCGGTTTCGGTGACCTGTTTTTGGACAAAGGAAGTCTTGCCCTTGCGATGTTCGACCGCGCGATAGCGCAGCATCAGGTGCGGAAAATCGAGGTTGAATTCATGCGGCGGCACATAGGGGCACTTGGTCATGAAGCACATGTCGCACAGCGTGCAGGCATCGACGACCGGTTTGAAACCGGCGCTGTCGACCGAATCGAGCTCGCCGGTCTTCGATTCGTCGATCAGATCGAACAGGCGGGGGAAGGAATCGCACAGGTTGAAGCAGCGCCGGCATCCGTGGCAGATGTCGAACACGCGCCGCAGCTCTTCGTCGAGCTTCGCCTCGTCGTAGAAATCGGCCTCCTGCCAGGGGATCGGGTGACGGGTGGGGGCTTCGAGACTTCCTTCGCTCATGCGCTTGTCCTCAAGACATGTCTGACCGTCTGGTTGCCGGCAGCGCCGACCCCGCAATCAGTTCGAATTGAAAGAAGGGTCCCGCCGGGCCCATGCCCGGCGGGACGATCGGTATCGGCTCAGTCGAGCTCGTCGAGCGCACGCTGGAAACGGCCGGCATGCGATTTTTCGGCCTTGGCAAGGGTTTCGAACCAGGTTGCGATTTCGTCGAAACCTTCGTCGCGCGCTTCGCGCGCCATGCCGGGATACATGTCGGTGTATTCGTGGGTTTCGCCCGCAACCGCCGCCTTCAGATTGTTGGCGGTGGTGCCGATCGGCTCTCCGGTTGCCGGATCGCCGGTTTCCTCAAGATATTCGAGGTGGCCGTGCGCATGGCCGGTTTCGCCCTCTGCGGTCGAGCGGAACACGGCGGCGACATCGTTGTAGCCTTCCACGTCGGCCTTCTGCGCGAAATAGAGGTAGCGGCGGTTGGCCTGCGATTCGCCGGCGAACGCGGCCTTGAGATTGTCTTCTGTCTTGGTTCCTTTAAGTGCGGGCATTGTTCTCTCCTCTTCCCATACTGGTTGATGCGTCTTTAAGTTTGTTAGTGATATATCATGAAAAACAAATCACTCAAAAAGTTTTTTTAATAATTCTAATCTATTTTACGGCCCGGTCGGAACCACCCGAAACGCGCACGACGACGTCGACGCGGCTCAGTTCGGTGCCTTCGGGAAGGGCCGGCAGCCGGGCTATGGTCACGGCATCCTCGGGAATGTCATGAATGGCGCCGGTATCTTCGTAAAAGAAATGGTGGTGCGCCGAGATGTTGGTATCGAAATAGGCGCAGCCCGGTCCGACGATCACTTCGCGAAGAAGGCCGGCGCCGGTGAACTGGTGCAGCGTGTTGTACACGGTCGCCAGGGAGACGCGGACATTGGCGTTTCGGGCCTCTTCGTGAAGGGCCTCCGCCGTGATGTGGCGCGGCTCCTGCTCGAACAGAAGCCGGGCGAGCGCCAGACGTTGCCGTGTCGGCCGGAGTCCGGCGTCCTGCAGCATCGAAATGACGCGTGAAAAAGGTCGTTCCGTCATTCCGTTAATATAGGAGGAAAGCGAAAGATTGGAATGGCTCAAAACTGGAAAACGCGAAAAATTTCGCCTCGGCCGGCTCTTTTTCAGCTTTGCCCGTCCGGTTTTTCCCTGTGCCGAAGCAGATCCGGCACGCCGACGACGTTATAGCCCGAATCCACGTGCATCACCTCGCCGGTGACCCCTGCCGACAGGTCGCTCAGCAGATAGAGACCCGCCCCGCCGACATCGTCGAGCATTGTGTTGCGCCGCAACGGCGAATATTCCGCGTTCCAGCGATACACCTCTCGCGCGCCGCCGACGGCGCTGCCGGCAAGGGTGCGCATGGGCCCGGCCGAGATCGCGTTGACCCGCACGCCGGACGCGCCGAGGTCGACCGCCAGGTAGCGGACGGACGCTTCGAGCGCGGCCTTGGCGACCCCCATGACGTTGTAGTTCGGCATCACGCGCTCCGCCCCGGAATAGGTCAGCGTCACCATCGAGCCGCCATCCGGCATCAGGGCCGCGGCGCGGCGTGCCAGCGCGGTGAAGGAATAGCAGGAGATATCGAGCGACCGCGCGAAATTGTCGCGCGAGGTATCGACATAGCGACCGGAAAGCTCGTCCTTGTCGGAATAGGCGACGGAATGGACGAGAAAATCCATCCGGCCCCACCGTTTCGAGATTTCGTCGAACACGGTATCGATGCTGGCATCGTCGGCGACATCGCACTCCATGACGATGGACGAGCCGACCTGTTCGGCGAGCGGCCTGACGCGCCGTGCGAAGCCCTCTCCCTGATAGGTGAAGGCAAGCTCGGCGCCGTGCGCAGACAGCGCGCTGGCGATCCCCCAGGCGATCGAATGATCGTTGGCGACACCGAGGACCAGACCGCGTCGGCCTGTCATGAGCGAACTGTCAGACATGCCGGTCAGTCCGCGTCGAGCGCCCTGAAGACGAGGCTGGCGTTGGTGCCGCCGAATCCGAAGCTGTTCGACAGCGCAGTCCGGATTCGCACGTTGTCGCGCCGTTCGGTGACGACCGGCATGCCCGCGGCCTCCGGCGTCAGCTCCTCGATGTTCGCCGATGCGGAAATAAAGCCGTTCTCCATCATCAGCAGCGTGTAGATCGCTTCATGAACGCCGGCTGCGCCCAGAGAATGACCGGTCAGCGACTTGGTGGAGGTGAAAGCGGGAACCGAGCCGTCGCCAAACACTTCTTTCAGCGCGGCGAGTTCCTTGACGTCGCCGACCGGCGTCGAGGTTCCATGGGTATTGATGTAATCGATGCCGCCATCGACGCCGTTGAGGGCCATTTTCATGCAGCGCACCGCGCCCTCGCCCGACGGCTGCACCATGTCGTACCCGTCCGATGTCGCGCCGTACCCGACGAGCTCCGCATAGATCTTCGCGCCGCGCGCGCGCGCATGGTCGAGCTCTTCCAGCACGACGACGCCGCCGCCGCCGGCAATCACGAATCCGTCGCGGTTGGCGTCGAACGGCCGGGACGCTTTTTGCGGCGTGTCGTTATAGCCGGACGAGAGCGCCGGCATCGCATCGAACAGGACGGTCATCGTCCAGTCGAGCTCTTCGCCGCCGCCGGCGAACATGACGTCCTGCTTGCCGAGCTGGATCAGTTCGGCGGAATTGCCGATGCAGTGCGCGCTGGTGGCGCAGGCTGAGCTGATCGAATAGTTCACGCCCTTGATGCGCGAAGACGTCGCAATGGTCGCCGAGTTGGTGGACGACATGGTGCGCGGCACCATGAACGGGCCCACCTTGCGCGCGCCGCGGTCGCGAGACGTATCGAGCGCCAGCAGCAGGTTCTTCGTAGACGGACCGCCCGAACCCATGATCAGGCCGGTGCGTTCGTTCGAAACCTCGTTTTCTTCCAGCCCGGAATCTGCGATCGCCTGCAGCATGGCCAGGTAGTTGTAGGCCGCGCCGTCGCCCATGAAACGGCGCTGCTTGCGGTCCACCGCCTCGTCGAGTTCGATTTTCGGCTCGCCGTGAACGTGACTGCGGAAACCCCGTTCAGCATATTCCTCGCAGAAAACGATGCCGGACCGGCCCTCGCGCAGGGATTCGGTGACCTCGTTCTTGTCGTTGCCGATGCTGCTGACGATCCCCAGCCCGGTAACCACGACTCGTCTCATTATGACCTCACATATCGTCGGTAGAGGTAAACACCCCGACCCTCATATCCTGAGCGTCGTACACTGCGGTTCCGTCCACGTCCAGCGCGCCGTCGGCGATGGCGATGGCGAATCCGCGGCGCAGGACGCGCTTTATGTCAACGCGATACGTCAGGAGCGACGCCTCGGGCGTGACCTGGCCGTTGAATTTCACGCCCCCGACGCCAAGCGCGCGGCCGCGCCCTGGCGCGCCCGTCCAGCCGAGAAAAAAGCCGGTGAGCTGCCACAGTGCATCCAGCCCCAGACAGCCGGGCATGACCGGGTCGCCCTCGAAATGGCAAGGGAAAAACCAGAGGTCGGGTTTGATATCGAGTTCCGCGACGACCTGGCCCTTGCCGTGCGCGCCGCCATCGGCATCGATCCGGGTAATGCGGTCGAACATCAGCATCGGCGGCAACGGGAGCTGCGCGTTGCCTTCGCCGAACAGCCGGCCATGGCCGCATTCGATAAGGTCGTCGTAAGAAAAACCATTGCGTTCCCCGAAGGGAAGCGAATTTTCCGCCGCTTGGGTCATAGGGTCGCCACCATCGCGTTTTTCGTTCGCGCTTTGTCCATACGCACGACAAGGGGGCCGCCCGACGCCTCTTGAGAGCGCCGGCCGAACCGTCGTGCCGTTATATTCTCTGTATATGCACCGATTCTGAATCGACCAGTGTTTCGATAAATTTTTTTGGTCCTTTATTTGAGCGACGCTATCAGGCGCGCCGGATCGTCCGAAAATACGCTTGCCACGCCCTGCGTAAAGAGGTCATTCGCCTGAACGGGATCGTTGACGGTATAGCAGGCAACCGGCAGGCCGGTTGCGGTCAGGGCCTTGATGTCCCGGGGCGCTGTGCTGCGAGCGGAACAGACCAGCGCCGCCGCGCCGAGCGCGCGGGCGCGATCCCGCCAGCCGGGGCGCGGCGCGCCCATCAGCATCCCGACGGGCAGTTCCGGCGCGAGCCGCCGCGCTTCGACGAGCACGGCGTGACGGAACGAGGACACCATCACGGTCGGCCCGCCGCCGGACCGTGCCTGTGCGATCGTTTCGAGCGTCTTCTCCACCAGCGCGCGATTGCCGGCACGCCCGGCCTTGATCTCGACATTGACGCCGACGCGGAATTCCCGACCGAGCGCGAGCGCCGCCGCCAGCGTCGGCACCGTTTCGCCGGGCCAGGCGCCTCGGAACGGGCCGGGCACGGCGATCCGGCCGAGCTCATCGGCCGTCAGCGCCGATACAGCCCGGTTGTACCCCGCCATCCGCTGCAGCGTTTCGTCGTGCGAGAGAACCGGTACGCCGTCGGCGCTGAGCCTGACGTCGACCTCGACCCAGCGCGCACCGCCCTTGGCGGCGATACGGATTCCGGCCAGCGTGTTTTCCGGCGCAACCGCGGCCGCGCCGCGATGACCGATGACCGGCGGAAGCAAAAGGGCAGGACCGCTGGTCTGCACGATCCCGCCCTCCTGGCTCTAACCGCGATTGCGGTTTTTATTCGGCCGCGGCGCCTTCCGCGCCGTCGGCTTCGTCTTTCGGCTTGCCGCTGATCTCCTCGCCGGTCTCCTGATCGACGACCTTCATCGACAGCTTGACCTTGCCGCGATCGTCGATGCCGAGCACCTTGACCTTGACTTCGTCGCCTTCGTTGACGACGTCGGTCACCTTGCCGACCCGGCGGGGGGCGAGCTCGCTGATATGCACCAGCCCGTCGCGCGCGCCGAGGAAGTTCACGAAAGCGCCGAAATCGACCACCTTCACGACCTTGCCGTTATAGATCACGCCGACCTCGGGCTCGGCCACGATCGACCGGATCCACTCAACGGCGGCTGTCCCGGCATCGGCGTCGACCGCCGCGACCTTGACGGTGCCGTCGTCGTCGATATCGATCTTGGCGCCGGTCGTTTCGCAGATCTCACGAATGACCTTGCCGCCGGTACCGATGACTTCGCGGATCTTGTCCTTCGGAATGCTCAGCGTGGTGATGCGCGGCGCGTTGTCGTTGACCGAATCGCGCGCCGACGAGATCGCCTTCCCCATTTCGCCCAGGATGTGCAACCGTCCGTCGCGGGCCTGGTTGAGGGCGATCTCCATGATCTCCTCGGTAATGCCCGTGATCTTGATGTCCATCTGAAGCGAGGTGACGCCCGATTCCGTACCGGCGACCTTGAAGTCCATGTCGCCGAGATGATCCTCGTCGCCGAGAATGTCGGACAGCACGGCGAAGCCTTCCTCTTCCTTGATGAGGCCCATGGCGATGCCGGCCACCGGACGGGTGATCGGAACGCCCGCATCCATCAGCGACAGCGACGTGCCGCACACCGTCGCCATCGACGACGAACCGTTGGATTCGGTGACTTCCGACACAACGCGGATGGTGTAGGGGAACGCTTCCTTGGTCGGCAGCACGGCCCGGATCGCGCGCCATGCCAGCTTGCCGTGCCCGATCTCGCGACGGCCCGGCGAACGGAGGAAGCTCGCCTCGCCGACCGAGTAGGGCGGGAAGTTGTAATGCAGCATGAAGTGCTCGCGGTATTCGCCCTCGAGCGCGTCGACGATCTGTTCGTCCTGACCGGTGCCGAGGGTGGCGACGGCCAGGGTCTGGGTTTCGCCACGGGTAAACAGCGCACTGCCATGGCTGCGCGGCAGCGTACCGACCTCCGCCACGATGGGACGCACCGTCTTGGTGTCGCGCCCGTCGATGCGCTGGCCGGTCTTCAGGATATTGCCGCGGACGACGTCCTTCTCGATATCCTTGAGGATGCCAGCGGCCATTTCCTTGGCATCGTCATCGAGATCCAGCGCTTCAAGCGCCGTGGCCTTCGCCGCGGACACCTTCTCTACCCGTGCCTGCTTGACGGTCTCCGTATAGGCCTCGCGCAGCGGGCCTTCGGCAACGCCGCGAAGCTTTTCGGCAAGCGCCGCCTTTTCGGGAGGCGTTCCGGGCAGGTCCCAGGGTTCCTTGGCGCATTTCTCGGCGAGATCGATGATCGCATTGATCACCGGCTGGAATTCGCGATGCGCGAACATCACCGCGCCCAGCATGGTTTCCTCCGAAAGCTCGCTCGCTTCCGACTCCACCATGAGCACCGCATCCGACGTTCCGGCAACCACCATGTCGAGCTGCGAGTTTTCCATCTGCTCGGGCGTGGTGTTGAGAACGAATTCGCCATCGACAAAACCGACGCGGGCGCCGCCGATCGGCCCCATGAACGGAATGCCGGAAATGGTCAGCGCAGCGGACGCGCCGACCATCGCGACGACGTCCGGATCGTTTTCCAGATCGTGGCTGAGCACCGTGCAGATCACCTGGGTCTCATTGCGGAAACCCTTGGCGAACAGCGGACGGATCGGCCGGTCGATCAGCCGCGAAACCAGCGTTTCCTTTTCGGACGGACGCCCTTCGCGCTTGAAAAACCCGCCGGGAATCTTGCCGGCGGCAAAAGCCTTTTCCTGATAATTGACGGTGAGCGGAAAGAAATCGATTCCGGGCTTCGGCGATTTCTGGGCGACGGCCGTGCACAGCACCACCGTGCCACCATAGGTCGCGAGAACCGCGCCATCCGCCTGCCGGGCGATCTTTCCTGTTTCGAGAACGAGCTTGCGCCCGCCCCACATCAATTCCGTACGATTTTCTGTAAACATGTCTTCCATACCTTCCTTCATGGCCGGAGGCGCCTTTGCACCAACGGCCCTGGAAGCGGCGGCACCGTTGCCCCGCTTCACGATTCCGCCCGCCGACATAAGCGGACGGAAAATACCCGACCGGCGGCCCCTGCCGCGGTCAGAAAGACCGGCGGCGCGCCTAGCGCCGCAGGCCCAGCGACTTGATCAGCGCTTCGTACCGCACCTGATCCTTGCGCTTGAGATAATCCAGCAGACCGCGACGCTGGCCGACCATGATCAGCAGGCCCCGGCGGGAGTGGAAATCCTTGTGGTGGGTTTTGAGATGTTCGGTCAGGTTGACGATCCGTTCTGTCAGGATCGAAATCTGGACCTCGGGCGAACCCGTGTCGCCCTCCGCGCGGCCATACTCCTTGATGAGCTCGGCCTTGCGCTCCTGCGTAATCGACATCGCATGCTCCTTGTCTTTAGATGTTGAGAACCCGGAACGGACGGATTTCGCCGTCGATGAGCCGGGCGAGCGCGACAGGCCGACCATCGGCCATGGCGCACAGCACCTCCCCGTCCGCCAGATTTCCGGTGTCGACGAAGACGCGCCCCTCCTCCCCCTGCGCCCGTACCGGCCGGCCATGTCTGAGATGGTCCGCCTGGGCTGCGTTCAGGGCCAGCGCCGGGATGTCGTCCAGCGCGGTCTCGACCGCAAGCAGGTAGTCGGAAGGCGGCCCACTATGCACCAGCGATTCCAGAACTTCCAGCGAAATCGCACGCTCTTCCGAAAACGGTCCGGAGCGCGTGCGCCGCAGCTCCGACACGTGGCCGCACGTGCCGAGTGCCCGGGCGATGTCGCGCGCCAGAGACCGGATATAGGTCCCCTTGCCGCATTCGACAGCGAAGACCGCGCGATCGTCGTCGGGCCGTTCGACAAGAGACAGGGCGTCGATCCGAACCGCCCTTGGCGCCACGCAAACGGCTTCGCCGGCGCGCGCTATCGCATAGGCGCGCTTTCCGTTGATCTTCACGGCCGAAAAAGAGGGCGGGACCTGTTCGATCTCGCCGGTAAACCGGGAAAGCACCGCCTCGATCGCTTTGCGATCCGGGCGGACATCGCTGGTCTCGATGATTTCGCCCTCGGAATCGTCGGTATCGCGCGCCTCGCCCCAGCGAACGGCGAACCGATAGGCTTTCGCCCCGTCCATCACCCAGGCAACCGTTTTTGTCGCTTCTCCCAGCGCTATCGGCAGCACGCCGGTCGCGAGCGGATCGAGGGTTCCGCCATGGCCTGCCTTGGCGGCATCGAGAATGCGCCGAACCCTGGACGTGGCCTGCGCCGACGATAGCCCCAGCGGCTTGTCGAGCGCCACCCAGCCGTGAACCGGATTGCCGCGACGCCTGCGCGCCATTCAGACGGCATCCCCGCTGCCGGAAGCGTCGTCGTCGTCATCGCGCGCCAGATCGGCTGCGACCCTGTCGGAATGCAGAAGGCGATCGATTGCGTGACCGTGTTCGAACGCCCGGTCGACGATAAAGGTGACCTGAGGCAGATAGCGCATGGTTATCCGCTCCGCGAGCATGCGGCGGATAAACGGCGCCGCGCGGTTGAGCGCTTTCGCCACCGCCTCGACGTTGTCGCCGCCCAGCGGCATCACGAAAGCGGTTGCGTTCTTCAGGTCGGGACTGACCCGGACTTCGGTAACCGTCACCGAAACGCCCTCGAGTTCGGGGTCGCGGATATCGCCGCGCGCCAGGACGGCGACGAGCCCGTGGCGCAACTCCTCGCCAACCCGCAATTGCCGCTGCGTGCGTCCATATCCGTCGCGGGACGCCTGTCCCCGTTTTCTGGTCATCGATCGAGTTCCGGTTCTTTCGCCGGCCGGCGGCAGGCCCCGCCGCTACAGCGATCGGGCGATTTCCTCGACCTCGAAGCACTCGATGACATCGCCCTGCTTGAGGTCCTGGTAGTTCTCGAAGGCCATGCCGCATTCCATGCCGTCGCGGACTTCGCGAACCTCGTCCTGGAAACGTTTGAGGGTGGCGAGCTTGCCTTCGTGGATCACCACATCGTCGCGCAACAGCCGGACCGACGCGCCGCGGCGGACCAGACCTTCGACCACCTTGCAGCCTGCGATGCGTCCGACCTTGGAGATCGAGAAGACCTCGAGAATTTCCGCGTTGCCGAGGAACGTTTCCCGTTCTTCCGGCGCCAGCATGCCGCTGAGCATTTCGGTGACGTCATCGGTCAGGTTGTAGATGATCGAATAGTAGCGGATGTCGATCCCGTCCCGCTTTGCGGCGTCGCGCGCCTGCGCATTGGCGCGGACGTTGAAGCCGAAAACCAGAGCGTTGGACGCCTGGGCGAGCGAGACGTCGGATTCGTTGATGCCGCCAACCCCGCTATGGATGACCTGGACCTTGACCTCGTCGGTGCCGATCTTCTCCAGGCTGGCGGCGATCGCTTCGACCGACCCGTGCGTATCCGCCTTGAGCACGACAGGCAGCGTCTGCGTTTCCCCAGCCTCGATCTGGGAAAAGAGCTGCTCGAGAGAGCCGCGCGGGGCAACCGCCGTGCGCTTGGCGCGTATCTGCCGCTCGCGGAATTCCGTGATCTCGCGCGCCCTCGCCTCGGTCTCGACCACGGCGAATTCGTCGCCCGCAAGGGGCGCGCCGGAAAGACCCATGATCGCAATCGGTTCGGCGGGACCGGCGCTGTCGGCGCTTTCCCCGCGATCGTTGGTCAGCGCCCGCACGCGGCCCCATTCGGCGCCGGCGACGACAATGTCGCCGACCTTGAGCGTGCCGCGCTGGACCAGTACCGTGGCAACGGCGCCCCGTCCGGTCTCCAGGTTGGCCTCGATAACGACGCCTTCGGCGCTGCGGTTGGGATTGGCCTTGAGTTCCATGACCTCGGCCTGCAGCAGGATCGCCTCCTCCAGCTTTTCGAGATTGGTCCGCTGGGTAGCCGACACTTCGACCGCCAGGATGTCGCCGCCGAGTTCCTCGACCACCAGCTCGTGCTGAAGCAGCTCGTTGCGGACCCGCGTTATGTCCGCATTGGGACGGTCGATCTTGTTGATGGCGACGATGATCGGCACATTCGCCGCGCGCGCGTGATCGATGGCTTCCACCGTCTGCGGCATGATGCCGTCGTCGGCTGCGACGACCAGGATCACGATATCGGTGACGTTGGCGCCCCGCGCCCGCATCGCCGTAAAGGCGGCATGGCCGGGCGTATCGATAAAGGAGATGCGGTCGCCGGACGCGAGCTCCACCTGGTATGCCCCGATATGCTGGGTGATGCCCCCGGCTTCGCCGCCCGCAACATCGGTCGACCGCAGCGCGTCGAGCAGCGACGTCTTGCCATGATCGACATGACCCATCACGGTGACGACCGGCGGCCGCGGCAGAAGCGCGCTTTCTTCGTCGTCGTCCCCCTTGAAGCCGATCTCGACATCGGCTTCGCTGACGCGCCGGACGTTATGGCCAAATTCATTGACGATCAGCTCTGCCGTATCGGCGTCGATGGTTTCCTGAAGCGTCGCCATGATGCCGTTCTTCATCAGCGTCCGAATGACATCGACGCCGCGCTCGGCCATTCGGTTGGCCAGCTCCTGCACCATGATGGTCTCGGGCACGACAACGTCGCGCACGATCTTGATCGCTTCCTGCGATTCGGCGCGAAGCGCCCGCCTCTCGCGTTCTCGCGCGCGGCGCACCGATGCGAGACTGCGTGTGCGCTCGCCGTCCTCTAGCGCCTGGGCGAGGGTCAGCTTGCCGGACCGGCGCCGCGGCTCGCCGCGAGGCGCCCGCCGGGGCGCAGCGCGTTCGCGTCGGGGGCGATCCTCGTCTTCTCCGCCGTCCGCCGGGCGTCGCACCGCAGGCGCACCGTCCGGACCCTGTTCCCCCGCCTCCTGAGCAGACATGCGTTCCTGCAGACGCTGGGCCTGTTCCGCGGCGCGTCTGGCGGCCTCTTCTTCCTCTCGCTTGCGCTGTTCCTCATCTTCGCGCCGGCGATCTTCCTCTTCCCGGCGCCTGGCCTCCTCGGCCTCGCGGCGGGCGGTTTCCTCGCGCTGGGCGGCACGCCGGGCGTCGGCGCCAGCCTGGGCGCGTTCGAGAACTGTGGAAGCGCCCCCCTCCTGTGTCTGGGCCGATTTGAGCGCGCGGGCGCGGGCCGCCGCTTCTTCCTCGGTCAGCGTCCGCAGCACCGCCGGCTTGCGGGAGCTCTCGGCCTCGGGCGCCGCAGCTTCCCGGACTTCCGCCTGGGGTTTTTCGGGAGCGGGAGCCTCTCTCGCCGCAGAAGGACGGACCTCGGTCATCGACCCGCCGGACCCCTTCGTGAAGGTGCGTTTCCGCCTCACCTCGACCGAAACGGCCTTGGTGCGTCCATGGCTGAAGCTCTGGCGCACCTGACCGGCGTCCACCGTTTTCTTGAGTTCAAGACGGCCGGGACGTGCCTTGAGGACCCGCTTTTCGTCCGCGCTGTCGTCGTTACCCTTGTCGGTCTCGTCGCTCATATCCTCAAACCCTTACTCGACCTCGGCCGGACGAAGCCCGGCCAGCCGATTACATTCCCTCAACAAACGCGCAGCCAGCGCGCCCCGCTCGACGGCGACATGCACCGCCGCATCCCGCCCGAAAACGCCGCCGAGCGCATCGCTGGCGAAAAGTCCGGACACGACCGCGACATGATCCGCGCCGCGCGCCGGTCCTTCGATCTTGCGCCGGCCATCGTCGCCGGCGCCGATGGCCGTCAACACGAGCCCGGCCCTCGCGCCCTTGATCATTTCGCGCACCTTCTCGAACCCCGCGACGGCCTGCCCGGCGCGTCTTGCGATGCCCAGCAGATTCAGGCAGCGCTGTTCGAGAAGCTGTTCGACCCTGTCGGCCAACCCGTCATCGACCGTCACCGGACCGCGCGCTGATCGCGCAAACGCCCGCTTCCGGCATGCCGTTTCAACTATATCGCGCGCGGCGGTCAACCACAATCCGCGGCCCGGAAGGCACTCGTCGATATCCGGCACGACGGCCCGCTGCGGCGAGACCACAAAACGGATCAGGCGTTCGGTCGGCTGCGTTTCGCGACTGACCAGACAGGTCCGCATGGGCGGCGCTTCGGACGCGGCCCCAACCGGCTTTCGGTGCGATTCGATGTCGTGCTGTACAGCCACGGGCGCTCCATCAGCCTGCCGCCGGCGCGTCTTCGCTATCCGGCTCGCCGGCGGCGGATTCGGATACCGGCGCGACCGGATCGTCCGCGAACCAGTGCGCGCGGGCCGCCATGATGATTTCGTTGGCCTCGTCCTCGGAAAGGCCGAAATCGCGAAGCACGCCGTCTCCGGAGTCGATCAGCTCGTCGCCGGCGAGATCGGCCAGATCGTCACGAGTCTTGATCCCCGCCTCGCCCAGCGCCACCAGCATCGCACCGGTAAGGCCGGGGAGATCGGCCAGATCGTCGGTCACGCCGAGCGCGCGGCGACGTTCGGCATATTCGACTTCCTTCTCTTCGAGATAGGCATGCGCCCGGCGGCGGAGCTCTTCAGCGAGTTCCTCGTCGAACCCTTCGATATCGATCAGGTCCTCGATCGGCACAAACGCCACGTCTTCGACCGACGAGAACCCTTCAGCCACAAGCAGGTGCGCCAGCACGTCGTCGACCTCCAGCGCATCGATGAAAGCCTGCGAGCGGGCACGGAATTCTTCCTGCCGCCGCTCGGATTCTTCTTCCTCGGTCATGATGATGATGTCCCAGCCGGTCAGCTGCGAGGCGAGCCTCACGTTCTGGCCGCGCCGGCCGATGGCGAGGCTGAGCTGTTCGTCGGGGACCACCACGTCAATCCGGTTCGCTTCCTCGTCGAGCACGACCTTGGCGACCTCTGCCGGCGCCAGCGCGTTTACGATGAAGGTCGCTGGGTCGGGAGACCACTGGATGATGTCGATCTTTTCGCCCTGCAGTTCGCCGACCACGGCCTGCACGCGCGAGCCGCGCATGCCGACGCAGGCGCCGACCGGGTCGATGCTCGATTCGTTCGAGATAACGGCGATCTTGGCGCGGCTTCCCGGGTCGCGAGCGACCGACCGGATCTCGATGATGCCGTCGTAGATTTCCGGCACCTCCTGTCCGAACAGGCTCGCCATGAACTGCGGATGGGTGCGCGACAGGAAAATCTGCGGGCCGCGCATTTCCTGGCGAACGTCGTAGATATAGGCGCGGACCCGGTCGCCCGGCCGGAAATTTTCGCGCGGGATGATCTCGTCGCGCCGCAGCACGGCCTCGGCCCGGCCCAGATCGACCGTGACGTTGCCGAACTCGGCGCGCTTGACGATGCCGTTGACGATTTCGCCGACACGGTCCTTGTATTCGTTGTACTGACGCGCGCGTTCCGCTTCGCGGACCTTCTGCACGATGACCTGCTTTGCGGTCTGGGCGGCGATCCGGCCGAAATTCATCGGCGGCAGGCGCTCCGTCAGAAAATCGCCGACATTAGCTTCGGGGTTGAGCTTGCGCGCTTCGTTCAGGGAAATCTGCGTGGCGTCGTTTTCGACCGGATCGGCGACCTCCAGATACCGGGCGAGATGGATTTCGCCGGTCTTGCGGTCGATTTCCGCCCGGACGTCGTTTTCGTGTCCGTAGCGCGACCGGGCGGCCTTCTGGATCGCCTGCTCCATCGCATCGACGACCTCGTCTGCTTCGATGGCCTTGTCGCGGGCAACGGCTTCCGCCACCTGCAGGAGTTCGCCGCGATCGTACCCGGCCCCTTCGATGATTTCGGTTTCGATATCCATTTCCATCTTTACAGCCCTTTTCCAGACCTACGCGTTTCGCGCGCTATCGTTTTCCATGGCGGCAGCGGCTTCGCGCGAGGCCGCCTCGATCAGTTCATCCGTAATGACCAGCGACGCCCGGCGGATGCCGGAAAACGGCAGGGCCGCCTCTTCCCCGTCGCATTCGATCCGCACCACGCCTTCGCCGGCGTCCGCGCCGACGAGACGCCCGCGGAACCGGCGCCGCCCGTCGAGAGGCCGGTTCATTTCAATGCGCGCTTCAAACCCGGCAAAGCGCTGGTAATCGGCCAGCCGAACCAGAGGCCGGTCGAGGCCCGGCGAACTGACCTCGAGATTATAGCTGCCGGGCAACGGATCCTCGACATCGAGAAGCGCCGACAGCAGCCGGCTGACGTTGGCGCAATCGTCGACCGTGATCGGCGCCCGGTCCCTGCGCTCGATCATCACCTGCAGCGTCTGCCCGCGACCCGACGTGAAATCGACCCGCACCAGGTCGTAACCGGCATCTTCGACAGACGGCTCGATCATCGCCGCTACCGCAGCGGTCAGGCTGTCGGTACCGGCGGTGTCGCCGTAGTTTCTCTCGCGGACATCTTCCACGCGCTGCACCCGATTCAGACCGGCCGGTTCCCGAAGTTTCCGTCGCGACAACCGGCATGAGCCCGGCGAATAAAAAAAGTGGGCCGGTGGCCCACTCCCGACACTGCCAAGCGACGCCATGACAGAACACAACAGGAATGTAATTGCAGGGTGTATATCGTGTTTTTACCTCTTGCCGCAAGCGTTTTGCCGCATCAGGCCGGCGGTCGCGGTCGGCGCCTGAACCGGAAGTAGGCTGGCGTCCGGCCAGCCGCCAGCGCCTTTTCCTCATAGCGTGTTCCCGGCCAGTCGTCGGGGCGGGATCGCCAGTCCCGCGGTTCGCGCGCAGTCCACTCGAAGTCCGCATGCGCCCGGACATGCCGGAGGATCCACGATTTATAGGAAGGATCGTCGGTGGCAACACGAAGCTCCGCCTCATCCGCCAGAATCCGGGCGAGCAGCGGCAGGGTCGCAGGCGAAACGATCCGGCGCTTGTGATGGCGCGATTTCCGCCAGGGGTCCGGAAACAGGATAAAGGCCCGGTCGATGCAGGCGGTCGGCAGCGTCGCCAGAAGCAGGCGCGCGTCGTCGCGGAACAGGCGAACATTGGTCAGACCGTCCCTGTCGATATCGCTCAGCAGCCTGGCAACCCCGTTCAGAAACGGTTCGCAGCCGATAAAGCCGATCCGGGGGTTTTCGCGCGCCTGCCATGCGAGGTGCTCGCCAGCGCCAAAGCCGATTTCCAGCCAGAGGCGCCCGGGCGCGCGCCCTGCAAAGAGGGATCGCGCGGATACCGTCCCGCCATCCGGGGGAAGGACGATTTCGATACGCGGCAGGAGCGTGTCGACCAGCGCCTGGCGGCTGGCGCGCAACGGGCGGCCGATGCGCCGCCCGTAGAGCGTCCGTTGCGGCTGTTCGCTCAGCTGAAGGCCGATTTGAGCTGGTCGGCGATGTCGGTCTTCTCCCAGGAGAAACCGCCATCGGCATCGGGCGCCCGGCCGAAATGACCGTATGCCGACGTCCGGGCATAGATCGGCCGGCTGAGTTTCAGATGCTCGCGAATGCCGCGCGGCGACAGGTCCACGACTTCCTGAATAACGTTGGCCAGCTTGACCTCGTCGACCTTGGCGGTGCCGTAGGTATCGACATAGACCGACAGCGGCTTGGAAACGCCGATCGCGTAGGAGACCTGAATGACGCACTTGTCGGCGAGTCCCGCCGCAACGACGTTCTTGGCGACATAGCGCGCGGCATAGGCCGCGGACCGGTCGACCTTGGAAGGATCCTTGCCGGAGAACGCGCCGCCGCCATGCGGCGACGAGCCGCCATAGGTATCGACGATGATCTTGCGTCCGGTCAGCCCGCAATCGCCGTCCGGACCGCCGATGACGAAACGACCGGTCGGGTTCACGTAGAATTCTTCTTCCGGGCACATCCAGCCCTGCGGCAGGACGTTTTCGACATGGGGCCGCACGATTTCGCGCACCTGTTCCGTCGACAGGCTCTCGTCATGCTGGGTCGACACCACGATGGAGGTGGCGCGAACCGGCCGGTCGTTTTCGTAAAGCAGCGTAACCTGGCTTTTCGAATCGGGACCGAGTCCGGGCTCGGCGCCCGAATGGCGCGCTTCCGCCAGCGACTTGAGGATCTCGTGCGAATACTGGATCGGCGCCGGCATCAGCACGTCGGTTTCGGTACAGGCATAACCGAACATGATGCCCTGATCGCCCGCGCCCTCGTCCTTGTTGCCCGCCGAATCGACGCCCATGGCGATGTCCGTGGACTGATGATGCAGATAGATCTGCACATCGGCCTTCTCCCAGTGGAACCCGTCCTGTTCGTAACCGATATCCTTGATCGCATGGCGGACGACGTTCTCGAGATCGGCGTTGGTAACCGATTCGGGCCCGCGGATTTCCCCGGCAAGCACGACGCGGTTGGTGGTGCACAGCGTTTCGCACGCGACCCGCGACAGTGGATCGGCGGTCAGGTAGGTGTCGAGAACCGCATCCGACACGCGGTCGCTGACCTTATCGGGATGACCTTCGGAGACCGATTCGCTGGTAAAGAGATAGCTGCCTTTTGGCACGGGATGACACCTCCGTAAGTTGGCAACGAAACCGGCCCCCGAGGAACCGAATCGTCTGAATGAAAGGGGGCGCCGGCACGGCACCACGCACTTGGCGGTGGGTTGTCGTCCAAAAGGCCGACAACGTCAAGAGCGGGACCGCCCTCCCTTCGGGAAAGCAGCGTCTTCCGGCGCCTGAATGTCCGACTTACGGAAAGTTATTCGCCGTCCGAGGCGATGGCTTTCATGAGTTCGAATATCCTCTTGCGCACACGGGGATCGCTGATCCTGTAATAGGCGCGCACGAGTTCGAGGGTTTCGCGTTTGGCGAGAGGATCGCGCTGCGGAGTATCGTCGGCTCCGTTTGCCGCGGGAACCGTCGCCGCCACCGAAACTTCCCCTGGCATGTCTTCGAAAAAGAACGATACGGGCACGTCCAGAATGCGGCTGATTTCGAATAGCCGGCTCGACCCGACGCGGTTGGCGCCGCGCTCGTATTTCTGAACCTGCTGAAATGTCAGGCCGAGGGCGTCGCCCAGTTTTTCCTGGCTCAATCCGAGCAAGGTCCGGCGCATTCGGATTCTGCTTCCGACGTGAATGTCAACCGGATGGGGTCCGTCACCTCGGGCGCGACGCCCTCGGCGTGCGGGACGGTCGGTTATTTCGGAAGCCATCATGATTCTAATTCCTCGCTTACCTGACGAAATGTCAAAGCACTATCTTATAGTACCCACATAAAACACCGATCGCCCCTCGAATGCAATCGAGTGCATGAATTTTTGCGGCCCCTCTGCGCATACAAGCATCGGGCGAATAAAACAGCCTTACTTTCTTAACTAAACCGCGACAGGTTTTCCACTGTTCCGATACGAAAAAACAATCATCGCCATGCACAGAAGAAGCAGTGGCATATCGCCCAGCACAGGGTAGAAAATGCCGGTCCGAAGCGCAACCGGCAGGGGCGTATCGATGACTCCGTCGCGCCCCAGCGGCAGGCTGTCGAGTACGCGTCCGTAGGGATCGATCGCTGCCGAAATCCCCGTATTCGCCGCCCTGATGACCGGGAGCCCCTGTTCGATCGCGCGAAACCGGGCGGCGACAAGATGCTGGCGGGGACCTGCGCTGTCGCCGAACCAGGCGTCGTTGGTGACATTGAGAAGCCAGCCGGGGAAATTCGCCCCGGGCGAGCGCGAGCCCTCGCCGCCATTGTCGCGATCGACCACCCGACCGGCGAAAATGATCTCGTAACAGATCAACGGCGACACCGGCGGCAATCCCGGAAGCGATATCGTTCCGGGCCCCGGTCCGGCCGAAAAATCCGTCCGGCCAGCGGTGAGCTTTTTCAGGCCCAGCCATTCGCCCAACGGCATGTACTCGCCGAACGGCACGAGGTGGAACTTGTCGTACGTGGCGACGATTGCCCCCGCCCCGTCGATCGCGTGAAGGCTGTTCCAGATCCGGAAAGGGTGCGCGCCGGGGAGCGTGGTCCGGATGGCGCCGGTGATCAGGAGGCCGCCCGAAGGCGCCGCGGCCGCGATGGCACGGCGCCCCGCTTCGTCGACCGACGGAACGAAAGGAACGGCCGTTTCCGGCCAGATGACATGCGTCACCGGCCGCACCCCCGGACGCCCCCCCGGCTGGAGCGACAGGTCGCGCAGTTTGGTCAGATGCCGCCGGGCGAGTTCGCGTTTCCATTTCAGCTGCTGGGGAATGTTCGGCTGGACGATGCGCAGCCGCACGTCGGGAACATTTGCAAGCGGCGACGACGGCAGACGGACGGCACCATAGGCGCAGACCGCCGCCAGCAGAGCGGCACAGGCTACCGGGAACCGCCACGCAGCGGCTCGGAACTCGGCGAGCGCCGCAGGCGCGGCGCAGGCAACGATTGTGACGAATCCCAGACCGAGAACGCCGAAGAGCGACGCGCCCTGGATCGCCAGATCGGAAAAAGCCCAGACGGACCCGAGCGGGTTCCAGGGGAAACCCGTAAAAAGCTGTCCGCGCAGCCACTCGGCGATCGACCAGCCAGCCCCGAGCACCAGCACCCGTCCCCTCATTGTCCGCATCGGCGGAACCAGCGCGCAGACGGCCGCGACATAGAGCGACAGGATGGCGGGGATGCACAGGACGGCGAACGGGATCAGCCATGCCCACCGGGCGGCGTCGACCAGCAAGGCGTTGGCGACCCAGTAGAGGCCGCCGGTAAAGTATCCCATGCCGAACAGCCATCCGTCGCAAAATGCCCGCCGCCGGCTTCGGGCGCCGGAAAGGATCCAGACAAGGCCGGTCAGCGCGACGGGAAGGAGCGGTACGGCATAAACCGGCGGCAGGGCCGCCGCGGCAAGGCCGCCAAAAGCGATCAGGATCAGGGCCCTCGGCCAGCCCTTCAGGCCCGCCAGCCGGCGTGCCCAGCCGGCGAATGCGGAACCGCCCGATGCGCCGCACGCCGACGCCGGACCGGGTTCAGGCATTATGGCCTTTTTCCACGTCCGCAGATGTCGGCCCGTCGTCCCGGGGCCGGTTGATGCGCAGCCGCCGGACCCGCCTCGGATCGGCGTCGAGAACCTCAAATTCGATTCCCGACCCGTGCGGGACGACTTCCCCGCGACCGGGCACGCGGCCGGCAAGATAGAACACCAGCCCGCCCAGCGTATCGATGTCTTCTTCCCGCTCCTCGTCGGTCAGAATTTCTCCGACGCGGTCCTCGAATTCCTCAAGCATGACCCGCGCATCGGCGACAAAAGTTCCATTGGCGCTCTCGACCAGGGTCGGAAGTTCGCTGTCGTCGTGCTCGTCCTCGATTTCTCCAACGATTTCCTCGACAAGATCCTCGATCGTCGCCAGCCCGTCGATTCCGCCGAACTCATCGATCACGAGCGCCATGTGCACGTGGCTCACCCGCATCTGCAGCAGCAGCTCCAGGATGGGCATGGACGGAGCGACAAACAGGAGCGGCCGGACGAGGTCGCCCAGCTTCGCCTGCTGGTCGGCGCTCCAGCAGGCCAGAACGTCCTTGATGTGAACCATGCCGGCGATATCGTCGAGCGTTCCGCGATAGACCGGGATCCGCGAATGCGTCGACTCGCTCATGATGCGCACCAGGTCGGCAAGCGACGTATCGATGTCGAGCGCCACGATGTCGGCCCGCGGAACCATGATGTCGTAGACCGTAAGCCCGTGAAGATTGAGAATATTGCGGAGCAGCGTGAGCTCGTCGCGGTTCGCCGGCAGGTCGCCGACATCTTCCTTTTCGATCAGCTCTTCGATCGTATCCCGCAGCCCCGAGCCGCTTCTCGGACGAAACAGGCCGCGCAGCCAGTCCCGCAATCCGCGACCTGAAGCGCCGCCGTCGCCGGCGGAGGCGGTCGTTTCCGCTCTGGGATCAGCCATTGCCATCCGCATAGGGATCGGCGATCCCCATTCCCGCCAGTATCCGGGTCTCCAGCCCCTCCATCGCCTCCGCCTCGCTGTCTTCCTGATGATCGTACCCGAGAAGGTGCAGGGTGCCATGCACGACGAGGTGGGCAAGGTGATCGGAAAGGCCGATGCCGTCCTGCACGGCCTCCGACTTCGCCACGCCGAACGCAACGATGACATCGCCGAGCAGCCGCGGCTGACCGTCGGCGACCGGCGACCCGGCCGGAAAGGCGAGCACGTTGGTCGACGAATCCCTGCCGCGCCATTTCCTGTTCAGATCGCGCACCGTGTCGTCATCCGAGAGAACGATGCTGAGTTCGCAGTGCCCGAGTCCCGGCCCCTCCGTCGCCAGCGCGGCTTCCGCCGCCCGGCGCGACAGCGTTTCAACATCCACCCCGGTCTTGGTCCAGTCGCCGCATTCTACGGAAATGTCTATCTGGGTGCGCCCGACCGGGAGATTCGCCGCGGCCGATGCGTTCAGAGCGTCAACGGTCATGACGCTCCGCTCCCCTCGCGGCGACGGTCGTCACTGTCATAGGCCTGCACGATGCGGGTCACCAGCTCGTGCCGGACGATATCCACGTCGGCGAATCTCACCACCTCGACCCCGTCGATATGACCGAGCGTATCGACGGCATGGCTCAGGCCGGACACCGAACCGGTCGGCAGGTCGACCTGGCTGGGGTCGCCGTTGATTGCCATGTGAGAGCCTTCGCCGAGCCGGGTGAGAAACATGCGCATCTGGATGCGCGTCGCATTCTGCGCTTCGTCGAGAATGACGTAGGCGTGCGACAGGGTGCGGCCCCGCATGAAGGCGAGCGGCGCAACTTCGATCTCCCCCGAGGTGAGCCGGTTGACCACCTGATCGGCGGGAAGCATGTCGTACAGCGCGTCGTACAGCGGCGCGAGATAAGGGTCGATCTTTTCGCGCAGGTCTCCGGGCAGGAAACCGAGGCGTTCGCCGGCCTCGACGGCCGGGCGCGACAGGATGATCCTCTCAACCCGGCCGGATATCAGCATCGAGACCGCCATGGCGACAGCGAGATAGGTCTTGCCGGTGCCGGCCGGTCCGAGACCGAACACCATCTTCCCGGTCGACAGCGCCCGCAGATAATCGGTCTGGCGCGGCGACCGCGCGGTCAGGTGACGCCGGGGCGTCCGAATCACGAAGTCGTCGCCCGTGCCGTTGGAGCCGCCTCCCTGCTCGGCGGTTCGCGCGCCGGCAAGGCGGATGGCCGCGTCGACCTCGGAATCGTCTACCGGCAACCCTTTCTTGAGGCGTTCATAAAGCGCGCTCAGCGATGACGCCGCCAGCGCGCTGGCGCTCTCGGGCCCCGAAATCGAAATCCGGTTGCCGCGCGAAGAGAGCCGGACTCCCAACGCCTGTTCGATACGGGCGAGATGACGATCGTAGGCGCCGAACAGAAGCGGCAGAAGACGGTTGTCCTCGAACCCCAGCACGACCGGCGGCGTGCCCGCGCCGGCCGCCTTGTCTGCCCCACCCTGCGTAAGACCGGATTTCAAGCGCCCTGAAGCTCCTCGGCTGGCGCCGTCAGCGACATCGTGTCACCGGATGCGTCGAGACGGCCGGAAAGGGAATTGGCAAAGGCTTCGGCGATGCGAACCGGCGCCGTTTGCCCGAAAAACGCCGCGGCCTCGCCTTCGTCCGCGCAATCGACGAACACCGCCTGCATGTGGGGGCTCCGCCCCGCGATCTGGTTTTCGCGCTTGCCCCGGCGGTCGAACAGAACGTCGACCGTCCTGCCCGCGGTGCGCCGGTTGAAATCGATCTGCTGCGCGTTGAGCAGCGCCTGCAGGCGCTGAAGGCGATCCGATTTCAGATCCTCTTCCACCTGGTCGCTGGCATCCGCGGCCGGGGTTCCGGGCCGGGCGCTGTATTTGAAGGAGTAGGCCTGCGCATAACCGACACTCTCGATCAGCGCGAGCGTTTCGCGAAAATCCTCCTCCGTCTCGCCGGGGTGGCCGACTATGAAATCCGAGGACAGCGCCAGATCGGGCCGGGCTGCGCGCAGCCGGTCAACGGTCGCAAGGTAGTCTTCCGCACGATGGCGGCGGTTCATCCGCTCGAGAATCCGGTCGGACCCGGACTGGACCGGGAGATGCAGATACGGCATCAGCTCGGGCACATCGCCGTGCGCAGCGATCAGATCGTCGTCCATGTCGCGCGGATGCGAGGTCGTATAGCGCAGCCGCCTCACCCCATCGATTGCCGCCAGCTGCCGGATGAGCGCGGCAAGCCCGCCTTCGCAGCCATGGTAGGCGTTGACGTTCTGGCCCAGCAGGGTGAGTTCCTGAACGCCGCCGTCCGCGAGACGTCTTGCTTCGGCGACGATCGCATCGGCCGGCCGCGAATATTCCGCGCCGCGCGTATAGGGCACGACGCAAAAGGCGCAGAACTTGTCGCAGCCTTCCTGAATGGTCAGAAACGCGGACGCACCGTCGGCCTGGACCGGCGGCAAGGAGTCGAATTTCGGCTCGACCGGAAACTCGGTCTCGATCGCGTAGCCGGCGGCTCCGTCGGCCAGCGACGACAGCATTTCCGGAAGCCGGTGATAGCTCTGCGGTCCGACCACGAGATCGACCTGCGGCGACCTGCGGATAATCTCATCGCCTTCCGCCTGCGCTACGCAGCCGGCCACGGCGATCCGCGCGCCACGGTCTTTCAGACGCCGCAGCCGCCCCAGTTCGGAATAGACCTTTTCCGCCGCCTTTTCACGAATGTGGCAGGTATTCAGGATAACCAGATCGGCGTCTTCGGGATCGTCCGTCCGGCTGTAGCCGTCCGCGCCCAGAACATCCGCCATACGGCCGGAGTCATAGACGTTCATCTGACAGCCGTAACTCTTGATAAAGACCTTTTTTGCCAATGCGCAATCCGAAATCGCGGAAACGGGCGCCCGTCGTCCGGGTAAGGATCGTGTCGCAATCCCGTTTTCTATGACCGACAGTAGCACTGACCAAACAATAGTCAATCGCGGACCGGCACAACCGGACTCTGCGTCAGCCCGGCGTCGGCTCCGGGAGGCGGGCGGGGCCAGGGCCGCCACCCTCGTCATATTCGCCGCGGTTGGCCGCGTTTACGCCTTCCACCACCGCCTGCCGGCATCGTTCGGCAAGCGCCTTGCGGGACGGGAAGGCATCGCCGGGGATGGGCTCATGAAACACGACATGCGCCGTGACCCGGCCAAGACCGAGCAGGACAAGCATATGCGGCACCAGAGTCATATCGCCGTACCAGGCGAGATGAGGGCGCAGGCTGCGGACCAGGGGAATACCGTCGAGCCGCGTATAGGCGATCGAGACCGGCTGAACGGCAAGCGGCGGACTTCCTTCGCGCGGCTGGGCCACCGCGAACAGGGCGCTCTTGAACGGCAGGACATGCAGCCCGTCATTGCTTGTGCCTTCCGGAAACAGGATCAGGTTGTCGCACGCGTCCAGCCGCGACGCGATTTCGTCCCGCTGCTCGGCGGCGCGCGGGCCGCGGCGCGCCACGAATACCGTGCGCGCCATCCGGCATAGCGTTCCGAAAAACGGCCAGTCGGCGATTTCCGCCTTGGCGATAAAGGATCCTTCGATCAACGACCCGAGCACCATGATATCGGTATAGCTGATATGGTTCGCGACGAAGAGCGTGGGCGCGGCCGACGACGGCTGGCCCCGGACGCGGACGTCGAAACCGAAAATGCGCGCGCACAGCGTATGGTAAAACCGCGGGATCAGACGGCGCATGCGGCGGCCGGTCACCAGCGCGACCGCCTGCGCGGGCAAGGCAAGACCCGTCGTCGTCAGATACAGGGCAGCCCGGACCCAGGAGCGGACCCGCGATCCGAGGCGCTTATCGAGCGGGGGATTTGCGGCCTGAACGCCCATAATGCCGTGAATATTTCCCGGTAATCAGATCGGTTTTCACGATAACGCTGACATCGGTCGTGTTGAACTGCGAATCGACGACCGCGCCGTCTCCGACAAACCCGCCGACCCGTAAATATCCTCTGATCAACGGCGGCAGCGCGCGGATGGAACGCTTACGGTCGAGCGAATCCGCGGGCAGCATCGCCATGTCGACATAGCGCGACGGGACCGCGCGGGGCCTTAGATGCTCGGGCGCCAGATGATAATGATGCAGGTATGACAACGCTTCCGACAACGCTGCGGGATCCTTTCCCGGCAGGCTGGCGCACCCGAACATGAGTTCGATACCGTTAAGCGAAACGTAGGTGGCGATGGCCTGCCACAGGAGCTGCATCGCCGCATGACCGCGGTGATCGAAATCGATGCAGGACCGGCCAAGCTCGAGAATCTCTCCATCGAGGGACAGCAGCGGAGAAATGTCGTATTCCCCCGTGCTGTAAAACCCGCCGTTCCGTTCCGCGACGCTGCGGCGCAACAGCCGGTAGGTTCCGACGACGCCCTGCGGCAGGTCGGTGCGGTCCTTGCAGATTACCAGCAGGTGATCGCAAATCGGATCGAACGCATCGCAGTCCCGCTGAAGGGCGACCGTTTCGTCGGACGGAACCGCCCCCATCTCGCCGTAAAACACGCGATAGCGCAGCGCCTGGGCGGCATCGATATCGGCCGGCGTCTCGGCAAGCCTGGCCACCAGACTGCCCGATTCGATCGGCAGAAAACAGGCGGGCGCGGCACGTCGGCGAGTCCCCTTCCCGAAAGGCAGCAGCTTGAATCCCGAATGAAGGCGGTCATCGCCCCGGCGACCTGAACCCCAGCGGGAAAGCACGGTTCTCAGTGGCGCCACCGGACCGCCCCGTGCGTTTGCCTCGATACCGGTCCGGCGCCGAAAGGCGGGCAGCGGGTCGGAAGATAGGTGGCGATGACGGCCATGCGGCGATTATATCGCATCGCCATGCGCCTGCCTATCGAGCATGGCGCGCGCCCTGAAAATATCACATTTCCGCAACGTTTCGGAGCCGCCTGTCGGCACCGGCGTCAATCGGCGGATTTCCAAGCCGGTCGGCCGCCCCTATATTGCATGGGCAGACAGGGCGGCCTGCCTGCCCATCCCTGATTTCGACCTGTTTCCCGGTTTTCGATGACAGCCAGCGCCCCGCCCGAACAAACCGATCACTTTCTCGACATCACGGGCGATGTGTGCCCAATGACCTTTGTCAGGACGCGCCTGCTGATCGAGAAGATGAAGAGCGACGAGACAGCGACGGTGCGGCTTGTCGGCGAGGAGCCGCTGGAAAACGTACCCGCCTCGGTGACCGAACTCGGACACGATGTCCTGTCCCTGACCGCGGAGGGAGGCGGCGACGCGGGACCCGACGCCGTGCATCTTCTCGTGCTCCGCAAGGCCTGAGCGGAATCGCCCCGGGGATTTACGGTTCGACGGACGGTCAGGGGTGATCGGGCGCGCCGGTATACGCAATGTCGAGCGGTTCCGCAGGCAGGGCGCAGCGCATCGTATAGGCGCTGGTGCGGCTTCCGTCGGCATTCTCGTAATAGTCGGGCCGCCGCCCTACCTCGATCAGCCCATGCGCTCTGTAGAGCCGCAACGCGGGATCGTTGTCCTGGGCGACTTCAAGGAAGAACCACCGGGCCCGGTCGTCCCGGGCGCGCGCCATCGAGTCGCGGAGAAGTTTCGCCCCGACGCCGCGGGCCCTGTGTTCGGCGGCGACGCCGAGCGAAAGCAGTTCGCATTCGTCCGCCGCAACCCGGGCAAGCGCGAATCCGATGATCGAGCCGTATCCCGCCCGCCGTGCGACCAGGCCGAACGCGCCCGGCATGCCGAGAATCTGACGGATCATCGACGAATCCCAGGCGTCGAAAAAACATTGCGCGTGAATTCTGGCGACAAGGTCGATATCCGCCGATCCGAGGCTTTCTACCCGTTCGTCGCTCATGACGCGCCGACCGCCGCCATGCTGCCCGGGCGCCTTACCGCCGGCGGATGGATATAAAGCGGCTCGGCGGACACCGGAGCGTCGAGCCGCCCGGCGGCGATAGCGGCCACGAAGGCAACGTCGGGCGCCCCGACGTCGCTGACGGACTCAATCCGCCCCCGGAACGACGCCGGGGCCATCGCGATCAGCCGGGCCGCGCCGTCGCCCGCAATCAGCGCGCCGGCTTCGGGAATCATCGAAAGCGTTTCCTCCGGCCGCTGGGCCCGCGGCGTTTCAAGACCGTGTCCTGCGGCGTCGAAAAGCTGAACGTAGAGATCCTCCCGCCGCGTTTCGAGCGCAGCGAGAACCGGTCTGAACCCGTCCCCGGCCATAGCGAGTGCGGCGGCAGCGACGGCTTCGAGCGTTGTGACCCCGGCAACCGGAAGGTCGAGCGCGAGGCCGAGCGCGCGACCGGCCGCCAGCCCGGTTCTGAGCCCGGTAAACGACCCGGGCCCGACCGTCACGGCAATCAGCGAAATTTCCGGGAACCCGATGCCGGCGTCCGCCATGACCGATCGCACCATGGGCAGAAGCGCCTCCGCATGCCCGCGCATCATCGGCTCGCTTCGGACCGCGACCGGACCGTCTTCCGTCGAAACCCCGACCGAACACGCGCCACAGGCCGTATCGATGGCGAGAATCTTCATAAAGCGACCTGCCGGATAATTCGTTCTGACATATAATTCAAAAATAATTCAAAAAGCCGTCTGTTCGAACAGGGCCGCAACCGGCCGCATGCGCGCAGGACAAAACATAGGGATAACCGAAACGAGGCCGCTGATAAATGGACCTTATCGAAATTGCGCAGCCGGAATACGACGTCGACATCTCGCTCGCATATGCGACCGACGACAATTTCACCGGCAGACCGGTCTATGCCGCTTCGGTCTGCTATCTGCACCGTGCGGCCGCCGAGGCGCTGTCCCGCGCCATCCGGAGCGCCGCACAGATCGGATTGCGGTTTCTGATTTTCGATGCGTTCCGCCCGTCTGAAGCGCAATGGGTCCTCTGGAACCATACGCCGGACCCTGATTTTCTGGCCGATCCGCGACGCGGCTCGCCCCACTCCCGCGGCGTCGCCGTGGACCTTACCCTGACAGATGCGGCAGGTGAGCCGCTTGACATGGGAACGGGTTTCGACGCGTTCACGCCGCTGTCGCATCACGGCAACCACGAGATCGGCGCAGACGCCCAGCGCAACAGGCTTCTACTGATGGGGCTGATGACGGAGGCGGGCTGGGATTTCTATCGAAACGAGTGGTGGCACTACCAGCTCTTCGACTCCCGCCAGTACCCGCTGATCAGCGACGCCGACCTGCCGCGCCGCATGATGTAGCGCCCGCCGGCCGGCCACGATGCAGGGCATTTGAACGGTATTCGAACGAAAAATCGTTGCATTGAAACGGCTTATGGGCCAAAAGTCGGGCCGATTGCAACGAAACTGAAACCGTTTCCGGTGGGCGGCGGCTTGGATTCCGACCGCCCGGGAAGACGCCCATGCGAAGATTTTTGTGCCGTTTTTTCGCCGCGCTTGCCCTGGCCTGCCCGCTCATGGCCGACGCGCAACCGTCGGCCGCCGAGGCGGACTGGGGCGTGGTGCTCATGTACCACCGCTTCGGCGAAGGCAACTACCCGACCACCAATACCAGCATAGAACAGTTCGAAGCGCATCTCGCCGAGATTCGGGCCGGGGGCTACAGGGTCGTACCGCTTCGCGATCTGGTAACGGCGATCCGCAGCGGCAGGAAGCTGGAAGACCGGACCATTGCGATTACGATCGATGACGCGTTCTTATCGGTCTACCGCGAGGGCTGGCCGCGCCTGAGGAAAGCGGGACTGCCTTTCACGCTGTTCATCGCCACCGATGCGATCGACAGGCGTACCGCAGGTTATATGACCTGGGACCAGATTCGCGAACTTCGCGATGCCGGCGTCACCGTCGGGTCGCAGACCGCATCCCATCCCCACATGCCGCTTCTGTCGCGCGAAGGCATCCGCCAGGAGCTTGAAAAATCGAATCGCCGGTTTCGGGAAGAGCTTGGTTCCGCGCCCGACATGATCGCCTACCCGTACGGCGAATACAGCCTCGCGGTGGGCGAGATTTCGCGGGAGGTCGGGTTCATTGCCGGTTTCGGACAGCATTCCGGGGTCGTCGACGGGACCGGGGATTTCTTCTACCTGCCCCGCTTCACCTTCAACGAAACCTTCGGCAGCGTCGAACGGTTTCGGATGGCGGCCCGCGCCCTGCCGTTGCCCAGCACCGATATAACCCCCGCCGACCCGTTTCTCGACAAGGACGCGGTAAATCCCCCGGCGTTCGGATTCACCGTCAAGGGACCTGTCGCGAAACGGTTGTCGCGTCTCGCCTGCTACGCTTCGCATGAAGGCAAGGTAAAAGTCGAAAGACTGGGCGAACGGCGGGTCGAGGTCAGGATGACCCGCCCCTTCCCGAAAGGCCGGAGCAGGATCAACTGCACCATGTGGGCGCCGGGCGGACGGTGGCACTGGCTCGGTCGGCAGTTCTATCGCGGGGAGAAGCGCTGACGCGCTTCGGCCTCAGCCAGCCGCGAGGCTTTCGATATCGCGCCCGGCGCCTCGAAGAATTTCCGGAATCAGGTTCGAAAATCAGGTCCCGGGGCTTTTGTTCCGGTTGTCGGCGCTTTCCTGAAGCCTGACCCTGTCGAAATGGGTCAGTTCGTTCACCCGAATGATCGTGCGAATCGTATCCACGTAGTGGTCGCCGCGTTCGGAATATTTCCTGAGCGCCTCGACCAGCCGGACTCCGTCCGGCGATGCGCCGGCACGGCGCATCGACGCGCGCATCGACCGAAACCTCTTATAGGCGGGATGCGTATTCAGGTTGCGGACATAGGATTTGACGCCGTCCATCAGATGATCGAAAGAGCGGACCCTGTAATTTTCGCCTTCGGCGCGTTCGCGAGGCACGATGCCCGCGCCGTCGCGCCAGATGCGCTGCCCGAACAGCGCGTTGCCTTCCCGGGCGAAACGGGACGTGCCCCATCCGCTTTCCTCGGCTGACTGGGCGAGCGCCAGAGACGGCGGAACGACATCGGCCCGTCGCAACAGCTGGTCGAAGTCCAGCGAATCGAGAGCGTACTCGTCCATCTTCTGGGCGAGCCATGCCCGGTCGGTCACGGTAAGCCGCAACCCGTCGTGATGACGATCGCGCAGCATCTTGATGCGCTGCCGGTCTGACCGGACAAGATCGTTGGCGTGCAGGATCAGAGGCAGCGTCAGCTTGATGAAAACGCGCTTGCGTTCCTCGGCGCGCCGTATGCTCGAAAGATCGTGCGGCAGCGTGCGGACAAAAACGCGCGGCACTTCGCCATGCTGGCGAACGTCCTGCAGCCGGTAGCTGCCCGAGGCCAGAATCTCGTATGCCTTTACGGACGCGGGCAGCGAATACACGGCTTGCGGCTTGATGCCGGAACCGGTACCGCCGGTATCGGTCAGCCTTTCCTCGGGCGCCGCATTCTCCGCCTTGGGTCCCGCCGGGTCGACTGTTTTCGTGGCGCGCTGCGGCTCGCTGCGGTTCGAAAACGAATCCGATGCGACGATGCCGTAAAGGGCCGCGACAAGCATCCCGGTCGCAATGAGTGCTGCCTGGTCAAACCGGGACATAGTCTTCCATCCCGGCCGTTTCTGACGTGTCATTGGTTCATCCCCAACTTGCCGCCCGGCCGCCTCCCTTGCCGGTTCGAACTTCCCAATCCTGTGCCGAACAATCTGTTCTTCTGCTTCTTCGCCCGAACATTTCCGAGCGGGCCTCGCCTGTGCGGGTCCCGGATTTTTTTACCTTTTTAAACAGCCAGCCGGGTACCGCTGCCGCACTGTAAGATGAACAAACCCTCAAGAGATTCAAGTCCGTTTTCGCGTACTGATTCGGCCGGATGCACAAGCCGTTGATTCCATTGTTCGGAACGAAACCGTTTCGTATGCGGAATTATTTTCCGCCGGGCGACGGCGGCCAAACGGCATGGTTAACAGCGCGTCAACCGTTAAATTCTATGGTTAACGCGGGGCGGGAAATATCCGCCGGACGTGCCGCCCGGCCGAAACCGGGACGGGGACTACGAGGCAGAACGGGCGGGAATTTTCAGGTAATGGCGTCAATGCGCCCGAGCGACAGCGTACCCGGCACCACGGTAATCGGAATGGGAAACTTGCCGGAAAGCTTCCCGGCAAGCGAAGAGACCAGCGGCCCCGGACCTTTCTTGTCGGTGCCGGCGCCGAGGACAAGGATGCAGATATTCGGTTCTTCCTCGATCAGCTTGAGGATTTCATCGCTGGGCGTTCCTTCGCGGACGTAAAGAACCGGCATGTGGCCGGTCAGATCGTTGACCTCGCGGGCGAGCTGATTGAGGGTGTTTTCCGCTTCCCGGCGGGTTTCCTCGCGCATTTTCTCGCCGACCGCCATCCAGTGCTGAAAATCGGCGGGCTCCATTACATACAAAAGCGCCACCCGGCCGCCTGTGTTGTGCGCCCGGCGGCAGGCGAATCGGAGCGCGACGGACATTTCCTCCGACGAATCGACCACCACGAGAAAAATGCGCTCCGACGGCGCCGCCGTCCGGGTCGAACGCGGTTCCTGACCTGCGGAAGTTCCGTTTTCCGTATCGGACATTTCTAGGCTTTCCTGAAAATCGCACCCGCCAGCCAGCCGGCGAACAGGGCGATGACTATGGCGACTATACCGTAGAGGGCGGAGTAGCGGTGCGCAAAATCGTAAACCGCCGCCTCCAGCCCGGCCTTGCGCACGGCCAGGGTTGTCCGGTTAGAACCGACCACGACGCCGCCGCGAAAGAGATAAATGTCGGCCGTGTAGGGACCGGTGGGCACATTTGCGGGAAACGAGAGATCGGCGCGGAAAAGCCTGTCGCCTTCGATCTGGATCTTCGCCGGCTCGACGCTGAACAGGGACTGCCGTTGTTTCAGTTCGATCAGCCCGTCGCGGAAAGAGGTTTTATCGGCGGCGCCCGCCTCATGGGCGAGCGAAAACCGGAGCCGGTCTGCTCCGATCTGCAGCCTGTTGAGGGTGGCGGCGTCGGTGACCTCATTCAGCGGGCGGCTGCTTGCAACGAAATAATAGCCGGGCACGGAATTGAATACCTGCGAACTGCCATTGACCCAGATGCCCGCGATGCGCTCCTTGCGACGGACGACCGTCTGACTTCGGGGGCCCCGAACGACCACGACGACGTCTCCCGCGGAATCGATCGCACCGAACAGCAGAAGGCTGGTGCCGGTGAAACCGGTGGTGATCCGGATCTGTTTGCTCGACAGGTCTGCGATCAATGGCCCCGACGCCCGGCCGAACGCGGGAACGGTCGCCGCCAGAAAGGCTGCCAAAGACAGACCCGCCAGTCGTTTCAGCAAGCATCCCATCGTCAGTGACCGCCTACGCCGAGCGAAAAGAGCGACGCCGGCACGGAAACGAGGTCCCACGCCACGCGCAGCCCGACCGCGAGCACCACCAGCCCGAGCAGCCCGCGCAGATGCTCCGACCGCAGCCGGCCGCCGATCGCCGTGCCGATCTGGGCGCCGACGACGCTGGAAGCAATCAGGGTCAGGGCCAGCATGACGTCGACCGTCTGGTTATTGACCGATTGCAAGAACGTCACGTTGGCTGTCACGAAAATGATCTGGAACAAAGACGTTCCGACAACGACCGCCGTCGGCATGCCAAGCAGATAGATCATCGCCGGGACCATGACGAAGCCGCCGCCGACCCCCATGATCGCCGACAGCACGCCGACAAAGATTCCGACCGCGAGCGGCAGCAATGCGCTGATATAGAGCTTCGACCGCCGGAACCGCATCTTGAACGGCAGCCCGTGCATCCAGGTGTGCTGGTGCAGCTTGCCTTTGGGCGCGCCGGGGTTTCGGCTGCGCAGCCAGGCGCGGAGACTTTCGGCGAGCATCAGCGTGCCGATGATTCCGAGAAAGGTCACATAGCAAACCGCGATGACGACATCGATCTGACCCAGATCGCGCAGCCAGGTAAATATCCAGACGCCGCCCGTCGATCCGATAAACCCGCCGATCAGAAGGATCAGCCCCATCTTGAAATCGACATTGCCGCGCCGCCAGTGCGCCAGCGCGCCCGAAACCGACGCAGCGACAACCTGGTTCGCTTCGGTGCCGACCGCTACCGCCGGCGGGACGCCGGAAAAAATCAGCAATGGCGTCATCAGAAACCCGCCGCCGACGCCGAACATGCCCGACAGCAGCCCCACGCCGCCGCCCATGGCGAGCAGCATGAAAACGTTGAGAGACATTTCTGCGATGGGGAAATACAGATCCATCGGCCAAAACTAGCGTTTGCGGGCTGGAGCGTGGCGGGTGTTGTGCGCCCGAAGGAACGCTATTTCAAGAAAAATGCAGCAAAAGCAATCGTTTTGCATCAGTCGTGAATGAACCCGACGATACCGTAGACTTCTTTCAGCACCGGCCCGGCGATCGCGCGGGCGCGCTCGCCGCCCTTTGAGAGCACGGAATCGACATATCCGGGATCGTCCATCAGTCGCTTCATCTCGCCACCGATGGGCCCCAGCTTTTCGACCGCAAGCGCCGTCAGCGCCTCCTTGAAGGTCGAAAACTGCTGGCCGCCGAATTCGCCCTGCACCTCGCCAAGGGAACGCTCATCCAGCGCCGCATAGATTTCGAGCAGGTTGAACGCCTCGGGCCGCGTTTCCCGCGTACCGCCCGCCTCGCTGCCGTCCGGCACCGGCTCGGGGTCGGTCTTCGCCCGACGGATCTTGCGCGCGATCGCGTCGGCGTCGTCGGTCATGTTGACGCGGGAATTGTCGGACGGGTCGGACTTGCTCATCTTGTTCCGGCCGTCGCGCAGACTCATGACGCGCGCCGCCTCTTCCTGGATCAGCGGCTCGACCAGCGGAAAGAATTCGACCCCGAAATCGTTATTGAATTTCTGGGCGATGTCGCGGGTCAGTTCCAGATGCTGCTTCTGGTCCTCGCCGACCGGCACATGGGTCGATCTGTAGGCGAGGATGTCGGCCGCCATGAGGTTCGGATAGACGAACAGGCCGGTGCTCGCGTTTTCGCGGTTCTTGCCGGCCTTTTCCTTGAACTGGGTCATCCGGTTGAGCCAGCCCATCCGCGCGGTGCAGTTGAAAACCCAGGCGAGCTCCGCGTGCTGCGGCACCCGGCTCTGGTTGAACAGGATGCTGGTTTCGGGGTCGACCCCGGCGGCGAGAAAAGCAGCCGCAACCTCGCGCGTGTTGCGCACGAGTTCCGCCGGATCCTGCCACACGGTAATCGCATGCATGTCGACGACGCAGTAAAGGCACTCGTTGCCATCCTGCAGTTTCGCGAAATTGCGGATCGCGCCGAGATAGTTTCCCAGATGAAGATTGCCGGTGGGCTGAACGCCCGAAAAAACCCGCGCCATGACCGATCCCTGTGTCCTGATCCCGTGGGGCCGCAACCGGCCCGCCCGGAAAGCGCCGCGTTATCCCGCCATTGGCGGGACAGGTCAAGGCTGGTTCCCTATCCGCCGCGTCGCAAAGCCTGCTTCAGATCGGCGGGCCTTGCGGCGCCGGTCAGCACCGCGAGGGCTGCGTAGATCGCAAGCCCGAGGACGATGAGCCCCGCAAGACAGGCGATTCTCGTCTCCACCGGGCCGGCGAATGCAGGGCCCGCTACCATGCGTGCCGCGACCAGCGCCGCCGCCATGCCGGCGGCCGACAGAACGATCCGCGGCAGCCGCGCCCGGAGCCGGGCATCGGTCGCGTGGTGGCCGCGCCGCCGGAGAATCCAGGCCAGAACGCCGGCATTGACCCAGGCGGAAATCGCCGTCGCCAGCGCGATGCCCGCATGAGCGATGAACTGGATCAGAACAAGGCTGAGGGCGATGTTGAGGACGACGCAGACGACCGCGATGCGGACCGGCGTCGACGTGTCCTCTCGGGCGAAGAAACCGGGCGCCAGAACCTTGATCAGCACATAGGCCGGCAGTCCGACGGCATAGGCCATCAGCGCCTGCGCCGCCCCGGCGCTGACCGCGCGATCGAAAACGCCGCGCTCGAACAGCACGATGACGATGGGTTCGGCGATTGCCAGCAGGGCCGCCGCCGCGGGAACGGTCAGGAGCAGCGCAACCTCGATGCCGCGGTTCATGCTGTCCCGCGCCCCGGCGGCGTCGCCGGTGCGAAGCTGGCGAGAGAGAAGCGGCAGCAAGGCCGTGCCGATCGCCACGCCGACCACGCCGAGCGGTAGCTGGTTCACGCGATCGGCGTAGTACAGGTAGGAAACCGCTCCTGTCGGCAGCACCGACGCGATCACGATATCGACCAGCAGGTTGATCTGCACCACGCCGGCGCCGATCGCGCCGGGCAGCATTCGCCGCAGCAACCGCCTGACGCGCGGCGAAAGACGCGGTCGCGGCAGGGCAAAACGGATGCCTTCGCGGCGGCAGACCGCGATCAGCCAGAGAAACTGCGCGATGCCGGCGGCGGCGACGCCCCAGGCCAGCGCATGACCGGGCGTCGGCACATAGGGCGTCACGATCAGCAGCGCGCCGATCAGGACGATGTTCAGGATAATCGGCGTCGCGGCCGCGGCGGCAAACCGGTCCAGCGCATTAAGGACGCCGCCCATCAGCGAAACGAGGGAGATAAAGAGAAGGTAGGGAAATGTCGTCTGCGCCAGATCCACGGCCAGCGCGAACTTCTCCGCATCGTCCGTAAAACCGGGCGCGATGACCGCCATGACCCACGGCATGCCGATTTGCAGCGCCGTAACGAAACCGAACAGAAAGACCACCATCACCGACATGACGCGGGCGGCAAAACGTTGCGCCGCCTCTTTGCCCGCCTCGGCAAGCCGGGCGCTGAGCAACGGGACGAAGGCCGCATTGAACGCGCCTTCGGCGAACAGACGACGGAAAAAATTCGGCAGTTTGAACGCGACGAAAAACGCGTCCGCGACAGGGCCGGCGCCCAGATAGGCGGCAATCAGGATATCCCGTGCAAAGCCGAGAATTCGGCTGGCCATGGTGTAGCCGCCGACCGTCGCGATGGATCGGAGAAGCGCCATGAGGAAACCTTATACGCCGAATCGATTGCGCGAACGCAGCGGAAAGAACTCTCACCGATGGGAGGAAAAACCGGCCCGAATTCTCAGCGGGCGGCGGGAGCTGCCGTCGCCTGCCGCTGGGCGCCCTGGTGGTAGCGCTGAAGGGCGCGTTCCATGGTCTGCACGACCAGGCTGCTCGGCGCATTGCGGGGCAGCATGTACGGATGATTGCGGAACGGCAACGGCTCGGCGGCATAGGAGCGCCCTGCCTCCGCCGGCGCCGATTTTTCATCCGCGCCGGACAGGGCCTGCTGCACGCCATCGGCCTGCAGACTGGCGGCGAGCAATCCCGCCTGCGCCCGTTGCGCCGCCGCAATCCTGCGGGCGAGATCGGCTTTCGATGCGCTCTCCGACGGCGGCGGCGCCTGCTGGGCGGCGGCGGGCTGCGCCTGAAAATTTTCGGCAGGATGCGCGGACGTCCGGGGAAGAGCCGGCGGCGGCGTCCGGGCCGGAAACGCCGCGAACGGTACGTCGCGCGGAGCGGACGACAGCGCGGCGGCGACCGCGGCGGTCGCGGCCTCCGGCGCGATGGCAAGCTGCGCTTGATCGACCTCGCCCGATTTCTGCTCAAAGCCGAACAGCGACGCGACATGCTGTTCGACCGATCCGCCGGTGGCCTGTTCGAGACCCGCGATCATTCCTGCGGCGGCCGCCCCGAGCGGCCCACCGAACAGGGCGCCCCCGGCGATCCTCGCCCCCACGCCGATTTCGTCGCCGGTTACCATGCGGTAGATGGTTGAAATCACCGGAATGTGCTGAAGCGGATTTATGATGTCGAGGACATCGCCGAACGTCAGCCCCTTGTCCTTGTCCTGCCACAGCTCGCTGAATGCGATCGACCGTGTTTCGGGCAGGTCGTCGCGCACCGATTCATGGGCGATCGGTGCTGTAGGGCTGGGCAGTGCTGCAATTGCGTTCGACATGGCTTACGACCCCTTCCTGCAATTGGCATGCCAGCAGAGAAGAGAGCTAAGCCATTGATTCGGGGTAACAAAAATATGATCGCCTGCGAAGAGGGGCAGAAATCACCGAAAAAACAGGCAATTCCTGCCCGGTCTGCGGCAGAAACGGCAAGGCGCGGCCGGGCGCGTGGGTCGGGACAGAGTTGTAAAAGGCAAGGAATTGGCCCATCTAATACCCACGAAAACCGACGGAATTGGCGCAATGGCGACAGACAGGACGATTTTGCTGGTAGAGGACGATCAGGCGCTGCGCGAATCGCTGGTCGATCAGCTGAGGCTTCACGAGGATTTCGAAACGGTCGCCGTCGAAAGCGGCCAGGAGGCGATGGAGGCCGTCAGGAACCGCCATTTCGATCTGCTGATCCTCGATGTCGGGCTTCCCGACATGGACGGGCGGGAGCTCTGCCGCCTGATGCGGCGCAACGATGTCAAGGCGCCCATCCTCATGCTCACGGGCGCCGGCAGCGAGGCCGACACGATCCTCGGGCTCGATTCGGGGGCCAACGACTACATCACGAAACCGTTCAAGCTGGGCGTCCTGCTGGCGCGCATCCGCGCCCAGCTCCGCCAGCACGAGCGCAGCGAGGATGCCGTGTTCTCGCTCGGCCCATACAGTTTCCGCCCATCGGCGAAGATGCTGCTGGACGAAGACGCCAACCGGAAAATCCGCCTGACCGAGAAAGAGGCCGCGATCCTGAAATACCTGTTCCGCGCGGGCGATGCCGTGATCGGCCGCGACGAGCTGCTGAACGAGGTCTGGGGCTACAATTCGGGCATCACGACGCACACGCTGGAGACGCATGTCTACAGGCTTCGCCAGAAGCTGGAGGAAGACCCGTCAAACGCCAGGATCCTGGTGACCGAACCGGGCGGCTACCGGCTGGTTCCTTAAGTCGAACAAACCGCCCTGTTATCTCTTCCGCATCGTATTGCGGATCGAACCGATCTTTTCGATTGTCACCTCGCAGACGTCGCCGTCCTTGAGCCAGACCGGCGGCTTCATGCCGAGCGCGACGCCCGGCGGCGTTCCGGTGGCGATCAGGTCGCCCGGCAGAAGCGTAATCGTCCGAGACAGAAAGGCGATCAGCTCCGCCACACCGAACACCATATTCGACGTATTCGATTTCTGGCGCTGGTCGCCGTTGACGGCGAGACCGATATCGAGCGTCTGCGGATCGGAAATCTCGTCGGCGGTAACGATGCCCGGGCCGAACGGGCAGAACTTGTCGAGCGCCTTGCCCGCGTCCCATTGCCCCGGCGGCTTGAGCTGCAGGTCCCTCGCCGAGACATCGTTGACGACGGTGTAGCCATACACGTGAGACAGCGCATCGGCTTCCGACACCCGGTTGGCGGGGGCGCCGATGACGACGCCGAGTTCGGCCTCGTAATCGATGTCGTTGCAGCAATCGGCAGGCCAGGGAATGTCTTCGTACGGCCCGGCCACCGAGGTCGAATACTTGCTGAACATCACCGGCTCGGTCGGAACCGGCATGCCGGATTCGTGGCAATGATCGATATAGTTGAGCCCGATGCAGATGATCTTCGACGGCCACTGGATCGGCGCCGCAAGCTCGATGTCGCCAAGCGCGTGGTCCGGCCCGTTCCATGCTTCGGCGGCCTGACCGATTTTTCCCAGCAGGGCGTCGCCGCCGCGGACGATGTCGAGCAGGTCGCCTTCCGATCCCGCCGGCAATCCCGCCGCGGCGAGATCGAGAACCCGACCGTCCCTGAGTACGCCCGGCCGCCGTTTTCCGTCGGCGATGAAACTGACCAGATTAGCCATTGCTGTGCCCCTTCGTTCGAACTGGATATCGTCGTCGGCACAGTTACCGTGTCGCGCGCGGTTCGTCCACCGCGATGCCGTTTCCGGCCGGGCTGGGAAACGGAAAGGTTTCGCCTGTGACAATTCCACATTAAAAACTTTATAAATAGTGAGAGTGATCACAGACTTTGCGCGTGGGCCGTCCTATATGACAGGCTGGGGAGTATGGTCCTCTTGGACAGCCGTCCCGGATGAAAACGGAACGGCGCATGGATCGACCGTGTACGCAGGCCGTTTGCCGATAAGGCTGGCGACACCGCGGCGCGACGGTCGGTCGGAAAGCGGTGTTACGTGAGCGAGGAACCCGATTTCTTTGTTCGATTCTGGGGCGTTCGCGGCTCCATTGCATCGGCCGGGCCGGAAACGGTCCGCTACGGAGGCAATACATCCTGTATCGAAATCCGGTGCGGCCGCCGGCTGCTCGTTTTCGATGCGGGGACCGGCGCGCGCAAGCTCGGCCAGGCATTGATGAAGGAGATGCCCGAGCCGACGGAATTCGATCATTTCTATTCGCACACCCATTTCGATCACATCTCGGGTCTGCCGTTTTTCCTGCCGGCCTATCGCAAGGGCAACCGGGTCCGCATCCGGGCCGGGCATCTGTCCGCGCCGCATACGATGGAGGACGCCCTGCGGCTCGCCATGTCGGCGCCGATGTTCCCGGTGCCGTTCGATGTCTTTCAGGCCGAGATGTCGTTCGAGGATTTCAGCGCGGGCGACGTGCTGGATCTGGGCAACGGCATCGTCGTCAGAACCGCGCCGCTCAATCATCCCAACGGCGCCACGGGATACCGGGTCGAATACCGCAACCGGTCGATCTGCTATCTGACCGATACCGAACACGTGCCGGACGCGCCCGACCGCAACATACTCGGCCTGATGGACGGCGCCGATATCGCGATCTACGATTCGACATACACCGACGCCGAATACCCGACCTATGTCGGCTGGGGACATTCCACCTGGCAGGAAGGCGTGCGGCTCGCCCGGGCGGCGGGAGTCAGGACCTTCGTGGCGTTTCATCACGAGCCCGGCCGCAGCGACGACGCGCTGGACGCGATCGCCGCAGAAGCCCGCTCCGTCTTTCCGGGCGCCGTCGTGGCGCGGGAAGGCGATACGCTCCAGCCATGAGCGCGGAGCCGCAGGCCGCTAAACCACGACAGAAACAGGTGACGGCGCGGGGAAACGTTCAGCTTCCGGCGCGGGTTCGCGACGCCATACTCGATCAGCAGGACGCCAGTGAAATCCTGATCTGCTGGGTCCAGCTGTCCGTCGTCCTGCTGTTCGGGACGCTGTACTTTACGTCGCCGCAGGCCGCGCCCGAATACACCGAATTCGTCATGGTGCCGATCGCGCTCGGGTTTTACCTGGTCTTTACGCTCGGGCGTCTCGCCGCTGTCTACCGGGGGCGGACCAAGGACTGGCTGCTCTACCTGTCGGTGATCGTCGACATGGCGCTGCTGTTTGCGCTGATCTGGAGTTTCCATCTGCAGTACAAACAGCCGCCGGCCTTTTACCTGAAGGCGCCGACGCTGCTTTACGTTTTCATTTTCATTGCGCTCCGGGCGCTGCGCTTCGAGGTCCGCTTCGTCATTTTCTCGGGTCTGGTCGCCGCCGCCGGCTGGTCGGCCCTCGCGTATTATTCGGTCGCCGATCCGGGCGGCATGAAAATGATCACCAGGGATTATGTGCTCTACCTGACATCGAACCGGGTCCTGATCGGCGCGGAGATCGACAAGATCGTTTCGATCCTGACGGTCACCGCCATCATCGCGGTGGCGATCGGCAGGGCGCGCCGGCTGCTTGTCCGCGCGGTGACGGAGGAAACCGCGGCGCACGATCTCGCGCGGTTCTTCGCGCCGGAAGTCGCCGAACGGATTACGCGATCCGAAGACGTCCTGCGCATCGGGGGGGGCGAGGCGCGCGACGCAACCGTTCTTTTTTGCGACATCCGGGGGTTCTCGATGTTCGCCCATACCGTCCCGCCGGACGAGCTGATGACGGCGCTGGCGGAGTATCAGTCGCGCCTCGTGCCCGTCATTCAGCGTCACGGCGGCACCATTGACAAGTTCATGGGCGACGGGATCATGGCGACCTTCGGCGCGGCGCGGCAGAGCGAGACCCATGCGGCAGACGCGTTGAGGGCGATCGACGACATCATGGAAGAAGCCGCCGGGTGGAACGCCAGGCGCGTCGCGAAGGGCCTGCCGCCGCTGCCGGTCGGCGCGGCCGCGTCGTCAGGCCGGATCATCGTCGGCGCGGTGGGAGACGAAAGCCGGCTCGAATACACCGTCATCGGCGAGGCGGTGAACGTCGCCGCCAAACTCGAGAAACACACCAAGGCGGAACGGGTCCGCGCCCTGACCGAATCCGGCGCCTGGCAGCTCGCCCGGGAACAGGGCTACGTCCCGCCCGCCGCACGCGATACCCGGCCGGGCCGCACCGTCGAGGGAATCGATCAGCCGCTCGACCTGGTCGTGCTCGCGCCGTAGCGCGGCCGCATCGGACGCCGGCGCGGCTGACTGGCGCGGCTGACTGGGGCCTTACGGGGCGCGTTCCGCCGCCGGGGGCGTTACACCAGCCCCGCGCTTCCCGCCGCCAGCCACAGGATGCGCAGAGCCATCAGGGTCAGGATGACCCGGAAAAACCATCTGAAGGACCGCTCGGGCATGCGTCCGAGAACAGGTCCGCCCAGAATATTTCCCACCGCCGATGTCGCCAGCATCGCCGCCATCAAAGGCAGATAGGGGGCCAGAGACGCGCCGAGCAGACCGAACGCGACAAGCTTGGTCAGATGGACCAGACCCATCGCCGCGGAAAACGTCGCGACGACGTTCTGGCGGTTCGGAAAGGCGGCGGCGACAAACGGCCCGACCAGCGCGCCGGTTGCGCTGACGAATATGCCGACAAACGAGGCCGCAAAACCGACCACGCCGAACCGTCCGCTCAATGAACCCGTGCTTGCGATCTTCGGCATCCAGATAAAGACCAGGATGGAAACGCCGAGGATAAGCTGCAGCGTCGCGGTCGGCAGGCTGACGAAAATCTGCCCGCCCGCCGCCGCGCCCAGGGCGGAACCGATCAGGAAGGGCAACAGCGCGCCGCGCACCACATGCCGCCACAGGACGGCGATCCGGGTGACATTGTCGCCCAGCATGGCGACGGTATGCAGCGGGATGAGGATCTGCGGCGGGAAGACCAGCGCCATGATGCCGAGCAGAAGCAACCCGCCGGCGGCGCCGGTCACCGTCGCGATAAAAGACGTCACCAGCGACGCCGCCGCGAGTCCGAAAAAAATGGCGGCGTCCACATCGGGGACGCCAAGAAACCCGGGTTCCATGGGGGCGTTATACGCTCGGTCGGCGGTCAGCTGTATGGGTCGGCGGCGTCGCGCACGCCATCGCCGAGGAAATTGAAGGCGAGGACGACGATCACCACCGGCAGTACGGGCAGCATCAGCCATGGGTAGAGCACGACCACGTTCATGTTCTGCGCCTCCGACAGCAGCACGCCCCAGCTGGTGATCGGCGGGCGCAGCCCCAGCCCGAGAAACGACAGCGCCGTTTCGCCAAGGATCATGCCCGGCACCGACAGGGTCGCCGACGCGATCAGGTGGCTCATGAATGACGGCAGCATGTGCCGCGCGATGATGCGCTTCGGCTTGGCGCCCATCAGCACGGCCGCGGTCACGAAATCCTCCTCCCGGATCGCCAGCAGCTTGGACCGCACCGCGCGCGCCAGCCCGGTCCAGTCAAGCAGGCCGAGAATGATGGTGATGCCGAAATAAATGATGATCGGGCTCCAGGTAACGGGCAGGGCCGCCGACAGGGCCATCCAGAGCGGCAGTTCGGGGAACGAGCGGATAACCTCGATCGCGCGCTGGGTCAGGTTGTCGATCCAGCCGCCGTAATAGCCGGCGAGTCCGCCGATCACCATGCCGAACACGAAGCTGACCGTGATGCCGATCAGGCCCACGGTCAGCGATATGCGGGCGCCGTAGACGATGCGCGACAGCACGTCGCGGCCCAGCCGGTCGGTACCGAACAGGAACAGCGTGCCGTCCTTCGCCGGACAGACCAGGTGAAAATCGGCCTTGAACAGGCCCCAGAATTCGTACGCGTCGCCGCTGCAGAAAAAACGGATTTTCTGGATTTTCGCGGGGTTCGGCGTGTACTCCCGCTTCAGGTTTTCCATGTTGAGCCGGTAGTCGAAACCGTAAACGAACGGGCCGACGAATTTCCCGTCATGGAACAGATGCACCCCTTGGGGCGGCGCATAGATGAAGTCGGTGTTGCGGCTGTGCAGGTTGTAAGGCGCGATCGCTTCCGACACCAGAACCGACAGATACATCAGCAGCAGGACGACGCCCGACGCCACCGCGACGCGATGCTGGCGCAGCCGCAGCCACATCATTCGCCACTGCGACGACAGGTACAGCTTTTCCTGTTCGGGCGTCAGCTCCTGCGCGGTCTCCGCTTCGAACGGCTCGTGAGAGACCCAGTGAACGAGACGGCCGTCCTCGCCGCGCAACGGAAGCGTCATCGTGCGCCCCCCTCGAACCGGATGCGGGGATCGAGCAGCGCCAGCGCGATATCCGAAACGAACACGCCCACCACTGTCAGCGCTGCGAGGAACATCAGGAAGGAGCCCGCGAGATACATGTCCTGGCTGCGCAGCGCATCGAGCAGCATCGGCCCGGTCGTCGGCAGCGACAGCACGACCGAGACGATAGCGGCGCCGCTGACCACCTGCGGCAGCAGATTGCCGATATCGGCGATGAAGGGGTTGAGGGCCACGCGCAGCGGATATTTGAGCAGCAGCCGCGTCGGCGGCATGCCTTTGGCGCGCGCGGTCACGACATACTGCTTTTTGAGCTCGTCCAGCAGGTTTGCGCGAAGTCGCCGGATCATCCCCGCCGTCCCCGACGTGCCGATCACCACGACCGGCACCCAGAGATGTTCGAGGATCGAGACGAACTTGGCCCAGCTCCACCCCTGTTCGATGAACTCGGGATCCATCAGCCCGCCGAACGACGTGCCGAACCAGGTATTGGCGACATAGAGGAGCACCAGCGCCAGCAGGAAGTTGGGCGTCGCCAGCCCGAGAAAACCGATGAAGGTCAGCCCGTAATCGCCCCAGCTGTACTGATGCGTCGCCGAGTAGACGCCGATCGGGAACGACATCGCCCAGGTAAAGATGATCGTGCTGAACGATACGATGAAGGTCAGCCAGAGCCTGTCGCCGACGACTTCCGAGACCGGCAGGTTGTACTCGAACGAGTAGCCGAAATCGCCCTGCAGCATTCCGGTTACCCAGATGAAGTACTGCTCCCAGACCGGCTTGTCGAAACCGTACTGTTCGCGGAGGAAGGCGATCTTGTCCTCGCTGACCGATTCGCCCTGGGCCTGCAGTTCGGCGACATAGGATGACAGGTAGTCGCCCGGCGGCAGCTGGATGATCACGAACACGATCGCGCTGATCGCGATCAGCGTCGGGATCATGATGAGGATGCGGTGGATAAGATATCCGAACATGACAGGGGTCTAATTCTTCCTTTTGCCCTTTTCGCGCGGCGCCCGGGCCGCTTCGCTTTCGAACCAGAATCCATCCGGATGATACAGCCCGAAATGCGCGCCGGGATTCCAGTTGTATACGCCTTTTTCCGGAACGTTCCGGAGGCCGCCGTGGACGACGACCGGCTGCGGAACGCCGGCCAGAATGCCGATGGAAAAGACCTGGTCCGCGTTGATTTCAAGGATGCGGCGCCATAACCGTTTTCGCTCGTCCCGTAGCGGCGCGACGCGCCATGCCCGGTACAGATCGAGCAGCTCGCGCGCCTCCGGCAGATCGGGCGCTTCGCCGGCCTTCCCGCCGGTCTGGAAATACTGCCCCCATTTCGGCCACTGAAGCTGCTGCTGCGAGGTCGGCGCGAATTCTTCGGGGCTGATGTCGGCCGAAGGCAGCGCGTTCTCCACTCCCGACCAGACGGACATCAGCGTCTCGCCGGCAAAGATCCGGTTGCGGAAGACCTCGCGCTGGCTGGGCCGGGTGTAAATCTTGATTCCGGCCTGAAGCCAGGAATCGTGGATCAGTTCGAGCACATCGGCCTGTTCGGTGGATTCTCCGGCGGTTTCGATGACGAGCTCCATCGGCCTGCCGTCGGGGAGCAGGCGATAGCCGCGGTCATTGCGCTTCGTCAGTCCGATTTCGTCGAGCAGCGCGTTGGCCTGCTTGAGATCGAACCTGGTCCAGCGGGTCCGGTATTCCTTTTCGTAGAGGGGACTCTCGGGCAGCACGGTGTTGTTGCCTTCGAGCGTCAGCCCGAAAAAGGCGACCTGGTTTATTTCGCGCCGGTGCGTCGCAAGCGACAGCGCGCGCCGGAACCGGACGTCGCGGAACAGTTTGCGCCAGACAGGGTCGTCGGCATTCAGATTGGGAAACAGCGCGAGATGGGCGCCCTTGGCCGCCCGCCACAGCCGGACCTGGTATCCGTTGCGCTTTTCGCCGCGCTTCAGGAAAGTGTAGTCGCTGAAATTGATGTAGCGCGCCTGAAGATCGGACTCGCCCGACCCCGTCTTGCCCGGAATGATCGACGCCCCCGCAATATTGAGCACCACCCTGTCGATATAGGGGAGCTGGCGCCCTGTCTCGTCGACGCGATGGTAATAGGGGTTGCGGCTGAACACGAATCGCTGAGCCGGCGGGACCGTGGTCGTCATCCAGGGCTGCAGCGTGGGCATGTCCGGATTGTCGTTCTTGTAAGGGTTGTCCACGAAATTGTGAAGCGCCGCCCAGTTCCGGCGTTTCTTCGCCTTGGCCATGTCGGCGAGCTTTTGCGGGTCGGCGAATTTCTCGTGGAACTGTTTGAGGTAATGGGACGGCCGGTACAGGTAGAGCGCCCGCGGCTGGGCCAGCGAGGGCAGAAAGTCCGGGTTGGGCTTCGACCAACTGTAACGCACCGTATGTGGATCAACGACTTCGAATTTTGGCGGCTCGCCATCGACCAGCATTTCGCGGGGCGGGCCGAGCGGCGCGAGCTCCCTGTTGTTGGCGATGTCCTCCCAGTAATAGCGGAAATCCTCCGCCGTGAAGGGGTGGCCGTCCGACCATTTGTGGCCGGGCCGCAGATGGAAGGTGAACCGGCGGTTGTCCTCGATTTCGTAGCGCTCGAGAATGTCGGCGGCGAACCTGTAGTCCGGCTTGTAGCCGATCAGCCGCGCGTAGCCGTACACGACCATCATGCGGACGTCCTTGGAGCGCGCCATCAGAAGCGACAGTTCGCCCCCGTGCCGGCCGGGGCGCCAGCCCTTGTAGGGCGCGCGGACGACCAGCGGTTTTTTCGGCAGTCGCGCAGCGACCGGGGGCAGCTTTCCGGCCTCTACCTGGTTCACGAGTTCAGGCGTCTCCACGGGTTCGATGGCGGCCGTCGGCCGGGCGAGCGCGGCGCAGAGAACCAGGAGGCAGACCAGCGACGTCCTCATGCGACGAGCGCCTCCCGGGTCGCGGTCACGTCGGCGCGGACATAATGGCCGTCGCCGAGATGCAGGAGTCCGACCGTAATGTCGGAGCCTGGGTCGACCTGCGTAAAGGGCGCCGGCCAGTCCGTCGGGCTGGAGGCGCGGCCCTCCATGAGCGCATCGAGATCGAGCCGGTCGTCGGGGTCGGGTTTGGGCACGGCGGCGAGCAGGGCCCGAGTGTAGGGATGAATCGGTTCGCGGAACAGGGCGGCGCGCGGCGCCATTTCCACCAGCCGGCCGGCGCACATCACGGCGATGACGTCGGCGATGTAGTCGACCACGGCGAGATTGTGCGACACGAAGATGTAGCTGAGCCCCAGCTCGTCGCGCAGGTCTTTGAGGAGATTCAGGATCTGGGCCTGAACGGAAACGTCGAGCGCGGAAACCGGTTCGTCGCACAGCAGGAGATCGGGTTTCAGCGCCAGCGCGCGCGCAATACCGATGCGCTGCCTCTGCCCGCCCGAGAAGCTGTGGGGATACCGGTTCAGGAAACGCGGATCGAGCCCGACGAGCGCCAGCAGCTCGCGGACCATTTCGGTGCGCCAGGCGGCGTCGCCGATGCCGTGGATGACAAGCGGTTCAGAGACGATGTCGAAGACCGTCATGCGCGGGTTGAGGGAACTGAACGGGTCCTGGAAGATCATCTGGATGCGTTGCCGGCATTCGAGAAGTTCGTCGGACGAACAATGGACGAGGTTCCTTATGGTGCCGCGATCGTTGTAGAGGATTTCGCCGGCATCGGCGTCGAGCGCCCGCATGATCATCTTGCTGACGGTGGTCTTGCCGCTGCCGCTTTCGCCGACGATCCCGAGGCAGGTGCCGCGCGCGACGTCGAATCCGATATCGTCGACCGCCAGCACCGAACGCGCCTCGCCGCCGAAAAACCCGCCCTTTCTGAGCGTGAACCGCTTGGTCAGCCCGCGGACCTGGAGGATCGGCGGCTCGTCGGGGCCCTGGTCGGGCCACGGTTCCTTTTCGGCCAGCAGGTGGCCGGTCGAATGCGTGATCTCCCGCAGCGGCTGAAGCCGTTCGCCCGGCTCCATGTCGAAGCGCGGCACCGCGCGCAGCAGCGCCTTGAGATAATCGTGGCGGGGATTGCCGAAAATGTCTTCGAGCGCGCCCTGTTCGAGCACCCTTCCGTGATACATGACCACGATCTCGTCGGCGACGTTTGCGACCACGCCGAGATCGTGTGTGATCATCAGCACGGACATGCCGAGTTCTTTCTGCAGGTCCTTGATGAGGGCGAGGATCTGCGCCTGGATCGTCACGTCGAGCGCGGTCGTCGGTTCGTCGGCGATGAGAAGGGCCGGCCGGCACACCAGCGCCATGGCGATCATGGCGCGTTGCCGCAACCCGCCCGACAGCTCGAACGGGTAGGTTCTGAGCGCCCGCTCGGGGTCGGGGAATCCGACCAGGCGAAGCATTTCGCGGGTAAGTTCGCGTCCCTCCTGCAGCGTGACATCCCGGTGCAGTTCGAGCGCCTCGCCGACCTGGTCGCCGATCGTGTGCATCGCCGACAGCGAGGTCATCGGTTCCTGGAATATGATCGAGATTCGTCCGCCGCGCACGGCGCGCAATTCGGGCGCGTCTTCGCCGAACGCCGTCAGATCGATATCGATGCCGGGCTTGCGCGGATCCCGGAACAGGATCTGTCCGCCGGTAATCGACGCGGTCGCCGGCAGGATCCGCATGATGGACTGGGAAACCACCGACTTTCCGGAGCCCGACTCCCCGACCAACGCCACGGTCCGGTTGGCGGGAATGGAAAAGGACACGCCGCGGACCGCCTCCACGGTAGCCGCATGCAGCCGGAATTCCACATGAAGGTCGTCGACCGTCAGCAGGTCGCTCATCCGGCACCGCCCACCCCGGTCGGGGTCACCACTTTAATATTTAAAGCCTCGAGATTGGCGATGGTCGCGGGAGAAAGAGAAAGCCCGTTTTCCTGGGCAGCGCCGGCCGCCTGCCGGACGATCCCGTCAAATCCTTCCATCGGAGATTCAATGCGCAATCGCGATTGCGTGTTTTCGAGAATGAGTTGCATCCAGCCCTGTGTACGGTCTTTTCTGACGGTATAGTACCGCAGATCGAAACCATTAATCGACTTCCAAGGTAAATTTACGGTTTTTATTCCATAAAACGTGATTTCCGTCGCGTTGCAGGCGACGATTTGCCGGCCCCGCAGGATCGCGATGCCGCCGAACGCCAGAAACAGGACGGAAAGACCGCCGAGAACGATGCCGGCCCACAGACCGGGAGACGCAAGCGCGAGCGGCCCGCCGGTCAGCGCAACGCCGGCCCCCGCCCTGAAAAGATCTCTCCGGATAACGGATCGAGGATAGCGGTGCTCACTCATGCGGGGCCGTCAAACAGGGTATGCCGCGACCTTCCGGGCGAGCCCGCCGAGGATCTCCGCGGATGTTCCTGCCCCGGTCGTATCGATCGCGTTTGCATCCGGGCGGGGTCCGTCCATCGCCGCCTCGACCGCCGCAGCCAGCCGTTCCGCCGACAGATCCTCCTCCCACACCACCTGCAGCGCGCCATCGGCCGACAGCAGCCGGGCGCGCTCGGTCTGCTCGGTTTCCTTGCCGCCGGCATAGGGCGCGATCACCGCCCGGCAGCGCGCCGCAAGCACGTCCATCACCGTGTTGTAGCCTCCCTGCGAGATCGACAGCGCGCAATTGGCCAGCAGCGAGGTGAAATCCGGTCGGGCGCGCTCCAGCACGATGCCGTTTCCCGCCTCCGCGGCAAGCGCCGCAAGCCGCTCGAACCCCGCGGCAGGCAGCGACGGTCCCGCCAGCAGCCGCCAGGTCCTGTCGGCGAGGCGGGTATGGGCGCGGGCGGCAATCGCCGCCGTCAGCAGCGGCTCGCTCAGCGCCCCGCCGCCGGCGGATACGATCACCTCGTCGCGGCCCAGCCCGCGCGCGGCCGCATCCGCGGGCGGCGGATCGACCACGTAACCCGTGTAGCTGAGCCGGTCGGCGATCTCTCCGGCGAGCGGAAAGGTCCGTTCGAACGGCACCAGCGCCGGGTCGCCATGAATAAGCACCAGGTCGAAATGCCGTTTGACCATATCCACCATCTGGGGGCCGCGTTTCTTCTTGCTGGGCTCGACCAGGATATCGCGTACCGAGGAGACGATTGCCGCGGGCGGCGACTGCGCGCGGGCGTATTCGATCATCGGGACGATCTCCCCGCGCAGGTGCCGCCGCCCGAACGGAAACAGTTCGGTAAGAACGACATGCGGCCGGACCCGGGCCGTCGTATCGAGCAGCAGGTTCTTTCGCGCCTCCCGCAACCCGTCATCGACCGGTCGGTCGTCGTCGTCGAGCATCACGAGAAAATGTTCGTCCATGGACCGCATCGGCGGAAGCTGCACGAATTCGCTGCGGCCGATATCGATACCGGGCACCTCCTTGCCGCCGGAAACGACGGTGACGGAAAGGCCTTCCCCCTCCATCGCGCGGGCAAGCGTCGCGGCGCGTTTCAGATGGCCGATGCCCAACAGGTGCTGAACATAGAACAGAACGCGCGGTGCGGTCATTCGCCCCCCTGACCGGCGACGAGCAGGGAAATATTGAGGCGGTCGATCCCGACCGATCCGTCCGGCTCGACGGTGAAAAGATGAACGGCGTCCCAGTCCATCTTCTCGGGCGGCGGGTTGATCATGTTCCAGCCGGTCGCCAGTGAAATGGCGGCCCGGATGATCCCCTGATGCGCGACCGCGCCGGTCGGCCTGCCCGAACGCCCGACCGTGGCCGCCCAGCCGGCGAACCGTTCCCGCACCTCGCGCGGCGATTCGCCGCCATGCGGGCGGAGGTCGATCCCCCGGCCGGCGCGCTCCTTGAACTCGGCGCCGTATTTTTCAGACAGTTCGACATGGGTGCAGCCCTCCCATTCTCCCCAGTGCATTTCGATCAGCGCCGGTTCGGGGAGCGGATCGAGCCCGAGAATGCGTGCGGTTTCCTGCGCGCGCGACAGGGGGCTTGCGACCCATTCGAACGCCATCAGCTCGTCGGGCAGGCGCCAGGTTCCTACCCGCGCGCGGCCCTCGTCGCTCAGCGGCTTGTCGGTCTGCCCCTGAAGCCGCTTCTGCGCATTCCATTCGGTCGGGCCGTGGCGAACGAGCGCGATCCGGCTCATGCTGCTTTTCTCCTTGATACGGATTTCAGAATATCGTCGAGCCGCCGGGCCGCGGCGGCGATCGTATGGTCGCTTTCCACCTTGCGGACGGCCGCCCGGCCCATTTCGCGCGCGCGGTCCGGGTTGTCCGCGAGCAAGGCGATAGCGGCGGCAAAGGCGGCCGCATCGCCTTCCGGCGTGAGCAAGCCGGTTTCGCCCGATGCCACGATCGAGGACACGCCGCCGCTGTCGCCGGCGATTACGGGGAGCCCGGCCGCCTGCGCTTCGAGAATCGCCATGCCGTAGGCTTCGCGAATCGCGGGCCAGAGAAACATGTCTCCGCCCGCCAGGAGCCCGGAAATTTCTTCGGGCGCGCGCGCGCCGAGGAACTGCACGGAGCTTCCGAACGGCGCGTATTCCTTCTCGATCTCCGCGCGCGCGCCGCCGTCGCCGACAACGGCGAGATCGATCCGGACGCCATCCGCCGCCGCCTGCCGCAGCGCCTCCGCCAGGACCCGGTAGGACGATCGTTTGTCGCCCGTGCGCATCATCGCGACGGTCAGCGCGACGGAATGCCGCCCGTCGAAACCCGTTTCCCGGAGCAGCATTTCCCGCGCGGCATCCCGCCCGGCTCCGTATGGCGAAGGGTCGAGAAACGGCGGCAGCGACCGGAGTCTTCCCGGATCGTCAAGCAGGGGCCGAACGCAGGCGCCGTCGACAGGGTTGATCGTACAGACCGCGTCAGCCCGCCGGATCGCGGCTTCGGAATCGGCGTGGCTCTGCGACCAGGGGCCGGTCGCCCGTTTGGGCGCGTGCGATGCCTCGGCGACGACATACGGAATGCCGAGCGCGTCGGCGGCAGCGGGGCCGATCCAGTCCGGAGCCTTGTAATAAAGGTGATAGGTGAACCACAGGTCGCAGGAGCGGCTTTCGCGTACGACCCGGCCGATTTCGGCGTTCGCCTGTTCGCGAAGTACGGCATGCGCCGCGGGATCGGAGGACCAGCTGCGGAACCGGCTCGCCAGAACAACCTCGTGGCCCGCGGTCTTCAGCGCCTCGATCAGCAGCCGCGCCATGCGACGGTCGCCCGACGGCGTCGGCGCGTCGGGCGGCTTCATCGGCGCATAAAAGGCGATTCGCATCATTCCGCCGCCGACAGGCTTTCGGTCCGGACGCCCGATGCACCCCGAAAACCGATCAACCCTTCCGCGGCGAACATGCCGGCGAGCGCCGCCACGCCCTTGCGGTGATCGAACCTCTGCTCGACGATCGCGCGGCCGGCATCGCCACAGGCGCGCCGCGTCGCCGGGCTGGCGATCATCGCCGCCAGCGCGTCCGCCAGCGCGTCCGGGTCGCCGGGCGCGACCAGCGCTCCATTGACGCCGTCCTCGATCAGCTCCGGCACGGCCGCCGCCCGCGAAGCGACGCAGGCAAGCCCCTGGCTTTGCGCTTCGACCAGCACGTTCGGCAACCCGTCGCGATCGCCGTTGGCGGCGACGCGGTTGGCGAGCGCAAACAGGTCGGCCTCCCGATAGGCGGCGATGACCTCTTCCTGACTGCGGCTACCGCGCCAGTCGATCCGGTCGGCGACGCCCCTTTCCCCGGCGAGTTTCTTCAGCCTGCCGGTAAGCCCGCCGCCGCCGATATGCACCCAGCGCCAGTGCAGGCGCGCCGGCAGGCGGGCAAGGGCCTCGATAAGAACGTCGTGCCCCTTTTTCTCCACGGCCCGCCCGACCGTCAGGATGACGACGGGATCGGAAGCGTCGGCGCCGTCCCTTGGCGGCCGCTCAGGCGGGTGGGGGAACCGCCCGAGATCGATCCCGTGATAGACCAGCCGGACCTTGCCGTCATCGGCGAGCGCGGCCAGGTCGGCGCGCGCTGTCTCCGAACAGGTGACCGCCCACAGGCAGTCGGCGAGCTTTTCGCGCTTCTCCCATTGGGGCGTGGTCCAGATATCGACCGCATGGGCGGAGGCGCTCCATGGCAGCCCCCTGAGAATCGCCGCATAGCGGGCGACCGAAGCAGGCGTGTGCAGAAAATGCGCATGCAGGCGAACGACATCGCCGTCGAGTTCGTTGGCCAGAACCGCCGCCTGGCCGAACCGCCGAATGCGGTTCGGCGTCGGATCGCGCCGCAGGTCGCGCAGAAACTGCGCGCGGGCCGCGCGCCAGCCGGGAAGCCGACGGGACGCGGCGATCCCGGCCCAGACCCGCAATGCCTCGCGCCAGAGATATTCCGGCAGATACGATACCGGCGCGCGGATTTCGCCGTGGATCGGATGGCTGGCGCGGTCCGTCGGATGACGCAGCGACACGATGCGGATATCCAGCCCCTCGCGCTCCAGCGCGTGAATTTCCTGCGCGATAAAAGTTTCTGAAAGCCGGGGATATCCCTTGAGAACGAACGCGACGGCGCGCGCCATGACGGTTACCCGGTGCTCTCGACCAGCGAAACCGACCGGCGCGGACCGTCCTGCAGCATGCGGGCGGTCAGGCGATTGACGCTCTTGAGACCGTCGAGCAGACCGGGCACCACCACATCGGACGGGCGGCGCTGCTGCGGCAGCTGGCGAAGCGCCGTCGCCATGTCGAGCGCCTTGCGCACGCCGTCGTCTGCAAGGCACTTGATCAACCCCAGCTCATCGGCGCGCTCGGCCCGTATGAGCTGTTCGCGGCGCGGCACGCTGCGCGGGACGATCAGGGCCGGCTTGTCGAAAGACAGGATTTCGCAGAACGTGTTGTAACCGCCCATCGCGACGACGCCGACCGCGCGGTCGTAAAGCGCTTCGATCCCCGGATCGAACGTGATCGCTTCGACGTTCGGGAGGCGCTGGGCGCGTTCCATCAGCGAGCCCTGAAGATCTGTCGGCATGAATGGCCCGGTGACGATCAGGGCGGGCCAGGGCAGATCGCGGACGGTTTCGTAGGCCCGGAGCACCCAGTCGACCAGCGCGTGTCCGTCGCCGCCGCCGCCGGCCGTCACGAGAATGTAGGGCTGATCGAGCGGCGGCTCGATAACGGCCGGGCGCGCGATGGCAGGCACTTCGCGCTGCAGGTATCCGGTATAGACAATCTTGCGGTGAACCGAATCGGGAAGGTCGAGCTCCCTCAGCGGCTGGCAGATCTGGGGCAGACCGTACACCCAGATTTCGTCATAGAGGTCGATCAGCGCGGGCGCGGCGTTCTTGCGTTTCCATTCGCGGGCCAGCGCGCCGGGGTCGTCCATCACGTCGCGCAGCCCGAGCACCAGCGGTACGCCTTTTTCGTGCAGCATTTCCAGCGTCTCCGCCACCTCGCCGCGCAGCCCGAGCGGCTCTTTGTCGACGATGAAGAGATCGGGCGCGAAGGTCTCCGCGGTATGCTGGATAATGCTGGCGCGGAGCGCGAGCGTGTCCTCGACGTCCAGATGGAGGCTGAGAGACGTGTAGTCGCCGTTGCGCAGCTTGATGACTCCGGGCACGCGGACGAAATCGACCCGCGTGCGGAAATCGAAACTGCCGATAATGGGAGACCCGGACAGGATCAGGACGGACATGTCCTCGTTCGCGCCGACCAGCGCATGCGCGATCGCCCGGCACCGGCGCAGATGGCCGAGCCCGAAACTGTCGTGGCTGTATATCAGGACCCGCTTGGACATTCCCGCAATTGCCGCTGCCGCTCTTGTTCCGGCCGAAAACCGGTCGATCATCGGCGGCACTATGGCATATTGGCCGGTCGGGTCAATCGCCCAGCGCCGATTGCGGCCATGCCGCGCGTGGCGTACAACTTCTTCAGGAACGGAGGCGGGGCCGCGTGGAACAAAACATCTACGCCTATATATTACGCCATTCAATGCGACAGCAGGTCGTGATCACTCTGATCGCGGCCGGGTCGCTGCCTTTTCTCTACGCCTTCTACGAACTGCCCAAACGCATCATCAACGAGGCGATCCAGAGCAAGAAAATCACCTACCCCACCGAGTTCCTCGGGCTGGAGTTCGACCAGGTTTCCTATCTGTTTACGCTGTGCGGCCTGTTTCTCGCGCTCGTGCTGATCAACCAGGTCTTCAAATACGCGATCAACGTCTATAAGGGGCTGACCGGCGAGCGCATGCTGCGCCGGCTGCGCTACGAGCTCTATGCGCGGGTGCTGCGCTTCCCGCAGCCGACCTTCCGAAAGATGTCGAGCGGAGAGATCTCGCAGATGATCAACGCCGAGGTCGAACCACTCGGCGGCTTTATCGGCGACGCGTTTTCGACGCCGGCCTTCCAGGGCGGGACGCTGCTGGTCATTTTCGGCTTCGTCATCTGGCAGGACGTGTGGCTCGCGGCAGCCGCGATCATGTTCTACCCGGTTCAGTTCTACGTCATACCGAAGCTGCAGCGGCGCGTGAACCTGCTCGCCAAGCATCGCGTTCAGCTCGTGCGCGGTCTGTCGCAGAACATCAGCGAGACGGTCGCCGGCGTGCAGGAAATCCACGCCAGCAACGCCGCCCGGCTGGAGCTCGCGGGCGTGTCGGGGCGGCTCGGAGACATCTTCGAAACGCGTTTCAAGATCTTTCTCTGGAAGTTCGTCATCAAGTTCATCAACAACACGGTCAACCATCTTGGCCCGTTCTTCTTCTATTCGGTGGGCGGCTATTTCGTGATCAACGGGCGGCTGGAGCTCGGCACGCTTGTGGCCGTGATCGCCGCCAACAAGGACCTCGCCGCCCCCTGGAAGGAGCTGCTCAACTATTACCAGCGGCGCGAAGACGCCCGCATCAAGTACGAACAGGTGGTGGAGCAGTTCGAGCCGCCCGGCATCATGAACGAAGACATCCAGCTGGGCGAACCGGACGATCCGCCCGCGCTCAGGGGCGCCTTTGAAGGCTCCGCCGTCAAGCTCGAGGACGACACCGGCCATGCGCTGATCGAATCGGCCACGTTCTCGACGGCGGGGGGTTCGCATGTCGCCGTCGTCGGCGCGGGCAGCAGCGGCAAGGATCAGCTGGCCGCCCTGGTCGCCCGTCTGGTGTCCCCTTCCGGCGGCTCGCTCAGGATCGACGGCATCAAGATGGAAGATCTTCCCGAGGCGGTGACGGGACGCCGGATCGGCTATGTGGGCGCCAGCGCTTTCATGTTCGCCGCGACCGTCCGGGACAACCTGACATACGGGCTCAAGCACCGGCCGATGATCCCGGCCGGTTACGACGACGGAGCCGCCGCCGCAAGGCGCAAGTGGGAAATCGAGGCCGCCCGTTCGGGCAATTCCGAGGATGACCCCGCCGCCGACTGGATCGATTACGGAGCTGCCGGCGTGGCCGACAGCGCAGCCCTGACGCCGCGGATCCTGGACGTGCTGAAGATGGTCGATCTGGCGCCCGACATATACGAGCTGGGGCTCCGCGGCACGATCGATCCGGCGTCCAATCCCGATTTCGCCGACGGCATGCTGAGGGCCCGCGCCGCCTTCCGCGAACGGCTTGCCGCGCAGGATTTGAGCGATCTCGTCGAGGTTTTCGATATCGAGAGATTTAACGAGAACGCCACCGTCGGGGAGAACCTGCTGTTCGGACAGCCGGTCGGCGGCACCTTCAATCTGGAACAGCTCGCGGCGCACCCCTACGTCATAGAGGTGCTGGATCTGGCGGAGCTGACCGACGACATGCTCGACGCAGGCCAGCACGTCGCCTCGACCATGGTCGAGCTGTTCGCGGACCTTCCTCCCGGACACGAATTTTTCGAGCGCTACGCCTTCATCAACCACGAGGACCTGCCGGTGTATCAGGCGCTTCTGGCCCGGCTGGGACGGGAAGGAAAGGAGGCCCTGAAACCGGAAGAGCGCACCATCCTTCTGTCGCTGCCGTTTCGGGTATCGCCGGCGCGCCACCGCCTCGACGTGGTGACGGACACGTTCAAGGAACGCCTGCTGAAAGCGCGCCGGATTTTCGCCGACAATCTGCCGGCGGATCTTGAGTCCGCGGTCGAGCATTTCGACGAAAATCGCTACACGGCCGCGGCGTCGCTGCAGGACAACATCCTGTTCGGCAAGCTCGCCTACGGGCACGCACGCGGCGCGGAACGCATCGGCGCGGTCATCGCCGAGGTTGTCGACGGGCTGAACCTGCGGGAAGAGGTCATGGCGGTAGGGCTGAGCCACCATGTCGGCATCGGCGGCGGGCGGCTTTCGTCGATCCAGAGACAGAAGCTCGGAATAGCCCGCGCCGTTCTCAAGCGACCGGATGTGCTGATCCTCAACGAGGCGACCGCGGTCATCGACGGCGCAAGCCAGACACGGATCCTGGATGCGCTGCTGGCGGAATTCGAGGGCAGAACCCTCATCTGGGTCCTTCACCGGGCGAGCCAGGCGAACCGGTTCGAGAAGGTAATTGTCATGCAGGCCGGACACATCGTCGAGCACGGCGCCTATGACGAGGTGTTGAAGGACGGCTCCATCCTGCAGGATCTGATCCAGGCCGAATAGATACGAGGTGGTATCGTGAGTCTGAACGAAGAAGTCGAACTGCTACGGAACATTCCGCTGTTCGCGAAGATAGACCCTCCCAAGCTCAAGCTGCTCGCTTTCGCCAGCGAACGGATGTATTTCGCGGCCGGGCAAGAGCTGTTCCATCACGGCGAACACGGCGATATGGCCTATATCATTATCGAAGGCGTCGCCGACGTAATCATCGATACGCCGAGCGGCCCCATCAAGGTCGCGCAAGTCGCAAAGAACGACATCGTCGGCGAGATTGCGATCCTGTGCGACGTGCCGCGCACGGCAACGGTTCAGGCCACCGAGAAGCTGACCACGCTCGCCATTTCCAAGGACCTGTTTTTCCAGATGATCCGCGAATACCCGCAGATGGCAATCGAGATCATGCGCGAACTGGCGCACCGGCTGGAAAACGCCAACCAGCTTCTGCGCGAAGCGACAGCCGGGTAACGCGCCGTCTCCTCATCGCCACGCGGCGACCGCCAGGTTTGCAGCCAGAGCCAGAAGGACGGTCCCCGCCGCCCGGTTCAGCAGCTTCTGCGCGCCGGGCGATTTCATGAGTTTCTCGCCAACCGTACCTGAGAACCAGGCGATGCTCCCGAAGACCAGCGACGTTGCCGCGATAAAGACCGCGCCAAGGACGAAAATCTGAACCGTGACGTCGCCGCGCGCCGGGTCGGCGAATTGCGGCAGGAACGCCAGAAAGAAGAGAACGACCTTCGGGTTAGACAGGTTCATGACCACGCCGCGGGCATAGGATGCGGCAGGGCGGAGGCCCGTCTCCCCGGCAACGGAGACGGGACGGGACGCCGCGCGAAACGCCTGCCATGCAAGCCAGCAGAGATAGAGCGCGCCGCCGGTTCTGACGATGGAGAACGCCGTGGCGGACGCGGCGATCAGCGCGGCGACGCCAAGCGCGACCGCCGTCGTGTGAACCACCAGCCCCGTACAGAGACCGAGCGTCACCATCATCCCCGCCAGCCGCCCGTGCAGAGCGGACTGCGTCAGCACGAAAATATTGTCCGGGCCCGGCGAACAGCCGAGCGCGACCGAGGCCGCGAAAAAAAGCCAGAGCGTCTCGGAAGGGATCGAAAGAAATTCCATGAAGCGTGCCGTCGCCGCGATACAGGGCAAGGTTCCGACGGCCGCGGCGTGCGGTCAACGAAAAGAAAACGGCGCCCCCCGGGAGGGGGCGCCGCCTGTTCGACTGGAGAGGAAGCCTGGGTCAGGCCGCCTTGTTCTCGATCGTCTTCGGCTGGGCGCCGGTTGCGATCTCGATGGTCCGGGGCTTCAGCGCCTCGGGAACCTCGCGCTTGAGCTCGACGCTCAGCAGGCCGTTCTCGAGATCCGCGCCGACGACGCGGATGTGATCGGCAAGCTGGAAGGTCCGCTCGAACGCCCGGCCGGCGATGCCTCGATGCAGGAACTTGCGGCCTTCGTCCGGTTCCCTCTGGCGGCCGCGCACGACGAGCGTGCTTTCCTTGGCCGTGATCTCAAGATCGTCGCGACCGAAACCGGCCACCGCGAGGGTGATGCGGTACCTGTCCTCGTCGACGCTCTCGATATTGTAGGGCGGATAGGAATCACCGTGTTCGGCGCCCTGCATGGCGGCGTCAAGCATGCGCGTCATGCGGTCGAATCCAACGGTGGAGCGAAACAGGGGTGAAAAATCGAAAGTAGCCATCGGTCATATCCTCCTTCAAGCGATATCCGTTTGCGGGGCCGCCACCATGGCCGACCCCCATGCGTTGTTCGAAGGCCCGCCTGGCGGCGCCTTCGATCCTTTATTTGGGAAGGGTTTTCACGGTTTCAAGGGAAGAAAACGCAGGAATTTTCTTCTTGAAAACAGCGACTTGCCGCATTTTGCGCAGCTTTCCGCGACGTCCGGCGAATGGCGCTCAGATATCGATGTCGATCGCGACCGGCGCGTGATCCGATGGTTTCTCCCAGCCGCGCGCGTCGCGCAGGATCCGGTAGCCGGCGAGCGCGTCCTCGAGCGCCGGCGTCACCCAGATATGGTCGAGCCTGCGCCCGCGGTCGCTGCCGGGCCAGGTCCGGTTTCTGTAACTCCACCAGGAATAGAGTTTTTCTTCCGGCGGAACGAACCGTCGCGCGACGTCGATCCAGTCATGGGCAGCCATGGCCCGGGTCAGCCCCTCGACCTCGACGGGCGTATGGCTGACCACGTTGAGAAGCTGCTTGTGCGACCAGACATCCTCTTCGCCGGGAGCGATGTTGAGATCGCCGACGAGGATCCGTTTCGCCTGCTTCTGGTTTTTGAAGAAGGCCTCCATCTCGTCGACGAAGGCGAGCTTGTGCGCGAACTTGTCGTTTTCCACGGGATCGGGAATATCGCCGCCGGCGGGAACGTAGAAATTATGAAGTTCGGTTCCGTCCGGCAGAACCGCCGCAATATGGCGGCAATCTTCCCTGTCGCACCAGTTTCGGCGCGGCATCTCCTCGACCGGCACGCGGGACAGGATGGCGACGCCGTTATAGCTCTTCATGCCGCGGAAAACGACGTGATCGAAACCCAGCGCCCTCACGCCGTCCAGCGGAAACAGATCGTCCGGAACCTTGGTTTCCTGCAAACAGACGATATCGGGCCTGAGATCGGCAACGACCTTTTCCAGAACCGGAAGGCGCAGCCTCAGCGAGTTGATGTTCCAGGTCGCAATCCGCACGATCAGGCGACCCGGTCCCGGCTGCGCCGCAGCGCATGCGCGCGCGCCGCATTGCCGAACTCCTCGAACAGGCGCGTGCCCAGCGGATGTTCGTCGAAACGCCATTCGGCATGCCACTGGACGCCGATCGTAAAATTCTTCGCGCTGGGCATGCGGACCGCCTCGATAACGCCGTCTTCCGCCACGGCCTCGATTTCGAACCCGGGCGCGGGTCGGTCGATCGCCTGTCCATGCAACGAATTGACGATGGTCTCCGTCTCTCCCAGCAGGGAATGGAGATAACCGCCTTCGGTGAGCGCGATGAGGTGGCGCGGCCCGAAGCGGAGCTCCATGTCCTCGGTATCGCGCCGCATGCGGTGATCCATCTTGCCATCCAGAACATGCACCCGGTAATGCAGCGTCCCGCCCATCGCGACGTTCATCTCCTGGATTCCGCGGCAGATGCCGAACACGGGAATCCCGCGATCGACGCAGGCCCGGACGAGCGGCAGCACCGTCGAATCGCGCGCCGGATCGATGTACTCGTCGTCCGGAAAGGGCGGTCCGCCGTAATGGTGCGGTTCGACATTGGCCCGGCCGCCGGTCAGCAGCAGCCCGTCCATCACATTAAGAAGAGTGTCGAAACAGAGGTCCGTGCCGAACGCGGGGATCATCACGGGAACGGCGTTCGCGCCGGCCATGATGGCCTGCATGTATTTGCCGCCCACGCCGTGATGCGGCGTCGGACGCGTACTGTCCTGATTGAAGCCGGCGGGTACGCCGATTATCGGTTTTAACGGGGAAGCAGGCATTCCTATCTGGCTAGCATGGACGGCGGGCACCGGCAAGCCGGCGCGTCTAATCGGCCTCGGGCGCGTTCGCCCATTCCGGCGCATGATACACCAGCGCCCGAAGGTCGATCGTCGTGTTGAACCGGGGATCGAGCAGCCGGATGGTCGTCCGCACCTGCTGCGGGTCGATCACGGACCAGCCGGCGAGCCGAAGCGGCTCCTTGTCGAAGACCAGCGTCAGCGTGCCGGATTTTTCTTCTCCCGCCTCCTTCAGGTGCAGATTCCATGCACCGTTTCTGTCGGTCAGCGCGGATACCGCGACGCGGTCGCCGAACACGATCCGGTCGCGCAGGAGCACTTCCGCCGGCGTCGCCGAGATCGGCACGCGGTTCGCTTCCTTCAGCTCGTGATCGACATAGGTGATCCAGATTCCATCCGCGTAAATTTCGATCGGCGTCGGCGGCGCATACGCGATTTTCATCCTGCCGGGCCGGGCAAGGATCAGCTCGCCTTCGGCGAACGAGCCTTGCGACGTGGTCTGAACAAATTTCGAGCTGAGCGTCCGGAGTCCGTTCAGATAGGTCTGGATCCGCGCCAGCGCCGCAAGATCGACGGGCGGCGCGGCCGGTTGCTGCGCGCGCGCGCCGCTGCACAGAGACAGGGCGATTATGAAAACCAGACTGCGGATCATGGCGGCGTTATTCGGCATTACTGTGGCGGCGATAAGGCAACCGCCCGCATTTCCCGTGCTGTGAGATACCCGTTATCCCTCTTTCCCCCGGATCGGGAAAGCGCCTTCCGGCGAATTCCTCCCCCCGCAACGCGCCCGAAAGAATGGCGAACGCGACGGGCGGGGTCAGCCCTCCGGGTCGTCGATGTTGCGCGCCAGCACCTCGCGCTTGCCGACATGGTTGGCGGCGCTGATAACGCCTTCGGCTTCCATCTGGTCGATGATGCGCGCGGCGCGGTTATAGCCGATCTTGAGATGGCGCTGAACGAAGCTGGTGGACGCCTTGCGCTCGCGGCACACTACCGCAACCGCCATGTCGTACAGCTCGTCCGCATCCTCGCCGCCGCCTTCTCCACCGATTCCCGATAGTCCGCCGTCGTCGCCCTCGATGACCGCGTCGATATAGTCCGGCTCGCCCTGGCCCTTGAGATCGCGCACCACGCGCTCGACTTCCTCGTCGGTCACGAGCGGGCCATGGACGCGCGTCAGCCGGCCGCCGCCCGCCATATAGAGCATGTCGCCCTGGCCCAGAAGCTGTTCCGCGCCGCCTTCGCCGAGGATCGTCCGGCTGTCGATCTTGGACGTAACCTGGAACGAGATGCGGGTCGGAAAGTTGGCCTTGATGGTGCCGGTGATGACGTCCACCGACGGGCGCTGGGTGGCCATGATCAGATGAATGCCGGCGGCGCGCGCCATCTGGGCGATGCGCTGGACGGAAGCCTCGACCTCCTTGCCGGCGACCAGCATGAGGTCCGCCATCTCGTCGACGATCACGACGATGTAAGGCAGCGGCGTCATGTCGAGCGGCTGGTCCTCGTAGATCGGCTCTCCCGATTCGGGATCGAAACCGGTCTGCACCGTGCGGGTCATCGTCTCGCCGGCCTTGATGGCTTCCTCGATGCGCGCGTTGTAATTGCCGATATTGCGGACCCCGAGAGTGGACATGGCGCGGTACCGGTCTTCCATTTCGCGCACCGTCCAGCGCAGCGCGACGACCGCCTTCTTCGGGTCGGTAACCACCGGCGTCAGCAGATGCGGAATGCCGTCATAGACGGAGAGCTCCAGCATCTTCGGGTCGATCATGACCAGGCGGCACTGCGCCGGGCTGAGCCGGTAGAGCAGCGACAGGATCATCGTGTTGATGGCGACCGACTTGCCCGAACCCGTCGTGCCCGCGATCAGCAGATGCGGCATGCGCGCCAGATCGGCGATCACCGGGCTGCCGCCAATATCCTTGCCGAGAGCGAGCGAGAGTTTCGACGGCATCTTTTCGATGGTTTCGGATTCGAGCAGCTCGCGCAGCGAGACGATTTCGCGGTCCGGATTGGGCAGCTCGATGCCCATCACGTTGCGTCCCGGGATGGTGGCGATCCGGGCGGAAACGGCGCTCATCGAACGGGCGACATCGTCGGCCAGCCCGATGACGCGGGACGACTTGATGCCGGGCGCGGGTTCGAACTCGTAAAGCGTCACCACCGGGCCGGGACGTACTTTCTGTATCGCGCCCTGAACGCCGAAATCCTGCAGGACGGATTCGAGAAGGCTGGCATTCTCGGCCAATGCTTCCTCGTCGGCATGCGTCGCCGTCAGATCGGGCGGCGCCGGCTCCAGCAACTCGATCTCGGGCAGCCGGTATCCGCTGTCGGTGCCGAACGCCATGCTGGTCTGCCTGGCCTTTGCCGCCTGCTTTCCGGGGCGGGGCCCCTTCGACCGGGCGGCGACCAGTTTTTCGCGCGGCGCGGGTCTTTCCGCGGCCCGTTCGGCGATGTCCTCTTCGGGCACGACCGGATCCTCCAGAACGGGTTTTCCGGAACCCGGTTCGATCCGGCGACTTGGCGCGAGCGTCGGTTCCTGGCGGATCCGTTTGGCGGCTTCGCGGCCCTTTAACGCGGCGCGCAGGGACCAGCTTCCGACCCGGCGACCGGCCTCGCCGCCGGCGACGCCGGCGCGGAGTCCGAGGCGGGCGAGCAGACCGCCCAACCGGGACCATTCCGCCCGCGAAAAGCCGAGCACGCCGATGAAGGCGGCAACGGCGACCAGCCCGGCAGCAAGCGCAACCGCATCCGCGCCGAGCGGGGTAAGGGATGCACTCCACCCCGCATTGGCGGCCAGCAGCATGTCGCCGGTCACGCCGCCATAGCCGGCTTCGATCGGCCAGTCGGGCGACGCCTCGAGCCCGGCGAACGCAATCGACCAGGCCAGCAGGGAAACGGGGAGCAGGCTGAGCCGGACCCATACCCGTCCCAGGCCGCGACGCGTCGTGACGCGCCAGCCCCACGCGATCAGCGCAACCGGCAGAAACCACGCCGCTCCGCCGATCGACTGGATCAGGATATCTGCGGTCGTCGCGCCGGCGGCGCCCATCAGGTTCTGCGGCGAGGCGGTTGCCACGGCGTTCAGCGACGGATCGCCGGTATGGTAGCTGCCCAGCGCCAGAACGCCGGCGATCCCGGCCGCGGCAAGCGCGATGCCGCCGGCTTCGATCAGCCGGCGGCGGATCATGTCCGTCGCGGCAGGCGGCAGAAGCGTGGACCGTTTCAGCTTGCGCGATGACGTTGCCATTGTCTTCTCCCGATGTCCTGAATCAAAGAACCGCCGTCAGGCGCTCCAGTGCCCGCTCGGTGGTGGCGAGATCGTGAACCATGGCGCAGCGGATATAGCGCGAGCCGGGGCTGGCGCCGCTCGCGTCGGCGCGCGCGAGGTAATCGCCGGGCATGACCCGCAACGCCGCCTCGGTCCATAACCGGCGCGCCGCGTCTTCGCCGTTCCCGACATCGAGCCACAGGTAGAACCCGCCGGCCGGGCGGTAGTAACCGAGCCGCTGACCGAGAATGCGGTCGGCAAGGTCGAACTTCGCGCGGTACAGGTCGCGATTCGCTTCGACATGCGTCTCGTCGCTCCATAGCGCCTGCGCCGTCGCCAGCAGCGGCAGCGGCGGCGGCGCGCCGCCGTAATCGCGCAGCTGCTTGAAGCGGGCGATCAGGTCGGGTTCGCCGGCGACAAAGCCGGAACGAAGGCCCGGAACGCTGGAGCGTTTCGAAAGGGAATTCATGATGACGACGTGATCGAGCGATCCGCCGAGCGCCGCGCACGCTTCGATCCCTCCCGGCGGCGGGGCGCTGTCGTAAATTTCGCTGTAGCATTCGTCGAACACGATGATGAAATCGTGCTCGCGGGCGAGTTCGATCAGCGCAACCAGCCGGTCGAGCGGCGCAACGGTCCCCTGCGGGTTGGCCGGCGAACAGAAATAGGCGAGCGCGGTTCGCGACAGCGTTTCGGCATTCAGCGCGTGATAGTCCGGCAGAAAATCGGTATCGGCGCTGGCCGGCACGAACACCGGATCGGCCCCCGACAGCGCCGCCGCGCCAAGATAGACCTGATAGAACGGATTCGGCATCAGAACGGCCGGCCGCCGGCCCTCGACCGCTTCGGGAATGGCGGTCAGCGCGATCATGAACAGCGCCTCGCGCGTACCGGACACGGGGATTATGCTGCGGTCGGCGTCGATCATCGCCGGGTCGATTCCGTAGCGTCGCCCCATCCACCGGGCAATCGCCGCGCGGAATTCGGGTGTACCCCAGACCGGCGGGTATTTTCCCCAAAGGTCGAAACTGTCATTGACGGTCCGCCGCACAATTTCGGGGGCGGGATGCTGCGGCTCGCCGAGCGACAGGAACAGGATTTCCTCGCCGGCAGCGGGCTGCTCCGAATCGAGAAGCGTGCGCAGCCGGTCGAAGGGGTAGTCGCCGATGCGGTCCAGCCTGTCGTTATACATGCGCGATTACCGCCCTGTGCCTGCCGAGATAGTCGCGTTTCTTCATTCACGACTCACAAGAGTTTATACAACCCCATGCAATACAATGGAAACTACCGGGGCCAACCTGCTTGAATCTTACAGGGAAACGCCGACTCGGCTCAAGCGGGATAACGGAACCGGCCGGGAAAGGCGTTTGCCGCCGCCATCGATGGACGGAGGAGGCGGCATTGACAAGGGCCGCTGCCGTAAATGTTTCGGGACCGGACGCCGTCGCCATTCCGGAAACGGCCGGTTCGAATTCCCTGGATTAACCCTGTGTAACCGCCGATTTGGCGTCGAAAACACCCGATATCCGGAATTCTGGAGTTTCAGGGGCGGAAAATTCGCCGAAACAATACGAATTTCTGGTTTTCGACCCTGAATGGTCCCGAACGACGGCAGAATCCGGAAACTCCGTCCTTCAAAACGAAGAAATCTGCCTTCAAATGTTATTTTCGCGTATAAGTTGTTCGAGGGACGTTTCCGGTCGCGCGCCGTAATGCTGGATTACCTCGGCGGCGGCAACGCCGCCGATACGGGCGCAATCGGCCAGTTCGCGGCCGCTGGTCAGCCCGTACAGCACGCCGGCGGCGTAAAGATCGCCGGCCCCCGTGGTATCGACAACCTTGCCGACCGGTTCCGCCGGAACCGAGTATTCGCCGGATGCATCCAGGATGACGGACCCCTTCGAACCGCGGGTCAGCGCGGCGATGCGGCAGTGACCGCGGGTCAGACCCAGCGCCCGATCGAACGAATCCACCTCGAACAGCGAGACGATCTCATCCTCGTTGGCAAACAGGATGTCGACATGGCCGGAGATCAGATGCAGGAATTCGGCGCGGTGGCGATCGACACAGAACGCATCGGACAGCGACAGCGCGACCTGGCGTCCCGCCGCATGCGCCGCCTCGGCCGCGTGAACGAATGCCCTTTTCGCGTCCGGCGGATCGAACAGATAGCCTTCGAGATAGGTGATCTGTGCCGCCTGTACGGCGTCAACGTCGATATCTTTGGGACCGAGCTCGACGGAAACGCCGAGGCAGGTCTGCATCGTGCGCTCGGCATCGGGCGTGACGAAGATCAGGCATCGCGCCGTGGGCTCGCCTTCGCCTTCGGCCGGCGGCGTACGGTAGTCGACGCCGATCGCGCGGATATCGTGACGGAAAACCTGGCCAAGCGTGTCGTTCCGGACCTTGCCGATATAGGCGCCCTTTCCGCCGAGCGATGCGATGCCCGCAAGCGTATTGGCGGCGGATCCGCCCGAGACCTCGACCGCCGGCCCCATGGCGTCATAGAGCGCGGTGCCGCGCGCGCCGTCGATCAGGGTCATCACGCCCTTGTCGAGACCGTGCTCGGCGAGAAACGCCTCCTCCGCCGGAGAGAGCACATCGACGATCGCGTTGCCGACACCTATTACATCGTAGCGTGTATCCGCCATGGTTCTTCCTTTTCGGTATGATTGCGCGGGCGCAGTATATTCACGCGCGGCGGCTTGGCCAGCACCTTAACCGTCGCGCGGCGGGGCGCGCCGCTTTATAATGCGGACCATGTTGCCCGCATTTTTCAAGGCACTCGGACAGATACCCGATCCGGCTTTCCAGCGAGTCATATGGCGGTCGCTGGGATGGAGCCTTCTGCTGTTCGTCGCCCTGCTGGCGCTCGGCTGGTGGGTGATCATGTCGACCCAGATGTTCGGCACCGGCTGGCTCGAATGGGCTGCGGACGTACTCGGCTGGATCGCCGTCGCGATCGCCGCGATGCTGCTGTTTCCGGGCGCCGTGGTGGTGGTGATCTCGTTCCTGCTGGAGGACATCGCACAGGCGGTCGAGGCGAAACACTATCCGGGCCTGCCGCCGCCGCGCGAAACCGGAATATCGGAAACGATCTGGTCGGCCACCGTCTTTGCCGTCATCGCGATCACGCTGAACGTGTTTCTCCTGCCGCTGTATTTTTTCCCGGTGTTGAATGTTTTTGTTTTCGGTGCGGTCAACGGCTATCTTCTGGGACGCGAATATTTCGAGCTGGTCGCCAGCCGGCGCCTGCCGCCCGAAGCGGTCAGGGCCATGCGCCGGCGCTACCGGAGCAGGATCTGGTTCGCGGGAATCGTTATCGCCGGACTGCTCAGCATCCCGGTCGTCAACTGGTTCCTGCCCGTGATAGCCGCGGCGGCGATGCTGCATCTGTTCGAAAAACTGCGCCAGGGCGACGCCCTTGCCGGACGCTGATGGTACTGAAACAGGACTGAACGCATGTTTACCAGAAAACCCGAAGACGGCAGCGGCGGCCAGGACAGCGGCCGGGACAAACCGGACGATGCCGGAATGGCGGCAAGACTGCCCCTGAGAAGCCGCGCGCCCGGCGACGTTCCTCCGGCGCTGCCGGCGAAGCCTGCCGTGGAAAAACGCGACGTGATCCATCGCGCGCGGGATTACAGCCCGGTTGTCGGTCAGGAGCGGTCCTTCGGCGGCAGCCGCCGGACCAATGACGAAAGCGTGCTCGTCGTCGGACCGGGCATCGCTCTCTCGGGCGCCATCAGCTCGTGCGAGAAACTCGTCGTCGAGGGGCGGGTCGAAGCCAATATCACCGAATGCCTCGAAATCGAAGTCGCGGAAGGCGGTTACTTCAAGGGAGAGGCAACGATCGATGTGGCCATTATCGGCGGCGAGTTCGAGGGATCGCTTGTCGCGCGCAAGCTGCTGATCGTCCACGGCTCCGGCCGCATCAGCGGCAATGTCCGTTATGGCCAGATCGAAATCGAGCGCGGCGGCCAGATCGACGGCGACGTGCGGCTGATTACATCCGGAAGCGCCGAGACAGGCGCCGCCGGCTAGAATCCAGCCGACGCCCCGTCATGCCCTGGAAACGCGGAGCCAACCTTTTCGCCGCAGCGGCGGGCGTGCTGCTTGCGGCGGGATGCGCGGAGACGCCCGGGCGCACCGGCGTCGCGCCGAAACCGGCCGCTGAACACGCCGCCGAACCGGCGCCTGAGACCGCCTCCAGAGCCCCCGAATCGCCCGTGCCGTCGGGACGACGGGTGATCACCCTGGACAGCCTGATGGGAGCGCGCGAGGAGACCCTGCGCCGCCTTCTGGGGGCTCCCGATTTTCGCCGTCTCGACCCACCGGCGCGGCTGGTTCGCTACCGGACGCCGGCCTGCCTGCTGGACCTGTTCCTGTATCCCGACCCCGGGGGCGACCATCGCGTGACGCATGTCGAGGCGCGCAGCCCTGACGGGGAAGACCGCGCGACGTCTCAGTGTCTCGACGCCGTCGCCCTGCGCGCCCGGACGCCGAAGACGGGGTAGGACGGAATCGCGCCCGGCGGCGCTCAGGCTTCGAGCGTCGTCTTTCCCTTGAAATTGCACAGATCGGCGACCACGCAGGACGGGCAATCGGGTTTGCGCGCCTTGCAGACATAGCGGCCGTGCAGGATCAGCCAGTGATGGGCGTGCAGCATGAATTCTTCCGGCGTGCGGCGCAGCAGGCCCGCCTCGACCTGATCGACGTTCCTGCCGGGCGCGAGGCCGGTCCGGTTGCCGATCCGGAAGATGTGCGTGTCCACCGCGATGGTCGGCTGGCCAAAGGCGATATTGACCACGACGTTCGCCGTCTTGCGGCCGACGCCGGGCAGCCTGGTCAGCTCGTCGCGGTCGCGCGGGATTTCGCCGCCATAGTCGTCGATCAGGATCTGCGACAGGCGGATCACGTTCTTCGCCTTGGTGCGGTAAAGCCCGATCGTCCGGATATGGGAGATCAGCTTTTTTTCGCCCAGCGCCACCATCTTTTCCGGCGTATCGACAATCTTGAACAGTTCCTTCGTCGCCCGGTTGACGCCGACGTCGGTGGCCTGCGCCGACAACACCACCGCGACCAGCAGCGTGTAGGGATTACGATAATTCAGCTCTCCCTTCGGTTCCGGCATGGCTTCCGACAGACGCCGGTAGAATTCATGAATCCGTTCGCGTTTCATCGGGCGGCTGGCCATCTGGATCTCCCGCAAATACGAGCGCGCATTTCCTGCGATCCGGTTCTACAGGAAAGCCCGAAACGGTTCATCCCGTTAACCGGTTTCGTTAACGCTGATTGTTCTTGAGCCTGCGGAAAGGGCCGCTAAGCTGCATTGCAGAAAGGGAGACGTGTTAATGAATATTGACGAAGATACCCGCCCGACGGATGTCTTGCCGCTGGACCGGATGGATGCCGTGGCGCTCGCGGGAGACGATGCGACCGCTGCGCCGGAACAGGTCCGGTTCGACGCGGTGCTGAAGCCCGCCGCCCGTTTCGGGCCGAACAGCTTCCTGCTGTTCACTGCGATATTCGGGACGATGAACTTTATCGCCGGCGTGGCGTTTCTTCTGGTCGGCCCGTCGCCGGTCTTCGTCGTCGCGGCGCTCGACATCCTTCTCGTCTGGTACGTCTTCCGCATGAGCTATCAGACTGGGAGACGCTATGAGACGGTGCGTCTGACCGAGGAAGCGCTGACGGTTCTTCGCGTCACATCGCGGGGAAAACGGCAGAGCTACCGCTTCCACCCCTACTGGCTGCAGATCGAACTCGACGATCCGCCGCAGGCCGACAGCCCGCTGATCCTGCGATCGCACGGTCACGAGGTCGAGATCGGCCGGTTCCTGACGCCGGAAGAAAAAACCGATTTCGCGAGGGCGCTGCGCGCCGAGCTGGAGGCGGTAAACAGGCTGCCGGCCGCGTCCTAAGACCGGCCTCCGGGCGCGAATCGGGCACCGCCCCGATAGCGTCCTTTCAGTCGAGTCCGAGTACGTCGAACATCGAATAAAGACCGGGACCGCGGTCGCGCGACCACAGCGCCGCCCGGACAGCGCCGCGTGCGAAGATCTGGCGGCTCGACGATTTATGGCCAAGCTCCAGCCGTTCGCCGTCCGCCGCAAAAACCACCGTATGATCGCCGGTGACATCGCCGCCACGAAGCGTCGCAAAGCCGATCTGTCCCCGCCGACGTTCGCCGGTCTGACCCTCGCGCGACAGAACGGCGACATCGTCGAATGCAACGCCGCGCCCTTCCGCCGCCGCGCGCCCCAGCCCGAGCGCGGTGCCCGACGGCGCATCGACCTTGTATCGGTGGTGCATTTCGACGATTTCGATATCGAAATCCTCGTCCAGCATGGCAGCGACCCGGCGGGTGAGCGCAAACAGGATATTGACTGCAAGGCTCATGTTGGGCGCATAGACGATGGGGGTTCTTACGCCCGCCTCGCGCAGCGCCGCCTCGTGACCGGCGGTGAGGCCGGTTGTGCCGATGATGTGGGCGCACCCCGCAGCAGCCGCCCGGGCGGCGTGCGCGACCGTTGCGTCGGGTACGGAAAATTCGATCACCGCATCGACCGCATCGAACATCGCCGCCGCGTCGTCGGAGATTTTTACGCCAAGCGCGCCGCAGCCCGCGACCTCGCCGGCGTCGCGCCCGATCGCGTCGGAGCCGGGGATTTCGCTCGCCGCCGCAACGACGCATCCTTCCGCCCCGGTGACCTGCCGGATCACCGCGCCGCCCATCCGGCCGGCCGCGCCGACCACGCCGATTTTCATGTCAGCCATGTCAGAATCCTGTCCTGTTCCGGAGCGGCACCATACACCGACCCCGGACGGGGCCCAACCGGGCAATGTTCATTGGGTCGTGGAAAATAGGGACCGGTCAGTCCGTCAGGTCTTCCCAGAGCTCCTTCGCCCTGGCGAAGAAGCCCTCGGATTCGGGGCTGGTCGATTTGCCGCCCGCCCCCTTGGTATCGCCCTTCCTGCCGCCGGCAAGCGTGGCCTCGAAGGCGCGAAGGGCTTCCGCCTGTTCCTTGTTGAGATTGACCGGGGTCTCGACGCGCAGCTCGATATACATGTCGCCGCGGCCCGACTGGTTGAGCGCCGACATGCCCTTGCCGCGGAGCCGCAGCCGGCGGCCGGTCTGGGTGCCGGCCGGCACCGTGACCTTGGCGCGCGAACCGTCGATGGCCGGCACTTCCACCGAACCGCCGAGCGCCGCCGTGGTCATCGGGATCGGCACCTGACAGAAGATATTAGCGCCGTCGCGCTGGAACATCGGATGCGCGGAAACCGCGACGAAGATATAGAGATCGCCGGGGGGCGCGCCGCGCGCGCCGGCCTCGCCTTCGCCCGACAGGCGGATGCGCATGCCGTCCTCGACGCCCGCCGGAATGTTGACCGCAAGGGTTTTTTCCTTCCGCACCGAGCCCGCGCCGCTGCAGACGCCGCACGGCTTCTCGATCATCTGGCCGGTGCCCTGGCAGGTCGGGCAGGTACGTTCGACGGTGAAGAAACCCTGGCTCGCCCGCACCCGGCCATGGCCCTGACAGGTCGAACAGGTGGTCGGCGACGTTCCCTTCGCCGCGCCGGAACCCGAGCATTCGTCGCAATGGACCGAGGTCGGAACCCGGATCCGCATTTCGCGGCCCTTGAACGCATCCTCAAGTGAGATTTCCAGGTTGTAGCGGAGGTCGGCGCCGGGCTGCGGTCCTGAGCGGCCCCGGCCTCTGCCCCGGCCGCCCATGATGTCGCCGAACATCTCGTCGAAGATATCGGCGAACCCGCCTGCGCCGGCTGCGCCGGCCCCGCCGAAACCGCCGCCGTTCTCGAAGGCGGCGTGGCCGAACCGGTCGTAGGCGGCGCGCTTCTGCTCGTCCTTCAGGACGTCATAGGCTTCGTTGACTTCCTTGAACTTCTGCTCGGCGCCGGCGTCGCCCTGGTTGCGGTCAGGGTGATACTGCATGGCCTTCTTGCGAAAGGCCTTCTTGATGTCGTCGGCGGACGCGCCGCGCTGGACGCCAAGCGTTTCGTAGTAATCACCCTGCGCCATAAGGCGGCCTCCGCAACTGAACTACACAACCGGACGCGATACAGAACTAAGCCGTTTTGTCCTTCTTGTCGTCGTCGACTTCCTCGAAGTCGGCGTCGACCACGGTCGCATCGTCGGGTGAGCCGGAGCCGCCGGCGGCGGAAGCCCCCGCGTCCCCCATGCCGGCGTCGCCGCCGGCTTCCTGCTGCGCCTTGTACATCGCCTCGCCGAGCTTCATGGCGGATTGCGAGAGCGCCTCGGTGGCCTTTTTGATCGCTTCCGCATCGTTGCCTTCGAGCGCCGTCTTGAGGGCGGCGATGTCGGATTCGATCTGCGCCTTGTCGGCGGCCTCGAGCGAATCGCCGTGTTCCGACAGGGTCTTCTCGGTGGTGTAGATCAGACCGTCGGCCTGGTTGCGGAGCTCGACCTGTTCCTTGCGGGCGGCATCCTCGGAGGCGTGGCTTTCCGCGTCCTTGACCATCTGTTCGATCTCGTCTTCCGACAGACCGCCGGAAGCCTGGATGCGGATCGCCTGTTCCTTGCCGGTCGCCTTGTCCTTGGCGCCGACATTGACGATGCCGTTCGCGTCGATGTCGAACGTGACCTCGATCTGCGGAACGCCGCGCGGCGCGGCCGGAATGCCGACCAGGTCGAACTGGCCGAGCAGCTTGTTGTCCGCCGCCATCTCGCGCTCGCCCTGGAACACGCGGATGGTCACCGCGTTCTGGCTGTCCTCGGCAGTCGAGAAGACCTGGCTTTTCTTGGTCGGGATGGTGGTGTTCCGGTCGATCAGCCGGGTGAACACGCCCCCCAGCGTTTCGATGCCGAGCGACAGCGGCGTCACGTCGAGCAGCAGCACGTCCTTGACGTCGCCGGTCAGCACGCCGGCCTGGATGGCGGCGCCGATCGCGACGACCTCGTCCGGGTTCACGCCGCGATGCGGTTCGCGACCGAAGAACGTCTTTACCGATTCGATCACCTTGGGCATGCGGGTCATGCCGCCGACCAGGATGACCTCGTCGATTTCGCCAGCCGACAGGCCGGCATCCTTGAGCGCCGCCTTGCAGGGTTCGATGGTGCGCTGGATCAGCTCGTCGACCAGCGCTTCGAGCTTGGCGCGCGTCAGCTTGATGTTGAGATGCTTCGGCCCGCTGGCGTCGGCGGTGATGAAGGGCAGGTTGACCTCGGTCTGCACCGACGACGACAGCTCGATCTTCGCCTTCTCGGCGGCTTCCTTGAGCCGCTGCAGGGCGAGCTTGTCGGAGCGCAGGTCGATGCCCTGTTCCTTTTTGAACTCGGCCGCCAGGTAGTCGATGATCCTCGCGTCGAAATCCTCGCCGCCGAGGAAGGTATCGCCGTTGGTCGACTTGACCTCGAACACCCCGTCGCCGATTTCGAGCACGGAAACGTCGAACGTGCCGCCGCCGAGATCGTAGACCACGATCGTGCCGGTATCCTTCTTGTCGAGCCCGTAGGCGAGCGCCGCCGCGGTCGGTTCGTTGATGATGCGCAGAACCTCGAGCCCGGCGATGCGGCCGGCATCCTTGGTGGCCTGGCGCTGCGAGTCGTTGAAATAGGCAGGAACCGTGATGACGGCCTGGGTAACGTCCTCGCCGAGATGGGCCTCGGCGGTTTCCTTCATCTTCATCAGGATGAAAGCGGAAATTTCGCTCGGCGAATAATCCTTGTCGCGGCACTTGACCCAGGCATCGCCGCTGTCGGCCTTGACGATGTTATAGGGGACAAGGTCCTTGTCCTTGTTCGTCATCGGGTCGTCGAACGTGCGGCCGATGAGGCGCTTGATGGCGAAAAGCGTGTTTTCCGGATTGGTGACGGCCTGGCGCTTCGCCGACTGGCCGACGAGACGTTCCCCGTCCTCGGTAAAGGCCACCATCGACGGGGTGGTGCGCGCGCCTTCCGAATTTTCGATGACCCGGGCTTCCGAGCCCTCCATGACGGCGACGCACGAATTCGTGGTGCCGAGATCGATACCGATTACTTTTGCCATAACTTCCTCGTTCTGTTGGGCGAACGTCTCCGGCCCTCAGCGGCGCCGACGAGGTTCCCGATGCGTGTCTTAAGGGTCGGCCGCGTATCGCAATACATCGGCCATGGTGTCTGAAGGCTATATAGGGACCCCAATTAACCCTCGCAAGCCGCGAAAGGCAATGAATAGGTCGAAAATAAGGCAAGGTCGGCGGCGTTCGGAGGGCAAAATCGGAATTTAATCCTGATACGGGCCGGATTGCGCTACCGGTAGAGGTCCGCGGCGAGTTCCGCAAGGATCAGCGAATTGGGCACTTCCCTTTCCAGCATGTCAGTAAGTTCGCGGATATCGGGCCGGTCGAACACGGAGTCGACAACGACCCAGTGAGCCGCAATGAGAACGACCAGCCCCGGGGCGCCTTTCAGGACATTCCAGTTGATGCGCCTTAGCTTGGTACCCCGCTCGATCTCCGTCTTCACCCGTCTTTCGTACCCGAGAGCCGGATTTTCGGTATCGAGAAAATATGCGGATTCATCCCACTTACCGCGTTCGGGGCCATTTTCCTTCCCTTCCGTCAGATACCGGAGAACCAACCTGCTGTGTGGGTCGGGATATTCCCGATCCGACCGCAAGAGCATGATCTGATACCAGAACGTCCAGTTTTCGTCTTCATGAGGATCGTCATGGGCATATAGCGGAAAAAGTTCGTTTGTGTCCGTATCCGTATTTCGTTTCCAGTCGCTTGGAAGTCGCATCGCGGCTAGCCCGTCGAACCAGTGAGGCGCGAGATCGCCAACATGGGAAACCTGGTCCAGCCGGGTCGGTTCGGACGAAAAGAACGCCGAATCGGCGAAATGGAGAAGCAGCGTTTTCAGTATGCCTGCTTCCGCTTCGTCCGCGTCGAACGGCAGGACCAGCGATACCGTGAAAACGTGGATAAATTTATCCTGCACGACGCTGAGACGCCGCCATAGGACGGCATCCGCCACGGCGACCTTAGTCTCGGGATCGTTCTTTTCGGCATCACTGCGCCAGGTCAGCCGAGGCCAGTTGATTCCACCGTCATCGCGCCGAACGCTTTCGGCCATTTCCTCAAGCTCTTCTCGCGCTCCCGGGCCAGCTCCGGGATATTTGAGGTAGTCGATCAAATCGTCGGCGCCTATGGCAGCGGCATCCTCATAGCTTTCAACCGTAAACTCCGCCTCGGCGCCTTCGAGCGACGTAATTTCATAGCGTACGCAGTCGAAGGTCCGCTCCTTGAGAATCCAGCTATCCGGCACATTGAATTCAACCGAACCGTCCCCGACGGTAGAGGTTACAATTTCTATTGGTCGAATCCGCGGGCGAAATTCATTGTTCGATTCGCTTTCGGTATCGGCCATGATCCTAACCGTAGGAATTGCTGCACAAATAAATTATGAGAACATTAGTAGAACAAACCCTGCCTGTAAATATAATTACGGGAAATTTCTGTCATGAACTCCCGCGTCCTGTGGAAAGCCGCTGACCGCTCATGATCGTTTCCGCCAGCTACCGCACCGATATCCCCGCCTTCTACGGCGACTGGTTCCTGAAACGGCTCGAAATTGGCCATGTTTCGGTGGAAAACCCCTATAACCGCACCCGATATGACGTATCCCTTCGAAAAAGGGACGCTTCGGGCTTCGTTTTCTGGACGAAAAACGCAAAACCGTTCCTGAATGGGCTCGAAACCGTCTCGAAAAGCGGAATTCCCTTTGTCGTACAGCATACGATCACCGGTTACCCCGCCGTGCTGGAACGATCCGCGCCGCGACCGGTCGACGCCGTCGCCACAATCCGGGAGATCGCGCGGCGCTACGGGTCACGCGTTCCGGTATGGCGGTACGATCCAGTCCTGATTACGGAACGAACGGGTTTCGAGTGGCATCTGGCGAATTTTACCGCCCTCGCGGCAGAAATGGCGGGTTTCACGGACGAAGTCGTTGTTTCCTTTGCCCAGATATACCGAAAAACGCGCCGAAACCTCGAAATTGCCGCAGAAGAGGCCGATTTCTCGTGGTCCGACCCGCCGGACAGTGAAAAACGGGCGTTTCTGACGAGGCTGGCGGAAGCCGCCGAACGTTTCGGCATGGCGCTGACGCTGTGTTCGCAGCCGGGCTTACTGCTTCCCGGAATAGCGCCGTCGCGCTGTATCGATGCCGGACGGCTGTCCGATATTGCCGGCAGGGAAATCGCCGGCCGCGAAAAGGGCAACCGGCCGGGCTGCCAGTGCGCGGAATCGCGCGATATCGGCGCCTACGACACCTGCCCGATGGGCTGCGTCTATTGTTATGCGGTGTCCGATCGCGAACGCGCCCTCGAACGGTATCGGGAATTCTCCTAACCCATCGGTCCGCCGTCGTCGCGGGCGATCGCAATCACCGAGGAGCGCGGCACGGCGCCGTCCCCGCCGGGGAAATGGCTGCCGCCCTTTTCGCCCGGGTGCTGGATGCCGACGAACATCGTCCGGCGATCCGCGCTCCAGCAGAGACCGGTGATCTCGCACCCGCGCGGACCGACGAGAAAGCGTCTGATGCTCCCGGTGCGCGTGTCGCCGAGCAGCATCTGGTTGTTGCCCTGCCCGGCGAAGTGTTTCCGGTTGGAATCGTTTCCGTCGGTCTGGATCCAGAGTCCGCCCCGGCTGTCGAATTTGAGCCCGTCCGGCGAGTTGAACATGTTGTCGGCCGTGACGTTCGGCGAGCCGGCGCGCGCGTCCCCGTAAACCGCCGGATTGCCGGCCATCACGAACAGCGACCAGGCGAAGCCGGACGCCGCGTGATCGCCGTTGTCGGGGATCCAGCGCACGATCTGGCCGTACCGGTTCCCGGCGCGGGGGTTGGGGCCGCCGACCGGCATCGCGTCGCCGCCGGCGTTGGGCTTTCTGCCGCGGTTCCTGTTGTTGGTCAGCGAGCAGCAGACCTCGTTCCCGCCTGGGCTTGCGGCAATCCATTCGGGGCGGTCCATAGTCGTCGCCCGGACAGCGGACGCCGCCATCCGCGTATGGATGCAGATTTCCGCTTTCGATGTCATGCCGGTCGAATCCGGCGTCAGCTCGATCCATTCGCCGGTGCCGTCGTCGCGGAACCTCGCCGCGAACAGCGCGCCGTCCTCCAGCAGGGCCGAATTGTCGCCGCCGGCAACGAAGCGCCGGGCGGAGACGAACCTGTACAGAAATTCGCCCCGCTCGTCGTCGCCGAGATAGACGACGACCCGGCCGTCCCTGGCGATGACGAGCTCGGCATTCTCGTGCTTGAAGCGGCCGAGCGCGGTGCGTTTCCTTGGCGTCGATTTCGGATCTGCGGGATTGATCTCGACGACGTAGCCGACGCGGTTGGGCTCGTTCGGATGTCTGGCGATGTCGAACCGTTGGTCGTACGCCGCCCAGCGATAGCCGTAGTTCCTGCCGCCGATGCCGTAGCGCCGGAAGGCCGGTGGCGGGGTAAAGGCGGGGCTTCGGTTCTCGAAATAGCCGCTGAAGTTTTCCTCGCAGGTCAGGTAGGTGCCCCACGGGGTCCGGCCGCAGCCGCAATTGGCCCAGGTGCCGAGAGAACGGACCGCATCCGGATCGGCGTCAGTCCTGAGCAGGGCGTGACCGCGCGCGGGGCCGGTAATCTCCATCGGGGTGTCGGCGGTGATTTTCCGGTTGAACGGCGAATCCGTCACCAGACCCCAGCCCGCGCCGTTCCCTTTGATCTCAATGATCGAAACGCCGTGCGCCGCCTTCGCCTTGCGCACGTCATCGGCGCCGACCGGCTTCGCGTCAGGCCGGTTGCCGTAGAAAACCGGGAAATTGACATACTCGTTGTTAACCGCGAGGACCGAATGCCCGTCGATTTCGAACAGCGCCATGCCGTCATTGTTGTCGCCGAACGCGCGTTCCTGGTTCGCGCCGGCGCCGCGCGTCGCGGAATCGAACGCGGCCCCGTCCGACCACATCGGATCGCCCCAGCTGACGACGCGGCGCCACTTGAATCCCGACGGGACGGTGATGGTGTCACGCGTATTGGCGGCAACCGGCTCGAACGCCAGCCATTCGGCGTTCGCCGCGGCAGGACGCGCCGTCAGCGCGCCCGCGACAAAAGCGGATGCGCCGAACGCAACGGCGCCGCCGAGAAATTCGCGCCGCGCGATGGCGCGATCGGCGAGGCGCTCGAAATCGGTTGCAGGCGAGTTCTCCCGCAATTCGTCCTCCGGCCGGTCAGGGATCGCGGCTGAGCCCGGCGGCATCGAGCGCCGCGAGATAGGCCTGCCAGCGGTTTTCCATATGGCTGCCGAGCTCGTACAGGTAGGCCCACGAATAGATTCCGGTATCGTGCAGGTCGTCGAAGATCAGGCGAATTGCGTAATTGCCCACCGGCTCGACATTCATGATGTTGACATGGCGCCGTCCGGGCACGGTTTTCCTCTCGCCCGGCCCGTGGCCCTGCACCTCCGCCGAGGGGCTTTCGACGCGCAGCAGTTCCGCCGGATATTCGTATGCCCGCCCGTCGTCGAACTCGACGGCGAGGGATTTCTCTTCCTTGCGGAGACGGATGCGGACCGCTTTCGCAGCGGCGCCATAGCGGACCGGGTCGGACATCGGGGGCTTTCGTCCGGATCAGTCGTCGAGCGGGCGGGCCTCGTCCGCCAGCATGATGGGGATGCCGTCGCGGATCGGAAAGGCGAGACGGGCGGCTTCGCTGATCAGCTCCTGCGCGCCTTCGTCATAGCGCAACGGCTCCTTGGTCACCGGACAGACGAGAATTTCGAGCAGTTTGGGATCCACGCGGCGGGCGCCTTGGTTCATCTGTTCCTCTCCCTTGAATCCATTCTAGTGGCTCGCGCCGCTGGCCCCGCCGGTTTCGGCCAGCGCCATTTCCAGCAGGGTCACGATGATTCCGGCGCGCTCGCCGGCGCCGGACGCCTCCAGCAGCGCCTGCCGTTCGTTGGGCCCGAACGGGCAGGTCATGGCGAGCGAGGTCACCAGCCGGTCGATCGGCGTCTTCTCGACCGCGTCCCAGTCGAGCTTGACGTCCTGCAGGTCGAAATAGCCGCGCATGGCGGCCAGGAGGCGATCCCGGTCGACATCGGCTTCGGACGCATCGCCCAGATCACCGCGAAAGCGGCTGTAATCGGCCAGCACGCGACGATACCCGTCTTTCTCCTCCATCTCTTCGACGATGGTGAAGCGACACAGTCCGGTCAGGGTTAGCGCGTAGCGCCCGTCGGGGGTTTCGCTGAAATCGGTGATGCGCCCGGCGCAGCCGGTTGCGTAAATTTCCGGCCGCCCGCCGCGCTGCACGGATTCGCTCGCGCCGCGATTGTCGTCAGGGTCGGGCACGCGCGGCTGCAACATGCCGATCAGCCGCGCCTCGTCGGCCAGAGCGGCGCGCGTCATGGCGAGATATCGCGGCTCGAAAATGTTGAGCGGCAGCCGTCCGCCGGGCAGCAGCAGCACGCCGGTCAGCGGAAAGATCGGAATCAGGCGCGGCAGCGTGTCGAAGGTCGGCTCAAGCGGGCTGTGCGCCATCTGACCCGAGCCCGGCGATCAGGAGAACAGGACGGAGGACAGCTTGCGCCGCCCGGAAACCGTCAGCGGATCGGTCGGGCCGAGCGCCTCGAACATCTGCAGCAGCTCCTTGCGCGCCGCATCGTCGTTCCAGGCGCGGTTCTGTCGGATGATTTCGACCAGCGCATCCATGGCCTCCTCCTTCTGACCGGTAGCGTAAAGCGCCACGGCGAGATCGTAGCGCGCCTGATGGTCTTTCGGGTTCGCCTCTACGGCCGCACGCAGCGGGGCGAGGTCGCCGACGCTCGCCGCCTTGTCGGCCAGTTCGATCGCGGTGACGACCGGCGCGAAGGCGGGGTCGGATTTTTCCTCTTCGCTCAGCGCGGCGACGATTTCGCGCGCCTTGTCGGTCTGGTCGGCCGCCAGCAGACAGCGCGCCAGCCCGGCCTTGGCGGCGATACTGGTCGGATCGTGCTGCACGATCTGTGCGTAGATCGCGCCGGCCCGGGCGGTATCGCCCGCTTCCATCAGCTCGCCGGCCTGTTCCAGCGCTTCCTCGACCGGCGATTTCTGTTCGGTGCCGGCGGTTTTCGCCAGCTTATCGACGAATGCGCGCAGCTCGCTCTCGGGCAGGGCGCCCTGGAAGGCATCGACCGGCCGTCCCTGATGGAATGCGTACACGGCAGGGATCGACTGGATGCGGAGCTGCTGCGCAATCTGCTGGTTCTGGTCGATATCGATCTTGACCAGCTTCACCGCGCCCCTGGCCTCGGTCACCACTTTTTCCAGCAATGGCCCAAGCTGCTTGCAGGGGCCGCACCAGGGCGCCCAGAAATCGACGATCACCGGGGTCGCTCGCGACGCTTCGATGACGTCCTGCATGAAACTGGCTTCGCTCGAATCCTTGATCAGGTCGGCGGGCGGCTGCGGCTGGGGTGCGCTGGGGTCGATGATCGGTTCCATCGTCCTGTTTCGTTGTTATTGGGAATGCCCTTTAAATGGCGGGTTTCGCCGGTAAAAACAAGGGTCTGGCTAACCGGCGGTGGCGGGCGCGAGATCGACGGCCGTCGGGGGATGATTGCAGGCCTCGAGAAAACGCAACAGGTCCGCAGGCGTCATGGCGACGGTGCGGGTATTGACCAGAGGGTGATAGTTCACCAGCGGCGCATCCATCATCTCGGAATCGAGAAACACGGCGACATCTCCCGCCGCATCGTTGATCGCCGCGAAAGGCGTGACCGAGCCGGGCTCGACGCCCAGCGTTTCCACCAGAAGGTCGGGCCGCCCGAACGACAGCCGGGCCGAGCCGAGAATGCCCGAGAGCGCCTTCATGTCGAGCCGGCGGTCCTCGAGGCAGACCACGAGATAGAGCGCGCCCTTTTTGTCTTTCAGGAACAGGCTTTTGCAATGCGCGCCGGGCATCCCTTCGGGCGCGGCGTCTCGAGCGGCGCGGGCTTCGTCGACGGTAAAGACGGCATCATGTTCGTGGACGGTGAAATCGAGGCCGATTTCCCGGAAGCGCCGGTAAAGCGTCTCGGGATTGCGTATGTGGTGTTCGGTCGAAACCGCCCGGTTTTCAGTCATGCCCGTCCTTGCCACAGCTGGTCCGCCGGCTCAAGCGCGGACACGATCTAAAGACTTGCAAACCGCGTAGGGCGGATTATTATCGCGCCTCCTTTGCCGGAGGGGTATGGCCCACACGCATACCTTACTGTATTCTGGCAACGCGACGCGGGCGTAGCTCAGGGGTAGAGCGCAACCTTGCCAAGGTTGAAGTCGTGAGTTCGAATCTCATCGCCCGCTCCATTTTCCTTTTCGGATAATCCCCAAAAAATCCACCGGGCGCTCTCGATTGTGAGTGTGCTGTCTAATTCTGAGCTAAATCAGATACGGCAGGGTCAGTTTCTGACGCCGGTTCCCGGACATCGGAAATTGAGGGAACTGCAGGAATTGTTTCGGGCGGGCCAAACGGCTGTTTTTAGCCATGAACGGAAATCATCCGATCATGGCTTTGATTGCCCATGCCCTTGCCTTGAGAGCAATTGAGCCATCGTCGCGGCGAGGCAGGCTGTCACTCAGCTTGTCTTTTAAGCGCTTGCGGGCTCCGGGATCGAGGTTGACGCAATAGCCTGGCGCCGGTCCTGCACCCAAGGTGAAGGGGTGCCAATAGTCCTCAAAGTCGCGGAATACTGTCGGCACCTCGATCGGCGCGCACTCCACCGAGGGCAAGCCGGCGCCACTCACGAGGTCAATCAACCCATCCGGTGTGCAAAAAGGAAAACGCCCATCCTCGTTGAACTCGGACGCACCGGGATCGAGAGCCGTCGCGGCATTCCAGAACGTGCGCATGAGTTCCATCCCGCCGCCGGGATAATCCCAGACATAAAATCCAATCATTCCCCCGGGACGGGCCACCCGTTTCATCTCAGCGAGAGCCATCTCCTTGTCGGGCACGAAATTCAGCACTAATGCGGAAGCTATGACGTCTCGGCTCGCCGACTCGAGCGCAAGCTCTTGAGCATCTCCCACTCTGAACTCAGCGCGCTCATCCGGCACGTTTTTTTGAGCAGTCGACACAAAGCCTTCGGACGGGTCTATGGAAATCAGACCTTTGGGGTTGCATCGGTCGAGGATCGTCGCGGATAGCGCGCCACTTCCACAACCTATCTCCAGCCAATCCAGATTGGCTTTCGCGCCTAACCAGTCGAGAAAGCGTGGGGCGATCTGTCGGCTCCAGCGGCCCATATAGGCTTCATAGCTATCACCGGCTTGCCACGCGTCGTGACGGGATTCTTCTGCCATTGGTCGGCCCTTCCAGTTGCGATGCACTTTGACCTGTCTATGGCCGGCTAGGTCGTTACGACTTTTTTATTGCCTGTTTAGCCCTTTCCGGCTCGGTGTAATGAGGCGCAGCGAGCCCTTTCCGGCTCATAAGCCGACATTCGGTCGAGGACTTAGGGGCGCTCTGCGGTAATCACCCAGTAGGTGAGCCGATTTTCCACCAGATTGCGCTGTGTATTTCGCATGCGTTCCGGAGTGTCTTCGCCGAAGACAAGACTGACAGCCAGCTTATTCGGCGGGTTGCCCGCCATCTGCTTGCCACGCTCCACTATGGTATCGGAGTAATCGGTCCATTCACGAACACGGAAGCCCGCTGAGTCGAACTGAGCACGCATTACGTCTTCGGGATCGAGAAAGTCGGTGGAAGCATCGTAAGCCCACATCAACGGGAAGATGATGTCTCCGCCGGCACCGAGAGAAAATTCAGTCGAGGTGAAGAGGCCTCCCGGCTTCAGCACGCGATAAACGTTGGCGAGGAAGCGGGCCTTGTCGGCAATATTCATGGTGACGTTCTGGCACCAGACGACGTCGAAGGTCTCGTCAGGAAAGGGCAGGTCAAGCGCATCGCCAAGTTGCAGCGTGACGCGATCCGCCAGCCCGCAGCGTTCGGTCAGAACCTGTCCGGCCTCGACCAACTCCGGCGTCAGGTCGATGCCATCCACTCCGCAGCCATATGTGTGCGCCAAAAAGCGTGACGGCCCGCCAATGCCGCAGCCAATATCGAGGACCCGACTGCCGTCTGTGAGCGTGATCCGTTCCGCCTGGTCGCGTGTTGTAGGCAAACCCCCGGTGTGAAGATGTTCCACGGTCGCAAGGATGTCAGGGGTAAGGTTTTGAGGGTCGTGCCCCAACTCGGTGAGCACGGCGTCTATTCGGGCAAGTACGCCCTCCCGCGTCCAAAGGTCCCGAACTTCTACAGCGTGTTCCGTCATGCCCCTTACCTCATTGCAGGTTGCGGGGCATGCCCCTTACTCCGTCGTTAATTGCGGGTGGGGCTTAACTCCGTTGTCGTATTGCCACACGCTATCATCACGGCGCATCCGCGTCAAAAGACGGCGAATATCGGCTCCGGGTCAGGAGCGACCGCGTTGAACATCGGACGTAACGTCCGTTTCTGAATGGACAACCGATATTCAGAAAGGTCCCGAAAAAAAGGCCGGCATGTCGGTGGAGACATACCGGCCAGGAAAGGCGGCGATGAGAAATCCGCCTCAGGGAGGAAATGCAGGCAGGGCGGTTACTGGACCGTCTCGCCATGCAGGGACAGATCCAGCCCGTCGCGCTCGGCTTCGTCAGAGACACGGAGCCCGATGATCAGGTCGATGAGCTTCAGGATGATCGCGCTGGCGATCGCGCAGTAGACGACCGTCGCCACGATGCCCCAGGCCTGGGTGACGACCTGGGCGGCGTTGCCCTCGAGCAGACCGGCGGTGCCGCCGATGGCCTTGCTGGCGAACACGCCGGTCAGCAGCGCGCCGACGATTCCGCCGACGCCATGGATGCCGAACACGTCGAGCGCGTCGTCGTACCCGCACATTTTCTTGAGCCCGGTAGCGCCCCAGTAGCAGGCCGCACCGGAGATCAGTCCGATGAACAGGGCGCCGATCGGGGCGACGAATCCCGCCGCCGGCGTAATGGCGACGAGCCCGCCGACCGCGCCGGAGACAAGTCCGAGCACGCTCGGCTTGCCGCGCATCATCCATTCGACGGCCATCCAGGAGAGCGCCGCGGCCGCGGTTGCGATCTGGGTGACGGCCATCGCCATCGCGGCGGTGCCGTTGGCGGCGAGCGCCGATCCGGCGTTGAACCCGAACCAGCCGACCCAGAGAAGCGATGCGCCGATCACGGTCAGCACCAGATTATGGGGCGCCAGGGATTCCGTGCCGAGGCCCGCGCGCTTGCCGATCATGATGCAGGCCACCAGCCCGGCGACGCCGGCATTGATGTGGACGACCGTGCCGCCCGCGAAGTCGAGCACGCCATCGGAACCGAGGAAGCCGCCGCCCCAGACCCAGTGGGTGATGGGCGCGTAGACAACCAGCATCCAGATTCCGGTAAACCACAGCATGGCGCTGAACTTCATCCGGTCGGCGAACGCGCCGACGATCAGCGCCGGCGTGATGATCGCGAAGGTCATCTGGAACACCATGAACAGAATGTCGGGGATGGTGCCGTTGAGCGCCCCGACCGACGATCCCATCAGGAACATCTTGCCGAGCCCGCCGACATAGGGCGTACCTTCGGCAAAGGCGAGGCTGTAGCCGGCGACCATCCACAGAACGCTCATCAGGCAGCAGACGGCGAAGCACTGCATCAGCATCGACAGCACGTTCTTCTTCCGCAGCATGCCGCCGTAGAACAGCGCCAGCCCGGGGATCGTCATCAACAGGACCAGTGCGGTAGAGGTGAGCATCCAGGCGGTGTCTCCCGAGTCGAGTTTCGGTTTGGCCTCCTGCGCGAGGGCGGGCTCGATCGCAAGGGCCGCGATGGCGGCGAGGGTCGCGACGGCGCCGGCCGCCAGGTTTTTAAAGTGCTTCATTGTCTTCTTCTCCGGTGCGGATACGGACTGCCTTGACGACGTCGAGTACGAAAATCTTGCCGTCGCCGATCTGGCCGGTTGCCGCCGAATTTCTCAGCGTTTCAACGACCTGGCCGGCGAGCTCGTCAGGCACTGCGATTTCGAGCCTGATTTTCGGCAGGAAGCTGATTTCGTATTCGGCTCCCCGGTAGATTTCCTTCTGGCCCTTCTGGCGGCCGAACCCGCGCGCTTCGCTCACGGTCAGCCCCTGGACGCCGATACGCGTGAGCGCTTCGCGCACCTCGTCGAGCTTGAAGGGTTTGATGATGGCTTCGATCAGTTTCACGCGACCCTCCCTCAGAACGATCTGGAAACCGAAAAAATGACGGCTTCCTTGTTTGCGTCGCCGGACGGGCTGATATCGGTGTCGGAATAGGCCAGCTTCAGGTCGAATCCGGCGAGCGAATAGCCGAGGGCGAGGTTCCACTCGAGATAATCGGGGCTGCCGAAAGCCGTTTCGTTCCTGATGTACTGCTTGGCGACATAGCCGGAGAAGGCGAGACCGGTTTTCCCAAGCGGAACATCAAGAGCGAGTTTGGGATAGAAGGCGGCCCCGCTCTCGCCGAAATTGTCCGGCGAGTAGTTGAGGCTGGCGGTCACGGCCGCCGGCCCGAAATCGTAGGAAAGCGACCCCTGTGCCTCGACGAAGTCGTAGTTGAGGCTGCTGTCCGCACCGGGATAGGTGTAGTAGATGAAACCGAGGTTCCAGCCGATGCCGGTGCTGCCGAGCGTGCCCTTGAACCCGCCATAGAGATCGATCTCGACGGTGGCGCCGTCGACGCCCGCCGCCTCGTTGAAATCGACGTTCGATCCCCAGACGCCGAGATAGAGCGTTGCCGGTTCGGCGATCTTGACCTCGTAATCGAAACCGCCCTGCAGGGCGGGCGCATCGTCGGTCTGGGACAGGCCGCGGAAATAATATTCGCTGGCCAGCGCAACATTCGCGGAAAACGTTCCCGGGATGGCGCTTTTCTCCTGCGCCCGGGCCGCACCGACAGCGCCGATGGCGACCGCCGCGGCTACCAGGGCGCCGACAATCCGGGGCGCCCCCGGATGATGAGTTACTGAATGCATAGGCTTTCCTCCGTTGTGCGGTCCGGGCCGGATGGAACGGAACGGCTGTTGGTAAGGAACGGTCCATTGCGGGCCGTTACGGTACCTGTCATAGCAATTGGCGTGCCAACCGGCAGGCTCAATGGAAAAAAAATTATTTCTGCGTTACATCAATGACTTAGAAGAAGCGTTCGCATCGAAGAGAGGCGAGCTGAGGGATCGCATCGGGATCAAGATGATCAATAAACAGGCAAATCGTCTTTGGTGCCTGTTTTTTAATCTGTTTTCGTCGAGGGTTTCCGGGACCGACGCACCCTCTGGACAGGAGCGGGCTGCGGCGCGATGGTTCGCCTGATATGGAGAAACCGCAGAACGATATCGCTCCCGGCTCCCGCGGGGAAGTTTCAGCCGAAATTCTGGTCATCGGCGGCGGACTCGCAGGCCTTTCGCTGGCGGCGGCACTGGGCGATGCCGGGATTTCGGTGGCGCTCGTCGAGCCCATGCCGCCGGAGCGGCTGCTCGATCGGGGATTCGATGGCCGCACCACCGCCATCGCCGCCGGGCTGCAGACCGTGCTTGACACCATCGGCGTCTGGAGCGAGGTCGGCGACGATGCCGAGCCGATCCGCGAAATCCGGATTTCCGACGGACATTCGCCGCTGTTCCTGCATTACGACCATCGGTTGCTGGGCGATGGCCCGCTGGGCCACATCGTCGAAAACAGGGTCTTGCGGCGGGCTCTCCTGGCCCGGCTGGAGCGGCTGGCTTCGGTAACGTTCCTGACGGGTTCGGGGATCCGGAGGCTCGACCGGACCGGCGGCGGCGTCGAGGCCGTCGCCGAAGACGGCACCAGGATTAGTGCGATGCTCGCCGTCGCGACGGACGGGCGCCACTCGCCCACCCGCCGCGCCGCCGGGATCGACATCACGGCCTGGGCCTACGACCAGACGGGGATCGTCTGCACCGTGGCGCATGAGCACGAGCATCGCGGGATCGCGCAGGAACATTTCCTTCCGGCCGGACCGTTCGCCATCCTGCCGATGACGGATCGACGGTCGTCCATCGTCTGGACGGAACGGGCCGACCTCGCGCCGCATCTCCTGTCGCTGGAGCCGTCTGCCTTCGCGGAAGAGCTGGCGCTCCGGTTCGGCGACTATCTGGGCGCGCTCGAACTCGTCGGCCCGATCTTTTCATACCCGCTCGGGCTGTTGCATGCGAAGAGCTACATCGCACCCCGTCTCGCGCTTGCCGGCGACGCGGCGCACGCCATTCACCCGATCGCGGGTCAGGGGCTTAACATCGGATTGCGCGACGTCGCGGTACTGGCGGAGCTGGTGGTCGATACGCTGCGGCTCGGGCTGGACCCGGGCGCGCCGGACGTTCTCGAACGGTACGAACGGTGGCGGCGATTCGACAACTCGCTGATGCTGGCGGCCACCGACGGGCTCAACCGTCTGTTCTCGAACGATATCGGCCCGGTACGCACGGTCCGCGATATCGGCCTCGCCGCCATCGACCGCCTGCCGGGCCTCAAGAAGATGTTCATGGGTCACGCCATGGGTACGCTCGGAGACCTGCCGCGGCTGGTGCGCGGCGAAAGACTCTAGCCCCGCACGGATTATCGCCGCCGAATCGGCGGCACGGCTATGATCGCGGGCGATGGCGAACTCGGGAGCCGTATCGGGATGGCGCGACGCGCTGGCGGTTTATGCCGACCGGCGGCAGTTCGTCATATTGCTGATGGGATTTTCCAGCGGCCTGCCGCTGCTGCTGGGTTTCTCCACCCTGTCCTACTGGATGGCGAAGGAGGGCGTAACCCTGACCGCCATTGGCGGGCTTCTCGCGGTATCGACCCCCTATTCACTGAAATTCCTGTGGGCGCCGGTGATCGATCATGCGCGGCTGCCCTACCTGACGAAACGGTTCGGCCGGCGGCGCGGCTGGATGCTGGCCATTCAGGTTCTTCTGGCCGTCTCGGTCCTGCTGCTGGGCGCGGGCGATCCGCGCGGCAACATCGCCTGGATCGCGGCGATGGCGGTCGTCATGGCCTTTCTGTCGGCCAGCCAGGATATCGTCGTCGACGCCTACCGTATCGATATTCTGAGGGAACGCGAGCAGGGCGCCGGCGCGGCGATGACCCAGACCGGGTACCGGTTCGGGCTGCTGGCGTCGGGCGCCGGCGCGATCGCGCTGTCCGATTTTCTGTCCTGGTTCTGGATATACGCGATCATGGCGGCGCTGATCGGAGTTGGTTTCGTCGGCGCCGTGATAGCGCCGGAGCCCGAGACGGCCGGGTCGGATTCTCCGGATCGCCGCCGAAGTCTGGGCGCAACGCTGCGCGAGACGATCGTTGAACCGCTGTCCGAGTTCCTGTCGCGCCCCGGCGCCGGATGGATCCTCGTGTTCGTCCTGTTTTACAAATACGGCGACGCGGTTGCCGGGGCGATGGCAAACCCGTTCTACCATCAGATCGGATTTAGCGGCGTCGAGATCGCGAGCATCACAAAACTGTTCGGGGTGGTCGCAACGCTCGCCGGGATCGCCGCCGGCGGCGTCATCGTCGCGAAGTTCGGAATGGTCCGGGCACTGTTTGCCGGCGGCGTGCTTCAGGCCGTTACCAACCTGCTGTTTGCCTGGCTGGCGCAGTCGGGGCCCGACCTGACCTTGCTGGCTGTCGCGGTGGGGGCGGACAGTTTCACCGGCGGGCTGGGATCGACGGCGTTCGTGGCGTATCTGTCGGGGCTTTGTCACGCATCGTTCACCGCGACGCAATACGCGCTCCTGACGTCGCTGATGGCGTTCGGCCGGACCCTGCTGGCGACCGGCGCCGGCGCGCTGGCGGAGTCGCTCGGCTGGCCCGGGTTCTTCATCGCCACCACGGCGCTGGCGATACCGGGCCTGCTCCTGTTGCAGTGGCTCAGGCGCTATCCGTTATCGGTCCGCTGACGCAAGCAGGTCGTCGAGGGCATCCGCGACCGCGGTCACGGGGATGGCCGCCATATCGTCCGATCCGAAATTCTGGGCCTCGACGATGCGCGCCAGCCGCGCCGCCGGGGCGAATTTGGCCGCAGGGGTCGGGCCGAACAGAGAGACCAGCGGCGCATCCGAGACGGCGAGGATATGCCCCGCCCCGGCATCGTTGGCGACCGCAACGGCGAGCCTGCCGCCGAGCGCGATGGAAAACTCCACCGATGGCGCGGCCTGCCCCGCCTCCAGCGTCGGGAACAGCGCCTGCGGCGCCGCCGTCCGGAGCGGCGCAACCCAGTCCTGCTCTCCGGGGCCGAGAATAAAGACCGGAACGCGACCGCGGTCGAGCTGGAGTCGGGCAAGCTCGATATAGCTCTCCAGCGGCCAGCATTTGGTGCGCACGCTCGCTCCGGGTGCGAGGCCGACATAGACCGGGCCGGCCGGCAGAACGTCGGCGGCCTTCGCCTGCGCCGCGTCGCTCAGCGCCAGCTTCGAGTTCTGCGCCGCCGGAAGGTCCGACTCGCCGGTCGCCAGCTTGAGGAGATCGAGCAGTCGCGTAACCGTCGACGCCGGACGCCGGTAGCCCATTGGCGGCCTTCGGTCCGACAGCAGGAAACCGGCGGACCCGGAGATGAACAGGTCGTGTCGGATGCGCCGGATCAGAAAAGACGCCGGCACGCCGCGCTGGGTGTCGATGACCCAGTCGAAATGTCTCCCCCCTAACGGCCGGCGCGACAGGATGTCGAAGGGCCGGTCGAATCCCGCCTCCTCGATCACCTCGTCGATGAGGCCGGCTGTCAGGGATTTCAGCTCGTGCGCGAACGCGCTCTTACCCTTGCCGGCGCACCAGGTGACCGTAGATTCGGGGCAGGCGGCGCGGAGCGCGCGGACGAACGGCAGTTTCATCAGCGCATCGCCGATGCGGTCGGCGCCGACATAGACGAGAACTGATTTCGGGGCGGTACTCATTGGCGGGCAGGTCGTTTCACGTACGGAGTATCACGGGCGATGACCGGTGCACAGGAGTATCGCCGCCTTTATGAAAACCGGGGCCGGCGCGCTCCGGCGACGGTGGAACGGCCGACTCGCTTCGCTGCCGGGCGGTCCGGCGAGTCGCGCCGGTTCTACGACAGAAAGCCATGGTAGGCGCCCCGGCGAGAATCCGTCAACTTGGCCGGCCGCTAAAGGTATTTCACGGGCCCGGGCGAAACGATATAATTCCGGACAGGCAGGAACGCCCGGAACCGTGAGACCAACGAGCCCTTCGACGACCGGGCTCGGCACGGAAATTGCCGACAGCCGGGACGCCCTTTTCAATTGTCGGAAAAAACGAGGCCGGTACACATGGACGAGGGGCGGGAATACGGGAGCGCTTCCACCGACAGCGACGCCGCCGCAACGGTTACGTGTCCGGTTTGCCGCGAACGGGGGACGTCGTTCTACTACCGGCACGGCGATATTGACCTTTTCGACTGCGGGAGCTGTCGGACGATATTCATGGACCCCATGCCCACCGCCAGCGCGGTGGAAACGATGTACCACGATTCCTATGCCGACACTTCGACGGGATATTTTACGAAGGTCGAGAAGAAGATGAAAAGATCCCGCGGACGAATCAGGCAACTTGCCCGATATGTGTCCGGAGGGTCGTTTCTGGATGTCGGCTGCAATGGCGGCTTCATGGTCGAGGCGGCGCGCGAGCATGGGTTCGAGGCCTGCGGCGTCGATCTGGATGCGGTTTCCATCGACTACGCCCGGAAACATTATCCGCAGAACCGGTTTGTTCATGGAACGGTGGAGTCGATGCCGGCCGAAGGGTCGAAGTACGATCTCATCTACTGCTCCGAGGTGATCGAGCACGTACCGGACGTGCAAGGCTTTGCCGCCGCCGTCTCGAGCCTGTTGAAACCCGGCGGATATTTTTTCATCACGACTCCCGACATCAGCCACTGGCGGCGGCCCCGCGAACTGACGTCATGGGACGCGTTCAACCCGCCGTCCCATTGTATCTATTTCAATCCGAACAGCCTTAAACTGCTGCTTGAGCAGCATGGTCTCCAGGTTGTTTCGCGTCGCTGGGCATTCAAGCCGGGAATCAAACTGACCTGCCGGTTGGGATGAGTCCGGGAAGGTTTGACGCTGCGGCGGGGGCGGCTTGCGGTACGTGACCGTCGACGACCTCATCGGTCCCCGGCGACGCGGATGCGGCGCGGGCCGGGCCGGCGGGTTCGCCCCGAACGGATCGGCGGCCGGGTGGCGGTCCCGCGAATGCGGCGCGGAAAGCACGACATGAAGCATCGCATGGAAATCGTCGTCGGCGACATCACGCTGCTCGCGGTGGACGCCATCGTCAATGCCGCCAACGAAACGCTGCTGGGCGGCGGCGGGGTCGACGGCGCCATTCATCGGGCGGCTGGCCCGAAACTGCTCGAAGAATGCCGGTCGCAGCGGGGGTGCGCGACGGGCGACGCGAAGCTGACCAGGGGATACGAACTGCCCGCACGCTATGTGATCCATACGGTAGGCCCCGTATGGCGGGGCGGCGGGGTGAACGAAGAGGCCCTGCTCGCGAGCTGCTATCGTCGTTCGCTGGAGATCGCTTCCGAGGCGGGCGTCGCCAGCATCGCGTTCCCCTCAATCAGCACGGGGGTCTATGGATATCCGGCGGAGTCCGCCGCGAGGGTTGCGGTCGCCGCCGTCGCGGAATTCCTGAATGGCGACGCGTCCGTCGGGCGGGTGATTTTCTGCTGTTTCAGCGACAGGGCTGCGACGTTTCACCGCAGCGCGCTCGACGCCCTTTAGGCGTTCGCTTTTTTGCGCCGGTACCAGCCGCCGCCGATCAGCCCCGCCGCGAACAGCGAGATTATCGAGGGTTCGGAAACGTCGGCGGGGGGCGGCGGCGCGCTGTCCGGACCGCCCCGGATATTGTCGAGCGCACAGGAGCCCGCGCACTTGATCCGGATCCGGGCGACCCCGGCAACATTGAACAGCGCCTGCTTCCATTTGTTGTCGCCACCGGTGCTGGGCGTAAAGAACGAGCCGACACCGACAATCTGGTCGCCATTGACGTCGTAGAGCGTGATCCCGTTATTCGGATCGGGCGGCAGGGTCTCGTCGTATTCGATATCGAAAAAATCGATGCTGCGGAGCGTGACCGCCTTGTTGAATTCGATCTGGAACTGGCCGCCGTCGGCGCGGTCGTCGGGATTGTCGCACGACACTGCCTGCGAACGGTTTCCGTTGATCCTTCGCCCGTTTGCCTTGCGGCAGTAGGTCGGGTTTTCATGGAGAATGAGGACCCTGCCCGGATTGAGGACCTCGCCGGTATCGACGTGGGTGAACGGAGCTCCCAGGTCGTAGTCGCCGCCCGTCGGGCTGGCGGTATCGAACAGAACCAGGGGGTTGGCCGCACCGTCGTGACGGAAGCCGGCGAAGCTGGCGGCAAGCGTAGGATCGTGATCGATTGCCGCGGGATCGATCAGGCCGGGCATCGCGAATTCGTCGTCGATGATGCGGCCCTGGCTCCTGCCGGCCACCACCGGATTGGCGAGGTCGAGGAAGCTGTCTTCGAAATCGATCGTCCAGGCCTGCGCCGACGCGGAGATCAGGAAGGCGGCGCAGATTCCGGCGCAGGCCAGGATGCAGCGCGCGCGAATTCCGGCGAATGGGCTGAGGATCCCGGCCGATCCGTTGCGAAGGACGGCAGTCCTTCGGCGGGTATTCGGGCGTAGCCCCATGAACCGGACCCGGCCGGGCTCAGGAAAGAAGCGCGAGAATTGCGCTGGCGTATATTCCCGCGAGCATGGCCGAAACCGTCAGAACTCCGACCGTAAGTCCGAAGCGCATGGCGGCGCGCTGGTTCCGTTCTATGGCCGGCCTTTCGACGCCGGGGCCGACTGTTTCGATGATCTGCATTGGTGCATCCTCCTGATTCATCTGATCCTCTCATTGCGATATAGATCACTTTTAAAGACCCGTGAGTGATGTGAATCACAATAATAGTCCGGACCGGATCCAAAGGCGGGTTTTCGCCTGGCGTACGACGCCGGATCAGGAGAGATGATGTGGCCAATCGATGACCGCGGAATGAAACTTTATGCTTAACGCGCCGCTGTTTCGTTTCGAGTTCAGCGCAAATTTCTATAAATTTTTCAATAAATTATACCGCAACGGCAAACCGCGGACTTGCAGGCCCTGACGAGCCCGCAAATCCGCCGCGCGCCGCGTCGAGACCGGGATCAGCGTCCGGCGTCGTGTGCGGCAAGGACGGCGTTGGTGACGATGTCCGACACCGTGGCGTCCAGCCGGCCGATTTCGACCGGCTTGCTGAGCCCGAGCAGCTGGGGGCCGATGACGGTGGCGCCGCCGAGCTTCTGCAGCAGGCGCGAGGCGATCGACGCCGCGAACAGGTCGGGCATGATCAGGACGTTCGCAGGCCCGTCCAGCCGGTTAAACGGATAGACCGACCCCATCGCCGGGTCGAGCGCGGTGCTGACGGACATTTCGCCTTCGAAGGCGAAATCGACCTTTCGCGACTCCAGGATGCCGACCGCCTGACGGATCTCGTCGATCCGGTCGCTGTTGCGCCCGCCGAAGCTGGTATGCGAAAGCAGCGCAACCCGAGGCTCATGCCCCAGGACGCGCGCCCTCGCGGCCGCCTGTACCGCAAAATCGGCAAGCTGCTTCGCCGTCGGCCTTTCGTGCACCACCGTATCGGCGATAAAGACCGTGCGGTCCGGCGTCGAAACGATGGACAGGCCGAACAGCTCTTCGCCCTTGCGGATATCGATGGCGCGAAGGATATCGTTCCAGCTTGTCGGCGCGTTTCGCGTCAGGCCGGTAACCATGCCGTCGGCATGCCCCATCGCAACCATGCAGGCGGCGAAGATGTTGCGGTCCTGATTGACCATGCGCTGGCAGTCGCGGCGCAGATGGCCGCTCCGCTGGAGGCGTTTGTAAAGGAAATCGGTATATTTGACCGTGCTGTCCGACAGTCTCGCATTATGGACTTCCAGACTCGCCGCCGCGGGAACGCCGAGCGCCGCGATCCGTTCGGCGATGATGTCCTCGCGGCCGATCAGAACCGGGGTGCCGTAACCGGCATTGCGGAAATTGAGCGCGGCGCGAATGACGGGCTCTTCCTCGCCCTCGGCGAAGACGATCCGCTTGGGATTCCGTTTCACCGCTTCGAAAATATTGTGCAGGCTGAGGACAGTCGGGTCCATTCTCTGGGCGAGCGAGCGCCGGTAGGCCTCCATATCCTCGATAACGGTCCGCGCGACGCCGCTGTCCATCGCCGCCTTGGCGACGGCGGGCGGAACCGCGGTCACGAGCCGGGGATCGAACGGCGTCGGAATCAGGTAGTCGGCGCCGTATTTGAGGTCCCGATTGCCGTAGACGCCAAGAACCTCTTCATGCACCTCTTCGCGAGCCAGTTCGGCCAGCGCCTGGGCGGCGGCGATTTTCATTTCGTCGTTGATGCGCCGGGCGCGCACGTCGAGCGCGCCGCGGAAGATGTAGGGAAACCCCAGAACGTTGTTGATCTGGTTGGGATAGTCGGATCGGCCGGTGGCGATGATCGCGTCCTTGCGGACCGCGCGCACATCCTCGGGCGTGATCTCCGGGTCGGGATTGGCGAGGGCGAAGATGATCGGATTCTTCGCCATCGACTTGACCATTTTCCGGGTCATCGCGCCGGCGACCGACACGCCGAAAAACATGTCGGCGCCCTTCACCGCGTCTTCGAGCGTACGAAGCTTCGTATCCGCCGCGTAAGCGGATTTCCACTGGTTCATGCCGCTTTCGCGGCCGCGATATACGACGCCCTGCGAATCGCACAGGATGATGTTCTCGCGCGGCAGACCCATGGCGTTGAAAAGGTTCGTACAGGCGATCGCGGCGGCGCCCGCGCCGTTGACCACCACTTTCGTATCCCTGAGATCGCGTCCCGTCAGATCCATCGCGTTGATCAGGCCGGCGGCGGCGATGACCGCGGTGCCGTGCTGATCGTCGTGAAACACCGGAATGTCCAGCATTTCACGGAGGCGCTCTTCGATGATGAAGCATTCGGGCGCCTTGATGTCTTCGAGATTGATCCCGCCGAATCCGGGTCCGAGATATCGCACGCAGTTGACGAACTCCTCGACGTCCTCGGTGCTGACTTCAAGGTCGATCGCGTCGATATCGGCAAACCGCTTGAACAGGACGCACTTGCCCTCCATCACCGGCTTGGCCCCCATCGCGCCGAGATTGCCGAGCCCGAGAACGGCGGTACCGTTGGAAATCACCGCAACCATGTTGCCCTTGTTGGTGTAATCGAACGCCGCGTTCTCATCCTTGGCGATCTCGAGACACGGCGCCGCCACGCCGGGCGAATAGGCAAGCGACAGGTCGCGCTGGGTGGTGATGGCCTTGAGGGGAGCGATCGAAAGCTTTCCTGGCGGCGGACCGCGATGGAGCGCCAGCGCTTCGAGCTCGAGATTCGAAATCTGAGCCTTGCTGGCGGAATTTCCGTTTTTCTTCGAAGGGGTCTTCCCCCCCGCCCGCGCCGGCATGGACGATTTGGCCCGCGGCGATTTGGCCCGCGGCGATTTGGCGCGAGGCGACTTCGATCTGACTGCTTTGCGGGCCATTGCCCACCTCCCCGATATTGTCCGTATCCCGGTAACTTGCGGGTTTTGAGGGAAATCGGCAAGTCATGTTTGCATTACATTCGCCATCGGCGCGCGAATCCGGCCTGTATTCTGGCTGATCCTTTTCACCCCTGATAAGCTGGTCCCATGGCAGACGGCGGACCCACCGGAATCCCTTCGACTTCGCCTCCGGCGACGCGGCGACCGGCCGCCGGCGCGACTCCGATGATGGCGCAGTACCTGGCGATCAAGGACGCCCATCCGGACTGTCTGCTGTTTTACCGGATGGGCGATTTCTACGAGATGTTCTTCGACGACGCGGTCCGGGCCGCGGCGGCGCTCGACATCACGCTGACGCAGCGCGGCAGGCATGACGGGCAGGACATCCCGATGTGCGGCGTCCCCGTCCACGCCGCCGACGGATACCTGTCCCGCCTGATCCGCAAGGGATTTCGCGTCGCCGTCTGCGAACAGACCGAAGACCCGGCGGAGGCGAAGAAGCGCGGTGCCAAATCGGTCGTCGCGCGGGAAGTCATCCGCCTGGTGACGCCGGGAACGCTGACCGAAGACTCCCTGCTCGATTCCGGCAGGCACAATTTCCTGGCGGCCGTCGCCGACGCCGGCGGCGCCATGGCGATCGCATGGCTCGACATCTCGACGGGCGCTTTCCGGGTCCAGCCGGTCGGGGAGACCGGTCTCGGCGCGGCGCTCGCCCGCATCGAGCCGGGCGAACTGCTGGTTTCGGAGCGGCTGCTGCAGACTCCCACGCTGTTCGATCTGTTCGGTGACTGGCGGGACCGGATCCAGACGCTGCCCAATTCCCGGTTCGACAGCACTGCCGCCCGCCGGCGGCTGGAGGCCGCGTTCGATGTTGCCGCCATCGACGGATTCGGCGGATTCGACCGGGCCGAGACCGCCGCATGCGGCGCCCTGATCGATTATGTCGAGCTGACCCAGAAGGGCCGGCTGCCGAGGCTCGATCCGCCGCGTCGCATCGCCGACGGCGCGGTGATGGAAATCGACGCGGCAACGCGACGCAATCTCGAGCTGACGCGCACGCTGTCCGGAGACCGGCAGGGCTCGTTGCTGTCGGTCGTCGACCGGACGGTGACCGGCGCGGGATCGCGCCTTCTGTCGGCGCGGCTGTCGGCGCCGCTGACCGATCCGGGAACCATCGCCGGCCGGCTCGATTCGGTGGCGCTGTACCGGGACCGGCCCGACCTGCGGAACGATCTGAGGCGAAAGCTTTCGGCCTGCCCCGACATGGAGCGCGCGCTGTCCCGGATCACGCTCGGGCGCGGCGGGCCCCGCGATCTCTCGGCGATCGGCTCGGGGCTGGACTGCGCCGCCGCGGTGCGCGCGCTGCTGGGCCGCGAAGAGCCGCTCCCCGCCGAAACCGGTCGCGCCCTGCAGGGGCTCGGCCATCATGAAGAGCTGTCGCGACGGCTGGACCGCGCGCTGCGCGACGAGCTGCCGCTGCTGGCCCGGGACGGCGGTTTCATCGCGCCCGGCTATTCGGCCGAGCTCGACGAGCTGGTGACGCTGCGCGACGAAAGCCGCAAGCTGACCGCGGGCCTCCAGAAAAAATATGCGGACCAGACGGGCATCGCCTCGCTGAAGGTCCGGCACAACAACGTGCTGGGTTACTATATCGAGGTCACGCCGACCCATGCCGACAGGATGCCGGCCGGCAAGGAAGAGCCGTTCATCCATCGCCAGACGCTGGCGAGCGCGGTGCGCTACACCACGGTCGAGCTGGGCGAGCTCGAGGGACGGATCAGCCGCGCCGCCGATCAGGCGCTGGCCCTCGAGCAGGAACTGTTCGACGACCTCGTCGGCGAAGTAACGGCGCGCACCGACGGTATCGCCGGCGCGGCGGCGGCGATGGCCGCGCTCGACGTCGATTCGGCGCTGGCCGATCTCGCGGCCGAATTCCGGTATGTCCGTCCCGTGATCGACGACACGACGGAGTTCTCGATCGTCGCGGGCCGTCATCCCGTGGTGGAAGCGGCGCTGCGCTCGGCGGGCGATGCCGAATTCGTGCCCAACGACTGCGACCTGCGTGACACGAACAGGTTGTGGCTTCTGACAGGCCCCAACATGGCGGGCAAGAGCACCTTCCTGCGCCAGAACGCGCTGATCGCGATCCTCGCCCAGACCGGTTCTTACGTCCCCGCCGAAAGCGCCCGCATCGGCGTCGTCGACCGGCTGTTCAGCCGGGTCGGCGCGGCCGACGACCTGGCCCGCGGGCGGTCGACGTTCATGGTGGAGATGGTGGAGACCGCCGCGATCCTCAACCAGGCCGGACCGCGCGCGCTGATCATCCTGGATGAGATCGGTCGCGGCACGTCGACCTTCGACGGGCTGTCGATCGCCTGGGCGGCGCTCGAGCATATCCATGCGGTGAACAGATGCCGGGCGCTGTTCGCCACCCACTACCATGAACTGACCGCGCTCTCGGGAACGCTGGACGCTCTGTCGTGCAGGACCATGCGGGTCAAGGAATGGCAGGGCGACGTCGTGTTCCTGCACGAGGTCGCACCGGGCGCCGCCGACCGGTCCTACGGGATTCATGTCGGAAGGCTGGCGGGCCTGCCGGCCGCCGTGATCGACCGGGCGGAGCAGGTGCTGGCCGCGCTCGAAGCCGGCGAACAGAGCGGTGCGGCGGCGCGGCTCGCCGACGATTTGCCGCTTTTCCAGGCGGCGCGCCCGACTTCCGCGGGCGGCGGAAAGCGGGCGGAAAGCGAGATCGAGAAAGCCGTCGCGGCGGCCGACCCGGACGGCATGTCGGCGCGCGAGGCGCTGGAGTTCCTGTACCGGCTGAAGGACCTTTCGCAGAGCGATTCGACATGACGCGTCATCGGTCCTTCTAATCGGGGCGCGGGCTGTGCTACCGATATGTCGACCGGCGCCTCTGAAAACCCGCCGGCAGGAGCCGTCTCGACACATGGCAACCGTTCTCAGACAACGCGACATCGTCGATATCGACAGCCTCCGGGCCGCCATCGATTCGCGATTCGGCGAGGATGCGCCGGGTTCGGAAGTCCGCCGCGCGATGGTGGCCGAAGTCAAACGGGCGCTGGATTCGGGACGCGCCGAAATCCGCCGCCGCTTCGAATCGGGCGAAGCCCGCGGCGACGCGACGGTCCGGGCGCAGGCGTTCCTGATGGACCAGCTTCTGCGATTCGCCTTCGACGTAACCACGGAGCGCATCTACCCGATGCCGAACCCGACCCAGGCGGAGCGCATCTGCATGGTCGCCATCGGCGGATACGGGCGCGGCGAACTGGCGCCGTCGTCGGATATCGATCTGCTGTTCCTGATGCCCTACAAGATCACGTCGCGCATCGAGCAGATCGTCGAATCGATCCTGTACCTTCTTTGGGACCTTGGCCTGAAAGTCGGCCATGCGACCCGTTCCATGGAGGACAGCATCCGGCTGGCCCGCCAGGACATCACCATCCGCACGTCGATTCTCGAGGCCAGGGCGATTTCGGGGAACAAGGCGCTATACACCCAGATGCGCCGTCAGTTCTGGAAGGAGATCGCAAAGGATACCGGCCCCCAGTTCGTCGAGGCCAAGCTGGCGGAACGCGACGAGCGGCATCGCCGGATGGGCGATTCGCGTTACGTGCTGGAGCCCAACGTCAAGGACGGCAAGGGGGGGCTGCGCGACCTGCAGACCCTGTTCTGGATCGGCAAGTACATTTATCGGGTCGAGACGGTGGCGGACCTGGTGGAGAAAGGCGTTCTGACGGCCCATGAGGCCGCCCGGTTCGCCCGCGCCGAGTCCTTCCTTCGGACGGTGCGCTGTCATCTGCATTACCTGACGGGCCGCGGCGAGGACAGGCTGACTTTCGACATGCAGCAGGAAATCGGCGAACGGCTCGGTTACAAGGACCACGCCGGGACGAGCGGCGTCGAGCGCTTCATGAAGCACTACTACCTGACCGCCAAGGCGGTCGGAGACCTGACGCGGATATTCTGCGCCGCGCTGGAAGCCGAGCAGCGGCGGCCCACAAGGCTGTCGATCATCGGGTTCGATTTCTTCCGCCGCGACATCGACGGCTATCCGCTGGAATCGGGCAGGCTGTCGGTGCGCGGAGGCGAGGATTTCGACGAACGGCCGGTCCGCATTCTCGAGCTGTTCCGGATCGCCCAGAAGCACGATCTCGACGTGCACCCGCGCGCGCTCCGCATGATCACGCGCCGCATCCGCCTGGTCGACCATATCCGCGAGGACGAGGAAGCCAACCGGCTGTTCGTGGAAATGCTGACCGATCCGAAAGGCGCGGAGGTCACGCTGAGGCGGCTGAACGAAGCGGGCATTTTCGGTCGCTTCGTACCGGATTTCGGGCGAGTCGTCGCGCAGATGCAGCACGACATGTATCACGTCTACACGGTCGACGAGCACACGATCTTCGCGATCGGCATCCTGCACGGGATTGCCGGGGGCAAGTACAAGGAAGACATGCCGGTCGCCTCGGAACAGATCCACAACATCTCGTCCCGGCGCGCGCTGTTCGTCGCGACCTTCCTGCACGACATCGCCAAGGGACGCGGCGGCGACCACTCGGTGCTCGGCGCGGAAGTCGCGGAGCGGCTCTGCCCGCGGCTTGGCATTTCAGAAGAGGAGACCGAGACCGTTTCCTGGCTGGTGCGGCAGCATCTTCTGATGAGCCGCATCGCCTTTCACCGCGACCTGAGCGACCCCAAGAGCATCGCCGATTTCGCCGAACAGGTTCAGTCGCTCGAACGGCTCCGGCTGCTGCTGCTGCTGACCGTCGTCGATATCCGCGCGGTCGGCCCGAACGTGTGGAACAACTGGAAGGCCTCATTGCTGCGCGAGCTTTACTACGCAACCGAAGCGGTCCTGTCGGGCGGACACGATACGACCGGCCGCGAAAGACGGATCGGAGCGGCAAAAGACGCCCTGCGCGATGCGCTCGCCGCGTGGCCCGCCGGGGACGCGGATCGTTTCGTGGATCTGGGATACCCGTCCTACTGGCTGTCGCTCGATACCGAAACGCATGTGCGGCACGCGGAATTCGTTCGCCGGGCGGAAACGGAAGCGCCTCCGGTCGCGTTCGATATCCGGGTGGACGGGGAACAGGGAATTACCGAGATCACGATCTACACGGCGGATCATCCCGGCCTGTTTTCCAGCATCGCCGGCGCCATGGCGCTGTCGGGCGCGAACATCGTGGACGCCAAGATCTTCACCATGACCAACGGCATGGCGCTGGACATTTTCTCGGTGCAGGATTCGGGCGCGGAAGCCTATGCCGAGAAATCGGCGATCAGACGGCTGTGCAAGCGGATCGAAGACGCGCTGACGGGGCGGATTCGGCCGCATGTCGAGCTCGGCAAGAAGCCCGCCATCGCCGCCCGCTCCAGTATCTTTACGGTCGCGCCGCGCGTGCTGATCAACAACACGGCGAGCCGGACGCATTCGGTAATCGAGATCAACGGCCGCGACCGGCCCGGCCTTCTGTTCCGGATTACCCAGGTCCTGACCGAGCTGGGGCTGCAGATTTCAAGCGCCCTTGTCACCACCTACGGCGAACGGGCGGTCGACGTGTTCTACGTCAAGGACGCGTTCGGCATGCAGGTAACCCACGAGGGCAAGGTCGAGCAGATCCGGAAGGCGCTTCTGCAATCGCTTGAGGACGACGGAGAGGGGCCCGTTCAGATACCGCACAGCGAAGACAGCGCGCGCGCCAAGCGCGCGCGGCGCATTTCTCCCTGACAGGAACGATGGACCTTGTCGTTACTCCGGATGGCATCGCCGACTGGCGGGGCCGGAGCATGCGGTGCGCCCTGGGGAGGAGCGGGATCGTCGCCGCCGGGGACAAGCGGGAAGGCGACGGGGCAACGCCGGCCGGACGGTGGGCGTTCCGGCGCGTACTGTTTCGGGACGACCGGATCGCGGCGCCCGGATCCGTCCTGCCGACAAGGGCGATCGCGCCGACCGACGGGTGGTGCGATGATCCCGGCCATCCCGACTACAACCGGCCCGTTACGCTGCCCTTCGCGGCGGGGCACGAAAAGATGTGGCGCGACGACGCTCTCTACGATCTCGTCGTCGTGCTGGGGCACAATGACGGCCCGCCGGAGCCGGGCATGGGCAGCGCGATCTTCCTGCATGTCGCAGCGGCGGGCCATGCGCCGACGGAAGGGTGCGTCGCCCTGGATCTCGAGGACCTGCTCGGCATCGTCGAACAGTGCGGTCTCGATTCGGGTGTCGATATCCGCCGCTAGACCCGGCCGATCAGGCTTCCGCGCAGGGAATTTACGGCGAGCTGGTACGACTGAAACACCGGGGACGTCTTGTCGACATGGCGGCCGAGCGCGGTCTGCATGTCCATCAGCGCCCAAAGCGCATCGCGTATGTCGGGATCGTAGATCATCGACTCGACCCAGCCGATACAGACCAGCCGCTCGCCGCGCGTCACCGGTTTCACCTCGTGCAGCCGGGCCGAACTGTAGAATACGATTTCGCCGGCCTCTTCCTTGAAATCGACGAAATCGCCGGTCTCGGTCTGTACGCTGAGCTCGCCACCGTCGTAGCTGTCGGGGTCGCTCAGAAACAGGGTAAAGCTCAGGTCGGTGCGCATCTGCCGTCCGTGGATGTCCTGCATCTGGCTGGCGTCGATGTGGCGCCCGTAAGCGCCGCCCACCGGAGTGCGGCTGACGATCGGACGCGTCAGGGTCTTGGGATAGACGATCCAGCTGGTGTTGGGGTGCGACATGATGCGCGTCGCGAGATAGGCGGAAAATTCCGACCCGGCCTGGGTCCGGGGATCCATTTCCAGATTCTTCTTCAGGGCCCGGGACAGACCGAACGCCGTGGCCGCGCCGTCGGCGAAGTCCAGCCTGCCAAGATAGTCCCGCGCCGTTTCGAGGTCGCCTGCTTCGAGGATCCGAAACTGCTTCATGTCGCCACGCTCCCACTTCGTTAAGGTCCGACGGGTGTCGTGTTATGGAGCGAGTTTAGCCGGTTTGACGCGTCCCGAACACCGCCGTGCCCACACGAACATGCGTGGCGCCGAATCGAACGCCTTCCTCGAAGTCCGCGCTCATGCCCATCGACAGAATATCGAGACCGTGGCGCGCCGCCATGTCGGCCAGCAATGCGAAATGCATGGCGGGCTCTTCGTCCGCGGGCGGTATGCACATCAGGCCGGCGACGGGCAATTCGTATTCGTCCCGGCAGGAATCGATAAAGGCATCGGCGTCTCCCGGCAGCACGCCCGCCTTCTGGGGCTCCGCCCCGGTATTGACCTGGACCAGCAGGTCGGGGCGTTTGCCGGTCCGGTCGATTTCGCGCGCCAGCGCCGCCGCCAGCCGCGGGCGGTCGAGCGTTTCGATGACATCGAACAGCGCCACCGCATCGCGCACCTTGTTGGTCTGCAACGGCCCGATCAGGTGCAGGCGCAGGTCGGGAAACGCCGCCCGCAGCGCGGGAAATTTTTCCTTCGCCTCCTGAACCCGGTTCTCGCCGAACAGCCGGTGGCCGGCCTCGAGCGCGGCCTGCACCGCTTCCGCCGGATGAAACTTGGAAACCGCGACCAGCGATGCCGAGCCTTCGGGCCGCCCTGTTTCCGCGAGGGCGGCGGAAATACGCTGCCGGACAGAGGCAAGATTGCCGGCAATCTCCGCAAAACCGTCTTTAGGGGTCCTGACCGTATTCATGACGTCGCCGTTTCATTCCCGAGCATGATATCGCGGGGCGCGTCGCCGTTCAGATAAATTTGCCACATTTCGCGATAGGCGCGCTCGACGTCGCGCACCCAGCCCGCCGTATCGAAGAGCGGCGATCCGGCGCGGCGGTCGGCAACCCGGCCGCGCAGGGCTCCGCGCGCGTCCCCGTCCGTCGCCAGCGCGACCGCAATCCTTTCGTAGGAATCGTAATCCGGCGCGATCAGCTCTTCGAGGCCCATGACCCGGAGCAGCGTCTCCGCGCCGCGCGAGGAAAAAACACCGCCGGGGCAGGTCAGCACCGGGGTCCCCGCCCAGAGGCTGTCGACCGCCGACGAATGCGCGCCGTAGAGCGGTGTGTCGAGATAAAGATCGGCGAGCGCGAGGCGCGCCATATGGTCCGCCTTGTCGGGCACGCGCCGCGCGAAGACCAGACGGGCGTCGGGATCGACGCCGTGCGCCCGCGCCGCGTTGCAGAGATTGTCGCGCAGAACGCCGCCGGCCGCGAGCCACAGCACGGCGCCGGGCGCAGCCTTGAGAATGCGCATCCAGCGCGCATAGATGTCGCGCGTGATCTTGTGACCGCCATGGATCGCGCAAAAGACCATCCGGTCCTGCGGCAGGTTCTCGTCCTTCCGGGCAGGCGGAGAACCGATGCGCGCTTCGCCGTCATTGACCTGATAGCAGTTGGGCAGCGTGACGACGGCCTCGCCGAAGGCGGCGCGGTTGCCGGAATCGATCATGGTGGCGTCGGCGATGATGTAATCGAGGCGATCGGAGCCCATGCTGCCGAGATAGGTCAGATAGGAGACCTGGATCGGGGCGGGCCGCAGCATCCAGATTGCCGGGCGGGAGTTTCCCATGAAACCCTGCACGTCGAGCAGGATATCGACCCCGAGATCGTTGATTCGGCGGGCCGCGTCCCGGTCGCCCAGCGGGGCGAGGTCGACGAAGTTCTCGGCGCCGTCGCGGATGCGGGCCAGGTAGGTACTGTCGTCCGGCGGCCCGAACGACAGCACGGAGATCTCGAACGCGCTTCGGTCGTGATGCCGGAACAGCCCGCAGGCGAGATGCGATGCGGCATGATCGCGCCAGTCGCCGGACAGATAGCCGACATGGATGCGGGCCTTCGGCTTTTTCGGGCTGGCGAAGACCGTGTCTTTCCGCAATGGCGCGAGGTTCTCCTCGCGGCGTCTTGCGTCCGCCGCCGCAATTGCCGTCCGTTCGGCCTCCGTGGTCGGCAGCGTCACGCCGAAAAAGGGCGACACGAGACATCGCCCGCCGGCGACGGCTGAGTCGATTTCCGCCCGCACCGAGGGCATCAGCGAATCCATCCGGTCCCAGTCGCAGAGGCTCTGGCAGGCCTGGGCAAGCTGGATTTCCGCGTGCCGGAAGCCGGGGCGAAGGGACAGGGATTTTTCGAGCGCGGCTGCCGCTTCGGCCGCTTCGCCGGCGAAGAATGCAAGATTGCCGTGGTGAAAATGGAGCTCGGGATCGCCGGGCAGGGTGGCCGCGCCGCTCCGGATAATCGACAGGGCGTCGGAAATGTAGCCGGCGCGCATGTCGAGCGTCGCCAGGTTGGCGTAGGCGCCGGCGAGTCGGGAATCGAGGGAGATCGCCTTCTGCCAGGCGGCGCGCGCGCCATCGACATCGTCGAGCCTGCGGCGCGCGGTGCCGAGATTGTTCCACAGGGCGGCGTTGCGGGGCTGGCGCCGGATTGCCTGTTCGAGAATTTCGGCGGCTCGGCGCGGATCGTTGCGCTTCTGCGCCAGCATGGCCAGCTCGAGCGCGCTGTCGGCGGAATCGGGATTGAGCGCCAGCGCGGTTTCGAGATGCCGCGCGGCGGGCGCCGATCGATCGAGGGCCGCAAGCGCCTTGCCGAGCGCGTGATGGGCGGCGGCGTTGGCGGGCTGCAGGGCGACGAGGCGGCGCATGTGGCGGACGCCGGCATCGAGTTCGCCGAGCTCCATGCGGCACAGTCCGAGGAGATACAGGACGTCGCAATCGTCGGGCGCGGCGCGGCGCGCCTTTTCGTATAGCGCCGCGGCTTCGGAGCGGCGGCCCTTGCGATGGAGGTCGACAGCCGCTGACAGATCGGGAGCCATATCCGTCCTTCGGTTGAACGCTGAAGGAATTCGATTATCGCGGCCGGTGGCTGGATTGGAAAGAGCGCCCGTGCTGGACGCAAAAGAAAAGGGGCAGCTTTCGCTGCCCCTTTCCCGGACCGGCGATCGAACGGTCGCCGGTCAAGCCATCTTGACGATTGTCGCCAATCAGAAGGCCAGGCGGACCGAGGTGGTCAGCGCGATGCCTTCGTTGTCGTCGCCCGAACCCACGGCTTCGCCGGAGTAGTCGGCCC
>JAYOEY010000005.1:0-225040 GCA_038116945.1 Rhodospirillales bacterium
GATCCTCCGTTAAATCAGACGATCAACTGGCCCAAAAATTTTGACGACGGACACTGTCGATTTCACTCCCGCAAATGGAGACCAACTGGTCATAAGCAGGTCGCTCGCGGAGACCCAGGATACCTCGTATCCTGAAGGGGGCGCCTTCCCCGCGGCCGCGCACGAGCGCGCGCTCGATCTGCTCACGATGATGGCCCAGAAACACAGCGAAGAACTCGACCGCGCCATCCTTTTGCCGATCGCCGAATCGAGCGCCTCTCCTTTGCCTTCGAAGACAGCCCGGGCCGGCAAATTTCTAGCGTTCGGTATCGACGGCGCGCCAATCGCATCGTCGGGCGTTGCCGGCCCGAACGCCACGCCGGTGACTTCGTATATCGAAACACTGTTCGACGATCCGGACGCCCTGGCCGCGCGCTCGACCCTCGGGCTTTCCATCGGGTCCGACGTTCTCGCGCCCGACGGCGACGGGAGCGCGCTCTCGGGCATAAGGCTGCCGGGCGAAATCGCCATGTATGGCGGCGCTTCAGCTCCCGCCGGATGGCTGCTCTGCGACGGCGCCCAGGTTAGCCGAAGCACCTATGCAAGCCTGTTCGCTGCCATCGGAACCGCGTTCGGAGCCGGTGACGGGGCGACGACGTTCGCCTTGCCGGATCTGAGAGGACGATCGCCCCTGGGCGCAGGCCAAGGCCCCGGCCTGACCAGCCGGGTCCTCGGCGCAACCGGCGGCGAGGAAGCGCATGCCTTGACCGAAGCGGAAAACGGGCCGCATGATCACGCTTATAATGCGCCATTAGGAAACCAAATCGATTTTCAAGCAGGAGCAGCCTCTCACGGAGAAGCAGCTATTCAAACGAATACAGGGATGTCTGGGATCGGGACACCACATAACACTATGCATCCTTACTCCGTCATAAATTTTATCATCAAGATTTAGTTTTTTATACTCTCATTCAAAAATACTACATTCCTGGCCGATGGATATGATTTTGGCATGGGGTGAAATCCATGACTTCTCATTTCGTTAACAATATTCTTGTTTCTCGTGCTGTCAAATTCACCCATCAATTCAACCATTACCGAGATCAAACTTTCAGAATTGAGTAATCTTTTTGCCCCTTTTATTATTTCTAATTCTATTCCATCCACATCAATTTTTATATAATTGGGAAATGTTGGATTGAATAAAGAACAAAAATCATCCACGGAAAAACCAATAGAAGACTGTCTGAAATTAGTTTTTATTTCTTGATCATATGCGTTTATTGTAGTCCCAAATCCATGCATACTATGTCCGGCCTCGGTATTTTCCATATTTAAGTAATCAAGTTTTGTGTCTCCACAAAACGCTAGGCAGTATGCGTCAATATTATTATTCAAATGGTTGATTTCGATATTTTTATTTAGGACTGCATAGCTTGAAGCCGACGGTTCAAATGCTTGAACATTAATAGAAGAATTTAAGGCGGCGTATAAGGAAAAAATTCCAATATTTGCTCCAATATCCCAGAAGCATGACCCGTTTTCGAAATTGTCAATCCACGTAAGAGTTTCTGGTTCATCTTGATAGAAAAACCATGGATAGTAGTATGATCGTTGAGTATTAGTATAGAATAGTAATTCTCCTTTTTTTGTTTCTACAGGTATATTAACGGCTAGAAATTCTGATGTTTGTGCTTTCGTTTCCGCTCTTCTGTTTTTTTTCATCGGAAACGTGATTAGATCGGTAATGAAACAGATCGATTTCGCTACTTTCTTGCTCATATTTTCCTCAAAATAAAATCTGGCTTTATTGTTGTCCCTCCGATTGCGATGACTTTTTTAGAGACGGTAGACAAAAAAATCAATTAGGCAAAGAGAGTTCGTGTATTGAACGCTAGTCAAACTCAGGAAGCGCATCAGATTTCCGTTGAAACCCGGGCGCGCCTCGATTCTCATGAAAAGGCTTGTGCGGAGAGGATGGAATTGCTCCGGGGCGATATCGGGCGGTTGACGCGCCGGGTGGACGGGCTCGCGACGGCGGTAAATCGAGCCGTAGCCGACGGTATGGCGGCGCGGGCGAACATCGAGATTCAGGCCAACCGCGTCTGGGCCCGTGTGGCGTGGGGTATTGTTGGCGCGCTCGGGACGGGATTTGCCGCTCTGGCGGGTTTGTACTCGAAATCGATGAGGTGGTACTGAGGAGGTTCCTGGACGTTCGTGCCGCGGGTTTTCGTCGGCGATGGGCGTGCCGGGCGGTAGACGATGGACCGGCCTTATACGCCACAGGCAGCAGAACTCGATTGATGCCAAGAAACATGGGGCAGCGATCCGCGTGCGAGGGAATTGCGTGTGGAGGATGCCGCGCGACGTTGGATATCGGATCGCCGCGATAACTCCCCGCGCCGCTATCCGGCGGTTTTCAGGAACGGCGCTCGGGATCGCCCGCCGTCATATAATCCCACAGGCGCTCGTATATTCGTCCGGTTCCGGTTGCGCGTATCGAGGCCTGCTCGTCGGTATAGCAGGCTGACTCGTTTTCCCGACCGGTCGCCAGGACGGCCAGTTCGGTTGCGGCCGACTCTTCCAGGTAAAAGGCCATAATGACGCTTTCTTCGACCGTTGGCCCTACGCAGACGGCACCGTTTCCCCGCATAACGATGGCCCTGGCGTCGCCCAGCGTTTCGGCGAATGCAATGGCGGGTTCGTCCGACCGTATCAGCAGGGGATCGTCCCAGAGCGGTGGCTGAGGATGAAAATAAGTCCCGAACCCGATCCGCGCTTTTGGCGTCCGCCGCAGCGACGACAGCGTGAGGACGCTTCTCGGGAAGACCCTGCTGATACCGTTGACATCGGGACGCCTTGCGTAAATTCGCTGATGACAGCGAACCTCTCCCAGGACGCCTTCTGGCAACGTGCCCTGTATCGGCACGATCGTTCCTTCTTCGTCGGGTTCGATCAGGCCCATGGGTCTGGGGGCGCAGACCAGAAAACTTTTATCGTCGATGCGGGCGCTGACATGGCCGTACGCGTGAACCAGATTGTGCCGGCCGAGCGCGCGCGCCGCCAGCCGGACACGCCGCTGGGTATTTTCCAGCGGTTCGCCGAGCGTGCCGAATTCTTCTTCCGCCATGTGAGCCTATGCCCTGAATTCAGGGATGTCAGGTCGGGCGCCCCATACACAGAAGGCCTCGGGCGTAAAGGGAAACTGCCTCGGCCGGTAATCCGGGTCGTCGATCAGCCGGACGCCATGGGAATATTCGTACACCATCCCGTCAGGTCCCTCGAAATACAGGAACATGGCGCCCGAAGTTGCATGCCGGCCAGGCCCGAAGACGATACGGACCTGATTTTCCGACAGGAAATACCAGGACCGCATGATGTCGTCGAGGCTCTCGGTCTGAAAGTTGATGTGCTGAATGCCCGGCCCGTTTGCCGGAAAAAGCGCAATCCGGTGGTGAACTTCGTCGAACGACAGGAGACCTGCATCGCCGATCCAGTCATTCGGCCGGATGTTGAAGAGGCTGGTCCAGAACGCCTCGTCCCTGCGCGCATCGGAAGTCCGGAGGCCGACATGACTGAATTCGGCGATCCCGGCATCGCGCGACGGGAAATACCGTCGCGTCGCCTTGAATGGTCGCACAGTCAGGTCAAAACGATTTCCCGTAGGATCCGTAAACGAAATGAACTGCTGAACGCGACGGTCGTCGCACTCCTCCCGGGTACCTTCCGTTACCTCGATCCCCGCCGATTTCAGTGCGTCGTACGCGCTTTCAAGCGCCGTCGCATTCTCGAGTTCGAAGCCAAGTACGTGGTCCCCGGGGTGGCCCTCTATGTAACAGATGTCGTGATCGCGGTCGTCGCCACGGACATAAGCGCGATTATCTTCGGACCGAACCTTCTGTAGCCCCAGCATGTCGGTTGCAAACCGCACGGCGTACGCCAGGTCGGACGTTCCTACCCGCGCATAAGTAAGATCGACGATTTCTATCATGCGGACATGATAGATTGACGGGGGATGCTTGCAAGAGCCTTGTGAGCGGCCCCGGCAGGACTATCCTGCCTTTGCGATATCCTTGCGGAATCCGGGAAATTCGTTGCCGAGAATTTCGATCTCCTGCATGCCGTCGTCGGCAGACTTGTCGCTATCGATTTCAGGAGATTTCCTGCCAACAGAATCGAGTGTTACGCCCTCCAGTCTTTTGACCAGGTCGCGGATACTGGGACTCAGGGGTTTGATCTCGATGGCGTCCGAACTTTCCAATACTGGAACTTCGTTCGCCGTTCCCTCGTCCGCGGCATCTTCGAAGGATTCGGTCGTTTCAGGAATGGAAAAAGACGCTTCGTCGTCTTCGTCGGGCAGGATCAGCTCTTCGTCGTCCACTAACCCGTCGTGAATGCTCTCATCGTGAAGCGAACGTTCGATGGCTGCCAGGAAATCACCGTATTCGCCTTCATTTTCGTCGTTTGCGTCGCGACCGGGTGCATCCGGTTCCGGAGGCAAGGCGATATCCCTGGCCGGGATCGCTTCGTGCAGTCGGTGCGCGGGAAAAGCCGTATCGCCAAGGGGAACCGCAACCGCTGACGATTCGGTCTCCAGATCTTTTTCGACGGCGGTTATCAAACCCTGGACCATCGAAATAAGTTCTTCCCTGTCCCCTTTCAGGTCGACGACCTGGCCCCGCAATCGGGAGATTTCGGCGTTCTGCTCTTGGAAACGTTCGTGCAATTCCTCCCATCGGGACTTGAGCTGCTCGTTTTCGCGAGCACGTGCCGCCTGTGCGGTTGTCAGGCGTTCTGCGACTTGTTCGATACGGTTTCTAAGCTGTCCGATATCAGCCATCGCGCGATATTCCTCGCTATTTGGTCCTGCTTCCACTCATTTGCCCGACCGTAATGAAGCGGGCTTTACGAACGATTAACGCTGCCGGTCTGTCTGCATCGATCGCGTTGACATCGTGGAACTCATGGACGACCGTGCATTCTGATTTCCAGACCCCGAAAAGGTGTTCCGCCAGCCTTGGATGAACTCACCCAATCCGTGATTTTCAGTGTTTTAAGCGTCGCAGCGCTGACCGGCCTTGCCGCCGTCGCGACTTGGCTGATGTGCCGTGTGCAAATCATGGATATTCCGAACCACCGGTCTTCGCATGTGCGTCCAGTCGCAAACAGCGGCGGGGTGGCGATCGTGCTTTCCGCCGTTGTCGGCGCTGCGGTCTACCTGACGGGCGGCGTCGGCGGCCCGCTTTCAAATGGACAGCTGGTCGCGGTAGCGACCGCTATTTCGGCAATCATAGTCGTCGGCTTGCTCGATGATCTGGGCAGGCTCGAGAACTTTCGTACGAAGTTCGCGACACAGATCGCCGCCAGCGGAATTCTGCTGATGTCCGGAATCGTAATAGAAAATTTGACCCTTCCCTTTTTGGGCGGCATGTCGCTGGGGTGGTTGGGCTATCCGCTTACCCTGGTCTGGGTGGTTGGCCTTACCAATGCATTCAATTTTATGGATGGTTTGAACGGGCTCGCGGCGGGAACGGCGGTAGTCTGCCTGACGTTCTTCGGACTAATCGGCTACCAGGGGGGGCTTCCGGGGTCGGTCGCCGCATCCTGCATCCTTCTTTCTGCCTGCCTGGGATTTTTACCCTTCAATTTCCCTAAAGCGCGGATTTTCATGGGAGACGTCGGAAGCCAGTTCCTCGGATTCTCTCTTGCTACGATTGCCGTGGTTGCCGCGGGAGGCGGCGGTGCCCGCATATCGATGCTGGTAATGCCGATCCTGCTGTTTCACTTCATTTTCGACACGGCCTTCACGTTCTGTCGGCGTTTGCTCTCGGGAGAAAATGTCACCCAGGCGCACCGGGCGCATCTGTACCAGCTCCTAAACCGGCTGGGTTGGTCCCATGCCCGGGTAACAGGAATTCTTTGCCTGTTCGCAATTGTTCAGGGGGGAGGGGCGATCCTCATTGAACGGTCGGAGCCATCAGAAAGATCGCTGATCGTCCTGTTTATTCTCTTGATCCAGACTGTTTACGCGGTGGCGGTCGTACGTGCGGCGCGCCGCCGCGGTTTGATCTGAAAGACGGACGGCCAATCCGGTCAGGCGCGCGCCTTCGGCGTCAGCGTTTCTTCCCATTCCGGCGGGATGGCGCCGCTCTCGAGCCCGCGGCTGAGGTAATAACGCCACAGCTTGACCGCATGATTGCTGCGTTTGAAGTTCGCGCCGAATTCGCTGGTCTCGCTGGCGCTGAGCGGAATGACTGCTCCAAGCCTCGCGGCATCGTACAGAGCCTGGGCGTTTTCTTCGAAATGGACCGCATCGACCATCAGGGACGGAATATCCTCAGATACAAGCACCGCGCCGTGCGCCCGCAACAGCACGGCGTTGTGCGCTCCGAGCGTTTTCGCCATGGCGCGTCCGCGATCCGGCGTGTCGATGTGCCAGGATTCAGGGTGCGTCGGAATTCCGCTGGCCCATCGATAGGCGTGATTTTTCATCGGGATGAGTTCTATGCCCTCGACCATCGTGAAGAGGGTGGCGACTTCCGGATGGTAATGAAGAACGGCATTTATATCCGGGCGTGCTCGCAGCACTTCCGAATGGATCTCGACCTCATTGACCGGTCTTGCGTCGCCAGGGCCGTCAAGGACGTTGCCATCAAGATCGACAATATAAAGTTCTTCCGGAACCAGGTCGGACCGGCTGGCGTCGAATGACTGGATCAGGAGCGTGTCCCCATCCGGCAGCCGGGCGCTGACGTGACCGCTGTACCCCAAGATACCCTCGGCGTTGAGAAGCCGGGTACACGCAGCAACTTCGATTTTGAGGGATTCTACAGTCGAGTTCGAAAGCCCGTCCATGTTCATTCGCTCCTGAATTCCGCCGCCCGCTAAAGATTCCGAACGTGGTTCAGGCGGAAGGTTGAACCCTTGTTCATTTGGGGAAAAAAGCCGAAAAGAGTGTCCCGAACGCGTTGTCCGCTGTCAAGCTGTCGGGTCGGAAAATTACCCAGTCGACAATCGAAAGGTACAGGCAGGGATGGCTGAAAGAGAGCCAGAGTCCATACCCTGGGGGACGCAGGCCGCGATCTACGGGTCGGGATTTTCGAGCTTTTCGATGGTCGGTATTTCAAATCTGATCGTCGCTTTGCTTCTGGTCAAAATTACGGAGCACGCGTCCCTGATCGGGCTGGTGATCGGTTCGCGTCACGCGCTGACGCTGCTGCTTTCCATTCACGGCGGCGTCCTGATGGACCGGCTTGGCATCCGTCGCGTGATGATCGTGTTCGCCTGTATTTCAGTAGCGGCTCCTCTGCTTTTTCCGCTCTCTCCGTGGATACCGGCGCTCATAGCTCTGCAAATGATTGCCGGCCTGTCCGACGCCATGGTGTGGATGGGGGCACAGGCGCTCAGTGGAAGGGTCATGAAGGGAAATCCGGCGTATGTCGGGAGAATGACATTTGTTGTTCGTCTTGCGAGCTTTGTCGGCCCGATCGGCATCGGTCTGATCTGGGATCGAGCCGGTATCTGGCCCGCTTTCGTTGCGATGAGCCTGTGGTCGTTGATTGGCCTGGTCTGCACGATCATGATTCCCCCGAGACCCGCAGACCAGAACGAGAATGCCGCACGGCGGGTCCGTGCGCGCGACCTGGTCCCGCGATTTTCCGATTACATAACGGCGTTTGGCCTTGCCGCCATTCCGGCTATCGCGCTTGTTCTGCTGGTAACCGTGGTTCGCGTTGGCGGTACGGGAATTCAGGGATCATTTTACGTCGTTTATCTGGAAAGCATCGAATTCAGCGCCTCCACCATTGGACTGCTGACCGGAGCGTCGGGGTTGCTTGCAAGTTTTGGCTCTCTTGGGGCCGGATCCTTGACGCGTCTGATTCATCCGCACTGGCTGATTGTGATCATTGTGGCGCTGACCGTCGTCACGATCGCGGTGACGCCGTTACTCGGCGGAGCGTTTTTCCTGCTGGGCGTGTTTATCTGTTTCAGGGGGCTTTGCCTGGGTATTTCCCAGCCGCTCGAAATATCAGTGCTGGGCCGCGCTCTTGGGCCGGAGTCTCAGGGCATGGGCGTTGGGCTTCGAACGACATTGAACCGGTTCGCCAGCATGACGGTTCCCATCGTCATGGGAGCGACGGCGGATTTCGTAGGCATCGAAAAAAGTTTTCTTGTGATGGGGGTGCTCCTGCTGGGAGTGATCGGGATTGCGGCGGCGTTTCTGGTGTTGCATCCGAAACTTGGTCCCGGTGCGGAAAACTGATTGATGGCGACGACCAGCGAACCCTCCGTTCCGATCCGGACCCAGATGGCGGTCTACGGCGCCGGGGCGTTTTCGAACAGTATGGCGAATTTCGCCGGGGTCCTGGTTCCGTTGTGGGTCGTCACCTTCGGCGTATCCGGCAGTCTGATCGGTCTGGTCTTCGGAGTCCGCCACTTACTGCCGATGATTCTGTCGATACATGGCGGCGCGCTGATGGATCGACTCGGGACCCGGTCCGTCATGCTGTTTTTCGCCGCCGTCAATGCTTCGGTGCCGCTTCTGTTCCCGCTGTTTCCCAATGTATGGGCAGCGATGGCGATCCAGGCAGTTGCCGGATTCGCCACCTCTATGGGGTGGGTCGGCGCCCAGACCCTGATAGGACAGGTCATGAGCGGCAGCGCCACCCATGCAGGGCGACTGACGCTGGCGGTCCGTGTCGGGCATCTGGCAGGCCCAGTCCTCGCAGGGGCGGCATGGGATTTGGCGGGGCCCTGGGGCGCCTTTTTCACCATGAGCGTCTGGGGCTGGCTTGGATTTCTGGCGGCGCTCTGCCTGCCCTCGCCGCAGCCGGGTGCAGATGCGCCGAGAAAAAGGATCGCGGGTCGGGATCTCAGGTTTCGGTGGTCGGACTATGTCGCTGCATTCAGGATGCTCGCCGTGCCCGCAATCCTGTTCGTCATGATGATCACGATGTTGCGTAACGCGGGCAATATCGTTCAGCACTCGTTTTACGTCGTGTATCTGGACGAGGTGGTGGGGATGGCCGGAACCGCCATCGGTATCCTTACATCGTTCGCCGCCATTACCGGGGTTGGCGGAGCGCTGTCGGTCGGGCCTCTGTCCCGCAAATTCCCTTCTCAATGGCTTCTGCTTTTGACCGTCGCCGGCGCTGTCGTGATGATCACATTGACCCCGCTTCTGGGCGGTTTCATTCTGCTGGCCGCGGCGATCGGCCTCCGTGGAGCGTTTCTCGGCATCAGCCAGCCCCTGATGATTTCGATGCTGGCAAGGGCGGCGGGCGGCGAAGATCATGGCAAGCGGGTTGGTCTTCGCAATACGGCCAACAGGCTTACCGGCTTTGTCGTTCCGATTCTGATGGGGGCTCTGGTCGACGTGGTCGGGATTGAAAACGGGTTTTACCTGATCGGAGGGACCGTCGTTTTTCTTCTTGTCCTGGTCGGCGCCTGGGCATTTCGTCGGCCGGGAATGGAAGGCCCTGAATGACGGAAAAAATCCCCGTTCGGCTCCAGGCGGGCGTTTACGGCGCTGCGATGTTCAGCAACACGACGCCCAACATGTCATGGATGGCGGTGCCTCTGTTCGTAGCGTCGCTGGAGCTGTCGCCATTCATGATCGGCCTCGTTCTGGGGTGTCGTCATGTCGGCCCCGTTTTGCTGGCGATCCATGGCGGCGCATTGATGGACCGCCTCGGCACCTGCCGGGTGATGATGTTCTTTGCGGTAATCGGCGCATTTGTGCCTCTGCTTTATCCGGTTTTCCCGATCGTCGGCGCTTTGATCGTATTTCAGCTCTTTAGCGGGCTCGCGGATTCTCTCGGCTGGGTCGGGGCGCAGACCCTGGTCGGACAGGTCATGCGGGGGGACGCCAGATATGCTGGACGCATGTCCTTTTTCACCAGAGTCGGCCTTTTCGCAGGGCCGCCACTCGGCGGTCTTGCCTGGGACCTGTTCGGACCCTGGGGGGCCTTTTCAATGATGAGCCTGTGGTCGGTTGGAGTTTTTTGCTCCGTATTGGCGATTCCATCGGGGGCGATAACGCAGACAAAGGACACCGCAGCGGAAGGCGTTTCCTGGCGCGATTTCCTGCCGCGCTGGACCGATTACGTCGAGTCGTTCCGTTTGCTGCTGATTCCGGCGATCGCCTTTGCGATGGCCATGACGATGCTGCGACATGTCGGCGGAGGCATTCAGGGATCGTTTTATATCGTCTATCTCAAGGATATCGGAATTTCAGGGACCATGATCGGTCTTTTGCTGACGGTCGGCGGCGTGTTCGGGCTTGGCGGCTCGTTGAGCGTCGCACCGTTGCATAAGTATATAGAGGCCCACCGGTTCCTGATCGCGACGGTGGTCGCAACGATCATAGCAGTCACCGTCACGCCGCTACTCGATACCGTGCCGGCCCTTGCGGCGTCCGCCGCCCTTCGAGGATGGGCACTCGCCGCCAGCCTTGTCCTGCTGATTTCGCTTATCGCGAATGCCGTCGGGCGAGACATGCAGGGCAAGGCGATGGGGCTGCGTGTTACGCTCAACCAGATTATCTGGTTTATCGTTCCGCCGCTGCTTGGCGCTCTGATCGAGTTCGCAGGCGTTGCTGCCGGGTTTTATATTGCCGGCGGCGTGACGCTTGCCCTGATCGCGTTTTGCGGATTTGTAGCCGGCCGCAAAGGGAGGACATCCGGCTTTCGATAACCGCGCACACGGACTATGCCGTCGCGGTCATGCCCCGATCCGAAATAACTTCCGAAATCTCGTTTACCGCGTCGGAGTTTTCTTCCCGGCTCTTAACGGCGAGCCTGAGGGATATCGCCAGCGCCGGCATTAGTTTGAGGTCGCGTTCCTGGGGATTGTCGATGCATTCGCGTATTCGTTTGGTTACATCGTCAATCGATCTGCAGAGTTTCGACACGGGTTGCAGTTCGGTTTTTCTGAGCCGTCGATCGGTTTCCCCGCAAGTCAGGGAAATGTCGTCCAAGATGCCGTTGATCAAGGCGAGATCGTCTTCCTGCTCGATGGCCGTCAATAGCTGCTGGGCCTGATAGCCGATGTGGGAAACATTGCGGACGATCTTGTCGAAATTCAATTCCTCGATCGCCCTGTCAATTTCCTTTTGGATATCGGCGCTTGCGTCTTTCCCGAGAACGCGCGCCTGCATGACGTTCGGGACTTTCTTGGGTTCGATGACCTGTCTGCCCGGACGCGGTCCGGTACGGCGGTCCGGACCGATATAATTCGACGTTACAACGAAAAGTTTTCGATGATAGGTCAGGGTCTCGATGCGCTGGCTGAGCTGCTTGCGGGAGGCCGGCTGTACAAGCAGGTCGTCCGCGCCGGAATCCGCGACTTCGCGAACCAGCGCTTCCGAAGGCTCCCACGTGGTCACAATGATCGACATGAACGGATTGAATCCGACCCGGTTATGCCGAATGTCGCGAATGATGTCGCAGATGACGCCGTCCGACAGTTTATAATCGGAAATCATGAAATCGGGCGGGCGGGTTTCCAGCGCCTTGAGGACGTCTTCAATGGTTTCGGCGGTTCGAATGTTCCGAAAGTCGAGGTCGCTGAGCGACTGACGCAGGCTCGCGCTGTACTGGCTTTTTGCCGAGACAAGCAGCAGGTCGACCCTGTCAAAAAATACTTTGCTGCCCACTATCACTCTGCCGTTTCGTGGAGGACAAATTGCTTCCGGCCAGTTTATTGGCAATCACGTTAATAAATCGCTATTCGGTCAATATTGTTTTAAGCAAAGGCGTTTCAAAAGCGCTCGATCCGTAAACGGTGCAACAAAGCGGGTTCGAAACACCGCGTTTTCAGCCGTAATTCAACGATATCCGGGAAATTTCCTCCCGCATCCAGGATGCGGTCGCCCGGATGGCATCGTCCAGATCGGTTGTCTGCCGCCAGCCAAGCAGTTCCCGGGTTTCCCGGTCGACGAACCCATGTCTTCGCATGTCGTAGACCGACCTGTCGTCAATGACAGCCGGCTCGTTCCGCTCGATGTTGCCGAGCAGCTGTCTCGTTCGGTTCTGCAATTCGGAGATCGTGAATCCCGAATAGCCATGGATTTCGAATGCGTGTCCCCCGATACCCGGGACCGATGCCGCAAGAAGAATGGCCTCTATCGCGTCATCTATAAAAAGGCAGTCGTGTCGGGTTTCCGGATAAGATCCCGCGCCGTTTCCGTGGATCGCGTCCGAGATGATAGCATCCAGAATGCCGCATTTCGCGCCCGCTCCCGGACCGAAGACGTTGCCAAACCGCAGGCTCACCGTCTCCACACCGTAGGTCTCGAAATAGGCCGAACAGTAATTTTCTCCTGAAAGTTTGCCTGCGCGGAAGGGGGTCGCGACACGTTCGACTTCGTCCCGGTTCCCCGTAATTCCGCTGTACGAGGCGAAGACGAAGCGGTTCACGCCGTTCGCCCGGGCCGCTTCAAGCATATTGAGCGTACCGAATACATTCACCGCGCAATCGATCGCGGTATCGCATTCCCAAGGGCCTTCGTCCCGCGGAGAGGCCAGATGAACGATTATGTCCGCACAGGAAGCAGCCTTGAATGCGAGCGGCCCGTCGACAACGTCGCCAATGACCAGTTCGATGTGATCGAAAGTATCGGTCGGCAGCAGCGAAATATCCGATGATTCCGTAATTTTCAGAGGCGCTACGGTCGAAAGCTGCTGCTGCGACCCTGTCGAACAATTGTCGATGACCCGGACCGAATGTCCGCCGTCCTGCAGGAGGGATTCAATCAGCCGTGTGCCGATATGGCCGCATCCGCCGGTGATCAGCCAGCGCATGCGCCTGTCCTGCCCGGACGATGCGGCCATCGCATCTGGGTAAGGTGTCGGTCGATCGAAAATGATCTGCCTGAAAACACGAAAATGGATCCTTTGCCGTTTTCGAACAGGACGATTGCCGAGGAAGTTTAACGGTCGGTAAAGAGCGCGGGAATTTGTCCCGTCCTTGGACCTGTGCCGGTCCCTTCACCCGTTTCGATTGACGGATTACGGGCCCCGGAATAAAGTCCGGACATGGCGAAACGTAGCGCCCCAGCGCACCCCGGATACATTCTCCTCAAGCGCGCCATGGAGCCGCTTGGCATAAGCCGTAATCAGCTGGCGCGGGATCTTGACGTGCCAGTCGGCCGGATCAGCGACATTACGAACGGGAAGCGTGGCATTACCGCGGACACCGCCTTGCGGTTCGGCCGGTATTTCGGGACGGGACCGGAATTATGGATGCGCCTTCAAGCGGAGTACGATCTCGACGTCGCGCGAGCGGTGAACTGGCGGGACATAGAACAGCGGGTTCGGATTCTCGATGCCGACGAGGTCGTCGATGCCGGGGAAATGGCGCTTCCGGTTCCAGACGCTTCGCGACGGTCGGAGAAGCGTGACGAGGACGAAGATCGGCCTTCTGCGTCGCGACCGGACGAGGAGGGAAGGGAGCCGCCAGACGTTCCGGATCCCGTAGGCGAGGAAGACATTGAGATTCCGCCTGCGCCCTTGTCCACGAAACCCGAAATTTCCGGATAGCCCGCTTTTCGCTGTTTCCGTCTGTGGGCGACTCAGGGGAGCGGGGTAATTCCGCCGTCCGGCGTCCGGCCCTCGCGGCGGTGGAAACCGAGCGCCTTAAGGGTCGGTTCGTCGCTTGTGACAAACAGGACGGCGTCGCTTGTCGTCGAGCGATTGACATGCTCGAACCAGCCGCCGCCCGGCACGGCGATCGCATCGAACGGCGACCAGTCGAAGGTTTCCCCGTCGATGACCGTGCTCCCTTCGCCCTCGAACGCAATGCAGACCATGCTGGCATTCTGGCGCTGGGCCAGGGTTTTCTCGCCCGGTCGCAGCAATTGGCCGTAAAATGTCATGCTCCGGAAAGGCGGCAGACCGGTCGTCGGATCGGTATACTCCACCGATATGGCGTCATGCGGCGTGCCGTCATGCTCTCTGAAGCTTTCCAGCAACGACCGGGTGTCGTCCCATCGATAGACATACATGGGGGAATGGTGACCTGTACCCCGCCGATCCGGCCGGAAACGGGGTAAAAGTCCGCCGCGCCCGTATGTCCTGCTGGAAAAATCGCCGGAATAACGGGCTGTTTGCTCCTGTCTGGCGACTTTCCGGCCGTCCTCCTCTTCCCGATAGTCGTGTTCGAATGACGCGCTGTTCAGGAATTCGCTCAAGGGGAGGTCGAGGATGCTGACGTTGACCGCAAAATCGTCGCCGTGATTGCCGTGGTTGTGCCAGGCGTCTGCCGGCGTAAGCACCAGATCGCCCGGCCCGAACACGATGTCTTCGCCCTCTACGCCCGTGAAGTTGTTTTCTCCGGTCAGGCCGATCCGGACAGCATTGATCGAATGACGGTGCGGCGGCATGATTTCGCGCGGATCGTTCAGCCGGTATGCCGTGTAAAGCGTGCTCACGGTGGCGCGGACCGGTGCAAGGCCCGGATTGACGAGAACGATCGATCTCCTTTCCGAGTCTTCCATCGTGATCAGTTCAGCGGCCTCGTAAAGGAGCGGTTCTATATCGCTATAGCGCCAGCGGTAGGGTACCGCTTTCCGGCCTTTCAGGACCTGCGAGTCTTCGTTGTGTTCCGTCCCGGTATCGACCGCCCAGTACGGCGCCATGTCCAGCCGGTCGAGCGTCTCATAGACCGATGCCAGCCGCGCATCGCGGTTGCTGCCTGCGTGGTCCTCTTCCGGAAGCGGCATTCGGCCCCCCCTCCTGTAGCGGCTCAGGTTCGTTCGAGAATGTGCAGCCCGCGCACCCGGTCAAGCAGGAAAATCAGGCCGTCATCGTCTACCGTGACATCGTTGCTCGACACCCGTTCGCTTCCCGGCGGTGGGTCGGGCAGGAAACGGGCGACCTCCTTCGGCGTGTGCGGGTTGGCGATGTCGACCACGCGCAACCCGCCTGCGAACCACGCGACGGGAATTTCCGTTCCCGTCACGATCTCGCACGGCTGGTGGCAGCCCGACATCGACGGCTGAGGAGAACCGTCGACGCCGTCGATCTGGAAACTGCCGAACGGCATGGGGTGCCTTTCATCCGTGATGTCCACCATCCAGAGAAAAGATGGAGAGGAGGGATAGGCCTGCGCGACGTCCTCGTCGGCGACCAGCAACACGTTCCGTCCCATCAGCGGAAACGGAATCGGCAACGTGGTGTGCGTCGGCCACGGGAACGGCGGGCTCCAGTCCAGGCCCGAAATGAATCTCGGTCTGGACATGTCTTCAATGCCCAGAATGACGAAACCGGCATGCCAGTAACTCACATAGAGCCGGTCGCCGAGCCGCAGGGGATGATGGCACCTTGGCTCTCGGTCCCATGCGGGATTGATTTCTTCTCCGCCGGCCGCCCATTGTCCGGGCATCCACCAGCGCCCCACCTCTTCGGGATTCGCTGGATCCTTAAGGTCCAGGATCATCACGATATTGCCGAGATAGCCTTCGACGGTCGGAGAAATATAGGCGTAACGGCCGTCGAAATCGAACCGGTGGACACCCTTGCCCGCAGTATTCCACTGGCAGATTTCCCGAGGGTTTCTCGGGTCGCTGATATCGTAAATGCCGAGCCCGCCCATGAACCCGTCAGGCTGCGGTCCCGACAGCCGTTCCTTGTTTGTCACCATGAGGCCGTTGCCGACCCTCACCTTGTGCGAATGGGTGTTGGCCGGCATATCGAGCGTTGCCACGACGCGCGGATTTGCGCGGTCGCTGATATCGATGACCGTTGTGCCCGCCGGCGCGTTCATATGGCCGACGAAAGCGTAGTTGCCTTCAACCACGACCTGGCCGCCCCCGGGGCAGTCGAGCCAGGCCACTTCACGAATTCCGGATATGCTTGTCATGCAGGGATGTTAGAGGACGCGCGGAAGTTCCGCAACGCGTGCTGGCGTTGGAAGCCGGCCCGGTCCGGGGTCAGAAAATCGTAACTTCCTTGAGAAGCAGGCCGTCGATTTCGGTCTGTCCTGCCGACCGGACGCTGTTCGTGAGATTTTTCTGCAGTTCCTGCATGTTCAGGCCACGATCGAGGGTTTCCATGCGCCTGATATCTCCGGCCATACGGTTCACGATTGCAGTGAGATTTCGTTCGATTTCCAGGTTCTGGTCCTTGTTTTTCAGCTTCACGCCGACCTTGATATGGAGAACGCGTTCCTCGTCGCCGGACCTGATGTTGGCCGATATTTCAGGGAGATCGTATATTGTCGTCTCCTTCGCGGGGGCGATTCGCTTGGTCAGGATATCCAGATTCAAATCAAGTTTTTCACCCCACAGAACGACGAATATAAGATTGCCTGAAAGCCCGAAAACGAGCGCCAAGGCCAGCATGACCGACCTTGGTTCAAATTTCTGCGACGTGCCGTCCTTGCCGTTCGCAACCCTTTTTCGCGATGATTTGTTCGGGGATTTCGAGCCCGTTCGGTTTTTTCCGGTCTTGGACGAGGCCAGAACCTTGTCTTCCTGATTGTAATAGCTGAAAACCGTTTTTTCCCGGAAAACGCCGGTTTCTTCGTCGTATATTTCTTCGACGACCTTGACGCCATCGTTCCGGCGGTCGGCGGCAAGCGTATTTGCAAAGGCGATTGCGGCGCCCTTGTCCCGTTCCTGGGACTCGACGGTCCATTTCTCCTTTCGGAGAACATAAACTTCGTAGTTGCTGCCGGCCATTCGACCAAACTCGATTATCGTCGATAAGTCTCTGTTCTATATTATTATCCGTGATAAGGTTTTTTATTTTATTAATACCGACAAACATTTCTATTGGTTAATTTATTATTTGTTTTAATTGTAAAAAAATTTTCTAAAATTTTAGGAAATTTTATTGCCGGTGGGTTTTTCGTCTGGGCTGAACGCTGTCTTGCCCGCGAGCCGCGGTCGGGTTACGACGATCAGACGGGGCCGTATAGTGGCATTGTGGAGTGCGGGAAATCCGAGATGGTCGACAGGGTTGATTGTGCAGTGATCGGTGCGGGCGTCGTCGGCCTCGCCGTGGCAAGACGGCTGGCTCTTGCCGGGCGCGAAGTGGTTGTTCTTGAAGCCGCAGACGCCATCGGGACCGAAACCAGTTCTCGCAACAGCGAGGTCATCCATGCCGGCATCTATTACGCCGCTGACAGCCTGAAAGCCCGGTTCTGCGTGGCCGGCAAACATGCGCTTTACGAATTCTGCGAGAGCCATGGCGTACCTCACCGGCGGTGCGGCAAGTTCATCGTGGCGACCAGCGAAGAGCAGATGCCGGAGCTGGAACGACTCAAGAATGCGGCTGCGACGAATGGCGTTCCTGACCTCGAATGGCTTACGCCAGATGAAGTCGCCGCTGAAGAGCCGGCGGTGTTCTGCGTCGGCGCCCTGTGGTCTCCTTCGACCGGCATTATCGACAGTCACGGGCTGATGCTCGCCTATCAGGGCGATGCGGAGGCGGAAGGAGCGATGATCGCGTTCAATACGCCGGTCGTCGGGGGGCGGATCGATGACGATGGCATACTTTTAAGGACCGGAGGCGACGATCCCGCTGAATTCAAGGCGAACATCGTTGTCAATTCGGCGGGACTCTATGCGCCTCGTGTAGCCGGGATGCTGGAAGGCTTTCCTGCAGAGCACGTCCCGCCAGCCTATTTCGCGAAGGGCAACTACTATTCGTTGATCGGCAAGCCGCCATTCACCCGACCGATCTATCCGGTGCCGGAAGCGGCCGGTCTCGGCGTTCACGTCACGATAGATCTCGGCGGGCAGGTCCGGTTCGGACCGGACGTCGAATGGATCGATGAAATCGATTACGATGTCGATCCGCGCAGGGCCGATTCATTCTACGAGGCCGTTCGCAAGTACTATCCGGCGCTGCCTGACGGGGCGATTCAGCCGGGTTACAGCGGGATACGACCGAAGATACAGGCGCCCGGAGAACCGGCCAAGGATTTCGTCGTTCAGGGCGCGGACATTCACGGAATTAAGGGGCTGGTCAATCTTCTGGGCATCGAATCGCCAGGCCTTACCGCCTCCCTTGCGATCGCGGATCACGTAGCCGGTCTACTCGGGCTTGAAAAAACCAATATTTAGCGCAATTATCCGCGCCCGTTTGTAAAGGTAGGGTTGCCTCTTGAAATGGCGAATCCCGATCTCTACATGGTAGCCGGCCATTTTTACGGCCCGCTGGCAGAGGAAATTCTTTGAACCGCGCGATAGCGCAGGGGGATGCACGAGCGATGGATGCGATGCTCCAGCTTGAGAGCCTGACGAAGCGTTTTGGCGAATTCACGGCTGTCAACGGGATCAGCTTCTCCGTCAGCCGTGGCGAAGTGCTCGGTTTTCTGGGGCCCAACGGCGCGGGCAAAACCACTGCGATGCGCATGGTCACCGGGTTTCTCCCGCCCACGTCGGGGACAGCCCGCGTCGACGGGTACGACGTTGCGTCGGAGCCGATCGCCGTCAAATCGCGCATCGGCTATCTGGCGGAAGGCGCCCCGCTGTACGAAGACATGACGCCGGTCGAGCTTCTCGGTTTCGTCGCTGAAGTGCGCGGCATTGCCGGGGCTGACAAGCGCAAGGCCATTGACCGCGCAGCGGAACTGATCAATATCGGCCCCGTCATGCGGCAGTCGATCGGCACCCTTTCCAAGGGCTACAAACGCCGCGTCGGTATCGCCCAGGCCATACTGCACGACCCCGACCTTCTTATTCTCGACGAACCGACTGACGGTCTCGATCCGAACCAGAAGCATGAAGTCCGCCGCCTGATCAACGAGATGGCGGAAAACAAGGTCATTGTCATTTCGACCCATCTGCTGGAAGAGGTAGAGGTGGTCTGCACCCGGGCGGTGGTAATTGCCCGGGGCAATGTCGTTGCGGACGGAACGCCGGCTGCGCTCGAGGCGCAATCGATCTATCACAATGCCGTAACGGTTCGTCTCGACGAAGCGCAGGCCGAGGCGGGCAGATCGCGGATCGATGCTCTGACAGAAGTCGATCGGGTCGAAATTGTCGGCGGCGGGGAACTTGTCGCGTTTCCTGGCGAGGGAAAGGTTATCGTCGACGCCGTGGGTGCCGCGCTGAAGGATGCCGGCATTGGCGTACACGAGATCAGGGTCGAACGCGGCCGGCTCGACGAAGTCTTCCGGCGTATTACAACAGCGGCGTGACGGGGGTTGCGATGTCTTCGAGTCTGGCGATCTGCAAACGCGAACTGAGGGCGTATTTCACGACGCCGCTTGCCTATGTCTTTATCGTCATATTTCTGGCGCTGAATGGAACGACGGCGTTCTTTTTCGGGGGATTTTTCGACCGCGGTCAGGCGGACATGCAGCCGCTGTTCGGGTTTCTGCCGTGGCTCTATCTGATCCTGATTCCCGCGATCGCGATGCGGCTCTGGGCCGAGGAACGGAAGTCCGGCACGCTGGAACTCATCATGACGTTGCCGGTATCGACGACGCAGGCCGTGTTCGGGAAGTTTCTGGCAGCATGGATTTTTGCCGGCATCGCGCTTCTGCTGACGTTTCCGCTCTGGATTACGGTCAACTATCTCGGCGATCCGGACAACGGGATTATCGTTGCGAGCTATATCGGCGGGTTGCTGATGGCGGGCGCCTATCTCGCCATCGGCGGCTTCGTTTCGGCGATGACGCGAAACCAGGTCATTGCATTCGTCATCGGCGCGGCGGTGATCTTCCTGTTCATGATGAGCGGGCTTGAGATGGTCATGGGTATTTTTCAGGGCTGGGCGCCGCCGCTGGTTGTCGACGTGGTTCGATCGTTCAGTTTCCTCGTGCATTACGATGCGATCGTGCGAGGTGTGATCGATGTCAGGGACCTGATCTACTACCTGGCGGTCATGGGCGTTTTTCTGTTCGCGAACGTTGTTGTGGTTGACCTCAAGAAGGGAGCGTGATCGGAAAATGGCTGGCGGAGTCAAAATCTGGGACCGCAGAAAGCTGGGACTTGCCGGTCTCGCCGTGGCGGCCGTGTTCTTCGTGTCGCTTCTGGTCTTTTCGACCGAAGCGCTGCGCAACGTTACCATCGATCTGACGGCGGCGAAGGTTTACACCCTGTCCAAAGGCACGAAGGAAGTGTTGTCGAATGTGCGCGAGCCGGTCACGCTCCGGATGTTCGTTTCCGACGACCTGATGGAGCAGAGCCCGGCGCTCAAGGATTATGCGCGGAGCGTCCAGGAACTCCTCGAACGCTATTCCGAGCTGTCGAACGGCCGGATCAAGCTCGAAGTCATCCACCCCGAGCCGTTTTCGCCCGAGGAGGACAGGGCGGTCGGGTTCGGGCTTCACGGCGTGCCGATTACCCAGGCCGGCAATCTCGGCTATTTCGGCCTGGCAGGCACAAATACGACCGACGATCTGGACATCATTCCGTTCTTCTCGCCTCAGCGCGAAAGCTTTCTGGAATACGATCTGAGCCGCCTGGTTCAGAACCTCGCCAACCCGAAGAAAAAGAAAGTCGGGGTCGTTTCCTCCCTGCCGATCGAGTCGGACCCCCTCAAGCGCTATCGCCCTTGGCAGGTTGTGGAACAGCTGCGCCAGTTCTTCGACGTCCAGAAGATTACGCTCGAAGACCCGGTCCCTGAAGACATCGACGTGCTGATGGTCGTGCACCCGCGCGATATGGACGATACCGACCGCTACTACATCGACCAGCACATCATGCGGGGCGGCAAGGCGCTGATTTTCGTCGACCCCTATTCGGAAGAGGCGACGCGCGGCAACGCCATGCAGCGCCAGCCGCCGGACGATGGCTCCGACCTCAAGAAACTGTTCAGCGCGTACGGCATCGTTTACGACAGGAACAAGGTGCTCGGCGACCGAAAGGGCGCGCAGCGCGTCAGTGCCGGTCGCGATGCGCTGGGTCGCCCCGTGATTACCGACTATCTTGCCTGGGTCACGCTCACCGGCAACCAGATCAACGGCGCGGACGTCGTCACCAACGATATTGAGCAGATTACGCTGGCTTCATCCGGCTTTATCTCGAAAGCCAAGGACGCCACGTACGATTTCCAGGCGCTTCTGAAGTCGAGCCCCGATGCGATGGCGATCGACGTTGCCAAGGTCAAGAAGGACCCGGAGCCCGCCAAGCTGCTGCGAGAGTTCAAGGCGGCGGGCGAACCCTTCGTCGTTGCGGCCCGGATAAACGGTACATTCAGGAGCGCGTTCCCGGACGGTCCGCCCAAGGACAAGATCCGTGAAGACATCAACGCTGCCCGACTGAAAAAAGGCGAGACTGTGCCGTCGCGGCAGACGCACCTGAAGGAAGGCGTCAAGCCGGCGAGCATGATCGTGGTCGCCGACACGGACATGCTGGTAGACCGGTTCTGGGTACGCTCGCAGGATTTCTTCGGTCAGCGCGTCGACGTGCCGTTCGCCAACAACGCGGATTTTCTGTCCAATTCCATCGATAACATGGCGGGGACGGCGGCCCTGATCGGGCTGCGCAGCCGGGGCGTGACGACACGGCCTTTCCACAAGGTCGAGGAACTGCGCAGTCAGGCCGAGCTCCGCTACCGTTCGACCGAGCAGGCGCTGCTGGAGAAGCTGAAGGATATCGAGAGCAAGCTCAAGAATATCCAGACCAAGGAAACCAAGGAAGGCAAGACGGTCATCCTGTCGAAAGAACAGAAGGACGCGGTGGAGAAATTCCGCCGTGAGTCGATCGCCATCCGCAAGGAACTTCGTTCCGTGCAACTCGCCCTTCGTCAGGATATCGACGAGCTCGACCGTAATCTGAAGATCATCAATATCGGCCTGATGCCGGCAATTGTCATCGTGTTTGCCCTGGGGCTTGGGCTCGTGCGGCGACGCAATGCGCAGCGTCATCGCGCGACGGCCCTGGCCGGAAACTGACCCCTGACTTCCAAATGGCCACGCCGCCGCCGGGAACCTGAAATATGACGCCAAGATCCTTTCTTTCATTCACCGCCGTCACCGCGCTGACGCTCGCCGCCGCGATTTTCGTAGTCGCCTCGCGGCCGGCTCCGACCGTAATTCCTCGCGACCGGGAACTGGTCTTCGCCGGACTCGACGCGAAAATTAACGAGGTTCAGGCCCTAGCGGTCACCACGCCGGAACGCAGCTTTACGATCGAACGGACAGGCAAGGGCTGGGGCGTCAAGGAACTCAAAGGCTACGAGGCCAGCTTCGACAAGCTGAAGACCGTCATCGTCGCGTTGTCGGGATTCAAATATCTGGAAGCCAAGACAAGCGATCCCGAGAGGTATGAGCGTCTGGATCTCCGTGATGTTGGCGCCAAGAATTCGAAATCGGTTCAGGTCGTCGTACGGGCGAGGGACGGCAGCGAACTGGCAAAGGGCCTGATCGGCAAGACCAACGAGGACCTGTTCGGCAGCGGCCGGGGCGGCACCTACATGCGGTTCGGCGACAAGAAGCAAACCTGGCTGGTAGAGGGAACGGCGCCGCTCGGCAAGGGGCCGGCGGACTGGGTAGAAAAGGATATCGTCGATATCAAGCGCGAGAAGGTCAAACGGCTCCATATCACGTCAAAGAGCGGCGGAGACGTCGTCATTCACCGGGATGCGCCATCGGTCAAGGATTTCAAGCTGGATGGCATTCCGGCCGGCAAGCGCCAGCGTGGGCAATGGGAAACCAACGACATGGCCAAGCTGCTGGAAGGGCTCAAGCTGGTCGACCTGCGTCTCGCGGAGGAAATACCGTTCGGCGAAAATGTCCTTCATACCGGGAAGGTCGAGACATTCGACGGGCTCGTAATCCACAGCGAAGCGGCGCTAATCGGCAAGAAATTCTGGCTTCGACTGTCCGCATCGGTGGATGGAGCGAATTCCGGCGTCACCGACGCCGTTCGTGCCCTGGCGAAATCGATCAATGACCGCCACAAGGGGTACGTTTACGAAGTCGAGGAAGCGCCCGGCAAGAAATTCGCCTGCGATCACGTAAACCTGCTGGAAGGCGCGGGGATCAAGGCCTGCGCATAACCGGCGCTGCCGATGATCGCTTCCGGTCGGCGAAGTCTCTTGTCCCTTCCGTCAGGGCCCAGGTAACGATTTTCTTCAGAACGCGTCCCAGCGCCTGGTCGTAGGCAGCGACGATCCTGTCGATGCCTTCTCCCTGGATGGCGACGACAGCTTCCGGTTTCGCACCGGCAACGATGATGCGTTGCGGAAGCCGTATCAGCTTTGCATTCAGCCGCACACGCACGTGCGAGGGCCGTCCGGGCATCGTTTCCGCCTGGAATTCCCGCAACTCCGACACCAGACTGTAATCCGCGCGGAGCGAGATATTCTGACGCCCGACGCCGATGATGCGTTCGCTGTTTTCGAAGCTTTCGATCATCAGCGTCTGGACCATCCTCGGCGCGATGTCGGACCAGTTGACGCCTTCGAAATAGTTCAGTCGCAACGGCGTTCTTCGTACGGCGATGCGCGACGTATTGATTCCGGCTTCCGCTATCGGCACATCGATCGAAAGCTGCCAGAACGCCCGGGGCAGGGCGCTGCTGAACGTGTTTTTGGGTGAAAGAACGAAGAGTTCCGCCGGCGGCCGGTTGAACGGCAGGTCCGCGCACCCCGTCAACGTTCCTCCCAGCAGGGCGACTGCCAGCAGGCGTTTTCCCGTGAACGTCATTGGGCCTTTACCCCCCTCTGCGAGTCGCCAAAGAAGAACAGCGCCGGATCGCGCTCCATCCGATCGACCAGCCGGGTCATTGAATCGATAAGGACGCGCGCTTCCGAAAAAAACGTCGCGACTTCGTACAGTCCCGAATTGGTGAAATCCTGCAGAGGTCCTTTGCTGTCCTGAACGACGGAAGCGAGATCGCCGGCGACGCGGTTGAGCGTTCCAACGCCATCGCGAAGGGTGGACATGGTGTGTCTGAACTCCTTCAGCGAAGCGGAGATATCTCCCGAAAGCGGCCTTGTTTCCCTGTCGAGGGTCCGCGCAAGCGTCGATATGTTCTGACCGGCGTCTCTTAACGCCTCCACGGCGGCGCGACCGTCGCGCAGCAGTGCCGATATCTGGTCGCTTTCATTGCCCATCGTTCTGCTGGCGCGTTCTATGTTTTCCAGCGTTGAAGACAGGGCGGCGATGTTCCTGTCGTCGAACAGTTTGACCAGCGAGCCGGAGATCCTGTCGACCTTTTCGACGATTTCCGGCAGCCGGTTGACCAGCCTCTGAAGTGCCGATGGACGAGATGCGATGACCGCCATTTTGTTCTTTCCGTCCGGCTTCAACGTCTCCGCCTTATGGGTTCCGCCCGTCAACTGAACGAATGCAACCCCTGTGATTCCCTGAAGCGCGAGTTGCGCCACCGTATCCGTCTTGATGGGAGTGTCCCGGGAAACGTCGACGACAACCTTCACGCGTTCCACGTTTTCCGGCGCGATATCGATTGCGCTGACCGACCCCACGGGAACGCCGCGGTAGCGAACGGGGCTCCCCACCGTCAGCCCGGTGACATCCCCTTCGAACAGGATCGCATAGCGCTTCGGCGGCTCATCGAAATCGACTCCCGCCAGCCAGACCGCAACGCCAATAGTCGCTGCGACGAATATCAGGACAAAAGCGCCGACGAAAATATAACTAGCGCGGTTTTCCATTCTTCTTAGCCGTCCTTCGCGGCGCGGGCCCGCGGTCCATGGAAATAGGCGGCGATCCAGGGGTGCGGATGCCGTTCGAATTCCTCCAGAGTGCCCATTATAACATGGCGGTCGACCAGTACCGCGATTCTGTCGGTAATCGCATACAGGCTGTCCAGATCATGGGTCACCATGACGACGGTCAGGCCCAGGCTGGCGCGTAGGTCGCCAATCAGCGCATCGAAGTCCGCCGCTCCGATCGGGTCCAGTCCGGCCGTGGGTTCGTCGAGAAACAGGATTTCCGGATCGAGCGCCAGAGCCCGGGCGAGACCGGCGCGTTTGCGCATGCCGCCGGACAGTTCCGACGGGTATTTCGAACAGGCGTCCGGCGGCAGACCCGCCATGGCAATCCTGAGAGCCGTCATCTCGTCGATCAGGTCTCTCGGCAGGTCGGTATATTCCCGGAGCGGCACCTGCACGTTTTCCGCGACGGTGAGGGAAGAAAACAGGGCGCCCTGCTGGAACAGGACGCCCCAGCGGCTTGCAAGGGCCTGACGGTCGCGTTCGCTGAGACGCGCCGTGTCCTGGCCAAGGACGCGGATGGTTCCCGCTGCCTGGCGGTTGAGCCCGATAATGGTGTTCAGCAGGACCGATTTGCCCGTACCCGATCCGCCGACGATCGACGTCACTTCTCCCCGGCGGACCGCCATCGACAGCCCGTCATGGATGACATGGCTGCCGAACCGGGTTACCAGCCCTTCTATTTCGATGGCGTAGTCTTCGGTGTCGGTCATATTCGGAACAGCGAAAACAGCACAGAGAAAAGCGCGTTGGCGACGAGCACCAGGAAGATCGAAATGACGACGGCTCGCGTCGTATGGGTTCCGACACTTTCGGCCGATCCCGTGACGCGCAGACCTTCGCGGCATCCCGTCAGCGCGATCAGCAGTCCGAAGACCGGCGCTTTCGAAACGCCGATCCAGAGAGTACCCAGGGCAACGGACTCGTTAAGGCGGTGAAGAAACTGGGCCAGCGGTATATCGAGCGTCATCGTCACCATCATCGCGCCGCCGGTAAGGGCCATGATGTTCGCGTACACGGTGAGAAGCGGCAGCACGATGATCATGGCCGTCATGCGCGGCAGGACGAGCATGTCCACCGGGTCGAGCCCCAGTGTCCGCATCGCGTCGACTTCCTGATTGACCTGCATGGTCCCGATCTGCGCGGCGAAGGCGCTGCCGGAACGGCCGGCGATAACGATGGCGGTCATGAGCACGCCCATTTCCCGAAGAACGGAGATACCCAGCAGGTTCACGGTAAAGATTTCGGCACCGAACCGGCGGAGCTGATCGGCACCCTGATAGGCCAGGACGATCCCGATCAGGAATGCCAGAAGCCCGACGATGGGCAGGGCGTCGATCCCGATGCGTTCGATATGGCTGAATGTCGGAATAAGGCGGATCCGTCCGGGACGTATCAGACTGCGAAAAGCGGCGAATGCCACTATGCCCAGGAAGTTGAGCAATTCGACTCCATCCTGTACGGCGGCGCCGATATTGCGCCCCGTCCGTTCCAGAAGGGCGATGACCGGATGGGAAGTCTCCGCATGCGCCGGTTCGCAGTCGCCGATTTCGACGATCCGGTTGAAGAGCGTCGTCTGTTCCGGAGACAGCCCCATCAATGATGGCGAAACGCCTGTCGAAGCCAGTCGCCGGTACAGCCTCAGCAACAGCCACGCCCCTGTCGAATCGAAACGCTCGACGGCTTCGAGGTCTATGACCGCCCGGGCGGAGGCGATCGGGATCGCATCGAGAACCGGCCGGAGCCTTGCCGCGGTCTCGATGGTCCATGAGCCTTTCCCGGTGATCCTGAGTTCGCCGCCGCTCTCGACGAAGTCAGCAGAACCCGACTTGACCGACATTCAGATCCTTCCCGATACCTTTTCCGCAGCATAGCACAGGCCGTCCGGTTGACAGGTCCGGTTCGCGCGAACAGATTGCGCCCACCGAATTTGAGGGAGGTTGCATATGGGTTTCCTGCTGCTGAAGCCGGACGAAATTCAGGATCTCGTGGAGATGCGCGAGGCGATCGACGTGGTCGAAAAAGGCTATGCCGATGGGCACCGGTTCCCGGTCATCAATGCGCCCCGCCGTCGTGTGCATTCTCCGGCGGGGGTACGGATCAGCAACTTCCCGGGCGGTGCGCATTCGATGGGCGTCATCGGGGCTGCGTCGCGCGCCGATCATGTCGTACAGCTCGAAGGCGGCGCAAACCAGGAATACAAGCATCGCGAACACCCGGTCCATGTGCTCAACGACTCCGAATCCGGGCACCTGCTCGCCATCGTGATCGGCGAGCCGGTGGAGCGGACGCTCGGCTATACCAGCCTTGTCGCGCTGCGCACGGCGGCAACGTCCGGCGTTGCCTTCAAATACATGGTCCGGGAAAACGCCGAGATCGCGGGCGTTTTCGGCTCGGGCGGACAGGCGGCCAACCAGCTCCTCGCCCTGCTGTCGGTTCGTCCCGGCGTGAAAAAGGTAAAGGTCTACAGCCGGAACCCGGAGAACAGGCGCAACTTCGCCCGCAAATATTCACAGAAATTCGACATAGAGATCACGCCGGTCGACGATCCCGATCAGGTCATCAAGGGATCGGATGCGATCCTGTGCGCAACCAATACCAATGTAGAGCTGTTCGACGGCAATCTGCTGGAGCCCGGTCAGCACGTCACAGGAATCATCGGCGGCAACGTCCAGCTGGTTCAGGGCGGGTTCCTGAAAAAGGCCCGGCGCGAGATCGATAACCGCACGGTCGAACGTGCGGATATCATCGCCACCAACCTGCGGGAATCCGTGATGTCGGAAAAGCAGGGCGACCTCTACGAGCCGATCGAAATGGGGATCATCAGCGAAGACGACATCATCGAACTCGGAGAGCTGGCGACCGGCGAAGCCGTCGGGCGCGAAAACGACGAACAGATTACCTATCACAAGAACAATAACGGCACTGCCGCATCCGAAATCGCCATCGCCATGCTGGTCTACGAAAAGGCGAAGGCTGCGGGACGCGGCACCATGATCGACCTGATCGACGCCAAGGACCTGCCGCAGGCGCTGTAACGATCCCGGCGCGGGTTCCTTCGAAGGCAGGCGCTAGGGGCAGAAAGCCGCGAAGACCTTGTTCGAATTCATGACGCTGCTTTCGATGTAGTGGAGGTAGTCCGGCTTGCGGTCGAGTTCCGCCATGGCGCCGATCAGGCAGAACCAGTTGAGCATTTCGTGCTGGCCCGCGTCCTCGATTTTCTCCAGCGACTGTTTTTTCCAGGCATCGTAATCCGCCGCCGAAAGCGCTGCGAACAGCGCCTGGTCCGCGTCGTGGTCGGGCCACAGGAAATGATGCTTCTCGCACAGGAAGGCGTGCGACCAGCTCGACGAGGCGATCAGCGCAACTCGATAGGGGCTGTCGCGAAGTACGCGGACGCAGGCGGCGCCAAGATCGAAACAACGGGACGGAGAGGGGGACGGCGGATCGAAATCCGCCTCGTCGGGCGGCGATGCCATGTTGGCGAGATGGCCGCGCTGCAGGATCAGCCGGCGTCCGTAGCAGTTCACCGTGATGGGGACGACAGGGTGGTCGAACCCCCTGCGGTCCCAGTCCATGTAGAGAAGGGCGTTGGACATCGCGTGGCCGAGTTCCGCATGGAGCGGTTTGTAGGAATAGGCGATGTCGAAATGCTGTTCCAGCAGGCCCGTCGCCAGGTATTTGGCGCCCGGCCGGTGTCCCCGGAACGTAAAGGCCGTATCGGCCGGTTCGTTCCAGTGATTGGCGCCCCTGCGCCGGTGCGCCCAGGGACGGTATTCCATGTCGTCGTAACCCATGACGCAGAAGGCGGGCACGGCATCCTCGCGAAAATTCTCGTACTGGTCATCTCCCCAGATGACGACGAAATCCGGCGCAAACTCGTCGAGGATTTTCCGGGTCTTGCGCATTTCGTCCGCGACTTCCTCCTGATGCTTGCGGGCATGTCGCGCACCCTCGTCGTTGCCCCATTCGCGCTGCATGTTTTCCGGCCACGCGCCGGGGCTGCGCAGTTCTTCCGGCAAACCGGGATCCTTCAATGTCTGGAAGATCGAGCCTGCCCTGATCGGATTGTTGGCGAGCGAAGGCTGGTGCGTGATGCCCAGTCCAAGGATTTCGGCCATGGTCGTTCCTCGTGTCTGGCGGGTTTCGAGTATTCGAGCATAATTCTGTTGCCGATCGGACCCGGACTTCAACCCTTCCGGCATTGAAATCCGCTGTGATACGGTTCGGATCACGACATGTCAGTCATCAACGGAAAGGAAGAAACCATGGCGGCCTACTGGATGAGCAAGGTGCAGATTACCGACCCTGACGGTTACGCGGAGTATGCCAAGCGCGCCGGACCTGCGCTCGAGCTGCATGGCGGCCGTATTCTCGCGCGCGGCGGACGCGTCGTGACGCTGGAAGGCGACGAATATCCGCGCAACGTGCTGGTCGAGTTCGACACGGTCGAACAGGCGGTCGCCTGCTATCATTCGAAGGAATATCAGGAAGCCTGGGAGTTCCAGAAAGACGCCGCCGACCGGCTGGTCTGCATCGTCGAAGGCGTATAACCGGCGGGAGAGGACATCGTTTGCGATGATCTACACCGTCGAATGCGCCTTCACCGATCCGGCGCGCGAGCCGGACTGGAATCGTTATTACAGCGGGGAAAAGCTGGACAATCTTCTCGCGCTGCCCGGGTTCCGGGCTTCGCAGCGGTTTCGTTCGATTGCGGATATCCCGTCGCCCTATCTGGCAGTCCATTCGGTGCGCGATGCGTCCGTGCTGGAGCGGCAGGACTATCGGACGGTCGGCGGCGGCACGTTCGATGGATGGGACGATCTGGTAACCAACTGGAAACGCAACCTGTTTGCCGGGCTTGAAGCCGCGCCGGAGGTCCCGGAAGGTGACCGTCTGGTCCTGATCGACGATCCGGCAGCCCCCGAAGGAGCTCCACTCGATACGGTCTGGCTGGAAATTGTCGGGCTGGACCGCACCTCCGCAAGACGAGGCCTCGCGGTTGTCGATGCGGCGACCGGCGAGAGGCTGCTGCGCGAGGGAGAGCGCATCGTTGGCGTCTTCAAGCCGATCACCCGCCGGCACGTGTCGCCAAACGGAATAGATAACTGAATCCGGTCAGTCCGGATCGCGCTTGAGCCCGATCAGCCCTTCCTCGCAGGCCTTGATCTGGAGGCCCAGATATTTCGAATAGATGCGGCACTGGGCAAAGCTGCCGGCGAGGAACCACAGGCCGGGTTGCCCGGTCCTGACCCACATGTTTCGCAGTTCCTGCAATTCCGGATCGAATCCCCAGATGCGGCCCACGCGGTCCGCCACCCCGTCTCCGAACAAATGGCGGACCATGTAATCCTGTCCCTTGTAGCCGGTGGCGAGCACGACCAGGTCAAGCGGCAGCGTTTCGCCGCCTCTGGTCGTGAGCCCGGTGTCGGTAAAGGTCTCGATTTCGTCGAACTGGATCAGTCCGATCTTTCCGTCGATCATCAGGTCCGAACATCCGACGTTGAAATAGTACCCGCCGCCGCGTTCGAGATATTTGAACTGCCAGCCGGTGTCGTCCGGCCCGAAATCGAGCCTGAAGCCGATGCGGGCCAGCGCGTCCAGCAGGTCCCGGTCGTAAATCCTGGTCTGTTCAGTGATCTGCTGATGAAACGTCTTCAGCATCGGAAACGGAAACGATACGGTCAGCAGGTCGCAATCTTCCAGCGGCGGCCCCTCACCGTAGAGCGTGTAGGGAAGCTGCGCACTTGGTTCGATCCCGACGATCAGGGTCGAACTCCGCTGCGCCATCGTGACCGATGCGCCATGGGAATGCAGGTCCTGCGCGATGTCGTGTCCGCTGGTGCCGGTGCCGATGACGAGGACGTTTTTGCCGTTCCAGTCGGCGGCATCTCCATATTCGCTCGAGTGCAGCGCTTGTCCCCCGAATTTCTTCAATATCGGGATGTCCGGCCGATTGGGGATGCTGCTGACCCCGATCGCCATGACGATGTGGCGCGGTCGCATTTCCCGGATCGTTCCGTCCGCGAGGCGCAGCCTTGCGGTCCAGCATTGCCGGTCCTCGTCGTAAACCCCGCCTTCGAATTCCGTTCCGGTCCAGAAATTAAGCTCCATGCTTTCCGCGTAGGATTCGAACCAGTTGGCGATCTTGTCCTTCGGAATATAGGTCGGCCAGTTCGGCGGGAACGGCATGTAGGGCAGGTGATTGACGTGAACCTGATTGTGCAGGGTCAGCGCGTGATAGCGCTTGCGCCAGTTGTCGCCGATGCGGTCCTCTCGGTCGACGATCAGCGTATCGATATTGAGCTGTGTCAGCCGCGCGGCGATCGACAGCCCTGCCTGGCCGCCGCCGACGACAAGCACGGCCGGGTCGCGGTCAGCATATGCTGCGCTCGATTTCCGCCGGTCGAGCCAGTTCGGGCCGCTGAAATCGCGCGAATATATTTCGCCGGTCGGGCGATGATCTCCGATGGCTTCCTCGTGGCCGGCGATATCGGAAAGGGCGGTCATCAGGGTCCACGCCGTCGGCGGATCGTCCGGGATCAGCCGGACCACGCCGTTGGCCGGGCCGCTAGCGGTGTCGAAGCGGAAGATCGCTTCGATGATGTCCTTGCCCGTTCTCGTCAGACGGCGCGGCGGTGTGCGGCTTTCGTCGACCCTGAAATTGCAGGCGCTTGCGGGTCCCGCGTGTCGGCGGAATTCTTCGGCGATCCGGTCCGGTCCGTTGACCGTCCTCAGGTCCCACGTAAAGGCAAGGACGTCGCGCCAGTGACATTCGGACGCGAACAGACCGTCGAACGATTTTCCGTCCCGGCCGGACAGGGCGGATTCCAAGGCGGCGAGCCAGCGGTTCGCGGCTTCGGTCAGCGACTGATCCGTTTCATCCAGCATGACACGTCCTTTCCCGGCAGGCACCGAATGGCCAACAGATATCACTCCGAAGCGAATTTGCGAAACCGTCAGCGGTGTCGCCGCTGGATGGACTTCGGGTCCCGGCGCTCCTAAGATTTCGCTCTTCCAACAAGGCGTTTCGCGTGTGACATCCTTTAAAAAGTCCGGACTCTGGTTCGCCGCAATTGCAACGGCGGGCGCATTCGGCGCCGTGCTTCACGCAGCAGGGCTTCCGGCATCGTTCCTTATCGGTCCCTTGCTGGCCGGCATGGCGTTCGGCGTAAAAGGGTCGGGACTTCTGCTGCCGCGCCCGTATCTACTGTGCGGTCAGGCGATCGTCGCGACCCTGGTGGCGAGCGCGCTGGATCCCTCGACCTTGCGCGCCATCGCCGACGAGTGGGCAGCAATTCTTCTGGTCGTCGCCACAACCATCATTGCGAGCACCTTCGCGGGCTGGCTGATCGCAAGAACCCGTATCCTGCCCGGCACCACGGCTGCCTGGGGTTGTTCGCCCGGCGCGGCGACAGGCATGGTCGCGATGGCGGAGGATTTTGGCGCGGATGCGCGTCTCGTCGCCTTCATGCAGTTCCTGCGGGTCATTATGGTGGTGTTTGTCGCGACGCTGGTGTCGCGCTTCGTATTCGGCGTCGTCGCCACCGACATCGCGCCCGGTTCCGCTTCCGGCGGGACCGTGGTGTCCTTTGCGGAACTGTCGCCAGACGTTATTGCGACGATTGCGATTGCCGTTGCCGGCGGGATCGTCGCCCGACTGCTGCCGGTGCCGTCCGGCGGTTTCTTCGTACCGTTGAGCTTTGCGGCGGTCGCCCAGGCGACCGGGCTGGTCTCGATCACCCTGCCGCCCTGGCTGCTGATCTTCGGCTTTTCGGTAATCGGGCTCTGGGTCGGTTTGCGCTTTACGCGTGAAACCGTGCTTTACGCGCTGCGCGCCATGCCGGCGATGATGGCGGGGGTGATCGCGCTGATCCTGCTGTGCTGCCTGTCGGCGGTGATGCTGGTCTGGCTCCTCGGGACCGATCCTCTGACGGCCTTTCTCGCCACCACGCCCGGCGGTCTGGACGCCATCGCCATCATTGCGGTCGGCAGCAGCGCCGATATTTCATTCGTCCTGGCGCTTCAGACCGTGCGTCTGTTCGTCGTGCTGATTACGGGCCCGATGCTGGCGAAGCTGATCTGCCGGCTGGTTTAAGAAGCCTTGCCGGTGCGATTCCGCATCAACCGGTCAGTTATCCAAGCGCCTTTCCCGACGGCAGATTGTAGTCCGCATCGACGGTGTCGATATAGGCGAGCGCGTCTTCGACCGGCACGACATCGGCGTACTTGGCATGCATGTCGCAGAGGTTGATGGCGTGAGAGGCCTGCGACCGGTCGAAACAGGCTTCTTCGGCGATGAGGATTCTCAGGTTGCTGCTGAACGCGTCGAGGACCGATGCGCGTACGCATCCCGAGGTCGTGGTGCCTGTCACCACCAGTGAGTCGGCGCCGAGATCGTTGAGAAACGCCTGCAGCGGCGTCCCGTAAAACGCGCTGGGTTTAAGCTTGCGGATCACGATATCCTGCGGCGACGGCGCGATTTCATCCATGATGTCGTTTCCGTCGCGGTTGGTTTCACGGGCCTCCTGCCCGGCGTTCTTCGCATCTTCAAGAGTGCGCGAACTCTTCCACGCCCAGCTTCCCTTGTCCCAGCCGTCTTCGCGGACCGTGCCGGTGGTGTAGATCACCGGAATGCCCTTGGCATGGCACTTGTCGATCAGCTTGCGGATATGGGGCAGGGCTTCCCATGCGTCTTCGCCGCAGGATGTCCGCCATTTCTTGATCGAATCCAGGATCGGCTCAGGCCTCTCGCCGCAGAAATTGTAGTTCACGTCGATGATGAGCAACGCGGGCTTTTTGCCGCCGCCGCTGCTTGCGCCGAACCCCGACCGTTCGAAAACCGCCTTGTCCCGGTCGGTCAGGAATTTGTCCCAGATGCGCTCGGCCATGATCTTGTCTCCCGATTCCCGTCGTTTCATGATGCAGTGTGCCGACGATGGTAGAACCGGCACTCGAATGAAACAAGGGAACGGCCCCGGCCTGGCGGAAGAAGATTTGGCAGAACGGACGGACATACTGGTAATCGGCGGTGGAATCGCCGGGCTGACGGCGGGGCTGCATGCGGCGAGGGCCGGAAAATCCACCAAAATCCTGGTTGGCGCCGCGCTCGGCGGAAATCTGCTCAGCATCGAGAATGTCGAGGGATTGCCTGACTATCCGGACGGCGTCGCCGGTTTCGAGCTGTGTCCGACCATCCAGATGGAGGCGGCCGGGGCGGGCGCGGGCTTCGCTATGGTCGAGGCGGACGGCATCGCCCGCGATGGCGGTCTGTGGCGCGTGAGTACCGCCGAGGGCGGCATCGAGGCGGGCGCCGTCATTCTCGCCTCGGGGACGTCGTTCCGGCGGCTCGGGGTCGAAGGTGAGGAACGCCTGTTCGGCCGGGGAGTGAGCCAGTGCGCGAGCTGCGATGCGCCGCTGCTGCGCGGCAAGAAAGTCGTTGTCGTCGGCGGAGGAGACTCAGCGCTGCAGGAAACGCTTTCCCTGATCGGCGTCGTTTCGCATTTCACGATCCTTACCGACGGGGATGCACTGACCGCGCAGCAAGGCTTTGTCGACCGGGTGACGGGACACGGTTCGGTCGACGTGAAAACCGGTGTCGCTGTCGAGAAAATTCTCGGCGAGTCGGTCGTCGAGGGCATCCGTTACCGCGACGCGGACGGCGTTGCGGAAATCGAAGCCGACGGTGTGTTCGTCTTTATCGGCATGACGCCGAACGCCGCCTTTCTGGATGGCGTGATCGAACCGGATGCGGACGGGAAAATTCCTGTCGACGAGGCCATGCGGACGGGATTGCCGGGCCTGTTCGCCGCGGGTACGCTACGCGCAAATGCCGCCTGCCGGGCCGCGGAAAGCGCCGACGACGGGCGTGTCGCCGCCGAAAGCGCCGTCCGCTATCTCGCCGGCGAGAAAACGTAAAAGGGAGAGCCCGATGGCCGACAAAATCACCGTTCACGATCCGCGCGGCTATCCGCCGAAAGTCGAAGGCAAACGACTCGCGCCGCGGGCGCAGAGCCTCGACGGCAAGGTGGTGTATCTGGTCGATTGCCTGTTCGATAATTCCGACGTCTTCATGGATGAGCTGCGCGACTGGTTCGCCGAGCACTTGCCGGGCGTGGAAACGCCGATCATCAAGCCGCGCGAAAGCTGGGTCGACGACCCCGAAATGCGGGCGGTCGTGGCCGAGAAAGGCGATGCTGCCATCCTCGGGGTGGGTTTATGAAGCACCTGTAGCCCGACGGTCGTCGGGCTCGCCATGCGGCTTGAGGAGGCCGGCATTCCGTCGGTCGCCGTCCATACCCATCCTTTCGCGCGCCTCGCGCAGGCGACCGCCCTTGCCTACGGCATGCCGACTGCGCGTCAGGCCTATGTTCCCCAGCCGGTTGTGGACCGCACGGCGGCGGATCTGCGGGGGTATATCGAGGGGACCGATCCCGTTACCAACCTGCCCTTCATGCAGGAAATCATCGAAGGGATTTCCGGGCCGCTCAGCGCCCAGGACGAAAAGGGCGCGTCGTTCATCCGCGACCTGCCGCGTCTGCTGGATGCCGATACGGAAGACAATCTGCGCCGGCGTTTCGAGGAGGAGCACTGGACCGATTACATGCCTGTCGTGCTGCCCACCGAGGCGCGCGTCGAGGCGATGCTGAAAGGCACCAGCCATGCGCCTGACGAAATCGTCGGCAAGCTGGCGCCCACTGCCTTCCGCGAGCTATGGGCGTTCGATGTCGAAAAAGTCGCTGTCAATGCCGTGATGGCGGGCTGCAGGCCGGAATATCTGCCGGTGCTGCTGGCGATGGCCTCGTCCGGTACGACGGCAAGGTCGTCGAGTACGACGTCCTTCGCCGGTCTCGCGGTCGTCAACGGGCCGATCCGCAACGAGATCGGCATGAATGACGGCATCGGCGTGATGGGGCCGTGGAATCATGCCAACGTCACCATCGGACGCGCCTGGAACCTGCTCTGCCAGAATCTGCAGGGCGGGTCGGTGCCGGACGAGACCTATATGGGCTCGCTCGGCAATCTCAACTCGTTCAGCGCGACGTTCCCCGAGGCGGAGGAACGCAGCCCGTGGGCGCCGCTTCATACCCGCTACGGTTTCAAGGCGGACGAGAGCGCCGTCACCGTTTTCCGGGGCGGACGCTATACTCATTCCGGATTCGGGCCGCGCGAGGAATGGCAGAACAAGATGATCCGCTGCCTGACCGCGGGCGAGGCGCGCGAAAGTCCGCTGATCGTGATGGACCCGATCGTCGCGCGCGGCTTCGTCGAAAAAGGCTTCGACACCAAGGAAAAGCTGATCGAATGGTGCGCGAAGAATGCCACGCTTCCGGCCAGGGAATACTGGAACGACCAGTGGGTTCAGACGCTGGTGAAGCCGCTGGCCGTTGCCGGCGTGGAGCCGTATGCCTCCAACCTGAAGGCCGCCGACGACGAGCCGGTTTCGGTCTATCAGGAAAGCGAAATCAACATCGTGGTGACCGGCGGCGAAACCCAGGGCGCTTTCCGCATCATCGAAGGCCGTCGCGCGAAGGACTGCACGATCTCGATCGACAAGTGGCGGTAGGGGGGTTAGCCCCTACTTCGCCGCGACCGGCTGTTCCTTCTGGCCGGCTTTTGCCGCCGCCTGATGCGCCCTGTCGGGCGGGACGGGCAGGCCGAGATTCTCGCGCAGGGTGGCGCCCTCGTATTCGGTGCGGAACAGCCCGCGCTTTTGCAGTTCCGGAACCACCAGCTCGATGAAATCGCGGAGCCCGCCGGGCAGGGTCTGCGACAGGAAATTGAAACCGTCGGCGGCGCCGGTGGTGAACCATTCTTCCATCGTGTCGGCGATCTTTGTCGGCGATCCCTGAATGACGAAATGGCCGCGCCCGCCTGAAATGGCTTCGTAAAGCCGGCGGATCGTCAGATTGTCGCGCCTGGCCCAGTCGACCAGAAGATCGACCCGGCTGTTCGATACCTCGTCCTTGGGGATTTCCGGCAGCGGTCCGTCAATGTCGTAACCCGACAGGTCGAACCCGATATAGTTGGAAAGCTGGCGAACGCCCAGCTGGGGATGAATAAGTCTCTGAAGCCGGTCGAATTTCGCGGCGGCGTCCTCTTCCGTTTCTCCGACCAGCGCGGCGCAGCCCGGCATGATCTTGACGTGATCGGGATTGCGCCCGTGCTTCGCCACGCGTTCCTTCACGTCGGCGTAATAGTCCCGGGCCAGCTCGATGGTAGGCGTCGCCACGAAAATCACGTCGGCGGTGGCAGCGGCGAGCTCGCGCCCTTCCTCCGACGCCCCCGCCTGTACCATGACGGGGTGCCCTTGCGGCGAGCGCGGCACGTTGAGAGGGCCCTTGACCTTAAAATGCTCTCCCTCGTGGTCGAGGATATGCAGCCTGTCCGGATCGAAGAACAGGCCCGATTCCTTGTCTTCGATGAATGCGTCGTCGTCCCAGGAATTCCATAAGCCCAGCACGACGTCAGCGAACTCACGGGCGCGACGATAACGGTCGGACTTGGCCATGTGGCGGTCGGCGCCAAAATTGGCCGCCTCGGCCTGATTGGCCGAGGTGACAAGGTTCCATCCGGCGCGGCCGCCGCTCAGCACGTCGAGCGACTGAAACCGCCGGGCAAGGGAAAACGGCTGGTCGTAGGTCGTGGTGGAGGTGCAGACCAGCCCGATATGTTTTGTAACGGCTGCGAGCGCCGACAGCATGACCAGCGGCTCGATCCATGCGACCCGGCACATGCGCGACAGCGCTTCCTTGTCGCCGCCCCAGATGCCGGCGGAATCGGCCCAGAACAGCATGTCGAACAGCCCATTTTCTGCGAGCTGCGCTGTCTCGATATAGTGCGGCAGGTTGTTGCCGGGACTTTTCGGGGCTTCGGGCGTCCGCCAGGCGGCAATGTGATGTCCGGCCTCCCGCATGAACATGCCAAGTTTGATCTGCCGACGGTCGCTCATGGCAAATATCTCCCTGGATTCTTTCGTTTGTTCGGAGAAGCCTATGTCCGGCATCTGCACGGGGCAAGGTCAGTACCCGATGGCCTGCCCGTCCTTGCGGGGATCCGACGCGCCTCTGAGCGTGCCGTTCTCCCAGTCGATCCAGATCGCCTGCGCCCCGCCGACCGGGCTTCCTGCCGCATACAGGCGGTGGCCGAGCGCCTCGAGCCCCTCAATGGTCCGTTGCGGAATGGTGCTTTCGGCCCCTACATCAGGGCCGTCCTCGAACACGTCCGGGAAGACGCGCGGAAAATCGATCGCGTATTGGAGGTCCATGTCCCAATCGAGGAGATTCGTGATCAGATGCGCGTGGCCGATGGCCTGGTAATGGCCGCCCATCACGCCGAACGGCATCAGCGTACGTCCGTCTTTCGCCATCATTCCGGGGATGATCGTATGCATCGGCCGCTTGCCGGGCGCGATACAGCTCGGGTGGCCCGGCGCGATAACGAAACCCTGCCCGCGATTGTGCAGAACGACCGACGTTTTCGGCGATACGAGACACGACCCGAATCCCGAAAACACCGAGTTGATGAAACTAACGGCATTGCGGTCGCGGTCGACCACCGTCAGATAGACGGTGTCCTCGTGGCGCGGCAGGGTCGATGGCGGGACCGCGGGGATACGCTGCCCGGGATCGATCAGGGTGCTCAGCCTGTCGGCATGGTCGGCGGACAGCCAGTCATCGACCGGAATGGTTGAGAAGGCCGGGTCGCCCAGCGCCTGGTTGCGGTCGCGATAGGCGAGTCGCGCCGCCTCGATTTCGAGATGGAACCGGTCTGCCGACACAGGGTCGAGCGCAGCCAGATCGAAGCCCGACAGGATGTTGAGCATGGCTAGCGCGGCGATGCCCTGTCCCGCCGGCGGGCATTCATGGATTTCGTAGCCGCGATAATCGGTTCTGATCGGTTCGACATAGCTGCCGTGTGCGGTCGCGAAATCGTCCAGCGTATGCAGCCCGCCGAGTTTCCGCAGGTAGTTCACGATGTCCTGCGCGACTGCGCCTTCATAGAACCCGTCCCGGCCCTTTTTCGCGATGAGACGCAGAGTCTCCGCCAGAACGGGGAGCTTCATCACGCTGCCATATCCCGGCGGCCGCCCATCCTTCAGATAAAACCGGGCGGCGTTCTCGTCCCGCGCCAGCAGGGGCGCCGTTCTGGCCCAGTCGGCGGCAACCCGCTGCGATACCGGAAAGCCGTTCTCCGCGAATTCGATGGCGGGCAGGAGTACATCGCCCAGCGTCAGGGTTCCGTGATCGTCGATCAGCTGCGACCACGCATCCACAGCGCCGGGGACGGTGACGGCATGCGGCGTGTGCCTGCCGATTGTCCGGACGTCGCGCTCAAGATACCAGTCCACGGTGGCCGCCATCGGCGCGCGACCGGAGCCGTCGAATGCCAGGATGCCTTTGCCTCGGGGAGAATAGAGGCAGAAACAGTCGCCCCCGATGCCGGTCGATTCCGGCTCGACCACGCACTGCACGGCGCAGGCGGCGATGGCGGCGTCCATCGCGTTGCCGCCCTGCCGCAGGATACGGATCGCCGTCGATGTCGCCAGCGGGTGTGACGTCGCCGCCATGCCGTTCAGGCTGTGGACCGTGGAGCGTCCCGGGCGGTCGAGCGAACGAAAGATCATCGATCCGGCCCTGAGATCATTCCTCGCCGAACGGTACGCCCCATTTGTCGAGATAGACGAACTCGTTCATGCCGCCGCGCCGGGTCGGGCCGAAATTCCCCATCGGCCACCCGATCGGCAGGATGGCGTAGCAATGCACCCCTTCGGGCAGCCCCAGCGCCGCCTCGGTTTCCTTCTCGTAGCGCATGGCGCGGGTCGTGAGGTTGGTGCCGAGCCCCAGCGCCCGGGCCGCCAGCATCATGTTCTGCACCGCCGGATAGACCGATGCCCCCGAGCGGTAATCGGGTGTGCTGTTTCTGGTTTCGAGGCAGGCGCAGATCCATACCGGCGCCTCGTGATAATGGTCGGTCAGGTATTCGACCGCTGCGTGCTGGCGTTTGTAGCGTTCCTCGTCCGATCCCGGCGGAATGGCGCGCGTCTGATAGCTGTGCGACACGTGGTCGTCGAACGCCTTCTTGTAATAGACCTGAACCTGTTTCTTGATGTCAGTATCCCTGACCACCAGAAAACGATATTTCTGCGTGTTGCCGCTGTTGGGCGCATGCAGCCCGGCGGCAAGGATCTTGCGGATCAGGTCGTCGGGCACCGGGTCGGTCTTGAGCCGTCGCATCGCCCGCATGTGATGCATGATGTAAAAGACATCGTTGTTGTCGTCGGTCATGGCGTTTGCTCTCCTAGTCTTCCACGTCCAGTTCGGTCCCGTTCAGCCGCACGGTGCGTTTTACGTCCGTAGGATTCTTCACCGCCTGCATGACGAAGCAGCCGCGCTCGGCAGCGCGGATGCATGCCGCGATTTTCTCCGGCGGATCGTCGGATTCCACATCGAATTCGACCTCGAAATCGACGGTCGAGGCCTGCACCGTGCCCCGCAGCACGGAGCCGTCGGTGCGGAATCCCGATCGCACCGTGACCTTGGGGTCCTTCAGGGTCAGCTTCATCATGTCGCTGTAGCGGTGAAGCTGGGTCAGCGCGCAGAACCCGACCGACATCAGGAAATAGGTCAGCGGCCGCGGCGCGGAATTCTCTCCGCCCATACGCGGGCCCTCATCGGCGAACACCTCGTACTCGGCGCATTCTTCGGGTTCGATAATGATGCCGTGCTTGCGCAGGCCCCGGTCATTGACCGTGACGATTTCCTGGCTGAACTGCCGCCCCTGCCAGGCATATTCCTTCTTGTCGTCCGGGTTGGTGGCCATGGAGTCCTCCGCTGATGAATGGTTTCCGGCGGAATTGAACCACGGCGCGGGGAAGGGGGGTACCCCGGGTCGTATTAAGCCGGAACCGCCCCTGACATACGGGATGTCGGCCTGTCGTCCATGAACAGCTGGGCGGTGCCGGCAATGACGCCGATCAGGACGCCGATCTGCCAGGCGAGGTCGTAATTGCCGAACGCGACGAACAGCAGCCCGGCGCCCCACGCGCCGACGAACGAACCCGTCTGGTGGCAGAAGAAGGCGACGCCGGTCAGGGTCGCAACGTTTCGCAACCCGAAGATCTGCCCCACCAGGCCGGTGACCAGCGGCGCGACGCCGAGCCACAGGAGCCCCATGACGGCGGCGAAGATCAGCGTCGTGGTGGGCGTCGCGGGCAGCAGGAAATAGACCACGATAAAGGACGAGCGCAGCAGATAGACGATGCCGAGCAGGATGTGCTTGGGGAACTTTCCGCCGAGCCAGCCGATGATGTAACAGCCGATGGCGTTGAACCCGCCGATCACGCCGAGCGCCATCGCTCCCAATGTCGGGGACTGGCCGCAGATTTCCAGATAGGCCGGCAGGTGGGCGGCAATAAAGATGAGCTGCAGGCCGCACACGAAATAGGCGACCGCCATTGTGACATAGCCCTTATGGTTCCAGGCTTCGATCAGGACCTCGCGGAGCGGCATGTTGGCGCTGGCGCCGGCCATCTTCGCGTTCCGCATCTCGGTTTTGTCGCCCGCGCCGGTCAGGAAGGCCGCGGGAATCATGACGGCGCACATCGCGAGAAACCCGACCATCGCCATGATCCAGCCTTCGCTGTCGATCAGCCCCTGTGCGAGCGGTGCGGCGATGAAGGTCCCGATCGAGCCGAACGCCGATATGGTGCCGAGCGTGACGCTTCGACGTGCCGGCGATACTGAGCGGGCGGAGGCGGCGAGGGCGAGGCTCAACCCGGTACAGGCAAGCGCCAGCCCGACCATGACGCCAAGACCTATCCAGAGTGCGAGCGCACCGTTCGCCGTCATGGCGACACCGAGTCCTCCGGCGTAGAGCAGAGAACCCAGGATGCACATCCGCCGGCAGCCGAGCCGGTCGGCGAACGCGCCGATCAGCGGCTGGCTGAGCCCCCAGGTGAGGTTCTGCAGCGCGATGGCGAGCGTGAAGTCGGCGACCGTGATGCCGAGGTCCTGGGTAACCGGTGCGACGAACAGACCGAAGCTCTGCCGCATTCCCATGCTCATGGTCAGCATGATGCTGGCGCCGGTCAGGACGGAAACCGTCTGGGCGCTGGTATAGCCGGGGGCGAGGGTTTTTTCGGAGAGCACGATGTTCAGGACCGGTGGGCGGATGATTTTGCTGAATTTACAGAACAGACGCCTCAGGTGCCAGCCAATGGTGGAGGGATCCTACTGAAAATCGCGCGACCGGTATGATGTGGACGGCGCGTCGCCGTCGGCCAGCGCGTAGAGATCGGCGGTCCGGTCGCGCAGCCGCTGCGCGATGACATGGATGACGAGTCCCTCACGCTGCAGTTCGCCTTCGACCACCAGCAGCTTGGACGCCAGCGTTTCCTTGCGGTAGCGCTCGAACAGTTTTGGCCAGACGATGATATTGGCGATGCCGGTCTCGTCCTCCAGCGTGGCGAAGATCACGCCGCTGGCCGTGCCGGGGCGCTGGCGGGTGATGACGAGGCCGGCGATTGCAATGCGTTTTCCGTTTTCGGTGTCGGCGAGCCGGGACGCGGGGATGATGCCGTCGGCGGTCAGCCCGTCGCGCAGCAGCGCCAGCGGGTGCGCCTTGAGCGAAAGCCTGATCGAGGCGTAGTCGTGGCTGACTTCCTCGCCCGGCGCCATCTCGGGAAGCTGCGTGTCGGGTTCGTGAATGCCCTCGCCGGTTTCGGCGAACAGCGGCAGGGGCGACGAGGGCAGGCGGCGCACGTCCCACTGCGCCTGCCGCCGTGAAAGCCCCATCGAACCGAACGCATCGGCATGCGCCAGCCGGTTGAGCGCGGCGGGAGCGAGCCCGCTGCGCCGCCACAGATCGTCGGCATCGTAAAACGGCCGCCCGTTGCCGGCCTCGCGCACCGAAACCAGCTTTTCCGCGTTGTCTTCCCGGAAGCCCTTGATTTGTCGCAGGCCGAGCCGGAGCGCCGGTCCGTTGCCCTCCACATCTTCCAGCGTACAGTCCCAGAAGCTGCGGTTGACGTCGACGGGGCGTACGCAGACGCCGTGATCGCGGGCGTCGCGGACGATCTGCGCCGGGGCATAGAACCCCATCGGCTGGCTGTTGAGAAGCGCGCAGGCGAACGCCGCCGGGTAGTGGCATTTGAGCCATGACGACACATAGACCAGCAGCGCAAAGCTCGCCGCGTGGCTTTCCGGGAACCCGTAATCGCCGAACCCTTCGATCTGCTTGAAGCAGCGCTCGGCGAAATCGCGTTCGTAGCCGCGCTCGAGCATGCCGTCGATCATCTTGTCGCGGAACGTATGGATGGTGCCGAGACGCCGGAAGGTCGCCATGGCGCGGCGCAGCCCGTCGGCTTCCGAAGGCGTGAAACCGGCGGCGACGATGGCGATCTTCATCGCCTGCTCCTGGAACAGGGGGACGCCAAAGGTCTTGCCCAGCACCTCGCGCAGCGCTTCCGACGGGTAGTCGATGGTCTCCTCGCCGTTCCGTCGCCGCAGATAGGGGTGCACCATGTCGCCCTGGATCGGGCCGGGACGCACGATGGCGACCTCGATCACCAGGTCGTAGAAGGTGCGCGGCTTGAGGCGCGGCAGCATCGACATCTGCGCCCGGCTTTCGACCTGGAACACGCCGATTGAATCCGCCCGGCACAGCATGTCGTACACCGCGGGGTCTTCCGCCGGCACGGTGGCGAGATCGATGCGCCTGCCGTGATGGTCTTCCAGCAGGGCGAACGCCTTGCGGATACAGCTCAGCATGCCGAGCCCGAGGATATCGACCTTGAGAATGCCGAGCGCGTCGAGGTCGTCCTTGTCCCATTCGATGGTGGTGCGGTCCTCCATCGCCGCGTTGGCGACCGGCGCCAGCGTATCCAGCCGGTCGCGGGTGATGACGAACCCGCCGACATGCTGCGACAGGTGCCGCGGAAAGCCGGTGATGGTGCGCGCGAGGCGAAGCGCGTGGGCCAGGGTCGGTTCCGCCGGGTCGAGTCCCTCGGCGCGGATATGGTCGTCGTCGACCGCGCCTTTCCGCCGGCCGCTGACGGTGGCGGCCAGCGCGTCTTCGACATCGCGCGACAGCCCCATCGCCTTCGCGGTTTCGCGCAGCGCGCTGCGGGCGCGGTAATGGATCACGGTGGCGGCCAGGGCGGCCCGTTCGCGCCCGTATTTCCGATAGATGTACTGGATGACCTCCTCGCGGCGCTCATGCTCGAAATCGACGTCGATATCGGGCGGCTCGCCGCGCTCGGCGGAGATGAAGCGCTCGAACAGAAGATCCATCCGCGCCGGGTCGACCGCGGTGATGCCGAGGCAGTAGCACACCGCCGAGTTGGCGGCCGAGCCGCGCCCCTGGCACAGGATGCCGCGCGAGCGCGCGAACCGGACGATATCGTGGACGGTCAGGAAGTAGTTGGCGAAGCCCAGCTCGGCGATCAGCGAAAGCTCGTGGACAAGCTGGTCGCGGACGGCTTCGGGGATGCCGTCCGGGTAAAGCTCGACCGGATAACGGTTCTCCGCGCCCTCTCGGGTCAGGTTTTCGAGATGGTTCTGCGGCGGGACGCCGTCGGGCGCTTCGTCGTCCGGATATTCGTATTTCAGCTCATCGAGCGAGAACCGGCAGCGCCGCGCGATTTCCGCCGTGCGCGCCACCGCATCCGGCCAGCGGTCGAACAGGCGCGTCATCTCGTCCGCCGGTTTCAGATGCCGCTCGGCATTGGAAAACAGGCGATATCCCGCCTTCGCCACGGTGCAGTGATGGCGGATGGCGGCGAACGCGTCCTGCGCGTCGCGCCGCTCCGGCTCGTGGTAGTGCACGTCGTTGGCGGCGACCATCGGAGCGCCCAGATCGCGGCCGAGCGCCTCGATCGCCGCGATCCGGCGTCTGTCGCCGCCCTCCAGCAGATTGTGGGCGGCGAGATAGCATCGCCCCGGCATGGCGGCAGCGATGCGGCGCAGATGGTCGGGAAAGTTTCTCGACGGATGAATTCTGGAGGGGGGCAGGACGATCGCGATTTGCCCGTCGGCGCGGGACAGGAAATCGCCAAGTCCGAGATGGCATTCGCCCTTGGGCGCGCGCCGCCTGCCGGTGGTGATGAGTTGCGACAGATGCCCGTATGCGGCCCGGTGCATCGGCAGGCACAGCAGCGAAGGCGCGTCCGAGAAATCCAGCCGTGCGCCGACCACCAGCCTTATCCCGGTCTCGCGTGCGGCGAGATGGGCGCGCACCACGCCGGCCAGCGTGTTGCGGTCGGTGATGGCGATCGCCTCGTGTCCCAGCGCGGCGGCGCGCGCCACCAGCTCTTCCGGGTGCGACGCGCCATGCAGGAAGCTGAAATTGCTGGTGACCTGAAGCTCGGCGTAGGAAGTCATGGGGAGAGGGGACATCGAATCTATCGGCGGGGACTTAGCAGAACAACCTGCCGGGCGAAGCCGCCTTCGGTGGCGGTCCGGTAAAGGCGGCGGTCGGCGGTAACGACAGCCGTCTTCGCTGTTTCTGCACATGCGATATAGAGACAGTCATAAACGGGGTGATTGAGCGCCGAAGCAATTTCGAGCGCGCGTTCGTTCAGCGTCGTTGCAGAGACGAGAGCGATGTCGTTGTGACGAATTCCGGCGGCAATGGTGTGAGCCTGCTGATAGGTGATCTCGTTTCTGATCAGCTTCTTCCAGGCGATATTGGTTACCTCTTCAATGATGAGGTCCGGCGCGACCAGCGGTTCCTCCGACTGGAGCAGCCGATACGCCTCATCGCTGAGCTCTTCCGGAAAGAACCACTTCAGTGCCACGCTTGCATCGACGACGAGGGTCATCTGTCGCGATCCTCGCGTAACAGTTCCGTGCTGTCGGTCTGTTTGACGCCTTCGGGCGTCATGGCGGCGATGCTTTTGGCAAGCGCGATAAAGGCCTTGCGCGAGGGGCGTTGCGAGGCCTCGGCGAGCAGGACGCGGACCTCCGCCTCAAGCGAGCGCTCGTTATCCTTCGCCCGTTGTTTGAGGCGTTCCACCACGTCGTCGTCCAGATTGCGGATTGTCAGATTTGCCATAAAAATCTCCATTGCCAGCAAAATGCATGCAATATGCTATCACAATTTGCTATCAATTTGCTATCATCCAAACAGGCCGTGCAGGAACCAGGGGCGGGGAATGTCGCCGCGCTCTTCGCGATAAAGCCAGAAACGGCCTCCATCGGCGTCCTCGACGCGGAAATAGTCGCGGATGCCGTCGTCCGTCGCGTCTGTCCGCCACCATTCGGAGGCGATGCGTTCCGGCCCTTCGCACAGAGTCACGCGGTGCAGCACGCGGCGCCAGCGGAACAGGTGCGGCGGGCCGTCGGGTTCTTCCGAGACGGTCTCGACCGGTTCCGGCGGACGCAGCAGGCGGACGGGGCGCGGGTTGGCCGCTGTTTCCGCGATGGCAGGAGGCTGAACGGTTTTCGTGGAGGGAACGAGCCCTGCCGCGCGCTCGGGCAGATGGCTCTCCTGCAGCTCCGCCCTTCGTACCGCCTCCGGTCCCAGCCGGTTGGCCAGCAAATCGATCAGCGCATCGAGCGACTCCATCCTGTTGCGGTCGTTGCCGAGCCCGGTCTGGGCGGGGCCCGCAGGGGCGTGCCGGACGGCGGCAAGCGTCATTTCGTCAATCCCGAAGCCGGGGTCGATTTCCGGAAGCCTTTCGGCGAACAGGCGGTATAGCCGGTCGGGATCCCGGCTCGCCCGGCCCGTGCCGATGGCGAGGCGGGCAACGGACCCGTCCGGCCGGAAGGCGGTCAGGACAAGCCGTCTTGCGCCCTGTCCCGCCCGTTCCAGACGGTCGCACAGCTCTTCCAGCAGATGGCGCGCGGCGGCCGCGATATCGTCGGCGGCGCCGATCGGCTCGGCGAAGGCAATCCGGGCGGCGAGCGACGCTTCGGACAGGAAGGGGGAAACGGGTTCGGCGGCGGCGTTTTCGCCCAGCGCCGAATCGAGCCTTGCGCGCAGCGTCTCGCCGAACCGGGCGGCGAGCGAGGCGCGCGGCAGGGAGAGCACGTCGCCGATCCGCTTGAGCCCGAGCCCGTGCAGCTCCGCCGCCATCGCCGGGCCGATGCCGAGCGCGGCGACCGGCAGGGGAGACAGGGCGGCGCGTTCGTCATGCGGCGGCACCACGATCCATGTTTCCTGTCCGGGCGTGTAACGCGCCACGGCCCAGGCGCAGCCCGGCGTGCCGGCAAGGGCTGCGCGCGCGGCGAAGCCGAGCCTGTCGAGACGCTCCGTCATGTCCGCGAGCATCGCTTTCTCGCCGCCGAACAGGTGGTCGCAGCCGGTCGAATCCAGCCATATTCCGGCCCCGCCGCCGGTTTCAATTCGAGGGGCCTCGACGCGGGGCGCGGAAAGGGTCTCGCCGGGAAGCGCGTCGGATCTGTCTTCCGCCGAGGTAAGCGGGCTGTAGCGGCCGCACCAGCGGGCGAGCCGGGCGAGGGCCTTTGCATCGCCCGCCGGGTCTGCAGGATGTACGACGAGACCGGGCAGGATCGCCCTTGCATCGGTCAGCGCCATGCCGGGGCGGGCCCCGGCGCGTTCGGCGGCCCGGTTCACCGCCGTGATCCGCAGGCGCGCGCGCTGTTCCGCCGCCAGCACGAGCGAGCCTTCCTCCCGCCGGGAGGCGCCCTCATGCCGTGGCGAGGGCGGTCTCAGCCTGTCGGTCGCGAAGCGGGGCAGCCAGAGCGAGATCACCCGTCTCATCGCGCCACTCCATCGTCCAGTCGCCGGGCGCGCCTCCCCGGCTGCGGTACAGGGCCGCCCGCCAGCAGGGGAAGCCCGGCTCGTCCAGCATCGCCGCCCAGCCGCGCGGCCGGCTGGGTTCGGACCGGATGCGCCAGCGCATGCAGGCGGCCGACGGCGTCCTTTCCGCGCTGCCCCATCTTCCGGCAGGCGGGCGCAGCAGGATCGGCGTCACGCCGTTCCTGGCGGCGGCGAGCTGCAGCCGGCGGCTGGCGGTCAGCGACACGTCGCGGGCCTCGCCCACGATGGCGGCGGGGGCGCCGCTGGCCAGCGCATCCTCCATCGCCTGCAGGATTGTCGCGTCGTCCCGTGCGCACAGCGCGACCAGCCGTTCGGGTGCGATGCCGAACCGGGCCAGCGCCGGCGGGTAGATCTCCCCCGCATCGGTCACGGCGGGGTTGAGACACCACAGCAGCGTGCCATCGGATTCCTGCAGAAAGCGGGCGGCGAGCGCGGCGCAGAAGGCGGTGGCGGCGCCCGCGTCGCGCGGCGCGGCGGGGGCGATCTCGTACAACGCGCCGGGTGCAAGCCCGCCCGTCGGCAGATGCGTGTCGATGTCCGGCACGCCGAGCGGGATGGCGGGCGCGTCCTCGGGTCGGAACCCCTGCTCGATCCGCCCGATCCGACGGCGCAGCGCGGCGAGTTCATCCTCTGCGCCGGATGTCCCCGTTCGGCCCGAAAATGAGGGGGAGGGAGGGCGTTCCGGCGATGGGATATCCCGGGTCATGGCAGGCTCGTTTTTCAGATGTTCCTGTTTTGTTCTTATCCGGAACGCGGAGAAGAGTCAACGGGAGCGAGTCCGAAAAAAAGCCCCCGCCGGGAGGGCGGGGGCTTTCCTGTCCGGAATGGACGGCTGCCTTACATGCTGCAGCCCTTGACGCATTTGGCCTTGCCGTCGAACTCCATCGTCACGCCGCTGAGCGACGGGTAGGAGGGAACCTTGACCATCTTCTGGAAGGCGGCCGTCTTGGTTTTCGGCTGGACCTTGCCACCCTTGGTCGCGCCTTCGTTGGCGTGCGAGATGATCACCGCGTTCGGCTTGACCAGCTCGTTGATCACGTAAGCCGCTTCCTTCGGGCCGGTCGAGAAGATGCCGCCGATATTCATGACGACCAGGTTCGCGCCGAGCGATTTGCGCACGACGATTTCCTGCTCGGCGGTCACGCCGGTATCGCCCGACAGGTACACCGTCAGGCCGTTGGAGAAGCGCAGCACGTAGCCGCCGGGCGGTCCGACATAGGCGGTCAGGCCGTTTTCCTTCATGTGCTTGGCGATGTCGCCCTTGAGGAAAGCCGCATTGATGCCGTTGGAATGCACCGCAGGCACCGACCATATCTGGACGCCGCCAAGCTTGCGCGTGCCGCCGTAACGGACCAGCAGGACCTGCTTCTTGTCGCCGCCGGCCGCCGGAATGCGGACGTTGAACCAGCTGTTCATCTCGCCGCCGACGAAGAACTTGGCCTTCTTGGCGACGACGACCTTTTCGGTGACCGAACTCGGCGCGGCCTTGACCGAAACGTCGGGTTTCCCGCACTGGCCGGCATTGGCCCCGGGCGGGTGACGGTCGCCGAGATGGTCGCCATGCACATGGCTCAGCAGCACGCCGTCGATCTTGCCGAGGCGCGGGTCGTCGGCGCCGCGGACCGTCCGGCCCGCGTCATAGAGAATCCGCGTTCCGTCCGGATCCTCGAAGATCATGGCCCGGTCGAAGCGGCAGAATTCGCCGTCATGGCTGCCGAGCGGCGTAACCTTGACGGTCTGCGCCGTCGCCGGCGCGGCAATCGCCACGGCAAGCGTTGCGACGGACAATATGGACAGTTTCATTGGAACCTCTCCCCCTGTGGAAAAATTGTTGTTACCGATCAGCAATCCGGGGCCGGATAATTTCCGAACCCCGTACCGACCGGACTATTCTGGTATGCCAGACGGCATATGCAACTAAACAGGACGTGAAGGTGGAAATTCCATTGCCAGCTCCGTTTTACGGAATTTCAGTCACATTCCCGTTGTCAGCCACGCGCGGCGCGCCTAAATACGGTCCGCCGAATTGTCAGTTTTCGTAGTCTCTGTCATGTCCCTGGACGCCCAGACCGTCGATCGTCAGGATCATCGCGCCCGCCTTCGCGATTTTGTGGAAAGCCCCCGGTTCCGCTATCCGGTCCTCGGGCTGATCGGCATCAATGCCGCAATCCTGGGGCTCGAGACCTCGCCATCGGTCATGCAGGCGGCCGGCGAAGCGCTGGTTCTTCTGGACCACATCATCCTGTGGATTTTCGTTGCCGAGCTGGCGCTGAGAATTTACGCGCACGGGCTGGCGTTTTTCCGCGACCCGTGGGGCGTGTTCGATTTCGCGATCGTGGCCATCGCGCTGGTGCCGGCCAGCGAGGAGTTCGGCGTTTTGCGGGCGCTGCGGATCCTGCGGGCGCTCCGGCTGGTGTCCGGCGTGCCGCGTCTCCGGCGGGTCGTCACGGCCCTGTTACAGGCGGTCCCCGGCATCGGCGCGATCGGCGCGCTGCTGCTGCTGATCTTCTATGTCTTCGCTGTCATCGCGACCAAGCTGTTCGGCGGCGACTTTCCGGCCTGGTTCGGCACGATCGGCGAGTCGATGTATTCGCTGTTCCAGATCATGACGCTGGAAAGCTGGTCGATGGGGATCGTCCGCCCGGTGATGGAGAAATTCCCCTACGCCTGGGCCTTCTTCGTGCCGTTCATCATCGTCTCGAGCTTCACCGTCCTGAACCTGTTCATCGCCATCATCGTCGATTCGATGCAGACCCTGCATGCGGAGGAAGCGGAACAGACGGTCGAGGCGGTGGAAACCATCATCGACAAGGACACCAGGCTGGTATCGGCGGAAATAGGCCGGTTGCGGTCCGAAATCGCCGAGCTGCGCCGCGACCTGGGACGAATGGATCGATAGGGCCTATTCGGCCTTTGGGGGGGTGTTCGTTTCCTGCGGCGCGTCCGTTTCCTGCGGCGCGTCCGCTTCCTCGGCCGCGCGTTTCCGGTAGGCCAGCACCGAAAACGGGATCGTCACGGCATAGGCGAAAATCAGGCCGGACAGGCTCAGCCACGGTTCCGCGAACATGGCGGCGGCGAAGGCGGCGACAACGGCCATGGCGATCGTCACCTGGTTGTGCGGCACCCGGATGCGTTTGAACGACCAGGTGGGAATCCAGCTGATCATCAGCACGGCGACCGCGAAGATCCAGGGAACCGTCAGCCAGGGCGACTGCAGCCAGCTCCAGCCGGTTTCCACTCCGAGGATAAGCGGCAGCAGGGCGAGCCCTGCGCCGGCCGGCGCCGGAACGCCGCTGAAATAGCTGCCGGCCCAGGCGGGAAGCTTGTTTTCGGCAGAGGCGACGTTGAACCGGGCCAGTCGCAGCACGCAGCAGACGGCGAACAGCATGGTAACCGCCCAGCCGATGCCGCCGGCGCCGTTGAGCGACCACAGATACATCAGCATGACCGGTGCGACGCCGAAGGCGATGGCGTCGACCAGCGAGTCGAGCTGGCCGCCGAATTCGGTCGGGCCGCCCATCAGCCGCGCCATGCGCCCGTCGAGCGTGTCGAGCAGTGCGGCAGCCGCGATCAGCAGCACGCCGGTCTGCCAGCGGTCGTCGAACCCGACGCGGATCGCGGTCAGCCCGGCGCACAGCCCCAGCATGGTAAGCGCGTTGGGAAGCAGCCGGTTCAACGATTCCCGGCGCAGACGGCGACGAAGGGTGCGGGGCTGGCCCTGAGGGTTACGGGCCATTAGCGGATTGCTCCCGAGCGGTCTGCTTCGCCCGAATCATCAAGCGAGGCGATGACGGTTTCTCCGGCGACGGCGCGCTGACCGGCGACAGCCAGGATGCGGGCGGATTTCGGCAGGTAGATGTCCACGCGGCTGCCGAAACGGATCATGCCGTAGCGTTCGCCGGCCTCGAGATCATGGCCGTCCGGCGTCCAGCAGATGATCCGTCGCGCGACCAGACCGGCAATCTGCACGACGGCGATATCGGCGCCGCCATCCGTCCTGATATGGATGGCGCGGCGTTCGTTGTCCTCGCTGGCCTTGTCGAGGTCTGCGTTGAGAAAAGCGCCGGGCCGATAGGCCGAGGCAACGATCGTCCCGTTGACCGGGCTGCGGTTCACGTGACAGTCGAACACGTTCATGAAAACGCCGACCCGTTTCATCGGCACGTCGCCCATGCGCAGTTCGGGCGGAGGAATGGCGATTACGGTTTCCTGAACGACGCCGTCCGCCGGAGAGATGACAAGACCGGCTTCGATCGGGGTGATACGGTCGGGGTCACGGAAAAAGAAGGCGCACCAGACCGTCAGGATGACGCCGATCCAGCCGAGGAAGTCTGCGACAAGAAACAGCAACAGGGCTGCCGCGGCGAAAGCCGCGACGAAAATGCGTCCTTCCGGCCGGAGGCGGAAGCTGGTTATGGCGTTGATGACGGCGGACACTGTCGTTCCCGTATAATTCCTCGGTCAGGGCATCGATTCGGCGGCGGATATGGTTACTGGCGCGCCAATAACAAGACCAGAACTGTCGGCGTGCCCGCAATTTACCGCTATTTCGGCAACCCCGCAGGAATTTTCGTATCAGAAGGCCTCTCCCGGCGCTACATCGGAAAATGTCCGGGCGCGGACGAATTTTTTGCCTGCGGCTCCCAGAATGGCGTTTTCGGGCAGGTTTTCCGCCCGATAGCCGGTCATTGCATTGCCGTAGGAATCGATATGGATAATTTCGGCCAGGTCGTCGGGCCAGTCGGGACGGTCGATGGCGGCAATGTCGATTTCGTCGCCCGGGACGGTCTTGCATTGCGCGATCATTGCTGCGACGGGGCAGAACAGATCGCGGCCGTGAAAGCTGGCCGACAGGGTCTCCGGCCGCCATTCGATCGTCCGCGCGCTTTTGTTCGCCGCCCGTCGCGCGACCATGGCGAAAAGGCCATTGTCGGGGCCGACATAATATCTGCCGTCGGCTTCGACGACGACCGGCAACCGGTTGCTGCCGACGCCCGGATCCACGACGCCGATGACGATGCAGCCGTCAGGAAACCGCTCGGCGAGCGCGGCCAGGAGATAGGAAGAGGCGCGCGGGTCGAACGCCGGGGCATCGTGCATCAGGTCGATGACAGGAATGGCGGGGGCGTGCGTCGCCAGCACGGCTTTCATCTCGCCGACATAGGGACCCGACAGTCCGAAATCGGTAAACAGGACGATCATTGCGCCGATTATGAAGCGGCGGCGCAATCTGCGATAGGGGCGGCCCGAGCCAGGTTTTCGCGTCCCCGCGACGGGACGGTCAGCTGGCCTTCTTGACCTGCGGGATGTTCATGCCGGCGCTGACCTGGTTGCGGCCCTGCTGTTTCGCATAATAAAGATGCGCGTCCGCCCGCGCGACCAGCTGCTCGAGCGGTTCTCCGAAAAGATGCTCCGTAACCCCGAATGACATCGTCACCGAGGTAATCGTGTCGGGTGCCCCCTTCTTGGCAAGCTTGCGCGAGGCAAGCGTCTTGCGAAGGTTTTCGGCGACCGAGGCGGCGCCCTTCAGATTCGTTTCCGGCAGGATCAGGGCGAATTCCTCGCCGCCGTATCGGGCGGCGATATCGCGTCCCTTGGTTCCGTCCGCGAGAGTCTGACCGACCAGCCGAAGCAACTGGTCGCCCATCTGGTGACCATAGACGTCGTTGAATTTCTTGAAATGGTCGACATCGGCGATGACCAGGCAAAGAGACGTGCCTTCGGCGCGCGCCGCTTCGGAAAGCCGTTTGAGGGCATCGTCGAAATTCCGGCGGTTGGCGAGCCCGGTCAGCCCGTCTGTATTTGCCGCCTGCCGGCTCTGCTCGAGGTTTTCGCGGAGCTGGGAAATTTCCGCCTGCGACTCCTTCACCTTTTCCTGCAGTTCGCGGACATGGTCGTCCATGGCGCGGGTTTCCGACAGAATGGTCTTGATGATGGCCGCCTTGTCGTCGTTGCTTTTCGCGCTGTCGAGCGAGCCGGATGCGTTGGCCAGAACATCGCCGTATTTTTCGGTGCTCTTTCCGACGTTGCTGAGCGCTTCCGCGATTTCATTCGCGATCGCGTCCATGTGGGCCGTTGACGTTTCGTTCTCGGCGCTTTCCGAGAAGGAGCTGTACCGTTTGAATATCTCGTTGTTTCGTTCCTCCGTCAGAGGAATGTTTTTTGCCCTGACCTGATCCAGAATACGGGAAAGGGTAGGATTCCGGCCCGAAACATGGTCATACCAGATCGCAAAATTCGGCGGCGTCGTCGCGACATTGGCCGAGTCCATCTCGGCGAGAGCGTCTTCGGCGAATTTTCTGGCGTCGCTGTTTTTTTCTGAATAAATCACGATTCAGCCTCCGACTATCCAATACTCTCTTTCCTTTCTCCGTTGTGCGCCGAATTTCGGGGGCCAGCGGCCCTTACGGGAAAGAGTGAGCGTGAAACAGACTTCAAAAATAATGCAATCGTTTCCCGTACCTTATTTCGGAGACCTTAACGTTAGGTGAAACATCGCGGAATTCCGCCTACCAGAGGCGTTATGGCGGCTCTCTTCGGTCGATATCCCGTTTGACTTGGGAAGCCGCCCTGTTTACGACATCCGCAACCATGGAAATCGTTCGCAGTCATACGGTGATCCCGGCTTCGGCGCGTGGCGCGGCCATCGCTCTGGGGAACTTCGACGGGGTGCATCTCGGTCACCGTTCGGTGATTTCGAACACCGTCGATATTGCTGCGAAGCTTGGCGCGCCTTCGGCGGTCATGACGTTCGATCCTCATCCAAGACGGTATTTTCAGTCCGGAGCGGAGCCGTTCGAACTGACACCCGGCGGGAGAAAGGCGCGTCATATCGCCGCGCTCGGCGTCGACGTGTTGTTCCTGATACCGTTTGACGAGGCGTTTGCGTCGATTTCCGCGGAAAGTTTCGCCAACGACGTATTGTTCGGCGCGTTCGGTGCGAGGCATGTCGTCGCCGGCTATAATTTCGTATTCGGGCGTGGACGCAGCGGCGATGCGGCGATGCTCCGGGAAGCGGGAAAACGGAACGGTTTCGGCGTGTCGGTGGTGTCGGCAGTGGGCGGCGGGGATGGAAGCGCCTATTCCTCGACAGCAATCCGCGAACGGTTGCGCGCTGGTCGGGTTCGCGACGCGGCCGGGCTGCTTGGGCGTCCCTGGGAAATCGAGGGCGAAGTCATGCACGGAGACGAGCGCGGCCGGCAGATCGGTTTCCCGACGGCGAACGTGAACCCGGGCGATTACATCATGCCGCTGCTGGGCGTTTATGCCGTATGGGTCGGGATCGTCGATGGCGATCGCACCGACTGGCGCCGCGGCGTGGTGAATGTGGGCCGCCGACCGACCTTCGATGGCGAAGGCGTGACGGTTGAGACGAACATATTCGATTTCGAGGGCGACCTGTACGGGCGGACGCTTCGTGTCGCCTTCGCGGATTTCGTTCGGCCGGAGATGAAATTCGACGGGATCGATGCGATCCGCGCGCAGATACAGGACGATTGCAGCGCCGCGCGGGCGGCGCTCGACGGAATCGGCGCCGGGGCGGCCAACGCGCCGCCCGCCGATGCCGCTGTGAATGCGGCGTAAAGAGTCGCTGGGACGGGCAAATGGCAACCGATTACAAAACCACGGTTTTTCTTCCCAAGACGGAATTTCCGATGCGGGGCTCGCTGCCCGAACGCGAACCGGGCATTCTCGAACGGTGGGAGAAGATGGATCTCTACCGCCGGCAGCGCGAGGCCGCGACCGGGCGGGAAAAGTTCGTCCTGCATGACGGACCGCCCTATGCCAACGGCAATCTCCATATCGGCCACGCGCTGAACAAGATCCTCAAGGACGTCATCAACCGCTCGCAGCAGATGCTGGGACGGGACGCCAACTACGTGCCCGGCTGGGACTGTCACGGCCTGCCGATCGAATGGAAAGTCGAGGAAAACTACCGCGAGGCGGGCAAGAACAAGGACGAGGTGCCGATCAACGAATTCCGCCGCGAATGCCGCGAATTCGCCCAGCACTGGGTCGACGTGCAGAGCGGGGAATTCCGCCGTCTCGGCGTGATCGGCGACTGGCAGAATCCCTATCTGACCATGACGTTCGACGCCGAGGCGCAGATCGCCCGCGAGCTGATGAAGTTCGCGAGTTCGGGCCAGCTCTATCTCGGCTCGAAACCGGTCATGTGGTCGGTCGTAGAGCGCACCGCGCTGGCGGAAGCCGAGGTCGAATATCACGACCACGAATCGGATCAGATCTGGGTGAAGTTTCCGTCTCAGATGGTGACAAGAAGCGGCGACAAAATTGATCTTCATCAAGCTGAATGGAACGGTTTGGTAGGAAGATGTAATCCGCTGGTCGTTATTTGGACGACTACGCCTTGGACCATTCCTGGCAACCGGGCGGTCTCATTTTCGTCTCGGATAAGTTATGGGGTTTATGAGGTTACAGATGCACCTGAAGACAATTGGGCGACTAAGGGGGAAATCTACATCCTAGCTGACCCACTTGCAGAAGATGTGTTTAAGGCTGCTCGTGTAACGTCATACAGGCGAATTGAGTCTGTCGATTCTGAAACTTTGTCTGTAGCCGCACTGAGACATCCACTCGTAGGGATGTCGGGTGGCTATAATTTCGCCGTGCCGCTGCTCGACGGCGACCATGTGACCGACGATACCGGCACGGGCTTTGTCCATACCGCGCCGAGTCACGGGCGCGACGACTTCGAGATATGGATGGACAGCATGGGCGCGCTGACGGCGCGCGGCATCGATACGCGTATCCCCTACACGGTGGACGCCGACGGTTCCTATACGAAAGAAGCGCCCGGTTTCGCCGGCGAGCGCGTGATCGACGACCGCGGCAGGAAGGGCGGCGCCAATGAGGCCGTCATCGCCGCGCTGCGCGAAGCGGGCGCCCTGGCCGCGCGCGGCCGGCTCAAGCACCAGTATCCGCACAGCTGGCGGTCGAAGACGCCGGTCATCTTCCGCAACACGCCGCAATGGTTCATCTCGATGGGCGACGGGCAGGGGGCGGACGGGCTTCGGTCGAGGGCGCTTGCCGCGATCGAACAGACCGCCTTCTATCCGCCGCAGGGCCGGGCGCGGCTGCGCGGCATGATCGCCGACCGGCCCGACTGGGTGGTGTCGCGCCAGCGCGCCTGGGGCGTGCCGATCTCCGTGTTCGTCCGTAAATCGGACGGCGAAGTGCTGAAGGACGAGGCGGTGAACGCGCGCATTGCGGACGCTTTCGAGGAAGAGGGCGCGGACGCCTGGTTTGCCGAGGACGCCAAGGAACGGTTTCTCGGCAACGATTACGATGCGGGCGAGTACGACCAGGTTCGCGACATTCTCGATGTCTGGTTCGATTCCGGCTCGACCCATAGCTTCGTGCTGGAAAAGCGCGACGATTTGAAATGGCCGGCCGATCTCTACCTCGAAGGCTCGGACCAGCATCGCGGCTGGTTCCATTCGTCGCTGCTGGAATCCTGCGGCACGCGCGGGCGCGCGCCCTATGACGGCGTTCTGACCCACGGCTTCGTACTCGCCGAACAGGGCGTGAAGATGTCGAAATCGCTCGGCAACACGGTCGCGCCGCAGGATGTCCTGAAACAGTATGGCGCGGATATCCTGCGCATCTGGGTGGTGGCGTCGGATTATTCGGACGACCTGAAAGTCGGGCCGGAAATTCTCAAGCACCAGGCCGACGCCTACCGGCGCCTGCGCAACACGCTGCGCTACCTGCTCGGCAATCTGGCGGGGTTCTCGGAAGCGGAACGCATCGAGCCCGGCGACATGCCGGAGCTCGAACGGTTTATCCTGCACCGGCTGGCGGAGCTGGATGCGCTGGTGCGCCGGAGCTGCGCCGAATACGATTTCCACGCGATGTTTACCGCGCTGCATAATTTCTGCGCCGTCGAGCTGTCGTCGTTCTATTTCGACATCCGCAAGGACACGCTTTACTGCGACCGGGACGACGATCCGGCGCGTCGCGCCGCGCGGACGGTGCTCAACATCCTGTTCGACTCGCTCGTGAAGTGGCTCGCGCCCATCGTCTGCTTTACCGCCGAAGAAGCCTGGCTTACCCGCTTCCCCGACGAATCGGGCACGACAAGCGTTCACCTGCATCTGTTCCCCGAAATTCCGTCTGGCTGGCGAGACGATGCTCTCGGCGCCAGATGGCAACGCATCCGGTCGCTCAGACGCGTCGTAACCGGCGCGCTCGAGATCGAACGGGCGGAAAAACGGATCGGCTCGAGCCTCGCGGCGTCGGCGGCCATTCACGTCGAAAACGAGACCGACCGCACCGCCCTGAAGGATATCGATCTCGCCGATCTCTGCATCACGTCCGCTGCCGCCTTTGCGGACGGTCCCGCTCCGGCCGAGGCCTTCAGGCTCGACGACGTGGCGGGCGTCGCGGTCGTCGTGTCGCTGGCCGATGGCGAAAAATGCGCCAGGTGCTGGAAGGTTCTCCCCGAAGTCGGAGCGGACGACGGGCATGACGCGCTTTGCCATCGCTGCGCCGACGCGGTGGCGGATACCGGCATCGCGGCAGAGTAGCCGCTTCGGACTCCGGAACCATGTCCATCCACTCACCATTCGCCGTCGGCAGTCTCGCCGCCATAGCGACGATCGGCCTCGATCAGCTCAGCAAATGGTGGATTTTGACCGTCGTCATGAATCCGCCGCAGCGGATACCTCTGGCGGATTTTTTTTCGCTTGTGCTTGTCTATAACCGCGGCGTCAGCTTCGGCATTTTCAACGAGGCTCCTGACTGGGCCAGGTGGGCGCTGGTGGTTTTCGCGATTCTGATAACCGCGGCGCTGTTGCTCTGGATGCGAACGGCCGAATCCCGTCTTCTGGGGCTGGCGCTTGGCCTGGTGGCCGGGGGCGCTGTCGGAAATGTCATCGACCGCATCGTCTATGGCGCCGTCGTGGACTTTCTCGATTTCCACGTTGGCGACTGGCACTGGCCCGCGTTCAACGTGGCGGACTCCGCGATTTCCATCGGGGTCGTTCTGTTGATCTTCGATTCCTTGAAATCGGCTTCCGAGACGCCATAATAGACGCTGGAGGAACTGGGCGATGAATTTCCGACCGATCATTCTGTGCGTTGCGGCGACAGCCATGGTCGCCCTGACCGGCTGCGAAGCTGCGAAGAGCATCGCGGGCATGCAGAAGCAGGTGCCGGACGAGTTCGAGGTCGTATCGCGCGCGCCTCTCAGCATTCCGCCCGATTTCGGTCTTCGTTCACCGAAGCCCGGCGCCGAGAGACCGCAGGAACTCAATCCGAGGGAACGGGCGCGCACGATCCTGCTGCGCAACACCACCGGGCGCGATCAGGACAAGGTGGAGGCCGCCGTCAAATCCGGTCGTTTTTCCACCGGCGAAGCTGCCATTCTGGCGCGTGCGGGGGCCGTAAATGCCGATCCCGCCATTCGTCGGACGATTAATTCCGAAAGCACGGCGCTGGCGGAGGAGTCGAAAACCTTCACCCGCAAGCTCCTGTTCTGGCAGACGCCTCCCGAACCCGGTACCGTTGTCGACCCTGAAAAGGAATCGCGCCGCATTCGCGGCGCCCGCGCGATGGGAGATCCGGTCAACAAGGGCGAAGTTCCGGTGATCGAGCGCAAGGAAAAGGGCTGGCTCGAAGGCATATTCTGAGCGTCGCCCGTCCGCCCGCACCCGCAATAACAACTTACCGCGATCCCGCGCGGATTCGCTTGCATTAGGCCGGAACCGGTCCATATTTCCGTCTGGGCCGCTTGCGCTATCCGGCGGAATGCGGTCGTCATCGGCTGACCAGGATGAAGGAGGTTGCGGCGATGCATTCCAGGCGCGGGTTCGGCCTGACCGGTTGGACGGTTTTACGGACGTCTGCGGCCTGCGCCGCGGCGTTCGTTTCGATTTTCATCCTTTCATTCGCGCCCGTTCGCGCGGCGGTTTTCAACCCCGAGACCTTTACCCTGGCGAACGGCATGCAGGTGGTGGTGGTGACCAACCGGCGTGCGCCGGTGGTCGCGCACATGGTGTGGTACCGGGTCGGCGCGGCCGACGAGCCGGCCGGCAAATCGGGAATCGCGCATTTCCTCGAACATCTGATGTTCAAGGGAACCAAGACCATTCCGCCGGGCGAATTCTCCAAGATCGTCGCGCGCAACGGCGGTCGCGACAACGCTTTCACCAGCCAGGATTACACGGCGTATTTCCAGATCGTCGCACGCGACAGGCTGGACCTTGTCATGCGGATGGAAGCCGACCGGATGCGCAACCTGATCCTGACGGACAAGGAGGTGCTGCCGGAACGCGATGTGGTGCTCGAAGAAAGGCGTTCGCGCACCGATAACGATCCGGGGTCGCAGCTCTACGAGGCGGCGAACGCCGCGCTCTACTTGAATCACCCGTACCGCAATCCGGTGATCGGCTGGAAACACGAGATCGAACGCCTGACCACCGAGGACGCGCTCGCGTTTTACCGGAAGTACTACGCGCCCAATAACGCGATCCTCGTCGTGGCGGGCGATGTCGATGCCAGGGAACTGCGTCCGCTCGCCGAGAAATATTACGGCGTCCTTGAACGGGGCCCCGATATCGTCCGCGACCGGGTAGACGAACCCGCGCATCATGCCGACAGAAAGGTGGAGCTTCGCAGCCGGCGCGTCCGGCAGCCGAGCTGGTCGCGGACCTGGCTTGCGCCGAGCTATCGCACCGCGAAGGGGAATGAGGCGTATGCGCTGCAGGTCCTGGAGCGCATTATCGATGGAGGCGCGACGACGCGGCTTTATCGGGAACTTGTCGTGAAACAGGGCATCGCCGCGTCCGTCGGCGCCTGGTATTCGGCGGACAGTTACGACATGGGCAGTTTCGGCGTCTCGATTTCGCCGCGCCCGGGCAAGACGCTGGAGGAGGCCGAGGCGGCCCTGAAGCGCGAGATCGAAAAGCTGTTGCGCGACGGCGTGACCGACGAAGAGGTCGCGCGCGCCAAGAAGGCGATGGTGGCCCGCGCCGTCTATGCCAGGGATTCGCTCAGGGCCGCGCCCAACCTGTTCGGTCGGGCGCTGACGACGGGCCGTACGGTGAAAGACGTTGAGGCATGGCCCGAGCGAATTGCGGCGGTAACCCGCGAGGAGGTCGAGCGGGCGGCGCGCGCCTTGCTGCGGTCGCGCCGCGCGGTGACGAGCGTGCTTCTTCCCGCCGAGAGAAAGGAGGGCTGAGCCATGAAGAGGCGATCGGCTTTTTTTTCCAACCTGTCGGCGCTTGTGCCGGCGCTGGTCTGTGTCTTTGCGCTGAACGCACAGGCGATGGACATCAGGCGCGTGGTCAGTGCGGGCGGGATCGAAGCCTGGCTGGTCCAGGACAGCTCGGTTCCCGTGATCTCCTTCAGCTTCGCCTGGCGATCGGGCGCGGCTCGGGATCCGGCGGGCAAGGAAGGACGGGCCCGCATGCTGGCCGCCCTGCTGGACGAGGGCGCCGGGGATCTGGATTCGCAGTCTTTCCAGCGCCGGCTCGAGGACAATTCCATACAGCTCGGCTTCAGCGCGAATACCGAAACCTTTCGCGGCAACCTGCGGACGCTTTCCGTCAATCGCGATGAAGCCTTCCGGCTGCTGGCGCTGGCGGTCAACAGCCCGCGTTTCGATCCCGAACCGGTCGAGCGGATTCGCTCGCAGCTCGTCGTCAATCTCAGGGCGTCCCAGGAAGACCCGGATACGATCGCGACCCGGAAATGGTACAGCACGGTCTTTCCGGAACATCCGTACGGCCGTCCCAATGACGGCACCGTCGACACCATCAAGGCGATTACGGTCGCCGACCTGAAGGATTTCGCTTCCCGGCATTTCGTGCGCAAGGGGCTGGTGATCGGGGTTGCCGGCGACATCACCGCTGAAGAGCTCGCCAGGCGTCTCGACGAGGTGTTCGGCCGGTTGCCTTCTTCGCGGCCGGCGACTGCGATCCCCGAAGTCGCGCCCGCCAACCTCGGCAAGATCATTGTCGTCAGGCACGATGTCCCGCAGAGCGTCGTCCTGTTCGGGCAGGCGGGAATCAAGCGCGACGACCCGGACTGGTACGCGGCCTATGTCATGAACCGGATCCTCGGCGGCGGCGGATTTTCGAGCCGCCTGATGGAGGAGGTTCGCGAAAAGCGCGGCCTGGCCTATTCGGTCTATTCCTATCTGAGCCCGTTCGAGCACGCCGCGCTCTATATGGGCGGAGTCGGCACCGCGAACGCGCGGGTCGCGGAATCGCTCAAGATCATCCGCGCCGAATGGCAGCGCATGGCGGAGAAGGGCGTGACCGAAGAAGAACTTGCGTCGGCCAAGACCTACATAAACGGCTCGTTTCCGCTGCGGCTCGATTCGAACCGCCGGATCGCGCGACTGCTGGTCTCGGTTCAGATCAGCCGGCTCGGCATCGACTATATCGGCAGACGTGCGAAGCTGATCGACGCGGTGACGGTTGCCGATATCAGGCGCGTCGCCAAACGCCTGCTCAATCCCGGCAAGCTGACCGTCGTCGTGGTCGGCAAGCCGGAAGGGCTGGATGAGTCGAAGTAGCTACTCCGCCGCGCCCGCCGCCGGGACCGGTTTCCGGACCGATTCCGGCGCGCCGGCGATATCGGTGGTGGCTTCCGCTTCCCGCAATTCGCGGTCCAGCCGGATGCCCGCATGGGCGCGGGCAGGGGCCAGCGGCGCCAGCAGGCTGTAGATGATCGGGATCAGCACCAGGGTGAACACGGTCGCGATCCCGAGCCCGCCGAACACGATCCAGCCGATGGCGGCGCGCGCTTCCGCGCCGGGGCCCGAACCGAGGATCAGCGGCAGGGCGCCGAACACCGTCGACAGCATGGTCATGATCACGGGCCGCAGGCGAGTCATCGCGGCCTCGCGCACCGCTTCCATGACCGGCAGCCCCCGGTCGCGCAGCTGATCGGCGAATTCCACCACCAGAATGCCGTTCTTGGCCATCAGCCCGACCAGCATGATCAGTCCGATCTGGCTGTAGATGTTGAGGGTGCCGCCGGTCAGCTTGAGAGAAAAGATCGCGGCGGCGAGACCGAACGGGACGGTCAGGATGATGACCATCGCGCTGAGTACGCTCTCGAACTGCGCCGCCAGCACCAGCAGAACGACGAGCACCGCGATGCCGAACGTGATTGCGACTTCGTTCGATGTTTCCTCCAGCGTCGCGGCTTCGCGCAGGAAACGCAGATCGATGCCCGGCGGAAGGGTGTCGTCGGCAATCGCCTGCACCTCGGCCATCGCCTTTCTCATCGGGTAGCCGTTCGGCAGCGGCGTGTCGATTTCGACCGCCCGTTTCTGCGCCGTCCGGTCGAGTTCCGCGGCGACGCCGACTTCCTCCAGCGTCACGAAGGACGACAGGGGCACAAGCTCGCCTTTGGCGGTCGAGACGAACAGGTTGCGCAGGTCGCCCGGGTCGTCGATGGCGCCCGAAGCGGATTCCAGCATCACCGGGATCGACCGGTCGTTGACGTTGAGCTCGGCGACCTTGTAGCCCGCGACCATCGCGCGCAGCGTATTTGAAATGCCCTCGACCGGTACGCCGAGGTCTTCCGCGCGCCGCCGGTCGACCTTGATCGAGATTTGCGGCTGGGTCTGCTGGAACTCGACCTCCGGGTCCTCGAACTGCGGCAGTCGTTCGTGCATCTTTTCCCGGAAATTGTCAGCCGCCGCGGCGAGGTCCTTGTAATTCGACCCGGTCAGCGCAAATTCCAGCCGCCCGCCCGAACGTCGCAGGTTGAGGCTGTTGGGCTGGCGTATCCGTACATGCGCGCCGGTGATCTGCCGCAATGGCTTGCGAAGCTCGCGGGCGATGTCCTCCTGGCTGCGGGTCCGTTCGGACCACGGCGCAAGCGGCGCGACGATCCACACACGGTTTGGATCCCACCGTCCGACAATCGACATTACGTTGCCGATTTCTCCCTTGTCCTGCAGCGGTTTGAGGAGCGCCTCCACCTGTGCCGACTGCTTGTCCATGTAATCGAGACCGACGCCGTCCGGTCCCTGCAGCATGATATAGATCGAGCCGCGGTCTTCGCGCGGCAGCAGTTCCTCCGTGATGGTCGGGTAGAGCAGGACAGCGATGGCGGCGGTCGCCGCCGTGCCGCCGATCATCAGGAAACGGGCGGACAGGGTGAAATCGAGAAAGCGCGCGTAAATTCTCTGCAGCCAGCGGCCAAGCGCGAACAGGCCGCCGGCCTGCGGCCCGCCTCCCACGCTTTTCCCGACCGGCAAGCGCGAAGCGAGAAACGGGCACAGCGTCAGCGCGACGAAGGAAGAGATCGCGACCGCGATGGCGAGAACGATGCCGAACTCGGTAAACAGCTTGCCGGCGTTCGAGGGAAGGAAGGCTATGGGCAGAAACACCGAAATTAGCGTCGCGGAGGTCGCGATGACGGCGAAGAAGACCTGCCGGGTGCCCACCACCGCCGCTGCCAGAGGCTTGAGGCCGAGCGTTCGGTGGCGGTGCACGTTCTCGATCACCACCACCGCATCGTCGACGATCATGCCGGTCGCCAGCACCAGCGCCAGCAGCGTCAGGATGTTGATCGAATACCCGATCAGCCAGATCGCCGCGATGGTGCCGATCAGGGCCACCGGGATGGCGGCCGCCGGGACCAGCGTCGCGCGCAGCGATCCCATGAACAGGTATATCACCGCGAACACGACGACGACGGCGATGGCAAGGCTGGTCACGACCTCGCGCACCGATCCGCGGATGAAGGTGGCATCGTCGGAGACCTTGATGACCTCCGCGTCGTCGAGCCGCCGGTTGAGCTTGACCAGCGCCTTGTCGACGGCGTCCGAGATGGCGATGGTGTTGGACTGGGCGCGGCGGATGATCCCCAGCCCGATGACGCGCCTGCCGTTCAGCAGGCTGTAGCTCTCCGCCTGCGCCGGCCCGTAATAGGCGCGCGCGACATCGCCCAGCCGGACATCGCCCCTGAGTTCGATCGCCTCGACATCGGCAGGACGCCACACGGAGGCGTTGGCGCGCACCAGCAAAAGCTGATAGTCCGATTTGAAGCTGCCGACCGGTACGTCGAGATTGGTCGATCGCAGTGCCTTCGCAACATCGTCGATCGACAGCCCGTACCGCGCCAGCCGCATCGGTTCCACCACGATACGAAGCACCTGTTCGCGGTTGCCGAACAGAATGACCGTGGCGACGCCGGGAATGGCGGACAGCTCGGCGGTTACGTCGTCCTCGGCCAGGCGCGTCAGGGCTTCCTGGGACAGACGGTCGCTGACCAGCGCGAGACGGATGATGGGCGACGCGTCGGTGTCGGCCTTGACGACGGTAACGTCCTCGACGCCTTCCGGCAGCCTGCGCCGGATGCGGGACACGGCCTCGCGCACGTCGTTCGCGGCGACGTCCAGGTCGGCGGTCGGTCCGAATTCGGCGCGGACGCGGGCGTTGTTTTCCTCGCTCGCCGAGTTGATCGATTTGATGCCGGATACGCGCGCCACCGCGCCTTCGATCACGCTGGTCACCTCGGCGTCCATGGTCTCGGGAGACGCGCCGTCGAAAAAGGCGCGCACCATGACGATCGGCCGGTCGATATCGGGCAGTTCCCGCACCTCGACCCCGAACAGGGCGGAAAGGCCCGCGATCATGATCAGCAGGTTGATGACGACGATCAGGGTCGGCCGCCGGATCGACAGGTCCGGCAGGTCGCTGAAGCGACCGCTCATGACTTCGGTCCCTCCTTGCGGACGGGGTCTTCGTTTCGGCCCCGGGTCGTTTCAGGAGCCAGTTTCTGGCCTTCACGGAGTCCCTGGACGCCTTCGACGACGACCATGTCGCCGGTCTTCAGCGGACCGTCAACCAGGATCCGGCCCTTGTCGCGGCGGACAAGCTTCACGAAAATCTTTTCCGCCTTGCCCGAATTGGCGCGCCACAGATAGGCGCCGTCCCGGCTCCACAGCACCGAGACTTCGGCGACGCTCGGATAGGGATTGCCGCGAAACGCGAACTCGACCTCGAATGACGTTCCGGGGCGCATCGAATTGTCCGGGTTGGGGATCTTGGCCCTTATGCGCAGCGTCCTCGTGGTTTCCCGTATCCGGCTGTCCATCGCGGCGATGGTGCCGGTGATTCGCTTTTCGGGATCGGTCGATGGCCGGACTTTCAGCGAGTCGCCGATCCGTATCCGGCTCGTGTAATCTTCCGGCAGGTGGAAATCGACGAGCAGGGTCGACCGCTCGTCGAGCGTGGCGATCATGCTGCCATCCGTTACGCGGTCGCCCACGCTGATGTCGGTAAGGCCGATAACGCCTGAAAACGGCGCAACGATAACCCGGTCCGCCAGATCGGCCTTGGCCTGGGCGTAACGGACGCTGGCGGTTTCGAGGGCGGTCTGCGCGGCATCGAGGCTGGTGCCCGTGGCGTGGCCCGACTTCGCAAGCTTGCGAAGCCTTTCTGCGTCCCGGTTCGCCTTGCGCAGCGCAACTTCTGCAAGGCGCACCGCCAGACGCTGGTGGGCGTCGTCGAGGCGCACCAGCACCTGGCCCTTTTCGACCCTCTGTTCGGGCCGGAAGCGGACTTCCACGACCTCGCCGTCGACCGACGGGTGAAGGTCTGCAGAATTGTGGGCAACGCCGGTTCCAACGGCGCGGACGACCAGCCGCTCGTCTTTCAGGACGACGGGCTCGACGATGACCCTGGTGGCGCCGCGCAGGGATTTGCCGCCTTTGGAGCCCACGGCTTCCTGGGAGCCGCCGAACCACACCCAGCCGCCGCTGATTGCGGCGGTGAGCAGCAGCGTAACCAATACCTGAAACCGCATTCGCATTACCGGTGCTCCGGTTCGGGCGTTAAGGGCAACCGTGCCCTGCGCAAGACTATAACAGGCGGTTCCGCGTTCCAATCCGTTCGCACGGGCGCGGAAACGTCAGAAAAGCGCCTTCCGGACGAGGTTCAGCCCGACGATCACCAGAAAGATGAAGACACCGGTCCGGAACCGGTCCTCGGAGATGAAACCGCGCACCCGTTCGCCGAGATACATGCCGAGCAGGGCCGGGAGGACCGCCATCGCGGAGACGGGCGCGTTCGACAGCGTAAAGCCGCCCTCGCGCCAGAGTGCGAAGGTCAGAAACAGCCCGGCGATGAGAAACTGGATGCCGATGGCCTGCACGAAGATGTTCTTGGCGAGGCCGATGGCCTGAAAAAAGATGATCAGGGGCGGGCCGATCACGCCTGTGGTGCCCGCTGTCATGCCTGCGCAGAATCCGGCGAAGGTCGTCAGTATCGGGCCGGGCTCGTCCTTGATCCGGATCTGCACGGCAAGCAGGTTTATCAGGGCATAGGCCGTAACGATCAGCCCGAGCGCGATCATCAGGTAGGCGGCGTCCACCCGGTAAAGGATATGGACGCCGAGGAAAATGCTGGCGCACGTCGCGGTCAGCAGAAGCGCGTAGCGCCGCAGCAATTCAAGGAAGCGTCCGCCCCGGATCGCCTGGAAAAAATTGGTGGCGACGATGGGAACGACCAGCAGCGGGATGGCGACGCGAAGATCGATAATCTGGGTCATCAGCGTCAGCGCCGTGAGCGGCAGCCCGACGCCGATCAGACCCTTGATGAGACCGCCGACAAGAAAGGCGACGCCGACCGTCGCCAGTACCAAGAAATCCACGCTGTTCCCCCTGAGAAGACTGTCGTTGCTTACCCCTGTTCCCGATCCCTGTCGAGCGCGTGCGTTTATCCACAGGCCGCTTTGGGCGATTCGCCGGGCCGCTGTACTCTCGTGATAAAGGATGGCGGTCATGCCCTACGCCCAGATTACCGATGCCTGTTTCTCCGATGCGGTCGGCGCACACGGGCTCGATCGCGCGCGTTTCGATGCCTTGCTCAAGAAAGCCGAAGGAGCGCTGACGGCGATGAAATCCGGGCATGAAGACGGCTCGTTGCCTTTTCTGCGACTGTCCGAGGCGCGGGACGATCTGGGGAGTCTGGAGCCGCTGGCGGCGCGCTACCGGGAACAGTTTAGCGATGTGGTGCTGATCGGCACCGGCGGCTCCAGCCTCGGCGGCCAGACGCTGTGCAAGCTGGCGACCGACCTTCAGGCGCCGCGTCTGCATTTCTTTGACAATATCGATCCGCACTCGCTGGGCCGGCTGCTGTCCGCTGTCGATCTGGCGCGGACCGGGTTTCTGGTCGTGTCCAAATCCGGCTCCACCGCCGAGACGATGAGCGTTTTTCTGCTCTGCCTCGCGGCCGTAATCGAGACCCTCGGCCGGGATGCGACAGGTCGTTTCACCGCAATCGCCGAACCGGGCGATAACGCGCTGAGGCGGATCTGCGACGAATACGGAATAGCGGTGCTCGACCATGACCCGGGGATCGGCGGCCGGTACTCGGTGCTGTCGCTGACGGGCTTGCTGCCGGCGATGATCGCGGGGCTCGATGCGGTCGCCGTTCGCGAAGGGGCGGCTGAAGCGCTGGCGCCGGTTCTGATCGGCGCCGCCGCGAAAGACATCGCGCCGGCGATCGGCGCCGCGATCTCGGTGGGGCTGGCGGAGAACAGGGGAATTTCGACCTCCGTCCTGATGCCCTATGTCGACCGGCTGGCGGATTTCGGCCTGTGGTACCGGCAGCTCTGGGCGGAAAGCCTTGGAAAGAACGGCAAGGGCACGACGCCGGTTAACGCGCTCGGCACGGTGGACCAGCACAGCCAGCTCCAGCTCTATCTCGACGGGCCGCGCGACAAGATGTTTACCGTCATCATGCTCGATGTCGCGGGCAAGGGAGGAACATTTCCCGCCGATCTCGCACGCGACAGAGATCTGGCCTATCTCGCAGGACGCTCGCTCGGAGACCTGATGGATGCCGAACAGCGGGCGACCGCCGAGTCCCTGATCCGTCACCAGCGTCCAACTCGGATCATCAGGCTCCCGGTGCTCGACGAGCGGACGATGGGCGCGCTGTTCATGCATTTCATGCTGGAAACGATCATCGCCGCGCATCTGCTGGGGGTCGATCCGTTCGACCAGCCGGCGGTCGAGGAGGGTAAGGTGCTTGCCCGTCAGTATCTGGCGGAAAGCGGGGGCGCATGACGATCCGCCGGCTCCCGGAGAATACCGTCAACCGGATCGCCGCCGGCGAGGTGGTCGAGCGGCCCGCTTCCGCCGTCAAGGAGCTGGTGGAAAACGCCATCGACGCCGATGCGCGCCGGATCGACGTGACCCTGGCTGACAGCGGGCGGGGCGCGATCGTCGTGGCCGATGACGGGATCGGGATGAGCGCCGACGAACTCGCGCTGGCGGTCGAGCGGCATGCGACGTCGAAACTGCCCGACGACGATCTGCTGGAAATCGCATCGCTCGGATTCCGGGGAGAGGCCCTGCCGTCGATCGGATCGGTGGCGCGCCTGACCATTGCAAGCCGCGTGCGCGGCGCGGACGAGGCCTGGGAAATTACGGTCGAGGGCGGCCGCAAGGGCGACGTCAGGCCTTCTTCTCTGGCGCGCGGTACGCGCATCGAAGTCCGCGACCTGTTCTTTGCGACGCCCGCGCGGCTCAAGTTCCTCAAGGGGGATCGTGCGGAAGCCGGCCATATCCTGGATGTCGTGAAACGCCTCGCCATGGCGCGTCCCGATATCGCCTTTTCGGTATCGGACGAACGCGGCCGGCGTCTGAGGTTCGAGGAAACGGGCGGCGATCTTCTCGATGCGCGTCTGCGCCGGCTGTCCGATGTGATGGGGCGCGAGTTCGCGGAAAACGCGCTGCCCATCGATGCGGAGCGCGATGGCGTGCGCCTGACCGGCTATGCCGGTCTGCCGACGCTCAACCAGGCCTATGCAAGATCGCAGTATCTTTTCGTCAACGGCCGTCCGGTGCGCGACCCTCTGCTGACCGGCGCGGTGCGCGGCGCCTACCAGGATCTGCTGGCGCGCAACCGGCACCCGATGGTGGCGCTCTATCTCGAACTGTCGCCAAGGGCAGTCGACGTGAACGTCCATCCGATGAAAACGGAAGTCCGGTTCCGCGACGCGGGTCAGGTGCGCGGGCTGATCGTCGGCGCGCTGCGCCACGCGCTGGCCGAAGCCGGTCACCGGGCCTCGACCACGGTGGCGTCCCAGACGCTGGGCGCGTTCCGGCCCGGCAGCGGGCTTCCTGTCGGAGGGCAGCGGCCTTATGCCGCATCCGCGCCTCGTGCGGCAGCGCTTGCCGACTATTACGCGCCCATTCCGGGGCTCGAATCTCCCTCCGCCCGGGTCGAGCCGTCCGGTGGGCTGGCCGAAGAGACCGAGCCCTACGCGGTCGCGGAACCGTCGGAGCCCGCTAGCAGCCACCCGCTTGGCGCGGCGCGGGCGCAGCTGCACGAGACCTATATCGTCGCCCAGACCGAGAACGGCATCGTCATCGTCGACCAGCACGCCGCGCACGAGCGGCTGGTCCTCGAACGGATGAAAGAGGCGATGGCGGAAGGGGCGGTCAAGCGGCAGGGGCTGCTGCTCCCGGAAGTGGTGGAAATGGATGAAGCCGCCTGCGAGCGTGTGCTGGCTCGCGCCGCTGAATTCGACGAGATGGGGCTCGCGATCGAATCGTTCGGTCCCGGGGCGATTGTGGTTCGCGAGGTTCCGGCACTGCTTGGCGCGACCGATGTCGCCGGGCTGATCCGCGATCTTGCCGACGATCTTGCCGAAATGGGGGAGGGGCTGACCCTCAGGGAACGGCTGGAGGAGGTCTGCGGCACCATGGCGTGTCATGGCAGCGTGCGCGCCGGACGCCGCCTCAACGCGGCCGAAATGGATGCGCTGCTGCGCCAGATGGAGCAGACTCCCAACAGCGGACAATGCAATCACGGCCGCCCGACCTATGTCGAGCTGCGGCTGGAAGACATCGAAAAGCTGTTCGGCCGACGGTGACGGGGAGGGAAGAATGCACAGGATTTCACTGCCGCAGGCGAGTATCGACCATGTCATGCGGCGACGCGGCAAGCTGCACGCCTATGACGGCCTCCATCCGGCTCGGACGGCGCTGCTGGTCATCGACATGCAGAATTTCTGGTGTCTCGACGGCATGCCGGCGTTTTCGCCGACGACCGCGTCGCTTGCCCCGAACATCAACCGTCTCGCGGCCGCGATGCGCGCCGCAGGGTCGTCCGTCTGGTGGATCCGGGCGATTTACGAAGGCTCATCGAAGGACTGGTCGTCCTATATGCATTATTTGAATCCCGACGATGTGGCGATGGTGATGGCGCATCTGAGCGAGGCGCACGAGGCGTCCGCCGTGTGGGACGGGATGGATGTCCGGGACGGCGACGAGCATGTCGTCAAGACGCGGTTCAGCGCCTTTATCCGCGGCGCCTCCGATATCGAGGACCGGCTCAGGGCGTGCGGCGTCGACCGGCTGGTGATGACCGGCGTCGCCACCGATGTCTGCGTGGAATCGACGGCCCGCGACGCCTTCATGCTGGATTTCGAGAATATTGTCGTGTCCGACGGCACCGCTACGCGTTCGGACGACGCGCATAACGCCTCGCTCGGCGCGATGTTCACTCATTTCGCCGACATCATGACGACCGACGAGGTGATCGGGCTGCTTGGAAAGGCGGGCACGGCGTCGGCCGCGGAATAACCGTCAGGCCGCTCCGAAGCCGAGGAAAACGACCCGCGCCGCGCCGTAGCGGCGCTCGTCGAGCGTCTCGAATCCTTCCGGCGCGGCGAACGCTTCCTTCGCCGCCAGCTCCACGACGCAGATGGCGCCGTCGGCGATCCAGCCCGCTTTCGCCAGCGCGACAAGCGCAGGCTCGGCATCGCCGGACCGGTAGGGCGGGTCGAGCAGGAGCAGCGAACAGGGCTCTGCTGCGCGGACCGGATTCAGGCAGTCTCCCGCGAGCGCCGCGACCCGCCCTTGTTCCCGGAGTGCCGCGATGTTGGCACGACAGCATTCCAGCGCCTCGATATCGCGTTCCATCAGCGTGACATGATTCGCGCCGCGCGACGCAGCCTCGAGCCCCAGCGCGCCGGTTCCGGCGAACCCGTCGAGGACGCGCGCGCCCGAAACCCAGTCGCGGCCGCCGAGTTTCGCGCCGCCCTGGGTCAGGATATTGAACACGGACTCGCGCACCCGGTCGGCGGTCGGCCGCAGCCCCCGTCCTTCCGGCGCGAGGATCGTTCGCCCGCTATGGGTGCCGCCGACGATCCGCATTTTTTCCCTGTTTCGGGCCCTTTGTCGGCGCCTTGAACGGTTTCCGGGCCGGTTTCTTCGGCAGCAGTCGCGGTTTGGCTGCGCCGCCGGTCTGCTCCGCGACCACCTTCGCCCTGACTTCCTCGACCTCGCCGCGTTCCAGCTTGCCGAGCTGGAAAGGGCCGTACCCTGTACGGATCAGCCGGTTCACCCGGTAACCGAAATGCTCCATGACGCGGCGGATTTCCCGGTTCCTCCCCTCCTGCAGCGATACGCTGAGCCAGCTGTTGTCGCCGCGCGAAGAATCCAGCCGGGCCTGGATGGGGCCGTAACGGATGCCCTCCACCGTCACGCCGTTGGCCAGCTCGGCGAGCGCGGCGTCGTCCGGATTGCCGAAAATCCGCACACGGTAGCGCCGCGTCCAGCCGGTCGAGGGCAGCTCCAGCCGGCGCGCGAGGTCGCCGTCATTGGTCAGCAGCAGCAGACCTTCGGACCGAATGTCGAGGCGACCGACCGACATGACCCGGGGCATGTCCGGCGGCAGCTTCTCGAATACGGTCGGGCGCCCTTCCGGATCGGATGTGCTGCATACCAGCCCGTCCGGTTTGTGAAACCGCCAGAGTCGCGTACGGTCCGGCGCCGCGACGGCCTTGCCGTCGACGACGATGCGGCTCGCGTCGGTGACCAGCGTGGCCGGCGTCGTAACGGTCTTGCCGTCGATCTTTACGCGTCCGTCGGCGATCCAGCGCTCCGCCTCGCGACGCGAGCAGATACCGGCGCGCGACAGGCGTTTGGCGATGCGCTCGCCCTTTTCCGTAACGTCGTTCATCGGTTGGAGGCCGCCTCTATAAAGGATTCGAATATGAGCGCGTCGCCGGGATCGATGGAAAATTCCGGGTGCCACTGGACGCCCAGACAGAATTGCCTGCCGGGGAGCTCGATGCCCTCAATGACGCCGTCCGGCGCCACGGCATTCACCACGACATTCTCTCCGACAGCGCGGACAGCCTGATGGTGCGCGCTGTTGACCGACATGGTCGCCGCGCCGGTGATCCGGGCGAGCAGGGTGCCGGGCGTTACGGCGACATCGTGTCCCGGCTCGTTGCGCGGGTTGGGCTGTTCGTGGGCGAGGGCGTTTTCGACTGCGTCGGGGATATGTTGTATCAGCGTGCCGCCGAGGACGACATTGAGGAGCTGTTCTCCGCCGCAGATGCCGAGCACAGGCATGTCCCGATCTATCGCGCCGCGCGTAACGGCCAGCTCGAAGGCGGTGCGCCGGTCCTTGGTGACGACGGTCGCGTGCCGGCTCGTGTCTCCGAACAGCGCCGGGTCAACGTCGAACGCGCCGCCTGTGACGATGAGCCCGTCGATCCGGTCCAGATAGTTTTCCGCCAGCTCCGGCTCGTGCGGCAGGGGCAGGGGCAGGCCGCCCGCCGCGGCGACCGCGCCGCAATAGTTCTCGCGCACCGCATACCAGGGGAATTTCGAATATCCGCCGGGCTGTTCGGAATCGAGGGTTATGCCGATGAGGGGACGGGACATGGCGGCATTCTATCGTAATCGCGCCGATGAAGCGGCAGGATAATTGCGACGGATCGAACGCCTTTCGTCCGTTGAGTTCTACTGGGCCTGCTACTGTCTGGAGATTCCGATGAGATTTTCAGCCGCCGTTCTATCGATCGTCATGCTGTTTCCATCCGTACCGGCAGTCGCGAACAGCCCGTGCGCGGGCGCGAAGATGAGCATCGACGCGCCGAGCCTCTCCGGCGGGGAGGTCGCAGAGATGGAGGCGAAGCTGCGACGCGCGCTCGACGCCGTCTGTAACTGGTGGGGAGCGGATTTCAAAGGACCGTTCAGCATCGAGGTGAAGGACGATTTCGGTCCCTCGATGGCGCTTGTGCCTGCATGGCGCGGCAATCGCGGCCACATGATTTTCAGGGCCCGCAACCGGGGAAATCCCGCGATCATGCACGAGATGACGCATGTATTCGCGCCCAACGCCAACCGGATGCTGGCCGAGGGGCTGGCGACCCACGCGCACGCCCATCTGAAGGGCGCTGAGGCTTATCCGAATTTCGGCCGCGATCTCCACGATGCTGCCCGCGATCTGGCGGAGAAAACCGATCTCTCGGTCTTCGACGCGCTGGAGACGCCGAACCGTCTCACGCCCGAGGGTTTCGAGCAGAACGAGGCCTATCTCGTCGCCGGATCGTTTGTCCGTTTCCTCATCGAAAAGTACGGGATGGATAAATTCCGCAGGCTCTATGCGTTGACGCCGCTCGAATCCTGGCAGCGGTTCGCGGGCGATCCCGACCGGTGGGAAGGGGTGTACGGAAAAGGATTGAAGGTTCTGGAAGCCGAGTGGAAGGCCGCGATCTCCCGATAGCATTCAGAAAAGAAATGGGCGCCCGCTTGTGGCGGACGCCCGTATCTTCCGGCGACAGGCAGACCTACTTCTTTTTGCTCTTGTCGAAGCCGAGAATGCCGGCGAGTTTCTTGGCGACCGCCTTGTCGACATTGAACGCCGCCTTGACGACTTTCTCGTTGTCCTGCCAGGTGCGGGAATCGACCGGCACCTTGCGCTTGGCGGCCTCCGCCAGCATTTCCTTGTCGTTCAGCATGTCGGTGAAAGCCTTGCGCATGGCGCTGACGACCGCCTTGGAGGTGCCGGGCGGCAGATAGAAGGCCTGGCCGATATTGAAGCCGACTTCGAGCAGGCCCAGCATCTTGCTGTTCATGTCGCCTTTCACGATGTCGCGCAGTTTCGGCACGTTTGCCACTTCCGGACGGACCGGGCCGATGGTCGCGTAGAGCTTGACCTTCTTGTCGCGAATCCAGTGCGGCTTGGCGCCGAGATAGCCCGAATAGAAATTGCCGCGACCCTGCACCTCGCCGCGTTCCATCGCGAGGTTGATGGCGCCGCCGCCCTTGTAGCCCTTGATCAGCTTGTACTTGGTGCCGACCACGGCGTTGAGGAAGGTCGGCAGCTGGTAGTTGATCGAGCCGACGCCCGAGGCACCCATGATCACTTCGGTCTTCTTGTGATTTTCGATCGTGTCGGCGGCAACGTCATGCCAGACCGCCAGCGTGTAGGTCCGGACGGAAACCGTGCCGAGCCAGTTGAGCGTGCGCGGATCGAAACGAACCTTGCGCATCAGCGGAATGATGACCGAGCCCGGATTGATTTCGGCGAGCACGGTGCCGTCCTTCGGCGCAGCCTGCGCCATGAAGTTCGCCGCCTTCACGCCGCCCGCGCCGGGACGGTTCTGCACCACCACGCTCGGCTTGCCGGGCAGGTGCTTGCCGATATGGCGTTGTACGAGCTGGCCGTACAGGTGAAACGTTCCGCCGCTGCCCGACGGTACCACCACTGTGATGGTCTTGCCTTCGAACATGGCATTCGCCGGCGCAGCCCCGGCGATCGCCGCGATTGCGGCCGCGGCGGCTAGGCCCGGTTTGATGAAACGGTAGGTCATGTCTTTCTCCTCGATTGGAATATCCGAATTATCAGTACTTCAGAACCTTCGACGCCCGCTGCAGGATCTCCTTCGGGGTCTTCATCACGTCGTCGATATTCGCCTGGACCTCGGCGCCCGTGAGCGGCGCAAGGTCCATCTTGCGTTTCCTGGCGTCGGCGAGGAAATCGGCATCCTTCATCGTTGCGTCGAACGCCTTGCGGAGCGCGGCGACCTGGGCCTTGGACGCGCCGGGCGGGAACCCGACGATCCGGGCCATCGTGACGGGCGCGGAGATCAGCTTGGCGACGGCAACATCCTCGGGCTTCACCAGCTCATGGATGAGCGGAACGTCCTTGAGCGCATCAAGCCGCCGCAGCCCCGCCTGGGCCAGCACGGTGATGGTCTTGTCCGCAATCCATTCGGGCTTGATCGTGTTCCAGCTCTGCCACGAACCGCCGCGGCCGTCGGCCTCGCCCTTCTCCATGGCGAGGGTCATCTTGCGGGTGCCGACATAGCCGAGGACGATCTTGAATTTCGTTCCAAGCAGCGAGTTCATCAGTGTCGGGTAGATATAGGTTTCGGATCCCTTGCCCGACGCCGCGATGACGACCTCTTTCCTGGTCGCGTCCTGCCATTTGGTCGCGATTTTGGACATCACGGTCACCGCGCTGTTGAGCTCGGCCATGTTGCCGATCCAGTGCATCTTGCTCATGTCGAACTTGATGCCGCGCGGGCGGATCATCTGGAACAGGGGATGGGTCCAGAACGGCATCAGCAGGGTCGAACCGTTCTTAGGCGCGGCGTTGTAGACGTAGTTGGATGCCTTGACGCCGCCGGCGCCCGGCATGTTGACGATCAGGATCTGCGGTTTGCCGGGGATGTATTTCGCCATGTGGCGGGCGAGCGTGCGCGAATACAGATCGTACCCGCCGCCGGATCCCGCGCCGATGATGAAACGGATCGGGCTGTTCTTGTAAAATTCCGAAACCGCGTCGGCGCTGGCGGGACCGGCGAAGACAGTCGCGGCGAGCGCGGCGGCAACAACGGTTGTCAGTCTTTTTGTCATGAATGTCTCCTTGTCGAGCGGGTCGCTTTCCCTCTGCCGGGACCCTGAGGCCAGACTATGCAATCCGTTTCTCCTTTGCAAAGGGCAGCGCTTGCGCGTGAGGGGCCCGCGCAGCACAATCGGACCACAAGCGTATTTCGAAAAACCGGATATCAGGGAGGATCGGATGGCCTTTTCAAGCTGGCGCGGCATCGTCGGAATCATCAAACCCACCATGCGGCCGGGCGGCCTGGAAGACATGATCCGCCTGCTGCCCGAGGGCATCGGCGTCATACCGCTGTTCAACGACATTCGCCGCGGCGACCGCACCGAATTCAAGGAAGTCATGGAGGATTACGACAGAAAGGTCGCGATCCTGGCGGAACAGGGATGCGACGTGATCCATCCAGAGGGCGCGCCGCCCTTCATGGTGATGGGGCTCGACGGCGAGGCGAAGAAGATCAAATCGTGGGAACGCAAACACAAGGTGCCGGTCTTTACCTCCGGCACCAACCACATCGCCGCGCTTCGCGCGCTCGGCGTCAAGCGCATGGTCGGAGCCAGCTATTTCCGGGGGGAGATCAACCGGACCTTCGCTGACTATTTCACCGCCGCCGGGTTCGACGTGCTGGATTTCCAGGGCATGGATGTCGATTTCAACCAGGCGCAGAACCTGTCCTCGCACCAGGTCTATGCCTTCATCAAGGAACTCGTCCTGAAGAACCCGAAGGCGCAGGGCATCTACATGCTGGGAACCGGCTGGAAGGTGCTGGACGTGATTTCGCTGCTCGAACAGGATCTCGGCATCCCGGTGGTGCATCCGGTCCCGTCGCGCGTGTGGGAGTTCCAGAAACGCCTGTCGATCCACGAGCCGCGCGAGGGGTACGGACAGCTGCTTGCCGAAATGCCCCCCATGAAGAAGAAGTAAAGGCCGGCCGGCCATGTCCCGGGCGCAGTCCTACATGCAGATCGCGCTGGACGAAGCCAGCGAGGCGGCGCTGAGGGACGAGGTGCCGGTCGGTGCGCTGGTGGTTGACAGCGAGACCGGTGAAATCCTTGCCGCCGACGGTAACCGCACCGAAGAGCTTCGCGATGCGACCGCGCATGCCGAAATGCTGGTGCTGCGCGAGGCGGCCCGAAAGTACGGCGGGGCGCGGCTGCTGGGCTGCGATCTCTATGTCACGCTGGAGCCGTGCGCGATGTGCGCCGCGGCGATTTCCTTCGCGCGCATCCGCCGGCTCTATTTCGGCGCGCTCGACGCCAAGGGCGGCGCGGTCGAGCACGGCCCGCGTTTCTTCGAGCAGCCCACCTGCCATCACCGGCCCGACTGCTACGGCGGTATCGACGAGGTGCGGGCCGCTACCATGCTGCGGGAATTCTTCCAGGCGCGGCGCTAGGCGAAAAGACCGGATTCCAGCTTCTTTCTCCGAACCCTGTGGATAGTAACCCCCTGTTTACGCCGGGTATTTACCCATTGTTCAGGCGTTGAGTCGCATAGTTCCGGCTACCGGATAACAGGCAGGAAAAGGAACGATGAGGGGATTTTTCGGTCATCTGACGGGGATGGCGGTTGCCCTTGCCGCGGCGTCGGCCGCGGCCGGCGAAAGCGGAGCGAAGGCGGCCAAGGCTGCGGCGGGAGACAAGGATCTGCACCGACTGTCTGTGTTCAGCTATATACAGGACTGGCGCGGGCGGGGCGGGGCCGTACCCGTTCTGATGACAATCCGCGTTCAGGGCGGGGACGCGCTGAGCGCCTTCTGCAACAACGTTCCCAGGGTCCAGGCACGGGTACTCCAGACGTTGCTGAACGGGACACGGCAGGCCGGAAATCTCGGCCGCGGCCTGGGGGCGTTGCAGATGCCGCTGCGCCGCGAAATGCTGAGGATGTTCCCCGAGAAATCCCTGCAGGAACTCGCCCTTCGGGTCGGCCGGACGCCTTCGGAATTTACGAAGGACCTGACGAGCACCGACGATGCCTGCCGGGCGCTCAAAAGCTGACGAAGCGACGACAATACGGCCGGAAACCGGGAAGGGTCAGTCGTCCTTGAAGCCGTATTCCTTCCACCGCGCGTTGACCTTGTCCATGTCTTCCTTGTGCGGCGCGACGGTCGGCGGGTAGCGATTGCCGCCGTACTGTTCCTCGGGTTCGAAATCGAGGTTGATGGTGGCGTCGATCAGCACGCGGCACCACTTGCCGGTACCGTAGAGCAGCGGATCGCGGTCCTTGAGCCGGGTCGAGGGATCCAGCAGCGAGCCGAACGTGCCGGGGAAGAACACGATGTCGTTCTCGGCAGCGTTGACCCGATAGGCGAACGCCCAGTCGACCGCGGCGTAATCGCGAATGTCGATGTCCTCGTCGACCACCCAGATATGCTTGTAGCGCAGATGCGCCGAGTTGGAGCCCCAGATGGCGGCGGCGGCCTGCTTGGCCTGCCCGCGATAGGTCTGGTGCAGCTGGATGAACAGGGTGGTCCCGTTATTGGCGGGCGAGCAGTGAACGTCGGTCACGCCCGGCACGCCCGCGCGCTCCAGCACGTTCCACGCGACGCCGGCGCGCTGGACCGATGACATGACGCTGTTCTCGTTCAGCATCTTGGGCAGCGTGCCTTCGAGCGTTCCCTGGAAGACCGGCTTGTTGCGGTGGGTGATGGCCGTCACCTTGGTAACGTGCTTCGGGCCGGCATCGCCGCCGAAATAGCCGGGATATTCGCCGAACGGACCTTCCATCTCGAAGGTTGCCGGGTCGGGATCGATATAGCCCTCGATGACCAGCTCGGCGCTTGCCGGCACCATGATGTCGCAGGTCTCGCACTTGACCAGCTCGACCGGCTTGCCGCGGATCGCGCCCATCACCTCGTATTCCGAAACCCCGGTCGGCACCGGCGCCGACGCGCAGAAAGGCAGGGACGGCTCCCAGCCATAGACGTGGGCGACCGGCATCTTCATGCCGCGTTCCGCCCATTTCTGGAAATGGACGCCCCAGTTCTGGGCGCGCCACAGCAGGACCGGCAACGTATCCTTCTGGCCGATCATGCCGCGATAGATGCCGAGATTGTGGACGCCGGTGTCGGGGTCCATCGTGACCGTGGCCTGGAAGGTGTTGATGTAGCGTCCGCCATCCTCGCGATGCCATTTCGGCACGGGAAATTCGTTCAGGTCGATGTCATCTCCGGTGACGATGTTTTCCTTTACCGGGCCGGTTTCGACCTCGACGGGCGCCACGCGCTGGCCCATGTAGTAGCGGGTCGCCTGGATCAGGTCGCGGGCGGGCGCGTCCTTGGGCAGGCCGAGCGTCATCGCGAGACGCGTATAGTTCGACATCGCGCCGGTGAAGAGCTGGCTGCAGCGCGCGCCGTCCTCTTCCTTGTAGCCCTTGATGTTCTTGAACAGGACGGCCGGCCCGTGGCCGACGCCGAACGCCTTGCGGGCGATCGTGCCGATTTCGCAGTCCCAGTCGACCTCGACGTCGATTTCCTGGATTTCCTCTTCCTGACGAAGGGCTTCGATCCATTCGCGCATGTCGCCGAAGGCGCGCGGCTGAAGCCTGTTGGAAACCCCGCCAAAGGCGTCGATGTCGCTGTCGTTTGCCATGGTCAACCCTGTCACATGTTTCCATACGGTAGCGTATGGCGTTGATAATCAGGAGCCGTTCGCCGGTCAACCTGCGGTCCGGTTGCCGTCTCCGGCGTCGATTCAGATTCGTACCGGCGGATCCTCCGGCGGCTCGCCCCACTTGTCGAGCCCGAGCTCTTCCCAGCGATTGCGGACCACCGCCGAATCGTCGGGAAGCGGATGAACCGTCGGCGGGTAGCGCCGTCCGTCCTCGTTCAGCTCGTAATCGAGATTGATGGTGCAGTCCATCAGGACGCGGTGCCACTTGCCGGTGCCGAACAGATGGACGTTGGAATCGCGCGTGCGCACGCTGGGGTCGAGCCCCGCGCCCCAGTTTTCCGGGAACACAACGAGATCGCCTTCGCCGGCATTGAAGCGCCAGGCCATGGCCCAGTCGACGGCGGCATAGTCGTGGACGTCGATGTCGTCATCGACCACGGTCACATGCTTGTAGCGAACATGGCTCGCCGAATTGCCCCACAGGGCGGCAGCGACCTGTTTCGCCTGTCCGCGATAGGTCTGGTGGATCGATACCACCGTGTTGATGCCCGCCTGGATCGGCTGGCCGAACACGTCGGTCACGCCGGGAACGCCGGCCGATTCCAGCGCGTTCCAGGCGGTAGCCGAACGGTGGATCGCGCTCATCACCGGGTTTTCGCCGAATGATCCGGGTATCGCGCCTTCGATGGTGCCGCGCAGGATCGGCCGATTGCGGTGGGTGATGCAGGTTATCTCCGCCACATGCTTGCGCGACCGCTCCGGCGCGTAATAGCCGGTGAACTCGGCATAGGGGCCTTCTTCCCGGAAGGTGGACGGGTCGGTCGAAATCCAGCCCTCGATCACGATTTCCGCGGAGGCGGGAACTTTCAGCGGCACGGTTTCGCAATCGACCAGCTCGACCGGTTCGCCCCGGATCGCGCCCATGACGTCGTATTCCGAGATCGATCGGGGAATCGGCGCGCCGGAGGTAAAGCCGAGCGACGGTTCCCAGCCGATGATGAAAGCGACCGGCATGGCGTCGCCGCGCTCCATGTGCTTGGCGTAGTGATTGCCCCAGCCCTGGGCGCGCCACAGCAGGACGCCGATATGGTCCTTGTCCAGCACCATGCCGCGGTATGTGCCGATATTGTGAACGTCCGAATCCGGATCGCGCGTGACGCAGCCGGCGTAGGTATTGATGTATCGTCCGCCGTCGCCGCGATTCCATTTCGGCACCGGGAATTTCAGAAGGTCGATATCGTCGCCCTTGACGATATTTTCCTTCACCGGGCCGGTCCCGACAGTCACCGGCTCTATGCGGTCGGAGAATATATAGCGGCAGATGCGGACGAGGTCGCGCGCAGGGGTCTCCCGCGGCAGGCCGAACATCATCGAAAGGCGCGAATAGCTGCCCTGTCCGCCGGTGAACACCTGTCCCGATACGGCGTCGGGACCGTTATAGTCCTTGATGTTGTTGAACAGGAAAGCGGGACCGTGACCCGTGCCCTGGCCCATCCTGACAATGGTGCCGAGCTCGACGTCCCAGTCCACCTCGGAATTGATTTCGAGAAGTTCGCCTTCCTGGCGCAGGGCGTCGATCCAGCCCCTCAGATCGCCAAATGCCGTTGGCGTACGGTCGATACGTTCAACCACTCTACTTTCCTGTGCAATTGATTGCGAACGCATTTCATAGGCTAACGCCCTAGTCTCGTAAACCGTCGATGGCACGAATTATTCTAACATGCGGGGGCTTCACGAACGGATTGACCGCGAACGACCCAGATTTTACCGTCAGCCGACACAGGAAGCGGGAGTATTGTCGCAATGCCGAAGATCATGAAGCAGGAACAGGTCGATGCCTATAACCGGGACGGTTTTGCGGGGCCGTTCGACCTGTATACCGCGGCCGAGGCGCGCGCGCTGCGCGATCGCATCGAGGAGGTCGAAAGCGTCATGGGCGATCAGATCCAGAAACGCTGCAAGATCAAGGCGCATCTGCCGTTTCCGTTTCTGTGCGACGTGATCTCGCACCCCCGGCTGCTCGACGCGGTCGAGGACATCATCGGTCCGAATATCCTGTGCTGGGGCTCTAGCTTTTTTCAGAAGGAGGCCAACGATCCTGGTTTCGTTTCCTGGCATCAGGATTCCACCTATTACGGGCTGGAGCCGCCCAATACGCTGACCGCGTGGGTCGCGATATCCGAAGCTTCGCTGGAAGCGGGCTGCATGAAGTTCATTCCGGGAAGCCACAACAAGGGCGTCTACGATCATGCGGAGTTCAGGGCGGCCGATAACCTGCTGTCGCGCGGACAGACGATCCTCGGCATCGAGGAGGAAAAGGCCGTGCCCGTTCCGCTGAAGGCGGGGCAGTATTCGTTCCACAAGGAAGACACGGTTCACGCGTCCGAGCCCAACCGGACGGGGGACCGGCGGATCGGACTTTCGATCCATTACATCGCGCCCAACGTCCGAGAGACCAAGTTTCCGGGCGCATCCGCCATGGTGCTGCGCGGTCGCGATACGGAAGGCCACTGGGGTGTCGATCCGTGGCCCAAAAAGGACTGGGACCAGGACTGTCTCGACGCGCTGGACCGGACCTGGGCGCTCTACCAGACGGCGCCCGGCGAGCGCGTCGAGGTCGCCTGACGCCTCAATCGATGCCGCGTTGACCCCGGATGGCGGGCGTGTAAAGTCCCGCCGCCCGTTTGAAACGAACCAACCAAACGAACCAACCAAGGGAGAGATTCGTTATGAAATTTTCAGGCCTCGTTCTGGCGGCAGCCGCCTCGGCGGCGCTCTCGTTGCCGGCACACGCGCAGAAAGTCTATTCCATCGGCACCAACAAGCAGGGGTCGCTCGCCTACAGCTCCGGCACGGCGATTTCGAAACTGATGAATCTCAAGGGCGGCGTCAAAATGCGCGTTCGTCCGGGCGGGGGATCGTTCTCCATCGTGCCGCAGATGAATTCGGGCGCGGTCGATTTCGGCATCAACAATGCGGCCGAGTCCCGCTTCGCCTATACCGGCACCGGGACGTTCGACAAAAAGGGCAAAATGCCCAACTTCCGCATGGTCGGCGTGATGTTCCCGTTGAGGTCCACGCTGGCGGTGCCCAACGATTCGCCGATCAAGACGATCTGCGACGCCAAGGGCAAGCGGATGGGACACAAATTCACCGCCCAGACGATCCTGCAACTTACCCAGTCGGCGCTGCTCGCTACCTGCGGCCTGACCCAGGAAGACATGGTCAACACGCCCTATTCGCGTTACACGCCGTCCGGCGACGACATGGCGCGCGGCAAGCTGGATATCGCGATCATCGTGCCGGGAACCGCGGCGTCGAAAAAGCAGCACGCCATGCTGCGGTCGCGCGGAGGGCTGCGCTTCCTGTCGATCAGCGACTCGCCCGAAGCGGTCGCCGGCATGCATAAATGGTATCCGGAGACCTACGTCACCACCATGAAGCCCAACAAGCGGACGCCCGGCATCGTCGGTCCGACCAAGGTGATGACCTATCCGTTTTTCCTGACGGTCGGTGCTCACGTTCCGGCCGATGTCGTCTACAACATCATCAAGACGATGGCCGCCAACAAGACGGATCTCGTCAAATCCCATGGTGCCTTCAACGGCTTTAACGCCAAGAGGATGTTCTACAAGAACACGATCGTTCCGTACCATCCGGGCGCGGTGAAGGCGTACAAGGAAATGGGCGTGATGTAGTCGTTTCCCGCAGGGCGGCGCCGGGAAACCGGCGCCGTTCCGGGAGGCCGTCATGACAGAACCCGCTGAAGCATCCGTCGCTCCGCCGGAAGGGGTGTTCGTCGACCGCGCGACACGCGTGGCCGGCGGCATCATGGTTACGCTCGGCGTTCTGTGGGCGATCGAGGCGCAGCGCTGGTTCGACCTGACTTTCTTCGGCCAGCAGCTTCTCGCTGCCGCCTGGGGTCTGTCGTTCTTCATCGTCTTCCTGCGCTATCGCGTGCGCAGGACCGAGAAAGGCCGGCCGCCGCTCTACGACTGGGTCTGCGCGGTCGTCGGGCTCCTGACCATGGCCTGGGTCATGTTCGATTACGAACGCCTGTCGGAGGAGTATGGAGACAGGACGTTCGAGGCGCTCGCGATCGGCTGTATCACGGTCGCGCTGTCGATGGAGGCGGTGCGGCGGACATCGGGACATGCGTTCTTCGGCGTCGTCGTGTTCTTCATGGCCTATGCGATGTTCGCCGATCAGATCACCGGGGACCTGAAGGGGCTTACCGTCCACTGGGACGCGCTGGCGACCGATCTCGGGCTCGATTCCGGCGCGGCGCTTGGCCTGCCGCTCAAGATATCGGTGGAGGTCGTCCTGATCTTCATCTTCTTCGGTCAGCTCCTGGTGAGTTCCGGCGGCGGCCGCTTCTTTATCGACCTTGCGATGGCGATGGTCGGACACAGGCGGGGCGGTGCGGCGAAGATTTCCGTTATCGCCAGCGCTTTCTTCGGCTCGATATCCGGCAGCGCCATTTCCAACGTTGCATCGACCGGTGTCATCACCATCCCGCTGATGCGGCACGCGGGCTATTCGGGAATCAACGCCGGCGCCATCGAGTCGGTCGCGTCCACGGGCGGACAGTTCATGCCGCCGATCATGGGGGCTGCAGCCTTCCTGATGTCGGAAATTCTCGAAATTCCCTACACCGATATCGTGATCGCGGCGCTGGTGCCGGCGCTGCTCTATTATTTCGCGGTCTTCGTCATGGTCGACAGGGTGGCCGCCAAGGACAAGGTCGGCCATGTCGACGAGGAGCTGCCGCGCCTGCGGTCAGTGATGCTGGAAGGCGGGCATTTCCTGCTGCCCTTCGTCGTCCTCATCTACGCGCTGTTCTGGCTCTGGGCCGAGCCCCAGCAGGCGGCGATGTATTCGGCGGCGGCCGTCGTGGTGCTCGGGTTCGTCCGTTCCTATCGCGGCGAACGCATGACGCTGGCCCGGCTGGTGGACTCGTTCGGCAGCGCCGGACTGGTGATGGTCGAGCTCGTGTTCGTCGTCGTCGGGGCGGGCTGGGTGATGTTCATCCTCAACACCACCGGGCTGGGAGAAGGCTTCACGCTGTTCCTGCTCAAGCAGGCGGGCGACAGCCTGTTCGTTCTGCTGCTGATCGCCGGTTTCGCCTCCGTCATTCTCGGCATGGGGATGCCGACGTCGGCGGTCTATCTGCTGCTCGCGGCGATGATTGCGCCGGCCATTTCGGAAGCGGGCGTCCCGCCCATTTCGGCGCACATGTTCATCCTCTATTTCGGCATGATGTCGATGATTACGCCGCCGGTGGCGCTGTGCGCCTTTACGGCGGCGTCGCTGACACGCGAAGACCCGATGAAAACGGCGATGCGATCGATGATGTTCGCCTGGGTGGCCTATATCATCCCGTTCCTGTTCTCCTATTCGCCGACCCTGCTGCTGCAGGGCGAATGGATGGAGACGATGATCGACGTGACGACGGCCTGCGTCGGGGTCTATTTCGTTTCCACCGCGTTCGTCGGCTATGCGACCACCGCCATGAATCCTGTCATGCGGATCGCTCTTGCGGTTATTGGTCTCGGAGCGATGCTGCCGCACAGCCTGGCCGAGTGGGTTGTCTATGTGAATCTGGCGTCGACCGTGATCGGCGTCCTTTACCTGGTCCGGAATTTCACCGCTTCGCGCAAGCCCGTGGCCGGCGCGGCGGAGTAGAAATCGGTATATTCGGCTTCGGCCCACTCACCCGCTCGCACGCTTCATAGGGTGCTGTCGCTGGGCGGCCGGGTGGGTAGCGGGCCGTCGCGACGTCGCGTAGCGGTCAGATGTCGGGGCGTTCCCTGACCAGGCTGCAGCCTTTTTCGTAAATCGCATCCGGCCACGGCACGGACTTGCGGGCGACCGTGTCGAACGAAACGCAGACCTGATCGTTGATGGCGCAGATCTCGTCGGTGCACAGATCGATCATCACCGCCCAGACATGCAGGCTGCGGGGCGTAAAATTGATCAGGCAGGACCGGACCTGGATCAGGTCGCCCGGCAGGATTTCCCGTCTGTAGGCGAAATTTTCCGTAACCGCCGCCATGCCGCGGCCGTTTTCGCGCATGTATTGCGGCGTGATCCCCGCCAGCGTGAAGGTGCAGTAAGCGGACTCGTTAAAGGCACGGCTGTAGTAGCGCACGTTGGCATGCCCCATATGGTCGGTTTCCATGGGGTAAAACATGCCCTGATACGAAATCAGGAACTCCCCGAAACGCTCCAGCGGCGATACTTCAGACGACATTCTTCAGCTCTCGATACGCACCCGTACGGTCGGGCGCGGACTATAGCCGGGGGGCAAGGGGTGTCAAATCGTGCCGGGTTCCTGACCGTTTCCTACACCACCGGCGATCTTCCGCCGTCCACATTGATCGACGTGCCGGTGATGTAGCCGGCCTCCTCCGAGGCGAGGAAGCAGGCGATGTTGGCGAACTCCTCCGTCTCGCCGATGCGGCCGATGGGAATGCCCCTCGAGTCCACCATGCCCTGCAGGAATTCCTCGTACGGGACGTTCGGCTGGCGTTCCTCGTGGAGCCTGACCCACTGGTTCGACTTGATGAATCCGACCAGCAGCGCGTTGCACAAGACGTTGTGCGGGGCGCCGTCGCCTGCCAGTACCTTGGTGAGCGCGAGCCCGGCGGCGCGCGACACGGCTGTCGGCGCGCCCGCCGCGGGCGGCGCCTTGGCGCCGGTATTCAGCACGTTGATGATGCGGCCCCAGCGGCGCGCTTTCATGCCGGGCAAGGCGAGCCGGGCGAGACGGACGGCGGCGAACAGCTTGAGCTCGAAATCCTCCTGCCATTCGTCGTCGGTGATGTCCTCGAACTTCTTGGCGCGCGAGGTGCCGGCGTTATTGACCAGAATGTCGATCTTGCCGAGCGCCGCTTCGGCGTCCGCAAACGCGGCGGCGGTCGCCGCAGGATCCAGCAGGTTGCAGGACACGGCGCAGACCTTTCCTGCGCCTGCGGCGTCGATTTCCGCTTTTGCCTCGTCCAGCGCCGCCGGATCGCGGGCCAGAATGGCGACGTCCGCTCCCGAACCGGCGAACCGGATCGCCATCCCCTTGCCGAGTCCCTGGCTGCCGCCGGTGATCAGCGCCGCCTTGCCATCGAGTCTGATATCCATCGTATCCCCTGTTTCTTGAGCATTGTCGGGGCGTATCTTACCCTCTCCGACAACAACCTTCGACGGAGGATTCGATGATCAGACAGCTCGGCGTTGCGTCCAATACGATGTGCGCGCACCCGGTCATGCGGCAGATGGTGCTCGACGCCTATCCCGGCGCGCGCCTGTGGGACGGCGACCGCATCACCGACGAGGACGTGCTGATAGAATACCTGTCGGGATGCGACGCGGCGATCATCGGGTTCGAGCCTCTGACCGACCGGGTGCTGACGGCGCTGCCCGGTCTCGAGATCGTCAGCAAGTTCGGCGCAGGGTGCGAAACCATCGATTTCGATGCCCTCAAGAAGCACGGCGTGCGGTTCGGCTACACGTTCGGCGTAAACCGGCTGGCGGTCGCCGAGCTGGCGATCAGCTTCATGATCGCCGGGCTGCGCCTGGTGACGCCGCTCAACCAGTCGATGCGAGCGGGCGAGCGGCCGCGTAACAAGAACGGGATGCTGCTGACCGGACGCACCGTAGGCATCCACGGCTGCGGCAATATCGGCAAGGAACTCGTCCGCCTGCTGAAGCCGTTCGGCTGCAGGATCATTGCCTGCGACGTGAAGGACTATCCCGAATTTTACGCCGCGAACGATGTCGACCCCGTCTCTTTCGACGAGCTGCTGGCCCGGTCGGAAATTCTGACGCTGCACCTGCCCAAGACGCGCTCGACGCGCGGGCTTTATTCGCGAGAGGTGCTGGAAAAAATCCGGCCGGATACGTTGCTCATCAATACCTGCCGGGGAGAGATCGTGGACGAGGACGCGCTGGCTGACCGGCTGGAATCCGGCGCGCTGATGGCGGCCTGTTTCGACGTGTTCGCAGTCGAGCCCGCGATCAACGACCGGCTTTTGAACCTCCCCAACTTTCTCGCCACCCCGCATATCGGCGCCAGCACCGAAGAAACCCGCATGACCATGGCACAGGCGGCGCTCAACGGGCTGGTCGAGAACGAGCCGGTCGAGCCCGAGAAATATTACGATAATTGACTGTTGAGTGCGGCGCCGGCTCTTATCCCCACCCGGCCAACCCCGGAAATATCCCGACGGGCGGCCGCGTGGGGAAGAGGGCCCCAATCGTCCGAGGTCCGACGCCGCATTAGCGGCTTAATCCGTTCAATCCCGGAAATCTTCCCGCAGGTAATCGAGCCGCAGCAGCACCTCGCGGTCGGTGAGCTGGAACAGCTTGGCGTCCCGGCTGGTCGCCCGATGGCTGATCCAGTGGCCGCGCGGCAGGCTGAAGATGTCGTTTTTCTTCCACGACAGTTTCGTATCGCCGACCTGCGTGGTGCCGTCGCCTTCGACCACGAGGCACATCATGTTGGCGTTTGTGCTGTAGGCGCGCGTGTCGCAATCGGTTGCGGGCTGCAGCATGTAGCAGTCAAGACCCGGCATTGCCGCGCCGCCGGTCAGCGGATTGGTGTAGCGGATACGGCACGAGCCGTCCGGGGCGGGCTTCATGGACGACAGCGCGTTGGCGACGCGTTCCAGCGGGAAGCGGAAGATCGGCGCATGAGGCTTGTCGTCGGCCGGCACGCTGACCGGCGTGATGCCGGTCGCCGCCCAGGCATCCTCGTTGCGCGGCGGCGGCATGTCGTTCGACGGGCCGGGCTCGAATTCGTTGACGCAGAGATGGCGCTGAAGCTGTGCATCCAGCGCGTCCAGCCAGACAGCGCGGCCCTTGCCGCTGTGCGAATGTTCGTGCCAGCACCAGCCGGGGGTCAGCAGGAAGTCGCCGGGGAACATGGGGCAGGGGGTGCCGTCGACCGTGGTGACCGCGCCGCCGTCGCCCTCGACAATGAAGCGCAACGCGTTGAGCCTGTGACGGTGCGGTCGCGCGAACTCGCCCGGCATCAGGATTTGCAGATTGACCACCATGTTGAGGCTGGCCCCGGTGCGGTGGGAATTTTTGTAGGACGGGTTTTCCAGCACCAGAACGCGGCGCTCGGCATTGGTCATGTCGGTCGCCGCGACCGCCTCGTCGAGCAGCGGCCCGAGGTCGTCCCAGCGCCACAGATAGGGGGTCTCGTCGAGCTGCCCCATATCCATGTTTTCGCGTTCCCACAGCGCGCTGACGCTGGCCTTCTCCATCGCCGTGTGAAATTCCGTCGCCATTTCCGATTCCTCCGGATGTCCCAGATCGAGTGGGGGCAAGTTTATGACCTGCCAGCCCGGTAAGTCTACGGTCCGGGAAGAGCGGCTGTCAGGAGGCGCCCGGCTCTTTCCACGCCCGCTCCAGCGGCGTGTCGTAGTCGGGCACGGGAAAGATGGCGCGCTCGCGGCACCGTTCGGCGGCCTCGTCCGGCGTCAGCGCGTCGTCCCATTTATCCGCGCAGTAACGGCATCCGCTAACCCCGTCCGAGGCGGGCGAGGCGAGCCAGACCGCCATGCTGCGGATGATCGACGGATCGGGGCCGCGGCCTTCGATCCTGCCCGTTCCGAACCGGGTGTTGATCGCGCCGCCCGGGCTCAGCGAGTTCACCGTGATGCCGGTGCCGTACATCGCCTCCGCCCAGGCGATGGTGGCGGCCTCCAGCGCCGCCTTGGACGGGCCGTAGGGCGTGATCGCCTTGCGATGCATCGACTGGGTGCGCTTGGAGATATTGATGATGCGGCCCCAGCCTGCCTCTTCCATATGGCGGGCGGACGCCCAGGCCATCAGGAAGGGGCCGAGTACGTTGGTGTCGATCATTTCGCGGAAGCCCTGCGGGTCGGCGTCGTAGATCGGCACGGAGCCCTTGCCGCCATGCGCGTAACGTCCTGCCTTGCCGGCATTGTTGACCAGGATATGGAGGCCGCCGAACGCTCCGACGGTCTCTGCGACCGTGCGCCTGCAATCCTCCTCGTCGGCCACGTCGCCGAGCAGGGCGATTCCCATCCCGCCAGCATCGCCGATGGCTTCGAGCGTTGCGTCGAGCTCTTCCAGGATGGAATCGTCGGTTTCGTCCGACCCGGGGGCCGCTGTGATCGCGACGCCCGCCGCACCGGCTTCCGCGAAAGCCAGCGCCATTTCGCGCCCCAGCCCGCGGGCACCGCCCGTGATCAGGGCGACTTTGCCGTCAAGCCTCATGCCTGCCCCCGTTCCCGTTCGATGGCGCGCCAGCCGATGTCGCGGCGGCAGAACCCGCCCGGCCAGTCGATCGCGTCGACCGCGCGATAGGCGCGCGCCTGCGCATCGGCGACGCTGTCGCCCAGCGCCGTCACGGCCAGCACGCGCCCGCCAGTCGCGAGGATTTCGCCGTTCCCGCCCGGTGCGGTGCCGGCATGGAACACGGTGACGTCGCTGTCGGCTTCGGCGTCGTCGAGTCCCCTGATCTCGCTGCCCTTGTCGTAGGGCCCCGGATAGCCGTTGGCGGCCATGACGACCGTCAGCGCTACCTTGCCGTGCCAGCGCAGGTCGAAATCGGCGAGTTCCCCGTCGGCGGCCGCCATCAGCGCCGGCAGCAGGTCCGACCGCAGCCGCTTCATCAGCACCTGGCACTCCGGATCGCCGAACCGGACATTGTATTCCAGCAGCTTCGGCTGCCCGTCCCTGATCATCAGCCCGGCATAGAGGACGCCCTGATAGGGCGCGCCCTCCGCCGCCATGCCCTTCATGGTCGGCATGACGATGCTGTCCATGATGGTCTCCGTCATGGCGTCGGTGACGATGGGGGCCGGCGAATAGGCTCCCATCCCGCCGGTATTGGGTCCGGTATCGCCGTCGCCGACCCGCTTGTGGTCCTGGGCCGAGACCAGAGGCAGGGCCGTTTCGCCGTCGCACAGCGCGAAAAAGCTCGCTTCCTCTCCGTCGAGAAATTCCTCGATCACAACCTCCGCGCCGGCCGCGCCGAACGCGTTGCCTTCCAGCATGTCGTCGATGGCGTCATTCGCCTCGTTGACGGTCTCCGCGATGATGACGCCCTTGCCGGCGGCGAGCCCGTCCGCCTTGACCACGATGGGCGCACCGTGTTCGGCGACGAACGCTTTCGCGGCGGTCGTATCGGTAAAGCGGCCGTAGGCGGCGGTGGGGATGTCGTGGCGGGCGCAGAAATCCTTCATGAACCCCTTGGAACCTTCCAGCATCGCCGCCTTCGCGCTTGGCCCGAAGCTCGGAATGCCCTTTTCGGCCAGCCGGTCGGCGAGCCCGGCCACCAGCGGCGCCTCCGGCCCGATGACGACAAAACCGATTTCGCTGTCGACCGCGAATCGGACGAGCGCATCGACATCCTCCGCGCCGATATCGACGCAGGTTGCCTCGCGCGCGATCCCGGCATTGCCCGGCGCGCAGAAAAGCCCGGTTACCAGCGGCGACGCCGAAATAGCCCAGCACAGCGCATGTTCCCGGCCGCCGCCGCCAACCACCAGAACCTTCATCGTCCGCTCCCCGTTTCTCCGTTCTTCGCAGCTTCCCCCGTTTAGCATAGAATGCGAGTCGCCATGACCGCCGAGACCCCCGACGACCGGATGATCGACGAACTGCCGCTTGCCGGCAGCAATGTTGCCGAATTTTCGGTCGGCGAGATTTCTCGGGCGGTCAAACGCACGCTGGAAGGCGAATTTTCGCGGGTCCGCGTGCGGGGCGAGATTTCGCGCCCCAACTATCACGGTTCCGGCCATCTCTACCTGACGCTCAAGGACGAGGAGGCCGTCATCGACGGCGTCTGCTGGCGCGGTACGGTCGGCAAGCTCGGCCTTCGGGTCGAGGAGGGGATGGAGGTCATTTGCACCGGCCGCATCTCGTCCTACCCGCGCAGCTCGAAATACCAGCTTGTGATCGAGGCGATTGAACTGGCGGGCGAGGGCGCGCTGTTGAAGCTGCTCGAAGACCGGCGGAAGAAGCTCGCCGCCGAGGGGCTGTTCGACGAGGACCGCAAGCGTCCCCTGCCGTTTCTGCCGGATGTCATCGGCGTCGTTACGTCGCCGACCGGTGCCGTGATCCGCGATATCCTGCACCGGCTGGCGGACCGTTTCCCGCACCATGTGCTGCTCTGGCCGGTTCCGGTCCAGGGCGACGGGGCGGCGGAAAAGATCGCCGCGGCGATCGAAGGGTTCAACGCCCTGTCCGGCGATGGCGGCGTACCGCGACCCGATGTCCTGATCGTTGCGCGGGGCGGCGGCAGCCTCGAAGACCTCTGGTGCTTCAACGAGGAAATCGTCGTCCGCGCCGCGGCGGCGAGCGATATTCCGCTGATTTCCGCTGTCGGGCACGAGACCGATACCACCCTTATTGATTATGCCTCCGACCGGCGCGCGCCGACTCCGACGGCGGCTGCCGAAATGGCGGTGCCGGTGCGCGCCGAACTGGCCGCGCGAATTCTCGATGCAGAACGCCGGCTGATATCGGGGCTGGAACGCGGATGGGAGGATCGCCGGGTGCGGCTCGAGGGGCTGGCGCGCGGGCTGCCGCAGCCGGACCGGCTGGTAGAGGACGCGCAGCAGGATATCGATGTCGCAGCCGACCGGCTGGCGCTCGCCATACGCAACCGTATGGAGCAGCCCGGTGAGCGCGTTGTCTCGCTTGGCAGCCGGCTGCGCCATCCGCGGGACGTGATGAACGCCGCGGGCGACCGGCTGGGCGCGGCGGCGCGCCAGCTTTCCACGGCGGGACAGGCAATTCTCCGCGAGCGCCGCGGGCGCTTCGATGGGCTCGATGTCGGAAATCGATTGCCGGCGGCGGTGGGCCGTCGGCTCGGCAACGCGTCCGACCGGCTGGAAGGAACAGGGAAATTGCTGGAATCCTATTCCTACAGGGGCGTTCTGGAACGCGGGTTTGCGCTGGTCCGGGATGCCGACGGCGGTGCGCTCAAGCGGGCGTCGGGCGTTGCCGCCGGCGACCGTGTCGAAATCGAGTTTTTCGATGGCGCTCTGGGCGCGACAATCGATGGCGATACGCGGCCCGAACCGAAGAAAAAAGCGCCGGTCCGCCGGAAGCAGGAGGGCGGAGACAACAAGCAGGGCAGTCTTCTGTGATTCGGCCGGTTGTCGTCAGCCTGTTTCTTCTGCTTGTTCCGTCCGTTGCCTCCGCGCTGACGCTCGACGGCAAGGCGACGCAGGGCGGTCTCATGATCGGCCGCGCTGCGCCGGGCGCGAAAGTTGCGCTGGACGGCAAGCCGGTGCCGCTGACGCCCGGGGGCGATTTCGTCATCGGGTTCGGGCGCGATGCCGGAAGCAGTGCCGTGCTGACCGTGATCCATGCGGATGGCCGGTCCGAAAAACGCATGATCAAGGTCGCTGCCCGCAAGTACCGTATCCAGCGCGTCGACGGCCTCCCGCCGCGCAAGGTCGAGCCGAAGCAGCAGGACGTCGCGCGGATCGTTGCCGAACGCGATCTGTTGCGCGCCGTTCGGGCGCGCCGGACGCCCGAAAGTTGGTTTCGCGGCGGGTTCGTCTGGCCGGCGAGGGGACGAATTAGCGGCGTCTATGGCAGCCAGAGGATTCTCAACGGCAAGCCCCGCCGCCCGCATCTCGGCGTCGATGTTGCCGCGCCTGAGGGATCAAAGGTAGTCGCCGCGGCGGACGGTGTCGTCGCGCTGGCGCATGAAGACATGTTTTTTACCGGCAAGACGGTCCATATCGATCACGGACTTGGGCTTGGCACGGTTTATGCGCATCTCAGCCGGCTTCACGTGAAACAGGGCGACCGCGTGAAGAAAGGCCAGCTCATCGGTCGTATCGGCAAAACCGGCCGAGCGACCGGTCCGCATCTTCACTGGGGGATGACGCTTGGGTCGGTCAGGCTTGACCCGGCGCTTGTTGTCGGAAAAATGTCCGGCCCCTAACTGTCGGGCCACCGGCTGTGGAGCCAGAGCCACTGTCCGGGACGCTGGCGGATCCAGTCCTCGAACATCGTATTCACCGAACAGAGGACCGCCTTGATATCGCAGGAAGGATCGTCGGAAGGTTCCAGCCTGATCGGCGGCAGGAAGGTGATGCGAAACCGGCATCCGCTCAGCCGCTCGATTTTCGCGGGAACCATCGGGGTTCCGTATTTGCGCGAAAGCTGTGCGGCCGCCGTTGCGGTCATGGCGTCCCGGCCGAAGAACGGCACGGCGATCCCGTCATTCATTTTCTGGTCCAGCAACATGCCTAGCGACCGCCCCTGCTTGAGCGCGGCTACGGCCCGGCGCGCGCCTTCCCGGCCCTTGGGCGCCACGTCGCTTTCGTCGAGTCCGCGCGCCCATCTCAGCAGCCGGTCGACCAGCGGGTTGTTCGCGGCCCGGTACACCGGAACGCACGGCACGCCGAGCCTGGCGGAAACCGGCGGGAGTATTTCCCAGTTCGCGAAATGACCGGAGATCACGATGCAGGGGTTATCCGCCTGGCGGGCCGGCAGGACATGCTCTTCGCCGGCAATTTCCAGCCTCTCCGAGACAATGCGGGCGATATGAGGCAGTTCGCCCGCGGTCCGGCCCAAATTGTCCCACATCTCCTCGATGGCGGCATCCCGGACGGCCCTGTCGAGTTCCGGAAGGGCGCGTTCCAGGTTGCGCGCGGCGCGGCGCGTGATGCCGAGCCGTCCGCCGATCTGTCTTCCCAGCCAGCCGCCGACCGAGGACGCGGTGTCGGTCGGCATCAGGGCGAACAGGCCATAGAGCAGGGAAGCGCCTGCGGCCTGAAGCGGATAGACGACGATCCGGCGAAAGAGACGTCTGTCAGCCATTGTCCGGTATCCCGGCCAGCATCCTGTCGATCGCGTCCCTCTCCGCCCATTCCAGCGATATGGCGAGCGTTCCGACCATTGTCCTCGCCTCTTCGGGCAGGCGGACGAAATCCTTTTCGGTGGTCACGGGTATGGCGTCCGCCGCCCGTGCGGCATCGCAGACCTGCATGATTTCGTCCGGCGTGAAGGCATGGTGGTCGGGAAAATTGCGACGACCCGCAAGGGTACAGCCGATCTCCAGCAGGGACTCATAGAATTTTTCAGGCCGCCCGATGCCCGCGAACGCGTAGACGCGCCGGCCCGCGATCTCCGGATCCGCGACGGGCGCGATCCGCGCCTCGAATACCGGGAGCCGGTTGCCGATCGTCCGGACAATGCCGGTCCTGTCCTCTCCGATCACTACCGCGGCGTCCGCGCGGGCGAGGCCGCACTCGACGGGCTCCCGCAACGGTCCCGCCGGCATGACGAAACCGTTGCCGACTCCGTACCCGCCATCGACGACGAGAATCGAGAGCGTCTTGGCGAGACCCGGATTCTGGAATCCGTCATCCATCACCAGGATATCGGCTCCTGCCTTTGCCGCCTGCGCAGCGCTGGCCGCGCGGTCGCTGCCGATCCAGGTCGGCGCGACGCGGGCGAGCAGCAAAGGTTCGTCGCCCACGTCGAGGAAGCCGTGCCGGGAGGCGTCGACTGCCGCGGGACCTTTCAGCGAGCCGCCGTATCCGCGCGACAGAATATGCGGCGTTCGTCCCGCACCCTGAAGATGCCGGGCCAGCGACAGTACCAGAGGCGTCTTGCCCGCGCCGCCCGCCGTAAGGTTGCCGATGCAGATCACCGGTATCCCGGCATCCGTTGCCGACGATAGCCGGCGCCTGACGGCTCCGGCGAGCGACCATGCCGCGCCGAATGGCCAAAGGGCGAGGGATGCAGGCCCCCGCCGTTTCCAGAATTCAGGCGCCTGCACGGCTTGCGTCCCGATTTTCCGCAGGCTTCGCCGCAGGGAAGCAGCCGGCGCCGGCAAGGTATGGCTTCAGCGCTTCCATCACGGCGTCGAGAATGCCGTTCTTGGCGTTGGCGACCCGTTCTGCCGCGCCGACCCGTTCGGCGTAGAGCGCCGCGTCGCCAAGCAGCCGGTCGACGGCCGGGGCGAGGCCGGTCTCGTCCGCAATGGCTTCAACCGCACCGGCTTCGGCCATTTCCGCGGCGATGGCGGCGAAATTCGTCATGTGCGGTCCGTGAACGACGGCGCATCCCAGCTTGGCCGCCTCCAGCAGGTTCTGTCCGCCGTGCGGGATCAGGGTCCCGCCGATAAAGGCGACCGGCGTCAGGCGGTAGAACAGGCCGAGCTCGCCGACCGTATCCGCGACGTAGATCTCGGTGTCGGGCCCGATCGCCGGATCGCTCGCCCGCCGTGCGACCTTGAAACCCGATGCGGCCGCGAGCTGTTCGATCTCCGGTCCCCGCGCGGGATGACGAGGGACGATGATCGTCAGCAATCCGGGATAGCGAACGGAGAGCGTCCGGTGGGCCGCGACGACCGCTTCGTCCTCTCCGATGTGGGTGCTGGCGGCGAGCCACAGGGGGCGCCGGCCCACGGCTTCCATCATGTTTGCAAGCGTGCCCTGGCTGACGGGGAGCGGAGCGGCGGAGAATTTCAGGTTGCCGGGCGCCCGGACGTTTTTCGCGCCAAGGGCCAGCAGCCGTTCGGCATCAGATTCGGACTGGGCCAGGCAGAGAGAAAAACAGCCCAGAATCTGCCGGATGGTCCGGGGTACGCGGCGCCAGCCGCTGAACGACGAGGGAGAAATCCGCCCGTTGATCAGGATCAGCGGTATTGCGCGCGACGAGATCTCTCTCATGAAATTGGGCCAGAATTCCGACTCCATCCAGAGCGCGACATCCGGTCGCCAGTGATCGAGGAACCGACGGACCCATGCCGAGCGGTCGACCGGGATGTACTGATGGAACGCTCTCTCGGGGAGCCGCGCCGCCATGATGGCGGCGGAGGTGACGGTGCCGGTGGTGACAAGGATCGACGATGTCGGGCAATCGACGGCCAGTCGCTCGATCAGGCACAGCGCGGAAATCGATTCTCCGACGCTCGCTGCGTGAAGCCAGATCAGCGGACCCTGCGGTCTTGCAAGGCCCGCCACGCCCTGCCGTTCCGCGCCGCGCACGGGGTCTTCCTTGCCGCGCCCGCGACGGCGGCCGATGTAAAACCGGATGACCGGTCCGAGGGCGGTCGACAGAAAGCGATACAGTCCAAGCATCACGCCCGGCTCCGCGCCATTTCGGCCGGGGCGGGCTCTGTTTTCGGCACTCCCAGCTCGTCGTCGAGCGCATCGACCAGCGCGTTCAGGCGTTCCTCGAGTTCGCGGGACTCGGTCTCGATATTCGCGTCGCGCGCTATTCCTATCGGCTCGCCCCAGCGGATGACGCCGCGCCCGAACGGAAACGGGATCAGCATCCGGTCCCAGCTTCCCGCATGCTTCACCGGCCGGCAGGCGTAGGCCAGCGGCAGAATGGGCGCTCCCGACAGTTTCGCTGCCTGTACCGCGCCCTGCGCCGCGCGCATCCTTGGCCCGCGCGGACCGTCCGGCGTGATGCCGACGCATCCGCCGTCGAGAAGGGTCCGTATCATGCCGCGCAGGACGGCGGCGGCGCCGCGACTGGTCGACCCGGCGAGCGTGCCGATCCCGAGAAGTCCGATCGTTCGCGAGATCAGTTCGCCGTCGGCATGCTGCGATATGACCATCTGGAGCCGTGTCGGATAGCGCCACGCCGTCGGCAGCATCAGCAGCCGCCCATGCCAGAACGCAATGATGAAAGGGCGGCCCTCCTCGATCAGCTTTTCGGGGTGCTCCGCGCCCTCGATGCGCCAGCGGCCGGTGAGCCATACGAACCGGATATATTGCGCGCCGAGCCAGCAGGCGGCGGCCCGGAACGCAGGACGCCTGGTCAGGAATTTCAGCGACGCCATGGTCAGGCGATCGCGGCCGGGGCGGGAACGCCGTCCGCGCCGGGCACGGCCTGGTCCGCGAACTGGACCGCGTACAGCCTCGCGTAGGCGCCGCCGGCTTCCAGCAGGGAGTTGTGCGTGCCCTGCTCGACGACGCGGCCCTGGTCCATCACGTAAATGATGTCGGCCGAAGTGACGGTGGAAAGCCGGTGGGCGATAACGACGGTGGTTCTTCCCTGGGTCAGCGCATCCAGGGCCGTCTGGACCTGGCGCTCGGTCTCCGAATCCAGAGCGGAGGTGGCCTCGTCGAGCAGCAGGATCGGTGCGTTCTTCAGCATCGCGCGGGCAATGGCTATCCGCTGGCGCTGGCCGCCGGACAGGCGCAGGCCGCGTCCGCCGACATGCGTGTCGTACCCGTCGACGAGGGATTCGATGAAGTCGTGGGCATCCGCCGCGCGGGCGGCGTCCCGGATTTCGTCTTCGGTCGCATCGGGGCGGCCGTAGGCGATGTTGGCGCGCACCGTATCGTCGAACAGCGTAATGTCCTGCGCCACTAGGGCGATATTCGCGCGGAGAGTGGCGAGCGACACGTCGCGGACATCCCTGCCATCGATCGCGACCCTGCCCGCATCGCAGTCGTAGAAGCGCGGGATCAGGTTGAGGATGGTGGATTTTCCTGCACCGGAGGGTCCGACCAGCGCCACCGTCTTTCCGGGGGGGATATCGATCGAGACGTTGTCGAGGGCCGCCCGGCTTTCGTCATAGGCGAAGCTGACCGCGTCGAACCGGATGCCGCCCCTGACATTGCCGAGCGCGGTGGCGCCGGGACGGTCCTGGATTTCCGGCTCGATATCGATCAGCGCGAATATCCGCTGGGCCGCGGCGAGCCCTTCCTGCAGCGAGGCATTCAGGTTGGCGAGGCTCTTCATCGGCTGATAGGCGAGCAGCAGCGCCGTGATGAAGGAGAAGAAAGTGCCCGGCGTTGTCGCGCCGTCGATCACCCGGCCGCCGCCATACAGAATCACCACCGCGATGGCGATGCCGCCCAGCGTTTCCATGATGGGGTGGGTAAGCGAGCGGACCCGGGCCGCCTTCTGGATGAGCTGGAAGATGCTTTCGATCGCCCGGCCCGCCCTGCCGATCTCGTACGCCTCCATCCCGTAGGCGCGAACGTGGCGCGCCCCCTGAAACGTTTCGTCCAGAATGGTGGTGAGTTCGCCCATCTGCGTCTGGGTGTTGGCGGAAACCTTGCGCATCCGCCGGCCGATCCGGACGATGGGCCAGACGGCGACGGGGAACACGAAAAACGAGATCAGCGCCAGCAGCCAGTCCTGATAGAACATCAGCGCCACAAGGAAGACGAGCGTCAGCGAATCCTTGGCGATGCCGGTCAGCGCGGTGGAGACCGCAGCGCGCAGCATGTTGGCATCGTTGTTGAAGCGCGAAATCAGCTTGCCGGTCGAGGTGGTCTGGAAGAAGGCGATGTCCGACCGCATCAGATGCGCGAACATTTCGAGCTGCACGCCCGAGATGATGCGCTGGCCGATATGGTTCATCGTCACCGACTGGCCGTAGGTCGCGCCGCCCTTGATCAGGGCGATGACCAGGATCGCCGCGGGCACCAGATACAGCATGTCGCGGTTGCGGTTGAGGAACACCTCGTCCAGCACCGGCTGCATCAGCCACGCGTTGGCGGCGGTCGTTCCGGCGACCAGGATCATGCAGAACACGGCGAACGCGATCCGCCCGAAATGCGGACGCACGTATTGCCGGACCAGACGGTCGACAAGAATCCGCGTCGAAATCCGGGCAGGGGGCGCCGCCGACGGCGCGGGCAAGGTGTCGGAACTGCTCATGTTTTGGCCGCAAACCATAGCATGCGGGCTGAATCACGGCCAAACAATTGGCAAAGGGAGCCCGGTTGAAACGAAGAGGTCCGTTCAGACCCCCGCGACCGTCATCCCGTCGATGCGGAGCGTCGGCGCGTCGGTGCCGGTGCGGAAGACGAGATCGTTCGCCGGCGTCAGCGCCATGAACATGTCCTTCAGGTTGCCGGCGACCGTCATCTCGCTGACCGGGTAGGCAAGCTCGCCCTGTTCGATCCAGTAGCCGCTGGCGCCCCGGCTGTAATCGCCGGTGATGCCGTTGACGCCCATGCCGATCATCTCGGTCACGAAAAAGCCGTTCTCGATGTCGCGGATCATGTCTTCGGGCGAGACCGATCCTGCCTCCATATAGACGTTGGTGGCCGACGGTCCCGGCGGGCCGCCGGTGCCGCGCGACGCGTTACCCGTGCTGTCGAGCCCGAGCTGGCGGGCGGAGGCGAGGTCGAGGATCCAGGTGGTCAGCCGGCCGTCATCGATCACGTTTTTCTTCCGCGTCGGCAACCCTTCGGCATCGAACGGCTTGGAGCGCAGGCCGCGCGGCCGCAGCGGGTCGTCGATCAGGCGGATGCCGTCGGCGAAAACCTGCCTGTCCATCATGTCCTTGAGGAAGGACGTGCCGCGCGCGATGGAGGTGCCGTTGATGGCGGAGAACAGGTGGCGGACGATGCCGCCGGAGACCCGCCAGTCATAGATGACCGGAACCGCCTGCGTGCCGACCTTGCGCGGGTTAAGCCGCCGTACCGCGCGTTCGCCGGCGTTGCGGCCGATCTCCGCCGGGGAGGCGAGGTCTTCGGCGTGAACCGCAGTGGTGAAATCGTAGTCGCGCTCCATCGCCGTGCCTTCGCCCGCCAGCACCGACACCGACAGGCTGTGCGACGACATCGAATAGGCCCGCGCGAACCCGTTGGTGGCGGCGACCGCGACATTGGCCGTCGACCAGCCGGCTTCCGCGCCCTCCGAGTTGGTGACGCCGGCGACCGCGCGGGCCGCGTCTTCCGCCTCTGCCGCCATCTCCTTCATTTTTTCCGGGTCGGGCTCGACCGGGTCGCAGATATCGAGATCGGGAAACTCCGCGGCGAGCTGTCCCGGTTCGGCGATGCCGCAATATTTGTCTTCCGGCGCCGCTTTCGCCATGGCCACGGCGCGCTCGACCATTTCCGCAATCGCCTTGTCCGAATGATCGGTAGACGACACCACGGCCTGCTGCCTGCCGACCATGACGCGCAGCCCCAGATCGGCGGATTCGGCGCGTTCCAGCTTTTCCGGATTGCCGAGCCGCTGTGCGATCTCCAGCGATGTCGCATCGTAGATCAGCGCATCGGCCGACTCCGCGCCGGCCTTCTTCGCCGCCGAGAGCAGGTTGTCGAGAATGTCGAGATGGGTGTTTCCGTCAGCCACGGGCTGTCCTCTGGTTGTCAGCGTCGATTTTCGAGCGACAGTTTTACGGCAAGGAACGGTCGAGGGACAGGCACAAACTGGCGTTGACTGTCCGGCAAGGGGCGGGCGGGCGGACTAGCCGGCCAACGCCTCCATCTCGCGGGCGAGCGCCCCCCGGTACATCCGGTCGACATTGAGGCTTGCCTGCGCGCCGCGGAGAATTTGCGCTTGGGCTTCCGCCGTGACGCCGTATGTCCGGGCCGCCACGGTCAGCAGCGTCGCATGTTCCAGTTCGGCGACGACATGTTCGGCATTGGAATGCTGCTTGTCGAAGCCGATGCCGAGCTCGTCGCGCATTTTTTCGCCCATGCTGCGCGAAATGCCGCCGGATTTTACCACCGCGTCCGAATTGGCGATTTCGAGGATGCAGGAAGAGGCCAGCGCCTCCAGCCACGGCTTGTCGCGCGCCAGGTGCAGCCAGGCGTAGCAGGCGATCTCGACGCTGACGGGGGGCGTGTCGTCCTCGAAATCCTCGGGCGTCAGCCCGACAGAAGCGCCTTCCTGAATGCCGAGCGTGTAGTGATCGGCCACGCCCCGCTCGGCGTCGCCCTGAAGTTCGTCCTGCTCGTGCTCCCAGATCAGCTTCTTGATGTCGAACGGCGCGGCCGACTGGACGGCCGCCCAGCAGCAGCGCCGGTTGAACACGAAATGCTGCCGCTGCTTGACGTAATGCCGGGCGGACTCGATGGTCAGCGGCGTACTCAGCAGATGCCGGTACTCCGCGGTTTCGAACTGCCGGTTCGCCATCGCGAATAGTTCCGCTTCGAGCGCTTTCAGCATCAGAATCTGGTCTGTCATGACGGGGCTCCCTTGTCTGATCGCCCCATTCAAGCACGGGAAACCCGTTATGTCGCGGTCGGGGTCACGACCCGGGCGTGGAGCCGGCGCGATCGACGCCGGCTCCAGCCCGTGTTCGGGTTCCGCGGTCTAGCTCGCCCGGTTCATCCGCCGCAGCCGGATCAGCCCGAACAGGCCGGAAAGCAGCAGGACGACCGATGACGGCTCGGCAATGGTCAGGCTTTCCTCGGTCACGACGGAGAGGCGCAGGGCCTCGCGCCCGTCATTCAGGCCGCCGCTGAAGGTGAACAGCGACGCGGTCCAGACCTGCCCCGCCGCCAGCAGGGCATCGGTGAAGTCGAACGCCAGCGTGTTGAGGTCGGCGACGATGTCGTCGGCGACGATCACGTCGAAGATATCGCCGAGCCCGGCCGCGAAGATGCCGAAGAAGTCGATATCGAGCGTCGCGCCCGCCGTCAGCGTGGCGACGCCGGCGGAAACGTCGATCCGGTCGTACTGGGTGCCTGCCGTCAGCCCTTCCAGCTCGAACAGGGTGGTGGACAAAGCGCCGAGATCGAGATTGCCGACGATGTCGAGCTGCCCCGGCGAATTGCCCGCCTACAGCGTGCCGTCACTGACGGCGACGTCGCCGGTAAGCGTCCCGGTACCGCCGAGCGTGCCGCCGCCGGAAACGGTGACGGTTTCCGCGTTGGAGCTGCCCGACAGCGTCACCAGGCCGCCGGCGATATTCACGGCGTCCGTGCCTCCGCCGAGATTGATCGAGCCCGTCACTGTTGCGCCGGTGTTGACGGTGACGGTCGCATTGCCGCCGGCGTCGCCGATTGCATCGCTGGCTGTCGTCACGACCGAAGCGCCCGAATTGAGCGTGATGGTATTCAGGTTTCCTGCGCTCGTATTCGTGAAGATACCGCCGTTCGAGCCACCCGATATCGCGCCGTTTACGGTGATCGTGGTCGTGCCGGTGCCATCGTGCCTGGCGAATATACCCCGTTGCGCACCGGACGCAGCGTTGGCCGTAATCGTCAAGGCGCTTGCGTTGGTTACATCCCCGATGCTGGCGCTGATACCGCTGTTGCCGTTGCCCGTCACCGTGCCGGTTGCCGTGACGTTAAGCGATCCCGTACCGTCATTATTGGCGCGGATACCTCTATCGTTGCCGGTGACGTTTGCCGCCGAAACGCTAAGGTTTGAGCCGGAGGCACCATTGAAAGCAAAAACTCCACTGCCCGTGGTTCCCGTCACGTCTCCGTTCGTGGTGACACTCAGGAGTCCCGTTCCGGTGTTGAGCGCATAAATCTCGTCGGTGGTGACATTGCCGTCGAACGTGACGTCGGACGCGCCGTTGACGGTGACGCTTTCGATGCCGGTCACATTCCCGGTCACTGTCCGGGTGGCGTTGTTGAAGGTCAGGCTGTCCGTGCCCGTACCGCCAAAGATGGAGCCGTCGGACGTGCCCGAACCGTTGATAACGACATTGTCGTTGCCTCCGCTGACATTGATCGCTCCGGTGAATCCGGCGCCGTCATTGACGGTGACGGTGGCGTTGCCGCCGGAATCCCTGATCGCGGCTCCGCTGCCGTTCACCGCGGCGCCGGTCTGTAGCGTAATGCTGGCCGCGCTTCCCGAACCGGTATCCGTAAATATGCCGTCATCCGTCGCGCCGGTCACGGAACCCGATACCGAAACCGTCGTGCTGCCTGTGCCAGAATTGACGGCGTGAATACCCCTTGTCGCGCCGGTCACATCGTCCGCGGTGATCGCGATGTCGGTCGCGGTGGCGGCGTTGTTGGCATATATCCCGTTTGCCGTCGTTCCCGTTACCGCACCGGTCGTGGTAATGCTCGTTGTCCCAGTGCCATTATTGTCGCTGTTGATTCCGTTGATGTTGCCAGAAACGATGTTGGCCGAAACCGTTACATTGGCGGTGCCCGTTTGATTGGTAGCTATGATTCCGTCAGCCGTGTTGCCCGTTACCTGTCCGGTCACGTTCACCGAATTGTCGCCGCTTGTATTGTTGCGGATACGGATACCCCGACCAAAACCCGTAATCACTGAATTATTGTTGTCTGTGAAAACAGCCCCGCCGACGCCAAGTAGATGAAAGGCTGAATCGACAGATGTCTCGATACCGAACCCCGAACTTGTCGTGACCGAAACCGCGCCTGCTGGATTCAGCGGGTTCGCCAGCCCGCCATTGGTCGCGTCCGTACCGGCATTGAGCGCGCCGGAGCAGTTGTAGGTGCCGACGCCGGTATTGATGCAGGCGCCGGCCTGGGCGGCCCGTCCCCCGTAGGAAAATGCCAGTGCCGCGATGGCGCTGCCAAGCGCGAGGCGGGTCCGGAAGCTGGTCCGGTTTCCGCCGGCATGCTGTTCGGTCGTATGCATTTCAATTTCTCCTGTGATGAAAATTTCGATGGTTCGTCCAATAAAAACGCTTCCCATGCGCGCGTTCGCAAACGCACGGGGCACGCAAATCGCCGGGCGAGCCGCTCGGGTCGCGCTGGTGGTTTCGATCGGTTCGTGATGTTGGTGGACTGCCGGGGGGACGATTACAGATCAGGGTCCTGTGCGGCGATCCGGTACCCTTCAAGTCCGTCCGTCGCGTAATTGCACTGTGTCCCGACGGGACGACGCTACAGGTGCAGGTTCAGCCCGTCCACGGCGTGAAACAAATAAAAGTTGTAATTCGGTCTGGGCCGGGAATGTAACGGGTGTCGCTATTTCCAGATCGGCTTGCCGCTTCCCGGCAGGCCGAGCCCGTCCCACATCTCGTTCACCCGCTCGATCACCGCGTCGGACATGCGGAGCTTCGTTCCCCAGTCGCGGGACGTTTCTGTACCAATTTTGGTGGTGGCATCGATCCCTATCTTGGAGCCGAGGCCGGGCAGGGGGGAGGCGAAATCGAGATAGTCGATCGGCGTGTTCTCGACCAACATCGTGTCGCGCGCCGGATCGACATTGGTGGAGACCGCCCACATCACGTCCTTCCAGTCGCGCGCGTCGATGTCGTCATCCACCACGATGACGAACTTGGTGTACATGAACTGGCGCAGGTACGACCACACCGCCATCATGATGCGCCGCGCGTGGCCCGGATAGGCCTTGCGGATCGACACCACGGCGATGCGGTAGGAGCAGGCCTCGGGCGGCAGCCAGAAATCCACGATTTCGGGGAATTGCTGGATCAGCAGCGGGGTGAACACGTCGTTGAGCGCCTCGCCCAGCACCGACGGTTCGTCCGGCGGCCGGCCGGTGAAGGTGGAAAGGTAGATTGCATCGCGGCGCATGGTGATCGCGCTGGCGGTAAAGACCGGGAATTTCTCGACCGAATTGTAATAGCCGGTGTGATCGCCGTACGGGCCCTCGTCGCCGAACGCGGTCAGCGAGACATGGCCCTCGATGACGATCTCGGCATTGGCCGGCACCTGCAGCGGCACGGTTCTGCAATCGGTGAGTGCGACCTTCTCGCCCCGCAGCAGCCCGGCGAACTGGTATTCCGACAGGGTTTCCGGCACCGGCGCGACGGCGGCGATGATGGTGCCTGGATCGGCGCCGATGACGACGGCGGCGGGGATCGAGTCGCCGTTTCCGGCGGCGTGGGCCTCGGCCCCGCCGCGATGGGCGAGCCAGCGCATCAGCGTGGTGTCCCGGCCCGTTACCTGCATGCGGTATATGCCGATATTGACGCCCTTGGGCCCGTCGGTGACGACCAGCGGCCAGGTGATCAGCGGCGCCGGCTCGCCGGGCCAGCAGGACTGGATCGGCAGCATCGACAGATCGATATCGTCGCCCTCGATGACCACTTCCTGGCACGGCGCGGACGACACCGTCTTCGGCTTCATGGCGAACACCGATTTGACCATCGGCAGCATCTCGAGCGCTTCGCGCCAGCCGCCCGGCGGTTCGGGCTGGCGCAGGAAGGCGAGCTGTTCGCCGAATGTCCGCAGCTCGTCCGGTTTGCGCCCCATCCCGGCGGCGACGCGCGCGACCGTGCCGAACAGATTGACCAGAACCGGGTGCGGAGAGGGGGCGCCGTCGGCGCGCACGGCGTTCTCGAACAGGACGGCGGGGCCGCCCTCGGCCAGCAGCCGGGTCTGGATTTCCGTCATCTCCAGCACGGTCGAGACCGGCGCGGAAACGCGCACCAGATCGCCGTCGGCTTCAAGCCGGGCGATGAAATCTCTCAGGCTGGCAAAGGCCATGGGCGGGCTTCCCTGTTCAACTCGCCCTCTCTTTACCTGCAGCGCCCCGTGTCAGGCAAACGCATATGGCGCAATGGGACGATCGTTATCCTGTATTTGGGGACCCATCGTCGGCGGTGGGGACGGTGCTCGGACGAATACGTCGCGGGGGCTGGAAGTCGCTTCAGGCAACTCCTAAATTGACACCATGACCGACCCCGTCGCGCACGCCAAATCCTATCCGTTTCCGTCTCCCGACCACTGTTTCGTCTATGAGGCGGGCGCGTGGCGGCGACTCGACGATTACGGATTCGACCGCGCGGACCGGACGCCGGTTCTGGCGGCCGGCTCCAACCAGTCGCCGGAGCAGCTCGCGCGAAAATACGGGAACCTGCCCGAGCTGGGCCCGATCCCCGCCGAACGCGGCGTGCTGCACGATTTCGACGTGGTTTACGCCGCGCATCTCGCGGGATACGGATCGCTGCCCGCGACCTTCCAGCATTCGCCGGGAACGCGGGTTCGCGTGTTCGTGCTGTGGATGACGGAGCCGCAGCTGGCCCGCATGCACGAGACCGAACGGAACTATACCTACGATCAACTGGCCGGGATCCGGCTCGAGTTCGATTCCGGGGCGAGTGCCGACGAGGCTTATGCCTATACGTCGAAGGTCGGGTGTTATTCCCATGAGGGCGCCTGCATTGCGCTCGCGGAAATCGAAGCCGAGGGGCGCGTGTTCGTCGCGAGGCGGCAGGCTGAAGCGCTGGAAATGGCCCGCGACAGGCTCGAACCGGGCATGCCGCTCGACGATTTTATTCGCGGCCATATCGATGACGAGCAGGTCCGGATCCGGCGCACCGCAGCGATCCGCGAGGGTGCCATCCCGGCGCTGTATCAGCGGCGCGCGCTGCTGGAGCTGTAGGCGCCTGCGAAGGGGCGCGCTATGTCAGTCCCGCCGCCAGAATGCCCGCGAGGAACAGCCAGGAAAACAGCCGGTTCGATCGGAATTTCGCCAGGCAGTCCTTCGGGTCGTTGATGTCGACGTCCCACACCTGCCAGACCAGCTGGACAAAGCCCGCGCCTAACCCGGCAAAGTAGGGCCAGGCGAAATCGCCCTCTACCCCCGCCCAGGCGAAAAACGCCGTTGCGACAAGGTAGAACGCATAGAGCCAGGGCTTGCTGCCGAGCCCGAGCGCGCGGGCCGACGATTTGACGCCGGCGCCGACATCGTCGCGGCGGTCCTGATGGGCGTAGATCGTGTCGTAGCCGAGCGTCCAGAAGATGCCGCCGACATAGAGCAGGATGGCGGGCAGGGGGAGCTCGCCGCGCGCCGCCGCCCAGCCGAGCAGCGCGCCCCAGTTGAAGGTGAGGCCGAGGAAGAATTGCGGCCAGAACGTTACCCGTTTCATCAGCGGGTAGGTGAAGACCAGAGCCAGCGACGCCGCGCCGACCATGATCGCGAACGGGTCGAGCGTCAGCAGGATCAGCAGGCCGACGAAAAGCTGGAGGATCAGAAACGCGACCGCCTGCCGCACGGTGACGTCGCCCGCCGGCAAAGGCCGGTTGGCGGTTCGCGCGACCTGGGCATCGAAATCGCGGTCCATGATGTCGTTATAGGTGCAGCCCGCGCCCCGCATGGTCAGCGCGCCGATGCCGAACGCGGCGAACAGCCACGTCTTTTCCCACTCTCCTGTCGCGACAATCGCCATGCCGATCGACCACCAGCAGGGAAACAGCAGCAGCCAGGTGCCGATCGGCCGGTCGTAACGCGCGAGGCGGATATAGGGGCGGCTCCAGAGCGGCGCATGGCGGTCGACCCAGCTGTCGACCGGGATGTCGCTGGCGGCGTTCGGGTCGGCTTGATGCTCGGGGTCGATATCGGCTTTGAACGACTCTGCCATGGTATATTCTGTCTCGTATGGGCGCCGTCCGACTATACACCGAAAGCGATCTTGACGCCGGTCTGACCGTATCGCTGTCAGCCGGGCAGGCGCATTATCTCGGCAACGTCATGCGCATGAAGGAGGGCGATCCGGTTGTCCTTTTCAACGGGCGAGACGGCGAATGGCGGGCGGCAATCGCCGGTCTCCGAAAGAAGGAAGGGACGGCGGTTGCCGGGGAGCGGCTCCGTCCCCAGGATTCCGTTCCCGACCTGTGGCTTCTGTTTGCGCCGGTCAAACGGGCGCGGATCGATTTCATCGCCGAAAAGGCGACCGAGCTGGGCGTTTCGGCAATTGGCGCGGTCTTCACGGAACATACCGCCGTCAGCCGCGTCAACGAGGACCGGCTGCGCGCCAATGCGATCGAGGCGGCAGAGCAGTGCGGCCGCCTTTCCGTGCCGGAAATTCAGCCGCCGTCGACCCTGGCGCAGCGACTCGCCGACTGGCCGGACGGCCGCCGGATCATGCTGTGCGACGAGACCGGCGGGGGAAAATCCGTCCAGGAGGCGCTATCGGGCGGTTCGGCGGCGACTGGGCCATGGGCAATTCTGTGCGGGCCCGAAGGCGGTTTTTCGTCGATGGAGCTTGACCTGCTCGCCGAAAATTCCATTGTTACGCGGGTGAGCCTCGGGCCAAGGATTTTAAGGGCCGACACGGCCGTCCTTGCGGCCCTGGCCTGCTGGCAATCCATGGTAGGAGACTGGTCCGCTTCGGCGGCCCGAACGGTTTAGTAGCGGTATCAGGACACCAGAATGGCGGCACCTCCCTCGGAAGGCGGCGAACCGATCACCAGCAGGGCCCAGCTCATCGAATCGCTGGAATCGGGATGCAAACCCAAGGACCAATGGCGGATCGGCACCGAACACGAAAAATTCGTGTTCCAGCTCGGCACCTACAAACCCGCGCCTTATGAGGGCGAGTGGGGCATTCGCGCGCTTCTCGAAGGGATGACGCGGTTTGGCTGGGAACCGATCCTCGAAGCGGGCAATCCGATCGCGCTGCGTCACAAAAACGGCTGTGCGGTTACGCTGGAGCCCGGCGGTCAGCTCGAACTTGCCGGCGCGCTTCTGGAAAACATTCACCAGACCTGCAACGAGGTGCATACCCACCTCCGGGAAGTGAAGGAGGTCGCGGGAGAACTCGGCGTCGGGCTCATCGGGATCGGGTTCAATCCCAAATGGGCGCGAGAGGATATCCCCTGGATGCCCAAGGGGCGGTACCGGATCATGGGCGCCTACATGCCCAAGGTCGGGTCGATGGGCCTCGACATGATGCTGCGCACCACGACGGTGCAGGTGAATCTCGATTATTCGTCCGAAGCCGACATGGTGAAGAAATTCCGGACGTCGCTGGCGCTCCAGCCCCTGGCGACGGCGATGTTCGCCAATTCGCCGTTTCGCGAGGGAAAGGCGACGGAATATCTGTCGCTTCGCAGCCATGTCTGGGAAGACACCGATGCGGACCGCTGCGGCATTCTTCCGTTCGTGTTCGAGGACGGGATGGGGTTCGAGCGGTATGTCGACTACGTGCTCGACGTACCGATGTATTTCGTCTATCGCGGCGGCGAGTACGTCGATGTCGCCGGACAGTCGTTTCGCGATTTTCTCGATGGAAAACTGCCCGGCCGCCCCGGAGAGCTGCCGACCATGGGGGACTGGTCGGATCACCTGACGACCGTGTTTCCGGAAGTGCGTCTCAAGAAATTCATCGAGATGCGCGGCGCGGATGGCGGGCCGTGGCGGCGGCTGTGCGCCCTGCCGGCGCTCTGGACCGGTATCCTCTACGATACAACGGCGCTCGACGCCGCCTGGGACCTGGTCAAGGGCTGGACGCCCGACGATCACGCCCGCCTGCGCCAAGAGGTCCCGAGGCAGGCGCTTGCAACGCCGTTCGGCAGCGGCACGCTCAGGGATGTCGCTTTCGAGATGCTGGAAATTTCAAAGGGCGGGCTTGAACGCCGGAAACGGGTCGACAGCCAGGGCGCGGACGAGACTGGATTTCTCGGAACGCTTTACAATATTGTCGAGAGCGGGCAAACGCCGGCAGAGGACAAACTCCGGAAATTCCATGGCGAGTGGAATGGCGACATCAACCGTCTGTTTGAGGAATATGCGTACTGACCGTTGCAGGGCCTGGGTTTTGGCCGTCGTCGGGGCGGCGGTCTTTGCCTGCGCGTCCGGCGCCATGGCGCAGGCCTACGACGCGCCGCCGGCCAAGGCGCCGTTCAAGCAGGGCGTCGTCAACCAGAACGCGCGTCAGATAAAGTCCTGGGAGCTGGGTCTCAGGCGGTTTTACGGCCGACAGCAATCGGCGACGGCCAGGGCGAAGGACCGGCAGGCGCTGGGGAAGCTGTACAGCGACCCCCTCGCCAAGAAAGACCCTCTGGCAAAGCTGAACCGGGATCCGTTGCTGAAACACGGTTTCGGAAGACATGTGAGAATGCCGAAAGCGCCCGTCGACACGGCGCCTTCGGCGCTGACATTCGATCCCGGCGTGGCGCGGCTGGACGGCAACAGTGACGGCGCCGTCAGTCTGGACGAATACGTGCGGGGACGAGACAGGACGATCACGCGCGGAGGCGCCGTTTCAGGGCGCGACCAGCAGGTTTACCGCGAACGGTTGCGCTCCCAGTTCGGTTTCGCGGACCAGAACAGGGATGGAATGGTGACGCCCGACGAGTTGCAGGGGGTCTCCGGCTCGCGCTTCTAGCCGAACGGTCAGGTCGCCGTTCCGCCGACCGTCAAATTGTCGAGCAGCATCGTGGGCTGGCCGACGCCGACCGGTACGCCCTGCCCGTCCTTGCCGCATGTGCCGACACCCGGGTCCAGCTTCATATCGTTGCCGATCATCTTGACCCGCGTCAGCGCATCGGGGCCGTTGCCGATCAGCGTCGCGCCCTTGACCGGTGCGCCGATCTTTCCGTTCTCGATCTTGTACGCTTCGGATGCCGTGAACACGAACTTGCCCGACGTGATGTCCACCTGCCCGCCGCCGAAATTGACCGCATAAAGGCCGTTCTCGACCGACCGGATGATTTCGTCGGGGTGCCGGTCGCCCGCCAGCATGTAGGTATTCGTCATGCGCGGCATCGGCGCATGGGCGAAACTTTCTCGCCGGCCGTTCCCGGTCGGCCGCATGCCCATCATCCGGGCGTTCTGGCGGTCCTGCATGTAGCCTTTGAGGATGCCGTTCTCGATCAGCACGGTTCGTTCGGTCGGCGTGCCCTCGTCGTCGATGGTGATGGAACCCCGCCTGTCGTCGAGCGTGCCGTCGTCGATCACGGTGACCCCTTCCGCGGCGACACGCTGCCCCATCAGGCCCGAGAAAGCCGAGGTTTTCTTGCGGTTGAAGTCGCCTTCGAGACCGTGGCCGATGGCTTCATGCAGCAGAATGCCGGGCCAGCCCGGCCCGAGCACCACCGGCATTTCGCCGGCCGGGGTCGCCACGGATTCCAGATTGACCAGTGCCTGCCGCAGCGCCTCGTCGACCTGCGCCTGCCAGGCGTCCGGCGTCACATAGGCGGCGTAGCCCGTGCGGCCGCCCGTGCCATGTCCCCCCGCTTCCATCCGGTCGCCATCGGCGACGACAACGGAGACATTGACCCTGACGAGCGGGCGGATGTCGGCGAAGCGTTCGCCGTCGGCGCGCATGATCTGGACCATCTGCCATTCGCCGGAGATCGATGCGGACACCTGTTTGACGCGCGGGTCCTTCGCCCGCGCATAGGAATCGATCGCTTCGAGCAGAGCGACCTTGTCCTCGAAGCTCATCTCTCCCAGCGGGTTCACGTCGGTATAGAGCGACCGGTTGGTAGGGGAAGGCGCCCCCGCGAGGGTGCCGCCGTACCCCGCGTGGACCGCCTTTACGGTCTCCGCAGCGCGACGGATGGCGGCTTCGCTGAGTTCCGAGGCGTGCGCATAACCGACCGCTTCGCCGGCGATGGCTCGAAGACCGAAGCCCTGCGCCGTGTCGAACGAGGCGTTGCGCAACCTGCCGTCGTCGTATGCGAGGCTTTCAGACTGGCAGTATTCGAGAAACAGTTCCCCGTCATCGGCGCCGTTCAGGGCATCTCCCACGATGCCTGCGACGCGGTCCCGGTCCATTCCTGCCCGTTCGAAAAACAGTTCGTCGGTTGTCGCCAGATCGGTCACGTGAAAATCCTCCGTCTCTGCATCAACGCCATTTTCCGCCTGGCGGTCCGCAAGAATATGTCGCTCTCGTCGTCCGAAGTCATGCGTTTTTCCCCGATTCCCTCCCGAAGGCATAAAAATGGCCAAATCCGGGCATGTAACGCTACACATTGGGACGCGAATTGCGTACTATCTGAAAGCTTCGTTCGCCCTGTCTTCGCCATTCGGGTCCGGGAGACCGGATTCGGGTCAAAATCGCACATATGGGCGACGAATTGCGGGTTTGTAGCGAAAAGACCAAGATGACCTTTTTGAAAACGATTTCGCTGGCGGCGGGGGGCATCGTCGCTTCTTTCGGCGCTCGTTCTTTCGCCGCTACGCCCGAACCCTGGCAGTTCGGCTTCCAGCAGGCGGCGACTCCCGTCATGGAGAGGATTTCCAGCCTGCATGAGTGGCTGCTGATCGTGGCGGTGGCCATTGTTGTTTTCGTGTCGGGCCTTCTGTTTTACACGCTCTGGAAATTCAGCGCGTCACGCAACCCGACCCCGTCCACGACGACCCATAACACGCTGATCGAGATGGCCTGGACCGCTGTACCGGTAATCATTCTCGTCCTGATCGCCGTTCCCTCGTTCAAGCTGCTGTACTTCGCGGACAAGGTTCCGAAGGCGGATTTTACCGTCAAGGCGATCGGCAATCAGTGGTACTGGGTCTATGAATATCCCGACCACGGGAAGTTCGCGTTCGAGGCGCGGATGATCAGGAATCGCGCCGATCTCAAGCCGGGCCAGCCTTATCTCCTTGAAACCGATAACGCCATGGTTGTCCCGGTCAACGCGACCGTCCGGGTCCAGGTCACGGCGGTTAACGTAATCCACGCGTGGGCCGTCCCCGCCTTCGGCGTCAAGATCGACGCTGTGCCGGGCCGGCTGAACGAAACCTGGTTCAAGGCGACGCGGGAAGGCACCTATTACGGGCAGTGTTCCGAACTCTGCGGCCTGGAGCACGGGTTCATGCCGATCAAGGTTCAGGTGGTGACCAGAGAAAAATTCGAGGAATGGGCAACCGCCAGAAAGAAGGCTGTCGGTCTCCAATCGGGGCCCTCCGCTCAGACCGTCGCCCTTACCGTCAATCGTTAAGTCCGGAAGCCGTTATCCATGAGTACCGCCGAACACGCGCACGACCATCATCCGACTGGCTGGCGTCGTTACCTGTTTTCGACCAACCACAAGGATATCGGCACGCTGTACCTGATTTTCGCCATCGTGGCGGGACTTATCGGCGGCGCCATGTCGATCATTTTCCGGATGGAGCTCGCGGAACCGGGGCCGGGAATCCTTGGCGACAATTATCAGTTCTTCAATGTGCTGATCACCGGCCACGGGCTGATCATGGTGTTTTTCATGGTCATGCCGGCGCTGATCGGCGGGTTCGGCAACTGGTTCGTGCCGCTGATGATCGGCGCTCCCGACATGGCCTTCCCGCGCATGAACAATATCAGCTTCTGGCTGCTGGTGCCGTCTCTGTTGCTGCTGGCTGCGTCGGTCTTCGTCGATGGCGGGGCGGGGACGGGATGGACCGTGTACGCGCCGCTGAGCACGGTGGGGCAGCCGACGCCGGCCGTCGACATGGCGATCCTGAGCCTGCATCTGGCCGGAGCGTCGTCCATTCTCGGCGCGATCAATTTCATCACCACGATCCTGAACATGCGCGCGCCGGGCATGACCATGCACAAGATGCCCCTGTTCGTATGGTCGGTGCTGGTTACGGCGTTCCTGCTGCTGCTGGCGCTGCCGGTCCTTGCGGGCGCGATCACCATGCTGCTGACCGACAGGAATTTCGGCACCACCTTCTATAATGCGGCGGGCGGCGGCGATCCGATCCTGTACCAGCATCTGTTCTGGTTCTTCGGGCATCCGGAGGTCTACATCCTGATCCTGCCGGGGTTCGGCATCGTCAGCCATATCGTGTCGACCTTCTCCAGAAAGCCGATTTTCGGCTATCTCGGGATGGCCTATGCGATGGTGGCGATCGGTTTCGTCGGCTTTATCGTGTGGGCGCACCACATGTACACCGCCGGTCTCAGTGTCGATACGGAGGCCTATTTCACGGCTGCGACGATGGTCATTGCCGTGCCGACCGGCATCAAGATATTCAGCTGGATCGCCACCATGTGGGGCGGGTCGATCGAGATGCGGACCCCGATGCTGTTCAGTATCGGCATGATCTTCCTGTTCACCATCGGCGGCGTAACCGGTGTCGTTCTGGCGAATTCGGGCATCGATACGGCGCTCCACGATACCTATTACGTGGTCGCCCATTTCCACTACACGATGTCGATGGGCGCGCTGTTCACGATGTTCGCCGGGTTCTATTACTGGATCGGCAAGATGAGCGGACGGCAATATCCGGAAACGCTGGGCAAGATCCATTTCTGGGTGATGTTCGTCGGCGTCAATGTCACGTTCTTCCCGCAGCATTTCCTCGGTCTGGCGGGCATGCCACGCCGTATTCCCGATTATCCCGACGCTTTCGCCGGATGGAACATGGTATCGTCGATAGGGTCGTGGATATCGGCCGTCGGCGCGCTGATTTTCCTGCTGGTGGTGTGGCGCACCCTGACCGCGGGAGAAAAGGCAGGGGACAACCCTTGGGGCGATGGGGCGACGACGCTGGAATGGAAGCTGTCTTCTCCGCCCGCGTTCCATTCCTTTGACGAACTGCCGACGGACTTTCTCGATGACAACGGTAAGGACGGCGGGGCAGGGGCACGATGAACGACAGAATGGCTCAGGCCGATCTTTCCGCTGGCGGCGAAGTGCAGGCCGTTGGCGCCGACGTACCAGATTTTATCGCGCTTCTGAAACCTCGCGTGATGTCGCTTGTCGTGTTTACCGGGTTCGCCGGCGTGTATCTCGCGCCGGGGACGATCCATCCTTTCCTCGGATTCGTTGCGGTTCTCTGCATTGCGGTCGGCGCGGGCGCCTCGGGCGCGATCAACATGTGGTACGACCGGGATATCGATGCCGTTATGGAACGAACGAGCGGGCGACCGATTCCCGCCGGACGGATGAACGCGGGCGACGCGCTCGGATTTGGCGTCGTGCTGGCGGTCGGTTCCGTCGTCGTCATGGGGCTGGCCGTGAACTGGGCCGCCGCCGCCCTGCTTGCGGGCACCATCGCGTTTTACGTTTTCATCTACACTGTCTGGCTGAAACGCCGGACTCCGCAGAACATCGTGATCGGCGGCGCAGCGGGCGCCTTTCCTCCCATGGTGGGCTGGGCGGCCGTGACCGGAGACGTATCGATCGGTTCTCTTCTCCTGTTTGCAATCATCTTCATGTGGACGCCGCCCCATTTCTGGGCTCTGGCGCTTTATCGCAGCGGCGATTACGAAAAGGCAGGCGTTCCGATGCTGCCGGTCGTTTCCGGCGACGCGGAAACCCGCAAGCAGATCCTCATCTACACGGTTCTTCTGGTACCGCTCGGTCTGGCGCCCAGCCTGATCGGCATGGCAAGCTGGGTTTACGGCTCGGTCGCGGCCGCGCTCGGCGCGGTGTTTCTGGGGTTCGCCGTCTGCGTCTATCGCGACACCGGCGAGAAATTCGCCAAGCGCACTTTTGCCTTTTCAATCCTCTATCTGTTTCTGCTGTTCGCGATGCTGATCGTTGATCGCGCGGCGGGCCTTTCTGTCTGACGGCGGCGCGGGGAAATGGATCAGCGCGAAGAACGAGATCGAAGAGTCAGGCGGCGTAATTATGCGCTGCTGGGCGTTCTTCTGTTCCTCGTCGCGCTGTTTTATACGATTTCCATCGTCCGGGTCGGCGGGACCATGTAGGGGCGCCCGATGGACCGTCGCCACGTGACCCTGATCGGACTTCTTTGCGTGATCGGCGCGATGGCGACGCTGACCGCTTTTGCCGTCCCGCTCTACGAATTCTTCTGCCGGACGACGGGGTTCGCGGGCACAACGCAGGTCGCCGAAAAGCCGTCGGAAACCACCATTAACCGCGTCGTTACCGTTCGTTTCAATGCGGATATCCATCCCGGCTTGCCATGGCGTTTTGCCGCGAAGCAGGATGCGGTGAAACTGTATGTCGGCGAACCGGCCCTTGCATTTTATACGGTGCGTTCGGAAGCGCATGAGAAGACTGTCGGGACGGCGACATTCAATGTCACGCCTGCCAAGGCGGGACAGTATTTCAGCAAGCTCGACTGTTTCTGCTTCGTCGAGCAGGCGGTCCGTCCCGGGGAGACGGTCGATCTTCCGGTCCAGTTTTTCGTCGATCCCGAGATCGCAAAGGATCCCAATCTCGACGACGTCGACACCATAACGCTGTCCTACACGTTCTTCCGGAAGGACAGCGAAAACGCGTCCGGTCTGCGCGCTTCCCTGAAAGCGCGGGCGGACGACGCATTCACGAACGGGAACTGACACATGACTGCACAAGCCGACAGCGCCTCCCACGGTTCCGAAAACAAGCATCCCTGGCACCTTGTCGATCCAAGCCCGTGGCCGCTGGCCGGCGCGATGGCAGGCGGCGTTCTGATGGTGGGCGCCGTCATGTACATGCATGGCGGGGGCGGCATCGTTCTGCTGCTCGGTCTTCTGGGCGTCCTCGCGACCATGTTCTTCTGGTTCAGGGATGTGGTTCGTGAGGCGACATTCAAGGGTGACCACACCGGTCCCGTCCAGATTTCCATGCGGTACGGCATGGTTCTGTTCATCGCGTCGGAGGTGATGTTCTTCGTCGCCTGGTTCTGGGCATTCTTTAACGCAAGCCTGTTTCCGCCGCCGGCGATCAACGGCGTGTGGCCGCCGCCCGGCATCGTTCCGTTCGACCCGTGGGGCCTTCCGTTTCTCAATACGCTGATTCTCCTGACGTCCGGACTGACGCTGACCTGGGCGCATCACGGGCTGATCGAAGGAAAACAGAAGCAGGCGGTTCACGGACTTGCCCTGACGATCCTGCTGGGGCTGGTCTTTACGGGCGTCCAGGCCTACGAGTACGGCCATGCCGCGTTCAGCTTCGCCTTCGAGGAAGGCGTGGCCGGGAAGGGCGGGATCTATCCGACGGTATTCTATATGGCGACCGGCTTTCACGGTTTTCACGTGATTGTCGGCACCATCTTCCTGATCGTCTGTTTCTTCCGCACCCGGGCCGGACATTTCAAACCCGATCACCATTTCGGCTTCGAGGCGGCGGCGTGGTACTGGCATTTCGTCGATGTCGTCTGGCTGTTCCTGTTCTGCTGCATCTACTGGTGGGGCGCGGGCAGCGCCGCGGTTCACTAATCACGTCCGGGATGACCGAACCCAGCAGGGATTGGCCGACGATCTCTCCGTTCCGGACCGGCATGGCATGTCGCTGTCCGCGTTGCGGGCGCGGGAAACTGTATGGCGGTCTTCTGGCCGTGGCGGAGCGCTGTGCGGAATGCGGGCTGGATTTTTCTCCGCATGATTCCGGCGACGGACCGGCGGTGTTCGTCATCTTCCTGCTCGGCTTCCTGGTGGTCCCGCTGGCGATCTGGCTTGAATTGTCTGTTGCGCCGCCGATGTGGGTCCATGTTGCCCTGTGGCCGCCGGTCATCATCGGCCTCGCCGTTGTGTTCCTGCGGCTGATGAAGGCGGTGCTGGTCGCGCTTCATTTCCGGAACCTGCGGCACGTCTACGATGAATGACCCGCCGGGACAGCGCGGTCCGGTCGGCTTCATGCTGCTGGCGATTGTTTCGGCGGCGGCGCTTTGCTGTCTCGGCATCTGGCAGGTTCAACGGTTCGGCTGGAAAAAGGCGCTGATCGCCGAGCGCAAATCCGCCTATTCGTCGTCGCCGGCCGACCTGGTCGCTACCGGTGCGAAACCGCCGGAGTGGCGCCGCGTGCGCCTGACCGGACAGTTCGACCATGCGAAGTCGCTGGTCGTCGGACTCCGGTCCTGGCGCGGCGGTCCGCACTGGCGTCTTGTCACGGCATTCCGGAGGACAGAAGGCGGCTGGATTCTGGTGGACCGCGGCTGGGCGCCGCGCGACTGGCGCGGTGCGGTACTCGACCGTCCCGAAGGAACGGTTACCGTCGAAGGGATCGTTCGCTATCCGCCGGCGCCCGGCCCGTTTACGCCTCTAGCGCCGCCGAACGGTTACGAATGGACGGATATCCAGCCCTCGCCGATGGCCGCCAGGCTGAACGTATCGGGGCGTGTCGAGCGGGAATTCTGGGTGGCGGCATCCCCGTCTTCAGGCCATCGCGGCTATCCGGTTGCCGACTCGGCGCTGGTCCTGCCGCGCAACAACCATCTGGGATACGCGCTTACCTGGTTCGGGCTGGCGGCAAGCGTGCTGGGCGTCGCGGGCCTTTACTGGAGACGTTTCCGAGGAACTATTTCCTGAGCAGGAATTCGCGGCCCACCTTGACCCTCGGCGTACCATCGTACTCGACGATATCCGCGGTGGCGTAGGTTTCCGACCAGGTGTCCGGCAGGTAGCTGCCCGTACCGATAACGTCTACCGGCGCCCGGGCTTCTGCGAACATGTGGCACTTGGCGGGGCTGAAACCCGACGAGGCAACGATCTGTACGCCGGGAAAGCCGTTCTCGTTCAGGACTTCGCGCAAGCGCCAGATCGCGGCGGCGGAGACGCCCGCGCCGACCAGAAACCCGAGTTCCGCGGATGACCGGTATCCGCGCACGACCTGGGGAACGTTTCGTTCCAGAACTGCGTAGGATACCGTCGGGTCGAGGTTTTCGACATAGCGGCTTCCCGGCGTGTCGAGCCGCACCGACAGCATTCTCCGGGCGGCCCGCTCCGGAAAGCGCTGGCAGACGGCAAGGGAATCCGAAATCTCGCGGCCGAAGTAATCGACCAGCACCGTCATGGGCATGTCGGGGAACGCCTCGTCGAACATCTCGGCGGCGCGCAGCGTCGATCCGGCATAGCCGATAAACGCATGCGGCATCGTGCCGAGCCCGTGCTCCAGACCGAAATAATGCGCTGTCGCATCCGTGGCATTGCCGATAAATCCGGTGGCGCCTGCTTCCTTCTTCGCCCGTTCGGATCCGACCGAGGCGGCATAGGCCATCATTTCCGCCATGTCGGTGCCTGCGCAGTGGCGGGCATCCATCGCCAGAAACGATACGTTCGGAAGGTCGCAGCACATGGTGCAGCTGTTGTAGGCGGCAACGCAGGCCGGGCCGAGTTTCTGCAGCAGCAGCGTTTCGAGCTCCGCCAGCTGCGTGAGCCGGCCGCTGACATACATCAGCGCTTCACCAGCGCCGACCCATTCGCCTTCCTGGTATCGAAGGTCGATTTCGATCCCGGTTCCCCGTTCGGCCGCGACGGCATTCAGCCAGTCCAGGGCGATCCGCGGCGCCGAAATCACGGGGCGGCGCATGAAGACGGCGTAGGTTACCCGTACGTCGCCGAATTTCTCGACGGCTTTTCTGGTGCGCGTGAAGTATTTGTCCGTCCAGCGGGCGATTTCGTCGTCCTTGGTGGGCCAGGCGGCGCAGCCGTCGGAACGGCGGTCATCTCCCTTTTCGGCCTCCCCGGGATTTCGTACCGGGTCGATTCTCGCAGCCATGGGTGTTTCGTTCCCCCTTGGGGTCGGTTTTGGTGTATTAAGGCTCGCTTTTTTAACAGCTTATCGCCGGAATCGATGGACGCCTATAGCGAACTTGAAACGATGTTTCGCCGCATCTCAGTGCTGGAGCAGGCGGAAGGGATGCTTCACTGGGACCATTCCGTCCTCATGCCGGAAGGGGGCGCGACCGCCCGCGCTGAACAGCTCGCGACGCTGAGCCTCGTCGTGCATGAGATGTTCGAGGCGCAGCGCATGAGCGATCTTCTCGACGCGGCCGAGGCGTCGCCGCCCGAGAATGACTGGGCGCGCGCGAATCTGAGGGAAATGCGCCGCCGCTGGCGGCACGCCACCGCTGTGGACGGCGCGCTGGTAGAAGCGTCATCGCGCGCCGGCTCGAAGCTGGAGATGGCCTGGCGCGAGGCGCGTCCCAAAGGCGAATTCGCGCTGGTGCAGGGTCCGCTTTCCGACATGCTTTCGATCGTACGCGAAAAAGCTGCGGCGAAGGCCGATGCGCTCGGACTTCCGCCCTACGAGGCGCTGCTCGACCAGTATGAGCCCGGCGCGCGGACCGAATCGATCGACGCGATTTTCGGCGATCTGGCTGCCTTCCTGCCGGGGTTTCTTCAGAGGGTTCTCGACCGCCAGGCGGCGTCTCCCGCACCGGTCGCACCCGACGGGCCGTTTGCGACGGAAACCCAGAAAATGCTGTGCGAACGGCTGATGAAGCATATCGGGTTCGATTTCGATCATGGCCGTCTCGATGTATCGCTCCACCCGTTCTGCGGCGGCGTGCCCGACGATGTGCGGATAACGACGCGATACCATGAGGACGATTTTACGCAGAGCCTCATGGGCGTTCTGCATGAAACCGGTCATGCAATGTACGAACGCAACCTGCCGGAGGCGTGGCGGTTGCAGCCTGTCGGCGAGGCGCGCGGCATGGCGATGCATGAAAGCCAGTCTCTCCTGGTCGAGATGCAGGTTTGCCGCGGTCCCGATTTTCTGTCCTTTGCCGCACCCATGATGAGGGAGGCATTCGGCGGACAGGGAGCGGCCTGGGATCTGGATAATCTGGGGCGTCTCTATACCCGGGTAGAGCCGGGTTTCATTCGCGTCGATGCGGACGAGGTGACCTATCCGGCGCATGTAATCCTGCGCTACCGGATGGAGCGCGCGCTGATCGCCGGGGACATGGAAGTTTCCGACATTCCCGATGCATGGAACGCGGGGATGGAAGAACTGCTCGGCCTGACCCCGCCATCGGACAGGGAAGGGTGCCTGCAGGACATTCACTGGTTCCACGGGTCGTTCGGCTATTTTCCGACCTATACGATGGGGGCGCTGGCTGCGGCGCAGATTTTTGCGGCGGCGAACAGCGCGGTACCCCATATAAAGCCGGCGCTCGCCCGGGGAGAATTCGCGCCGCTGATGGGATGGCTTGCCGAGAACATTCACGGTCAGGCGTCGGTTGCGTCGACGGACGAGATCCTGCTGGCGGCGACAGGCGCTCCGCTGGGGACGGAGGCGTTCAAGACACATCTGGAAGCGCGCTATCTGTCCTGACTTATTGTCGGCGAAAGCTTTGGACGATAGTCTGTGCCGCCATTTTCCGGGCGTACGCCGCGCGGAAGGAAATTAGAGGTTTTTTTGCGCTATATCAGCACACGGGGCCAGGCGCCGGTTCTCGATTTTGAAGACGTCCTGCTGACCGGACTGGCCCGGGACGGCGGTCTTTACCTGCCGGAAGAATGGCCGCAAATCTCACCGGATGATCTGAGAAGCTGGCGCGGGCTGTCCTATTCCGATCTTGCGTTCCGGGTCATGCATCCCTTTGTCGCCGGCGCCCTGTCTGATGACGAGTTCCGCGAAATCGTCGATGCGTCCTACGCTTCCTTCAGCCATCCCGCGGTTGCCCCGCTGCGTCAGCTGGACGCCAATCTCTTTCTGCTGGAGCTGTTTCACGGCCCGACCCTTGCCTTCAAGGATTTCGCCCTGCAGGTTCTGGGACGGCTGTTCGATCATGTACTGACGCGGCGCGGAGAACGCACCACGATCGTCGGCGCGACGTCGGGCGATACCGGTTCGGCGGCGATCGAAGCCTGCCGCGGGCGCGATGCCATCGACATTTTCATTCTGCATCCCAGGGGACGCGTATCGGAAATCCAGCGTCGGCAGATGACGACGGTGGCGGACGGCAACGTCCATAACATCGCGATCGACGGCACGTTCGACGATTGCCAGGACCTCGTGAAGGCGATGTTCAACGACGAGCCCTGGCGCGATGCGATGAAACTGTCCGCCGTCAATTCGATCAACTGGGCGCGCATCATGGCGCAGATCGTTTACTACGTCGCCGCGTCGCTGGCGCTTGGCGCGCCCGACCGGAAGATCGCCTTTGCCGTGCCAACCGGAAATTTCGGAGACATTTTTGCGGGATACGCGGCTTACCGCATGGGGCTGCCGATCGAACGGCTGATTATTGCGACCAACGCCAACGATATCCTGACGCGATTCATGGAAACCGGGGCCATGACGGCGAAGCCGGTGACGCCGACGCTGAGCCCCGCCATGGATATACAGGTTTCCAGCAATTTCGAGCGTCTTCTGTTCGAGCTTCACGGCAGAAACGGTTCCGCCGTCGCGCAGGCGATGGCCGCGTTCCGGGAAAGCGGAACGATGAATGTCTCGGCCGAGATGATGGCGGATCTGCGAGTTTTGTTCGACGCCTCGCGCCTCGACGATGACGGCATCAGGGCGACAATTGCGCGGACGCAGGCGGAGGCCGGCGTGACGGTCGACCCCCATACGGCAACCGGGCTTCATGCCGCGGCTGCTTGCCGGACGAATGCGGCGACGCCGATGGTCGTGCTGTCGACGGCGCATCCCGCGAAGTTCACCGATGCCGTGGCGGAGGCGACCGGTTCGCCGCCGCCGCTTCCTGCTTCGCTTGCCGACCTTATGGAGCGCGAGGAGCGGCTGACGGTTCTGCCGAATGACCTGGCTGCGGTCCAGGGGTTCGTTGCGTCGCACGGACGCGTGAAAGGCGGCGCCGCGTGACCGTCCAGCTGTCGCAGCTCCCGAACGGCATGCAGGTGGTTACCGCGCGCATGGATTCGATTGAAAGCGTCACGCTCGGGGTCTGGGCGCGCGTGGGAACCCGGTACGAGGACGCGTCGGTCAACGGCGTGTCCCATATGCTGGAGCACATGGCGTTCAAGGGGACGGCGCGGCGGGATGCCCGTGCGATCGCCGAGGAAATCGAGTCCGTCGGCGGAAACCTGAACGCCTTTACGTCGCGCGAGGTGACTGCCTATCACGCAACGGTGCTGAAGGAGGATATTTCCCTCGCGGTCGATCTTGTCGCCGATATTCTCCAGAATTCGCTCTTCGATGCCGACGAGCTGGAGCGAGAGCGTTGCGTCATCCTCCAGGAAATAGGACAGGCAAACGATACTCCCGAGGACGTGATATTCGACCGGTTTCAGGACACCGCTTTCCCCGACCAGGCTCTCGGCATGCCTGTGCTGGGCCCCCCCGAAATTGTCGCCTCGCTTTCGCGGGAGCAGCTCATCGATTACCAGCGGAGGCATTACGCCGCGCCTCGAATGGTTTTTTCGGCGGCCGGCAAGCTTGAGCACGAGACGATCGTCGCTCTCGCGGAAGAACATTTCGGCGCGCTTCAGGCGGGCGATGCGCCTTCCCTGGAGCAGGCGGCGTACCGGGGCGGGGACGAACGGGAGATACGACAGCTCGAGCAGGCGCACCTTGTCATGGGGTTCAACGGCGTCGGCTATCACGATGCCGACTACTATGCCCTTGGCGTCGCGTCGACGATGCTCGGCGGCGGCATGTCGTCGCGCCTGTTTCAGGAAATCCGCGAGAAGCGGGGACTCGTCTATTCGATCTACAGCTTTTCCTCGTCCTATTCGGATGGGGGGCTCTTCGGCGTGTACGCCGGAACCGGGGAAGACGGGCTGAAAGAGCTCATGCCGGTCCTGTGCGACGAGTTGAACGACGCCCGGACGCAGGTCGGAGAGGCCGAGGTCGCGCGGGCCAAGGCGCAGCTTCGCGCCGGCGTCGTCATGTCGCTGGAAAGCAGCTACTCGCGGGCCGAACAGATCGCGCGCCAGGTCGGCATATACGGCGCGCCCGTTCCGATTGAAGAGATCAAGGCCCGGATCGACGGGGTTACCGAGGACGATGTCAGGCGCGTGATCGGCCGAGTTCTCTCAAGCGCGCCCACGGTTGCCGCGCTCGGTCCGGTGCGCACACTGGAGCCTTACCATGCCTCCTGCCGGAGATTTTCGGCGACCGCGTAACCGGTATCCGACCGGCGCGGACCTCAGGCGTGACCGGCGTCGCCGGACAGCATGGAAAAATCGATGCCGATCTTGGCCATGGCGCCCTGCCACTGGTCTTCCGGCGGCGTCCCGAACAGAAGCCGGTCGTCGGCCGGAACGCTCAGCCACCCGTTATTGGCTATCTCCTGGTCGAGCTGGCCGGGCGCCCATCCCGCATATCCCAAGGCGAGAATGCTTGCGTTCGGTCCCGATCCATCGGCAATGTCCTTGAGAATATCGATCGTTGCCGTCAGCGCGACATTGTTTTCATTGCCCTCGATCAGGAGCGAGGCATCCTGCATGTATTCCGGCGAGTGAAGGACGAAGCCGCGCCCTGTCTCCACCGGGCCGCCGAAGTGAACGCGGATTTCGGATCCGCGCGGGGCTTCCGGTTCGATTCCAAGCTGGTCGAGAAGGTCGGGAAAACTGATGCTGTCCACGAGCTTGTTGACGACCAGCCCCATCGCGCCGTCTTCGGTATGGGCGCACATATAGACGACCGTCCGGGCAAAGCGTTCGTCGCCCATCTGCGGCATGGCGACCAGCAGATTGCCGGTCTGGTATCCGGAATCGTCTTTACCGCTCATCTGAATGTCCTCTCACCCGACACGCACAATTTACCGGCATGTGATACGCCGATCCCTATATAGTAACGGAACTACGCATATAAACCGTAAAACAATGACCGAATCTGGGCAAATTTCCGTACGCGGAACAATCTCCGCGATATTTCTGTCGGTCCTTATTCTGGCCGTCGGCGGCAGGGCCGCGATCGGGGCCGCAGGCCCCTGGTTCGAGACCGATCATGGATCGGTGCGTCTCATTTCGGCGAGCAATGCGGCAGGGGAGGGCGATACGCTTTCGCTCGGCCTCCAGTTTCGAATGAAAGAAGGCTGGAAGATCTACTGGCGTTCGCCGGGAGATGCCGGATTTCCGCCGCGACCGGAATGGTCCGGGTCTCGCAACGTAACGGAAGTCGCCATCGACTGGCCCCGTCCCGTCCGGTTCGACGTTCTGGGGCTGACGACGCTGGGTTACAAGGACGAAGTCGTCCTGCCGCTGAGCGCGAGGCTGGCGGCGCCGGGCAGCGCGGTGTCGATCAATGCGCTTGTCGCCTATCTGACCTGCAATGAAATCTGCGTTCCGTATCAGGCGAAACTGGCGCTGAATCTCCCGGCGGGTCCGGAATCCGCATCCCGCGAGGCAGGGCTGATCGCCAGGTTCGCGGCGCAGGTGCCCGGCAAGGGAGCGGTCGAAGGGCTTGCGGTTTCGGATGTCCGTGTCGTGGGGCCGCCCGGAAAGCAGACTCTGCGCGTTGCGGCGCGGGTCTCGGGCGGCGGCAGGCCGGAACTGCTCGTCGAAGGCCCGCCGGGCTTCCGGTTTGCGCCCCCGAGCCTGGAAAGGAGCGGACCCGACCCCGTGTTCGTCGCTTCGGTGTCGGCGCCGTCGAAGTCAGCACGGGAAGGCCGGCCCGAAGACCTTGCAGGCAAGAATCTTACGCTGACGCTGCTGACCCCGGATCGCGCGGCGGAACAGAAGGCGGTCGCCGAGAAGGGGACGCCGGTTTCAGCGTCGGAGCCCGCTCCGATGTCGTTCGCCGCCTTTCTCGGCATTCTGGCTTTCGCCGTTCTCGGAGGCCTGATCCTGAATCTGATGCCCTGCGTTCTGCCGGTCCTGTCGCTCAAGGTCATTTCGGTCATCGGCCACGGCGGCGCGGAAGAAAAAGGACCGGTTAGAATGGGATTTCTCGCATCGGCGGCGGGAATTCTCGCTTCTTTCGTCGTGCTGGCGACGGGTGCGGTGGCGCTGAAATCCGCCGGTCACGCGGCGGGCTGGGGGATTCAATTCCAGCAGCCCGTGTTTCTCGGCGCCATGGCGGTCATCGTTGCGCTGTTCGCCGCCAACCTGTTCGGGCTGTTTGAAATCCGACTGCCTGGAAATATCGCTGACCGGGCAGCGTCGGCCGGTCGCGGGCACGGTCTTCTCAGCCATTTCGCCACCGGGGCCTTCGCAGCCCTGCTGGCCACGCCGTGTTCGGCGCCGTTCGTCGGGACCGCTATCGGTTTTGCCCTGTCGCGGGGTCCGATTGAAATTTATGCGATTTTCTTGGCGCTGGGGCTCGGCCTCGCGGTCCCCTATCTGCTGATTGCGGCGGTTCCTGCCTGCGCTACGCGATTGCCTCGGCCCGGTCCCTGGATGGTGACGCTCAAGAAGATTCTCGGGGTTGCGCTGGTGGCGACGGCGTTCTGGTTGCTGACGGTCCTGTCTGCACAGATCGGAGAACGGGCGGCTCTGCTTGCCGGCGTCCTGATCGCCGCAGTTTTCTTTGTGCTCTGGCTTGGAGATTCCCTCCGCAGGTTGTCGGCCAGGCTTCCCGGCGCTGTGGTTGCCATACTCGTGCTGGCCGCTGTTCTGGTTCCGCCCCGGATCGCGCCGGATTCGAATGGCCGGAGCAACAGCACCGTCCAGGAATTCTGGGCGCCCTTCGCGCCGGAAGCGATTGCCGGCCACGTCGCGGCCGGAAAGACCGTATTCGTGGACGTCACGGCGGACTGGTGTGTCACCTGCAAGGTGAACAAGGCGCTGGTGCTGGACTCTGCCGATGTCATCAAGCATCTGAGAAGCGACGGAGTTGTCGCCATGCGCGCGGACTGGACTCGTCCCGACCCCGTCATCGCGGCGTTTCTCGAAAGGTTCGGGCGGTACGGCATCCCGTTCAACGTCGTTTTCGGTCCCGGAGCGCCCGACGGGCGACCCCTGTCGGAGCTGTTGACCAGGGGAGATGTAACGGCGGCGCTCATGGCTGCCGGTCAGGTTAACCGCCTCACAACGCGCTAGGTCCCGATTTTACGGTTTTGTGTGCTCTGCGGGGTGACACCGGGAGAAATGCGCCCTATTTCAACGGGGTGAATTCCTAAACTTTCCCATCATAGGAGACGTATCATGGCAATCAGCGAAGGCGACAAAGTTCCGGCGGCGACTTTCAAGGTAATGGGCGCGGACGGGCCGCAGGATCTTTCGACCGACGACCTGTTCGGCGGCAAGACCGTGGCCCTGTTTTCGGTGCCCGGCGCGTTTACGCCGACCTGTTCGGCCAAGCATCTGCCCGGCTTCGTCCAGAACGCCCAGGCGCTCAAGGACAAGGGCGTCGATACGATCGTCTGCACGGCGGCCAACGACGTTTTCGTAATGAATGCCTGGGGCAAAGACCAGAATGTCGGCGATGCCATCGTGATGGCGGCGGACGGCAGCGCCGATTTCGCCAAGGCGATCGGTCTGGAGCTCGATCTCGGTCCTCGCGGCATGGGCATGCGGGCACAGCGCTATTCGATGATCGTGCGCGACGGAACAGTCGCCAAGCTCAATGTGGAAGAAGCCGGCGCTTTCGAGGTCTCGAGCGCCGAACACATGCTCGGCCAGCTTTAATCCCGCTTATATCCAGCGCCGCACGCGGCGCTGGAATTCCCGGTATGTCTCTCCGAATACGGATTCGAGGTAGGCTTCCTCGCGCCGGATGATCAGGAAGTCGACGGCAATCAGGCACGGGACCAGCGACGCCAGCAGGATCGGTCGCGACCACGCTACCGCGACTCCCGCATACAGAAGCGCCGCTGCGAGGTACATGGGGTTGCGCGTGATCCGGTAAGGTCCGTCGGTAACCAGCGCGAGCGCCGGTTTGCGGACATCGACGTGTGTTCCGGCGCGGAAGAAACGCGCGATCGCCCATCCGGCCAGCGCGATGCCGAGCGCGGCGACGCTCCAGCCCGCGACCTGGCGCAGAAGCGGAACCCCGATGTCGGTCGGGAAGCCCCGGTCGGTCAAATAGCCGATAACGAAAAACGTCAAATAGATCACCGGCGGGAAGGTGAAGACGTCGGGCCCGTGGGCGGGCGGGATTTCCGATCCAGCCCCGTCGTTCACGGCCTTGATCCTTCCGGGTCGGAAATGCCGCGGCGAGCGAGTTCGTCGGCCCGTTCGTTCTCCGGGTGTCCGGCGTGGCCCTTGACCCAGCGCCAGTCAATTTCGTGTTCGGCGAGCGCCGCGTCCAGCCGCTGCCAGAGGTCGACATTCTTGACCGGCTTTTTGCTGGCCGTCCGCCAGCCTTTCTGTTTCCAGGCTATGATCCATTTGGTGATGCCGTCCCGGACATAGGTGCTGTCGGTATAGAGGATCACCGGCACCGAACGCCTGAGGGATTCGAGCGCCATGATGGCAGCCATGAGCTCCATTCGGTTGTTCGTGGTGTCGGACTCGCCGCCCCACAGCTCCCTTTCCTCACCGCGCCATCGCAGGAGAACGCCCCAGCCGCCGGGGCCCGGATTGCCGCTGCAGGCACCGTCGGTAAAAACCTCGACGGTTCTTTCGTCAATGCCGCTCATGCTTCGAGCCCGTAGGCTTCCGGTCCGGCGACTTCCTGATGGAAGCGCAGCTTCTCGAGATATTCCAGCGGGTCCTTGGGCTGCACCAGCGCGCCTGCGGGATGGTTCAGCAGATCGTACATCCGGGTCATGAGGAACCGCATGGCGCTGCCGCGGGCGAGGACGGGCAGGGCGGCGATCTCCGCCGCGCAGAGCGGGCGAACCGCGCTGTATCCCTCGATCAGCCTGCGGGCCTTGGCGACGTTGAAGCTGTTGTCCGGCTCGAAACACCAGGCGTTCAGGCAGATGGAGAGTTCGTAGGCGAACGAACCGCTGCAGGCGAAATAGAAATCGATCACGCCCGACAGGCTGTCATTGAGAAAGAAAACGTTATCGGGAAACAGGTCTGCGTGGATGATGCCGTTCGGCAGGCGGGACGGCCATGCGTCTTCGAGCCAGGCCAGTTCGGTCTGCAGGGTGACGTCAAGACCGGCCATGATTTCGTCCGCCCGCGATTTGGTCGCCTCGAACAGGCTGCGCCAGCCGCTGCGATTGAGGGCGTTGCGCCGCGACAGGCCAAACCCTTCCGCCGCGAGATGAAGCCGTGCCGCCACGTCTCCTACGGCGTGGCAGTGATCGGGCGTAATCCGGCGCGGCCACATTCCCTGCAGAAAAGATGTCAGCGCGGCCGGCCGTCCGCATAGCGTCCGCAACGCCTCGCCATCGAGTCCGTGGACGGGCGTCGGGCACGGAAAGCCGCGATCGGCCAGATGATCCATCAGCCCGAGAAAAAAGGGGAGGTCTTCCGGCGCAACGCGTTTTTCGTAGAGGGTCAGAATGAAGCTGCTGCCCTCGGTCTGCAGCAGGTAGTTGGAATTTTCGACGCCTTCCGCGATGCCCTTGCACGAAACGACGTCGCCGATGTCGTACTGGGCGACGAAAGCCTGCAGGTCGGTGTCGGAGACTTCGGTATAGACCGCCATTTAGTCGCCGTGCCCGTCAGGCCGTCAGCGCGCGCGGCAGGCTGAAATGGACGTCCTCCGTCGTTACGGATACCTCCTCGACCGTAACGTCGAACTTCTCCCTGAGCAGCGCGATCAGCTCCTGCACCAGCAACTCCGGGGCCGAGGCGCCCGCAGTGACGCCTATGGTCCGGATGCCGTCCAGCCAAGCGGAATCGAGTTCGGAGGCCCGTTCGACAAGGATCGATTTCGGACATCCCTGCGCCTTTGCGACCTCCGCCAGACGGTTGGAGTTCGACGAGTTCGGCGCGCCGAGCACGACGAAGGCGTCGCAGTCCGGCGCAAGACGCTTGACGGCTGCCTGGCGGTTGGTTGTCGCGTAGCAGATATCTTCCTTGCGCGGCGCCTCGATTTTCGGAAAGCGTTTCTGAAGTGCGGCGACGATCGCCGCCGTGTCGTCTACCGACAGGGTTGTCTGGGTCACATAGGATAGGTTGTCGGGATCGGAAATTTCCAGACCGGCGACCTGTTCGACATTCTCGACCAGCAGGATTTCGCCGTCAGGAAGCTGCCCCAGCGTTCCTATCACTTCGGGATGGCCGGCATGGCCGATCAGGATGACGGTTTGCCCGGCCTTGTGGTGACGGTACGCGTCCACATGGACCTTGGTTACGAGCGGACAGGTGGCGTCGACATGAATCATGTTGCGACGTTCCGCCGCAGCCGGAACGGATTTCGGAACCCCGTGGGCGGAAAATACCACCGGAAAACCATCCGGAACTTCGTCGAGTTCCTCGACGAAGATCGCGCCTTTTTCCCGCAATTCATCCACCACGAACCTGTTATGGACTATTTCATGCCGCACATAGACCGGCGCGCCGAACTTCTCGATCGATTTTTCGACGATCTCGATCGCGCGGTCCACGCCGGCGCAGAATCCGCGGGGGCCGGCAAGCAGGACAGTTAGCGGTTTTTTCGACATGAAATTCCCGTTGGGTGGAATTGAAATAGGGCCACCTAATATGTTGCGTCGCTTGAGAAACATCAACTCCTCAACTAAGGTTGCCCTGCCGTCGGCAACCGTTCGGCGTCATGATTTAACGGAGGGAGTACGGCATGTCCGAACCGGTTATCGCTCAGAAGGAACCCTGCGGCGTAGATGTCGAAAAAGGTCAGGAATACTGGTGGTGCGCCTGCGGGAAGAGCGCTTCCCAGCCGTTCTGCGACGGTTCGCACAAGGGAACGGGCCTTTCGCCGCTGCAGTACGTCGCCAAGCGGGATCAGACCGTCTGGTTCTGCGGCTGCAAGAAGACCGGAGGCGCGCCGGTTTGCGACGGAACCCACAATTCGCTTTGACGCGGAAATTTTCTTTTGACGTCCCGGAAATTTCAATTGCCCCGGTCGGCGCCAGTCAGAAGGCTCCGTAGGGCCGTTCTCGCCGGCGCGCTTGCGCTGGCGACTGCGTCCTGCGGCATGTTTTCGCCCAGCAAGCCAGGCCCCCCCTGTCCGCCGATCCTCGTGCTGAAGGACACGGCGGTCATGACGAAATTCAATCCGGGTCCGGGACGCGATATCACCGATGTCTCCTTTACGGGACTCGTTGCCGATTTCCGGGCGGAGTGCAAATTCGAAAAGGATCTGAGCGCGGTCGATATCAGGATGAGCATCGTCTTCCAGCTGTCGCGCGGCGCCGGGATCCGGGATCGACAGGTCGATTTCAGCTATTATGTTGCGATGCCCTACTTCCATCCGAAGCCGGAGGGAAAGAGGGTATTCGTCAAGAAGTCGGAGTTCCAGGGGAACCGGGCGCGGCTTGGCCTCATTGAAGAGGTCAGGCTTACCATTCCCCTCGCACGCAACGTCAAGCACGACGAATACCGGATTTTCCTTGGTTTCCAGCTAAGCGAAGAGCAGGTCCGGTATAACCGCTCCCAGATCCGGTAGCGCAACGGGGACGGGGACATGGGGGGCTTCGTTATACCCGGGATCATCAGTGGATCCGCGTCGATGGCGATGTGGGGACGGTCGGGATCACCGTTTTCGCCCAGGAGCAGCTCGGCGAGGTCGTATTCGTCGAAATGCCCGACGTGGGAAGGTCCTACGCGCAGAACGAGGAAGCCGCCATTGTCGAGTCGGCGAAATCCGCCAGCGAGGTCTATTGCCCGGTCGGCGGGGAGGTGCTGGAAACGAACGCGGCGCTGGACGACGACCCGACGCTGGCAAATACCGCCCCCGAGTCCGATGGCTGGTTTTTCCGGATTCGCATGACCGATCCCGGAGAACTCGAAGCGCTGATGGACGAAGACGCCTACAGGGCGTTCGTTGACGGCTGACCGACCGTTCAGAATTCAGATCGCCACGTGACTGAAAATTCCGATCCCCGACAGTCGGGGACTGCCGTTCGCCCCCGCTGGCTCGGTCCTGTCCTTATCGTTCTGCTGGCGTTTGTCTGGGGTGTGAACTGGCCCGCGATCCGGGTAGCGGTCATGGAAGTCGAACCCTGGACCTTTCGAGCGGTTTGCCTGATTTGCGGCAGTTTCATGCTGTTTGGCGTTTCCCTGGCCCAGAGGGCGCCACTGCGGGTGCCGAGACGGGATATCCTGCCGTTGATCCTGCTCGGCCTGCTGAACGTGTCTGCCTATCACATGTTGAGCGCGTTCGGACTCACGATGGTGGAGGCGGGCCGAGGCGTGATACTCGCTTTTACTTTTCCGCTCTGGTCGGTCCTTCTCGGAACGGTCGTTCTCCGGGAACGTTTCACCGCGGGGAGAGCGGTCGCGCTCCTGCTCGGTCTTGCGGCGATGGCGATTCTCATGGGTGAAGACCTTGCCGCTGTCGGCAGGTCTCCGCTCGGCGGGTTGCTGCTGGCGGGGTCGGCAATGTCATGGGCGGCGGCGACGGTCTTTTACAAGGCCCGCGAATGGACCCTGTCTTCCCGGTCGCTTGCCGCCTGGCAGGTATTCATCGGCGGGATTCCCATCGTCATCGGCGCCCAGTTTCTCGGAGAACCGCTCGATTTGAGCCGTGTCAGCGCGACCGGCCTGACGGGGTTCATCTATGCCGCAGTGTTCGCCGTCGCGTTCGGGCAGTGGATCTGGTTCCGCGTGCTGCAGCTGATGCCGTCGTCCGTTGCCTCGATCAGTACGCTCGCGGTGCCGGTGGTGGGGGTCTTTTCCAGCGCTCTTCTGATCGGCGAGCCGCTCGGGTGGCGGGAACTGGCGGCGCTGGTCCTGATCAGTGCGGCCCTGTTCCTGGTTCTGGTGGGCAAGGAAGGGATCGAAGCGGCGCGCGAAGTGTGGCGCGGCCGCAACCGATAGACATTCGGCGCCGTTTAATTGAGGTGGCGCGACAGGTCGCCGATCGACTGATCGATGAGCGCCTGCTGTTCGTTATCGTCCAGATTCTCCGCCACGATCCTGCGGGTCGCCGACATGGCGATATCGATGGCGGCATTGCGCACCGCGATTACTGCGTCAGCTTCCGCCTGCGCGATCTTGTCGGCGGCCAGCTGTTCCCGGCGCTCGATCGCTTCGGCTAGCCTGTCCGCCGATTCTTTTTCGAGGCGGTCGGCCTCGGCGCGGGCCTGCGCGATGATGTCCTCGACGTCGCGAGCGGCGTCGCGCTGCTTGCGCTGATAGTCGGACAGGATGCGCTGGGCTTCCTCGTAAAGCGCGCGGGCGTCATCGAGGCTGGCGCGGATGCGGTCGGCTCTCGCGTCGAGCGCTGCCGTCCCGGCCTTCATGCCGGGCCGGATCAGAAGCGCGACAAAGATCAGAAAGCCGACAGCGACCCAGAACTCGGGAGTGCCAAAAACGCCGTGTTCCATCAGCCGCGCTCCTCCATCACTGCGTCGACGGCAGCGTCGGCCACCGATACGCTGACATCGCGACCCGTGAGGCGGGATGCAGCCGCCTGAGCCGTCTCGACCGCGACCCCTCGGATGTTTTCAAGCGCTTCCGCTTTTGCCGCCGCGATGCGGGTTTCTGCAGCAGCGGTTTCCTTTGCGAGGCGGGAAGAAAGCTCGTCGAGCCTGGCCGCGGAATCCGCCGCGATCCGATCCCTGGCTTCGCGCAGGATGGACTGCGCTTCGCCGCGGCCGTCCGCCATGGTCCGCTGATAGGCCTCAAGCACCTGTTCGGCATCCGCCTTCAGCGCTTCCGCCTTTTCGAGGTCGCCGTCCATCCGCTCCTGTCGTTCGCGCAGAACATCGGCGATTTTCGGCAACACGACTTTCCATGACACGAAATAAAGGATGGCGAAACTCACCACCAGCCAGAAGAGCTGGGTCGGAAAGCTTGTCGGGTCGAGTTGCGGCATTGCCTGGTCTCCGCGAACGGTTGCCGGTCAGGGTAGCTCAGCCGGCGTCAGAAGACGAACAGCAGCAGAAGCGCGACAACCAGCGCGTAGAGAGCGATAGCTTCGACAAGTGCGAAGCCGATCCACGTCATCGCCGTGACGTTGTCGGCCGCCGCCGGGTTACGGGCGACGGACGAGATGAAGGCGGCGAAGATGTTTCCGATGCCGATACCGGCGCCGATCACGCCAATGGCGGCGAGGCCCGCACCGATCAGTTTTGCTGCAGCAGCTTCCATGGGACAGTTCCTTTCTTAGAGTAGGTTTTCTTTCCGGACGATATTGGGCACGACCGCCTTAATGCAGGTGGATCGCGTCGTTGATATAAAAGCAGGTCAGGATCGTGAACACATAGGCCTGAAGGAAGGCGATCAGGAATTCCAGCCCTGTCAGCGCGACCACGAAGGCGAGCGGCAGAACGCCGCCGACGATGCCGAGGCTGACGACGAAACCCGCGAAGACCTTGAGCATGGTATGTCCGGCCGTCAGGTTCGCGAACAGCCGAACAGACAGGCTGATCGGCCGCGACAGATAGGAAATGATTTCGATCGGGATCATCAGCGGCCACAGCACAACGGAAACGCCAGGCGGCACGAAAAAGCTGAAGAAATGCATCCCGTGCTTCACGAAGCCCAGGATCGTCACGCCGATAAAGACGACGATCGCCATCGCGAACGTGACAATGACATGGCTCGTGAAGGTAAAGCTGTAGGGGATCATGCCCAGCAGGTTGCCGAACAGGATGAACATGAAGAGAGAGAAGACGAAGGGGAAGTATTTCCGTCCTTCGGCGCCCACGGTATCGCGCAGCAGATTGGCGATGAATTCGTATGAAAGCTCCGCCATCGACTGCCATCGGCCCGGCACCAGTTCGCGTTTGCGCATGCCGAGCAGAAGAAACATGACGGCAATGCTGACGGCGAGCGTCATGAAAAGCGCGGAATTCGTAAAGGAAACGTCCGTTTCCCCGAGCTTCAGGGGAATCAGCGTTTTGATTTCGAACTGTGCGAGCGGACTATGGCCTTGCGTCGCCAATTTTCCCTCTATTTCCTTTTGCCGACGCTGCCATCGCCGCGTCGGCGCCGTTATACCCCAGTCCGCCTATCCGCTTCGGCCTTGTCCGCCGCCGGTCTGTCTCCGGTTCGGGCGGGCCTGTATCCGACGCCCTGACCGATGCCAGTGGCGGCGCGATAGACATTCAAAAACCCCGCCACGCTGCCGAGTATGAAAAACAGCAGCATGAACCAAGGCGTAGTTTCCAGCCAGTAATCGAGCAAAAGCCCGATTCCGACTCCAATTGCCAGCGCTGAAACCAGTTCAACGCCCAGCCGCATCGCAAAACCAAGACCGTTGCGGCCGCTCCTGTGCGAAGGCGTCCTGCCGGCCGCCCCGTCTGCCGTGACTTTCGCCTTCCTCAACCGGGCGTCGAGATCCTTCAGTTCTGAGGATTGATCTTGCTCGGTCATGGCGGGATAGCCCCGGTTTGCGCCTTCACAGCCCGATTCCCGCGCCGGAAGGCGGGGGCACCATAGGGAGCGGTCCGGACCCTGTCAAGGCTGAATGGATGATATATAAGTTGTTGAAATATAAATATAAAACAGGTTATTTCGGGTTCAGGCAGAGTCGCGCAGCCTCTCCGCGGCCTGCAGGTCGACCGAGACCAGTTGCGATACGCCCTGCTCGCCCATTGTAACGCCGAAAAGGCGGTCCATATGGGCCATCGTCAGGCGGTGATGGGTGACGATCAGGAATCGGGTGCCCGTTTCACCGGAGATTTCGTTGATCAGTTTGCAGAAACGTTCCACGTTGGCGTCGTCCAGCGGCGCATCGACCTCGTCGAGCACGCAGATCGGCGCCGGATTGGTCTGGAAAACGGCAAACAGGAGAGCGAGCGCCGTCAGCGCCTGCTCGCCGCCTGACAGAAGCGACAGCGCCTGGAGTTTTTTGCCCGGCGGGCTTGCCATGATCTCCAGTCCCGCCTCCAGCGGGTCGTCGGCTTCCGTCAACTGAAGATGCGCCTTGCCGCCGCCGAACAGGCGCGTGAACAGGTCCTGGAAATGGCCGTCGACTTCCTTGAAGGCGGCCAGCAGTCTTGCGCGACCTTCGCGGTTCAGGCTGGAAATGCCCTGACGCAGCCGCGCAATGGCCGCCAGCAGGTCCTCGCGTTCCGTCTGCATCGACTGAATGCGTTCGTCGAGCTCGGCGGCTTCCGCTTCGGCGCGAAGATTGACAGGCCCCATGTTTTCGCGCTCGCGCTTCAGCTTTTCGACGCGGGTTTCCGTTGTTTCGAAATCCGGAAGTTTTTCGTCGTTGTCGATGCCGGCCGCCTCAAGGGCATTGCCCGGCGCGCAGCCGATATGTTCTTCGGCGCGTTCCTTGATGGCAGCCTGGGACTGCTCGATCTGGGTGACCGAGGATTCGCATCGAACACGCTCTTCGCGCGCTTCCGACAGGCCGCTTTCGACCGAGCGGCGGGCATCGCTCGCCGCCGTGAGCGCGGTTTCGGCCAGTGCGAGCGCATCGGCCGCCTTGTCCCGCAGCGCTTCCGCTTCCGAAATCTGATCGAAAAGAGCGCTGCGTTGCTCCGCGATTTCAGCCGGACGCGCCTGAAGGCGCTCCAGGGATTCGCCGACCTGTTTCCGGCGTTCGGCAAAGGCGGCGATCTGTTCGTCCGCGTTGTTGCGACGGCCGGACCATGAGGCGAGTTCGGCCTCGATGGCCGACAGCCGTTCACGCCGTCGGACGGCCTCGCGTTCCAGCGCGTCAAAATCGACCTGTCGCCGGTTCGCGGTCTGGCGCACTTCGGCGAGCGCATCGCGTTGCCGGCGGGCCTCCGCACGGCGTTCCTCGACATCGCCGATCAGCGCCAGGTCCTGCTCCGCATTCGTCGCGGCCACGGCGGATTCCGCATCGTCCGCCCGCAGACCTGTGACGGTGTCCTCGATCGAGGCAAGACGCGAGCGGGCGTCGGCAAGCTTTCTGTTTTCGGCGGCCTCGCGGTCGCGCAGCTCCTGAAAGGCCGTATCCGCTTCCCGGGCGGCGATTCGCGCAAGCCGCTCCGCTTCGGTAGCGTCCGCCGCCGCCTGCCGGGCGGTTTCGAACCGGATTCTCGCGTCTTCCAGCACGCGATCCGCATGCTCGGATTCGGCGGAGATCGTCTTGAGCCGGTTGCGCTGCTGCAGGCGATTGGCCGCGCCTTCTCCGGCTTCTCCCAGCATGGTGTACCCATCCCACCGCCAGACCGATCCCTCGAGGCTGACAAGCCGCTGTCCCTGGAGGAGGTCGCGGGAAAGCCGGCTTCCGGCGTCGTCGTCGTCAACGATTCCGATCTGGGACAGGCGGCGGGACATCGCGGCCGGCGCGCTGACCTTTTGCGAAAGCGGGGTCGCCCCGGCCGGCAGGGAGGCCGGTCGTTCGTAGGCCGCGAACGCGCGCCAGTGGACGGGGGCCGCCTCGTCGGCCGGCGCGCTGAGATCGTCGCCGAGCGCGGCCGCGAGCGCCAGCTCGTATCCGGGTTCGACCTGCAGCGCGTCGATCATCGGCGGCCATAAATCGGGGTCGCCCACCGTCAGAAGCGTCTCCAGCGCATCGACCTCCGCCCTGAGCCGGGTGCACCGGGTTTCCGCTTCGCGCAGCGCTTCGCGGATTTCTGATTCCCGCGCCAGGGCCTGCGCACGAGTCGCCTCCGCGCCATCGACCGCGGTTCGGGCCGCTTCGAGGGTTTCCCGAGCCATTGCCAGGTTGGCCGCCAGTTCGCGGCTGTCGCCTTCCGCCGTGATGATCGATTGAGCCTGTTCGCGGTCGCGGTCGAGTTCTTCGAGACGGGTTGCAATCCGGGAGCGGCGCTGCCCGATCTCGTTGATCCTGCGCCGCAATGCATCGCGCCGCGATTCGTCGGCGGCAACCGACTCGGTCAGAACCGTCAGTTCCTGCTCGAGCTGCTGAACGGCCGCGAGAGCCTCGTCCAGGACCGCACGGGATGCGGCCGCTTCGGCTTCTTCGTTCTGCTGCGCCGCGCTTAGCGTCGCCGCCTCGCCGGAAAGGCGGGCGAGGGCGGCCTCGGCGTCGCGCTTCAATGAGGATTCGCGTTCGGTGTCGCCGTCGATCTGCGCGATCCGCGCCTCGACCTCGGCGCATTCCGCCATGATCCGCCGTTCTTCCTGCTCGAGACTGTCGCGCGCCAGCATCAGTCTCTGCAGGGCGGCTGCGGCCCGGGATTCCGCTTCGCGCAGAGGCGGCAGGCGTTCCGCCGTTTCGCTTTCCCGCGTCGTGGCGGCGGCCACGTCCCGCGTCAGGTTGCCGACGGTTTCTTCCGCGTTTTTCAGCCGTTCGGCGGCTTCCGCATGCTGCTCTTCCGCGCGCTTCCACTGGTGATGGAAATAGATTGCCTCGGCCTTGCGGATCAGGTCGCTGAGATTGCGATAGCGGGTTGCCTGACGGGCCTGGCGCTTGAGCCCCCTGAACTGTTCTTCAAGCGCGCCGATGACATCGTCGAGACGTTCGAGATTGGTTTCCGCAGCGCGCAGCCTGAGCTCGGCTTCGTGACGCCGGGAATGCAGCCCGGTAATGCCGGCCGCCTCTTCCAGAAGATGTCTGCGGTCCGTCGGCTTGGCGGAGATCAACGCGCCGATCCGACCCTGGCTGACCAGCGCCGTCGACCGCGCGCCCGAGGAAGCGTCGGCGAAAAGCGTCTGGACGTCGCGGGCCCGGACATCGTTTCCGTTGACGCGATAGGCCGATCCTTCGCCGCGCTCGATTCGGCGGATGACGTCGATTTCGTCCCGGTCGTTATATTGCGGCGGAGCGTCCCGGGTCGAATTGTCGAGCGTAAGAGACACTTCCGCGATGTTGCGGGCCGGACGCGTATCCGTGCCGCCGAAAATCACGTCTTCCATGCCGCCGCCGCGCATCTGCTTGGCGGACGTTTCGCCCATGACCCAGCGCATGGCCTCGACGAGATTCGATTTGCCGCACCCGTTCGGACCGACGACGCCGGTCAGCCCCGGTTCGATCCAAAGCTCGGTCGGGTCGACGAACGACTTGAACCCGGTCAGCCTGAGTCTCGTGAAATGCACTGTGGATACCGCCCCTGCTATTCTGGTCGTTACTTGAGCATCGGGTCTACCACCGCCCGAAACTGCTCTACCGTCAGCCCACCGCTGAATTTCTGGCCGTTGACGATGATCGTTGGCGTTGACCCGATTTCGAATTTTTTCTGGCCTTCGATGCGCTGTTTCAGCACGGCATCGGCGATTTCCTGATTCTTGATGCAGGCTTCGAAATCCTGCTGGCTCATGCCCCCCAGCCGGGCCAGCTTGGACAGCGCCGTCAACGGGTTGTTGGAGCGCGACCAGCTTGCCTGCTGCTGAAACAGTGCGTTGATGAACGGGTGATACCTGTCGCGCCCTGCGCAACGCGCCAGCATCGACCCGGTCAGGGCCAGCTGGTCGAGCGGAAAGTCCCTGTAGACCATCCGCATCTTGCCGGTATCGATATAGTCTTTCTTGAGCGTCGGCAGGACCTGATTGTGGAATGCCGCGCAGTGGGGGCAGGTCAGCGAGGCGTATTCGATCAGCGTCACCGGTGCGTCGGTCTTGCCAATGACGAAATCGTCCTTGGTTATCTCGACATTGTCGTAGGTTTTCTCCGGGATGGGCGCCGTCGTCTGCGCGGTCTTGACCGCCGCTGCCTGCGGACGGGCCTGTACGGTCGCCTGCTTGTCGCCGGTCATCCTGTAAATCGCGACGACGGCGCCAATGGCGACGATACCGCCGACGATATATGCCCATATATTCCGCATCGTATTCTCCTATATACTAGATATAGCGTAGAGGTCGGCATCCGGTCCAGAGCAACATGCGCGGTCGCAACCGCGCGGCCGGTGGCGACATTTCGCCTACTTGCTTGAATTTCTGTCGGTTTCGAGAAGGCTTCCGAAACGGACGAGCGCCTTTCTGAGTTCTTCGTTCGAAATATTTCCCGTCTGCGATTCGATTTTTGCCAGCCGGGCCGCGTCCGGCGGCGGAGGAACGCGTCGCGGGGGGGGCTTTTGCCGTGTCATGGGCCGTGCCTGTTTTATGGCAATCCTGCCGATGGCACGGTAGCCGCAGAAATTGTTGATGCGTTCCAGCAAGACCGGTTCGAGATGCTGGAGTTCGAGCGCCATGGCGCCGGACGCCAGAACATGAAGCGTCCCGTCCATACGCGCGCCGCGCGGATAGGTGACGCGTTCCGGGACGCAGTTTTCTGCGAGTTCGGCGCCGACGATTTCCGGCCACCGCGTGACGACCTCAATCGCCGAGAAGCCCTGGCGGCGCACTGTCGGTTCGGCGATTTTGGGCAGCAGGGCGGCCAGCGCCCGCGGGCCTCTTCCTGTGCGTTTCGTGTTCGACGGTTCCGTCATAGGCCGGCCTGTGGTCCGTAATGTCCGACAGTATACCGCCTGTGATAGGCTGTGGTGACACTGTTCCGACAAGTTCCTGTGAATAAATGGCCGCAGAGGCGCTATTCGCGAAAAAGGACGCATCCGCCATGCGTCGCCGTCTTCTCGCCTGGTACGACCGCCACCGCCGGATCCTGCCATGGCGCGCGCCGGCCGGCGTTCGGGCGGATCCGTACAGCGTCTGGCTGAGCGAAATCATGCTGCAGCAAACGACGGTCGCGACGGTAGGGCCTTATTTTCTCGGTTTCCTGGAGCGGTGGCCGGATATCCATGCGCTTGCGGACGCGGAACTCGACGATGTGCTGCATAGCTGGCAGGGGCTGGGGTACTACGCTCGCGCCCGCAATCTTCATCGCTGCGCCGTCGTGGTGAGCCGGGACCTTGGCGGCGTTTTTCCCGAAACGGTGGACGGGTTGCAGGCTCTGCCGGGAATCGGCGCCTATACCGCGGCGGCGATCGCCGCCATTGCATTCGATCGTCCGGCGAGCGTCGTCGACGGCAATGTCGAACGAGTCATGGCGCGGCTATTCGCCATCGAGACGCCGCTGCCCGAAGCGAAAGGACCGATCCGCGAATGCGCGGCGGCTCTCGCGCCGACGACGAGAAAGGGACGGCCGGGCGACTATGCGCAGGCGCTGATGGATCTGGGCGCGACGGTGTGTACGCCGCGCAATCCGAAATGTCTGCTCTGCCCGATTTCCGGCGTTTGCGACGCGCATGCCGCGGGAAACGCGGAGACGCTGCCCAGGCGCGCCGCCAAGGCGACCAAACCGACTCGCCGGGGGATCGCGTTCTGGGCTGTCGCGCCGTCAGGCGAAATCCTGATCCGGCGGCGCCCCGAAAAGGGGTTGCTCGGCGGCATGATGGAAATTCCGTCGACAGGCTGGAGGGAGGAGGGGTGGTCCGCCGCCGAAGCGGTAACGCAGGCGCCGGCTGCCGGCGACTGGAAATCGCTGCCCGGGATCGTCCGGCATACCTTCACCCATTTTCACCTGGAGATGGGGGTAATGGCGGCTGAAATCAAAGACGGAAAAGGAGACGGCGTCTGGTGCCTGCCGGAACGTCTCGGCGAACACGCGCTGCCGACCGTGATGAAAAAAATCGCTTCGCACGCCGTCAGGGCAGTTTCGGCCTAGGGCTCCTGCCCGCGCAGAAGGACCGGCGTCAGCACGTCCTCGCCGGCGAAATGCCGCCGGAGGTTGGTCAGGAGCAACTCGAGGCCGTTCTCCAGCGCCTCGTGCGTGATGGCGCCGAGATGCGGTGTCAGCACGACGTTATCGAGCGCGAACAGGGCATCCGGCAAATTCGGTTCGCCCTCGAAAACGTCGAAGCCTGCACCGGCGATGGTGCCGTCGGAAAGGGCTGCAATGGCGGCGTCGGGGTCGGTCACCGAACCGCGCGCAATGCTGACGAGAATGCCTTCGGGGCCCAGCGACCTGAGTTCTTCCGTCGAAATCAGGTGCCGGGTGGCGTCGCCGCCCGGGCAGGCGAGAACCAGGTAATCGGCCCACCGGCAAAGCTCGATGCGGTTGGAAAAATATCGCCAGGGAAGTCCCGTTTTCGGATTCGGGCCATGCCAGCCGATTTCCATCTCGAACGGTTCCGCGCGTTCGGCGATCTTGTGGCCGATGCGTCCCAGCCCGACGATGCCCAGTTTCTTGCCGCCGATCGTGCGTCCTCGCGGAAACGGTATGCCTTCGGCCCACTTGCCGGCCCGCACGTAGGCGTCGGCGGCCACAAGATTTCGCGTGACGGCCATCATCAGCAGGATCGCCATTTCGGCGACGCCGACATCGTTGGTGCCGGGCGCGTTCGCAAGTGTGATGCCGCGCTCGCGAACGGTCGGCAGATGCACCGACTCGTACCCCACGCCGAAACAGCAGACGATTTCGAGGTTCGGCAGCGACCCGAGCAGTTCCTTGCTCGCGCCGCCGCGCCCGTTGGTCAGCATGGCCCGGACATCGTGTCCGATTTCCGCGACAAACGCGTCCTTGTTTCCGGCGCGACCGTAATCGTAGACGGTGTATCGTTCCGCCAGCGCATCCAGCACCTGCTGCGAGCGCTTCTGGATAACGATGATGCCCGGTCTGCTCATGTCCGGGACCGTATCTTCAGTCCGCCGCCGCGCGTTCCGCCATTTCGGCGCGCACCCTTTCGCGCAGCTTGTCGATCGGAACGATCTTGCCGCGCCGTTCTACATGCCAGAACGTCCAGCCGTTGCAGGCCTGGGCGTTTTGTACGCCGGCGCCAACCTGGTGGATCGAACCCCGTATATCGCCGGCGACGATGCTCCCGTCCGCATGGACGCGTGCGGATATCCGCTTGCGGACGTCGAACAGCTGTTCGCCGGCGCGCAACAGCCCGCGCTCGACCACCGATCCGAACGGGATGCGCGGCTCGTTGCGCTTTTCCGGCGTGGTGGTCAGGGCCGCGAGGTCGTCCGCCGGCTTTACGGAGTTGATCCGGGTCGTCGCAACCGCGATGTAGTCTTCGTCGCGTTCGATGCCGATCCAGTCGCGTCCGAGGCGCTTGGCAACCGCGCCCGTCGTGCCGGTGCCGAAAAACGGGTCGAGAACAAGGTCGCCGACATGGCTCGACGACAGGATCACGCGGTGGAGCAGGGCCTCGGGCTTCTGGGTCGGGTGTGCCTTGCGGCCGGCGTCGCGGATGCGCTCCGCGCCGCCGCAGATCGGCAGCAGCCAGTCGCTCCGCATCTGAATGCCTTCGTTGAGCGCTTTCATGGCCTGATAGTTGAAGGTCGGCCTCGCATCCTGTGACTTCGAACACCAGATCATCGTTTCGTGCGCGTTGGTGAAGCGCTTTCCGCGGAAATTGGGCATCGGGTTGGTCTTGCGCCAGACGATGTCGTTGAGAACCCAGAAGCCGAGATCCTGGAGGGTCGCGCCGACCCGGAAAATATTGTGATAGCTGCCGATGACCCAGAGGGATCCCGAATCCTTGAGAAGACGACGGGCGGCGCTCAGCCAGTCGCGCGTAAAACGGTCGTAATCGGCGAAATCGTCGAAGCGGTCCCATGCTTCCTCGACCCCCTCGACGCGCGAATTATTGGGACGGTGAAGATCACCCGAGAGCTGGAGATTATAGGGGGGGTCGGCAAAGATCAGGTCGACGGATTCCTCCGGCAGCCCGTTCATGATCTCTATGCAGTCGCCTGTCAGAATCCTGTTGCGTTGCATGGTTGTGCATCCCCCCGAACATTCTTGCGCCGATTTGCCGACTGATTTCTGCCCGCCTCGCCGCGGACGAAGGCAAACCATGAGTCAGCAGGGACTCCCCGTCAACAGAATTTTTCGATTCGAATATTGGAATCAATAGGTTAGAGGCTCGCAGGCGCGATATGTCGGGGGTCGGGGGAAAGCCGACTCAATATCTGGTTTGCGTGGCGCGATTTTCGAGCAACGCTGCAATCGGGGCAAAGCTCCTGCGATGATGCGGCGTTACTCCGACGCGGTCGAGAGCCGCGCGATGTTCCACAGTGCCGTAACCCGCATTTCTCTCCCAGCCGAACGCCGGATAGCGAACGGCGAGCCGGGCCATGATCCGGTCCCGGGTCACCTTGGCGACGATGGACGCTGCGGCGATAGACAGCGAAACGGAATCGCCCTTTACGACGGTCTTTACGGGACAGGCCAGCGGCGGCGGACGGTTGCCGTCTACCAGCGCAACCGCCGGTTCGACAGCCAGCGACGCCACCGCGCGCGCCATCGCCCTGAAAGTCGCCCCCAGAATGTTGAGGTCGGCGATTTCGGCTGGCGTGGCCGCGCCGATGCCGATGCGGGCGACGCCCGGCAGGCGTTCCGCTATGATCGCGCGCCGCGCTGCGCTCAGTTTCTTCGAGTCGTCGATCAGTGCAGCCAGCTCGTCGGGCAGGCGTTCGGCATCGAGGATGACCGCTGCAGCGACGACCGGTCCCGCCCAGGGGCCGCGCCCCACTTCGTCTATTCCGGCGACCGGTCCGGCGAATTCGCGTTCTAGCGAAAGGTCAGGCAACAGGCTTGCCTTCCTTGGCGTCGGGGCCGGCGGGGGGAGATCCTCGCGCCGCATCCGGGGGCGGCAGCGCCGGTGGTTCGTCCGATCCCGGATCGTCGGCGGCGCCGGCATTTTCCGTCTTGCGCCAGCGCCTTTCGAACCTTTCGAACGAATGACGGATCCCGCGCACGATGCGCCGGATGACGAAGCGTTCGCCGACGAAGGTCGATGTCAGAACGAGCTGAAGCGTCGGCAGGCGTCGTTCGGCTGTGTGATGCAGCCGCCTGACCGTCGATAGCCAGAACGGGCTGAGCGCCAGGCTCAGCACGGTAACGCAGACGATCAGCTTGGATTCTTCCGGCGATATCGCCGCGACCGCAAGTCCCGCCGCGGCGAGCAGGAATGAAAATTCACCGAGCTGCGACATCATGACGCCCGACAGAAAGGCGCGGGGCCAGTCCTCCTTGAGGAAATGCAGGATGGCGATGTTGAGGGCGCTCTTGAAGATCGTTACGACGAGGAACAGGAGCAGCACGGTCCCGAGATTCTGCCACAGGAAGGCGAGATCGAGCAGCAGCCCGATGGACAGGAAAAACACCATCAGCATGATGCTCTGGATCGGTCGCACCACCGCCAGCATCGGCTCGCGGTCCGCGCTGTTGCCAATGGTCAGGCCGGCGAGAAACGCGCCGTAGGCAGGCGACAGGCCGAGCAGCCCCATAACAGCGCTGGCGCCGAAGCAGTAGACCAGCCCCGCCAGCGGCGACAGGTCCGCGTGGCTGGTGATCGTCTTGAAGAAAGGCAGATGCTGCCGTCCGCGCCGCAGCAGGACCCGGATCAGTATGTAGAGAAGCAGTCCGGACAGGGTGACCTGAAACGCGCCGGCCCAGCCGAACCCTTCATGGCCCAGATTGTCGACAATCAGCAGCATGGGGAGAAAGGCGAGATCCTGCGCGATCAGCACCGCGACCGTCACCTTGCCGACCCTTCCCCGCAACGATCCGATGTCCTCCAGCAGCTTCACGGCGACAGCGGTGGAAGAAAGCGCGACGACGAAACCGAGAAGGATCGCCGCCTTGGCGGAAATGTCGAGAACGCCGGAAAGGGCGAAGATAAGGGCGAGACTGCCGCCGATCTGAAGCAGGACCGCCGGCAGCGCGATCCGCCACGTGTATTGCAATGTCCTGACGCTCAGCTCCATGCCGATGACGAAAAGGAGCAGAAGAACGCCAAGATGGGCGAAGGCGGCGATCATGCCCTCGCTCCGGATAACTTCGAACCCGGTAGGCCCCAGGATGATGCCGGCAAAAAGATAGCCGACCAGCGCGGGTTGGCGGAAATGAACGAAAATCATGCCGCAGACGAGCGCCGTCAGAACGACATAGGCCAGACCTGTCAGTTCGGTTGCGTGTTCCATCCTGCCGGCATTACTAGCACGGCATTTCGGAATTCTGAATCCGATTGCGGTTTGGCGCTCAGAAAAGCGACATCTGGCCGTCCTGCGCCAGCGGCGGACGGAACTGCGTGGTGTCGAGCCTGTTGCGGTCCTGCGGGTTCAGGCCGAGCCGGGCGGAGGCGATCTCGAACCGCTTGCGCAGCATGGCGGCATATTCGCCCGTGCCCCGCATGCGTTGTCCGTATGCCGAATCGTATGCCTTTCCGCCGCGTGCGCCGCGTACCAGGTTCATGACGTGTTTCGCACGGTTCGGAACATGGGTTTCGAGCCATTCCTCGAACAGGCCGGCGATCTCAAGCGGCAGCCGGAGAAGGATATAGGACGCGATGGTTGCGCCCGCATCCTTTCCGGCCGACAGGATGCTCTCGAGCTCCGCGTCGTTCAGGGCCGGGATCATCGGCGCGGCCATGACGCCGCATGGCACGCCGGCGTCGGCCAGCGCGCGGATGGTCTCTATTCTCAGGGTCGGTGTCGCCGCGCGCGGCTCCAGCCGGTTCGCCAGCCTGCGGTCGAGCGTCGTAACGGACACGCAAACCTGAGCGAGCCCCTCTTCCGCCATGGGCCCCAGGATATCCAGATCGCGCAGGACCAGTGCCGATTTGGTGACGATGCCGACCGGATGATTGAAGGCCGACAGCACCTCAAGAATTGAGCGGGTCAGTCGCAGCGTTTTTTCGGCGGGCTGGTACGGATCGGTATTTGTCCCCATCGCCATGACCTGACAGTCATATCCGGGCTTGCGGAGTTCCCGTTCGAGCAGGCGGGCGGCTTCCGGCTTGAAGAACAGCCTGGTTTCGAAATCCAGGCCGGGGGACAGGCCGAGATAGGCGTGGGTCGGGCGTGCGAAACAGTATACGCATCCGTGCTCGCATCCCCGGTAGGGGTTGATCGATCTGTCGAACGGCACGTCCGGAGAAGAGTTGCGGGCAATGATCGTCCGCGTCGTATCTTTCGTCAGGGTGGTGCGGAGCCTGGGCTGCTCGAACTCGTTCCCTTCGTCCCAGCCATCATCGTACGGTTCGGCCGAAAGGGTTTCGTATCGTCCGGACCAGTTACTGACGGCGCCGCGCCCCTTAAGGACGCTGCCGGTGTCGGAACGAGGAGTCAGCGAAACAGCCATGCAGCATCATAGCGGCACCGATAGAACAAAACAAGAACTTTCTGGGTAGGCAGACAACCGCTGTCGCCATTGGGATCAAGGGAAACAGGCAGCCGGCAGGGCCGGCTTGGATGAGGCGAACCCGGGGTTCGGAACGGCGTCGGTCAGACGAGAACCAGGTTTGTCGCGGCCATCTTTCCGTTACGACCCGCTTCCATCTCGTACTGTATTTTCTGACCTTCCTGCAGCGGCTGCAGGCCTGCGCGTTCTACGGCGGAAATATGGACAAAGGCGTCAGCGCCGCCATCATCGGGTTCAATAAACCCGTACCCCTTGGTGGGGTTGAACCATTTTACGGTTCCTGTAGGCATGAAAACTCCCTTTATACGTTCTTTCGTTCATTTGCGATTCACGCAAATCTCGGCGCTGGGAGTGTCCCGGACCATTTGCGAACTTGTCGATCCGAAACCGCAAAATACGCCGCAACTCCAACGACCCGATGGTGATACTCTGGCGTCGTCATTTCAAAATGACAAGGACAATTTCGAGAGGGGCATGCTTCCTGTTGACGTCGTTATACCGGTCTTGAATGCGTCGGCGACGGTCGAAGCCGTGGTTGCTTCGGTCCGGCCCTGGGCGCAGGAGATCATTGTCGTGGACGGTGGTTCCGGCGACGGAACGGTCAATGTTGCGGAACGCGCCGGCGCCCGGGTCGTGTCGTCGGGACCGGGGCGCGGTCTGCAGCTCGCCACAGGCGCCGGAGAAGCGTCCCGGGACTGGCTCCTGTTTCTGCATGGCGATACCGTTCTGGAAAAGGGATGGGTTGAACAGGTCAGCCATTTCATCGGAACTCCTGACAACAGGTCGCGTGCTGCGGCCTTTCGACTGGTCCTGGACGATGGCGCGCGCGCGGCGCGACGCCTTGAACGGATCGTCGCCTGGCGATGCCGCGTTTTCGGACTGCCGTACGGCGATCAGGGCCTCCTGATATCCAGGGAGCTATACGACAGGCTTGGCGGTTTCCGGCCGATACCGCTGTTCGAGGACGTGGATATGGTCCGCCGCATCGGCCGTGACCGGTTGGTGATGCTGGGGAGCGCGGCCATCACGTCGGCCGAGCGATACCGGCGGAACGGGTTTGTGCTTCGGCCGCTCCGCAACATCCTTTTGCTGGCGGCTTATTTCACCGGCGTCCCGCCCCGGTTTCTCTATCGAATGTATGGTTGACGGGACATGACGCAGCGAAAGCCTGTTTTGATCGTATTTGCGCGCGCTCCGCGCATGGGGGCGGTCAAGCGTCGCCTTGCGGCCGGAATCGGCGCCGCCGCCGCGCTGGGCTTCTATCGCCGGACGACCGGCGTGCTGCTTCGGCGGCTGTCGCGCGATCCCCGATGGCATACGGTTCTCGCCTTGACGCCGGACCGGGCGGCCGCCCGGCGTTGCGTCTGGCAGGGGAGCTTCACGAGGTGCGGACAGGGGAGCGGCGATCTGGGCGGTCGGATGGAACGGGCGATGCGGCGGTTCCCGGCCAGCCCCGTCGTCCTGGTCGGCAGCGATATTCCCGATATCCGTTCCTTTCATGTTGCGGAGGCGTTTCGGGCGCTCGGTCGCAACGAATTCGTCTTCGGTCCTTCCGACGACGGCGGATACTGGCTGGCGGGCGCGCGCCACGGCGCGCTTGCGTCAGGTCTTTTCCGTAATGTCCGATGGTCCGGGCCGCACGCCCTGTCCGATACTCTGGTCAATGCGGAGGGCAGCGGCGTCGCTTTCCTGCAGGAGCTCTGCGATATCGATACCGTTGACGACCTGCTCCGCTGGCGCGGAAGCCGCAGTCACTTTTCCTGAAGCCTCGGCAGCAGTTCGGCGAAATTGCACGGCTTGTGCCGGATATCCAGCTGCGCCTCCAGAATGCCGTCCCAGGCATCGCGGCAGGCGCCGGTCGATCCGGGCAGGGCGAACAGATAGGTGCCCCGGGCGACGCCCGCTGTCGCGCGGGACTGGATGGTCGACGTCGCGATGGTCTGATAGCTCAGCATGCGAAACAGCTCGCCGAATCCCGGAATTTCTTTCTCGTAGACCCGGTGAAAGGCCTCGGGCGTAACGTCGCGTCCGGTGACGCCTGTCCCGCCCGTCGCCAGCACTACCTCGATATCGGGGTCGCCAATCCAGTCGCGAAGCTGCGCGACGATCGCGTCCTCCTCATCGCGGACAATTTTTTTATCGGCGAGGATGTGCCCCGCCGCCGTAAGTTTTTCGGCGAGCAGGCCCCCGGATTTGTCGGTTTCCTCCGTCCGCGTGTCCGAAACCGTAAGAACGGCGATATGAATGGGCGAGAAGGGAATCGATTCGTCTATGCCAGCCACTTATTTCTCCCTGACAGCAGTTCTGATCGGCGATGCGCCATCCTGTTTACTGTAAAGCGGCCGTTCGCCCGCCGCGATGGCTTCGAGCGACGGCGCGTGCTGCCCGAACCGTTCGCGGTAGAGCCACAGATTGGCCATCACCCGTTCGATGAAATCCCGGGTCTCGCGCGACGGCAGGCTCTCGATTACGAGCAGCGGGTCGTCCGTTTTTTCGGAAATCCGGCGCTGCCATTTCGCCAGGTTTCCCGGCCCGCCATTGTAGGCGGCTGCCATCAGGAAAAGATTGCCCTGCACCTGTTCGTGGTCCAGCAGGTAACGGATATATTTCTGCCCGAGCGTCAGATTCAGCGTCGGATCGAACAGTTTCGATCGCAATCGGCCCCGGAACCTCCGGTTCGCCATGTAGCCCGCGGTGCCGGGCATGAGCTGCATCAACCCCCGGGCCCCTGCGTGGCTCTTGGCCCTCGGGTTGAAGGCCGATTCCTGCCGCATGATGGCGAACACGAGAGCCCGGTCGACAGTGTAGCCCTCCTCTGGTTCCCAGACGGGTACCGGATACAGGCCGCGCTCGATCGGCGTACTGTTTTCGCGCGACAGCGCCGCTGCGGTTCGGAGAGCGACGGACGGCATGCCGTTCTGTTCGGCGATCGCCAGCAGAGCGATGCGGGTGGCGGCGTCGCTGGCGGCGGCGAGGTAGCGCAGTTCGCGTTCCGCCCTGTGACGTTCGCCCACCTGCAGGAGGGCCAGCGCGCGGCGCGCATGGGAGTTCGACAGCACCGACGCCACGTCGCCGTTCGACACCGTCGGCAATTCCCACGTGAACGGAGACTTCATGCCCAGCATTCGACGCGCCAGTATTCCATAGAACGTTCTCGGAAAACTCGCCGCCAGCCGGAGCCAGCGCGCCATCTCGTCGGGCCTTCCCGCGCGAAGCCCGGCGCGGGCGGCCCAGAAAGCCGCGGCGGACCGCGGCCAGCGCTGCTGCCCGCCGATTGCGGCCATTGCCTGGAACTGATCGGCGGCGTCGCCGTATCTCTGCATCCGGAACGCAGCAAGTCCTGCGTACCAGTGACCGAAAGGCGCGAGATTGCCGGCCTTTCTGGCGGCGCGGCTGCCCATCTCGTATGCCTTGCTGTCGCGGCCGTAGTAGAACCAGCCTGCTGCGATCCGGGCTTCCGCGATTCCCTGATGAACGCGTCCGAGGCGAAGCATGGCTTCGCTTCCGACCAGTTTTTCCGCCCGCGTCAGCCGCTCGTGCCGAACGTGGTTCCGGACCCGGCCATGCAGCTGTCGGGCGGCCGCCGTGTATCTGACGCCGGCCCATTTGACCCGTTCAATGCCCCCGTCGCCGCTCTCGGAGAAAGCGGAACGCTGCGGCAGACTAGGCGGTCGCGGCATGCGCGCACGGCGCGGTTTTCTCTTTACCGCAAGCTGGTAAATGCGCCGCGCATCCGGATGGTCGGCATATGACTGCATCCAGTCCGCGAGTTCGCTGAAACGGGAGCGGTAGCGGGTCGCGTGCAGGTACCTCTGCGCTTCGACATGCCCGATCAGCAGCCTGTCCTGGAGATTGCGGATAAGGGTGTCGGCCCGCCGCCAGTCGCCCTTTTCCTGAAGGGCGAATATTTTTCGATACAGATCGACGTCCGCGGCGGACAACGGTGCGGGAAGTTTATCCTGCATCCCGCGACCCTGGTCCGCCTGGGCGGCCGCATTTCCGGACGCGGCCGCATCGCCTGCGGAACCGAGGACGGAAATAGCCAGCGCCGCAATGGCGCAGATTCTGATCGCGGCAGACTGAAATACTTGCACGGCGGCCTTTTTCTCTGTTCCCGTCGCGCTGGGCAGCGCCACAAGGCTGCAGATGGTTGCCGAGTTGGCCTGCCTGCGCAAGAGGACGGTGATCACGATTCGTCGGCCAGCCGCTTCCGGATTTCGAGCAGGTCAATCCAGGTTTCCCGCTTCTGGGCAGGCTGCCTCAACAGATAGGCCGGATGCAGAAGCGGTCGTGCCGGTAACGGCGAAGAAAGGCCTGGCGACTGGTAGTCGTGCCACCGGCCGCGCAACCGCATGATGCCTTGCGTGGTTTTCAGGAGCGTCTTGGCGGACGTACCCCCGACAAGGATCAGGATCTGCGGCTTCACCAGCTCGATATGCCGTTCGATGAAGGGCAGGCAGGCGGCGATTTCCGCATCCGTCGGCGACCGGTTCCCGGGAGGACGCCAGGGAAGGATGTTCGTGATGTAGACATCCCGACGCTCCAGCCCGATGGCGGCGAGCATCCTGTCCAGGAGCTTCCCCGCCGGGCCGACGAAGGGAACGCCGTGGCGGTCTTCTTCAGCGCCAGGCGCTTCGCCGACAAACATCAGCCTCGCGCCCGCGGCGCCGTCCGCGAAAACCAGCGATTTCGCTGTTTCCTTCAGCGCGCAGCCATCGAAATCCGCGAGGGCCGCGCGCAACTCGTCGAGATTTCCGGCCGCTTCGGCGGCAGCCCGCGCCGTCCGCGCGGTCTCGTCACGGGATACGAGGTCGGCCGATGGCCTGTGGGGCGTCGCGGACGGCGCAGGGGCGGGAGGGGCGGTCGTTCGCGCCGGCGGATCCGGCTGGCGGGGCGCCGCTGCCAGATGGTCAACCGGCGAGTCGGCGAGCGCCTCGTCGACGCCTGCCTCGACGTACCATTTGAGAAGTTCGACCAGACCGCTATCCTGCATCATCCTTGCATAGTATCACGCAGTCGGTATTCCGGCACGGAGGGAAAGGTAAACATGGAACGCGAAGCGATGGAGGTGGATGTCGTCATCGTCGGTGCAGGGCCGTCCGGATTGTCTGCGGCAATCCGCCTGCGGCAGCTCGCCGAGGAACGTGGCCTGGACATCACGGTCTGTCTGCTGGAGAAGGGTTCGGAGGTCGGCGCGCATATCCTGTCGGGCGCGGTCATCGAGACCCGGGCCCTGGACGAGCTGCTTCCCGACTGGCAGGAACGCGGCGCGCCGCTGAAGACGAAGGCGGTCGACGACCGGTTTGTCCTGCTGACGAAAAACGCCGCCATTCCGCTGCCCACCCCGCCGCAAATGAACAATCACGACAACTACATCGTGAGCCTCGGCAACGTCTGCCGCTGGCTGAAGGAGCAGGCGGAAGAGGCGGGCGTCGAGATATTCGAAGGCTTTGCCGCCTCGGAAATCCTGTACAACGAAGACGGTTCGGTGGCCGGAGTCGCCACCGGCGATATGGGCGTCGGTCGCGACGGCGAACAGAAGGACAGTTTTCAGCCGGGATACGAATTGCGGGCACGCTATACGCTGTTCGCAGAAGGGTGCCGGGGGTCTCTGACCAAGGGCCTGTTCGAAAAATTCGGCCTGAACGACGGGTGCGATCCCCAGACTTACGGCATCGGGATCAAGGAGCTGTGGGAGATCGATCCGGCAAAGCACCGGCTCGGCAGCGTGACCCATACGATCGGCTGGCCGATGGATTCGAAAACATATGGCGGTTCGTTCCTGTATCACATCGAGGACAATCAGGTTGCCGTGGGTTTCGTGATCGGTCTCGATTACGAGAACCCGCATATGAGCCCGTTCGAGGAATTCCAGCGTTTCAAGAACCATCCTTCGATCCGCCCCACGTTCGAGGGCGGCCGGCGGATTGCCTATGGTGCGCGGGCGCTCAACGAGGGCGGGTTCCAGTCCATTCCAAAGCTGGTTTTTCCCGGCGGCGCGATCGTCGGCTGCGCGGCCGGCTTCCTGAACGTACCGAAGATCAAGGGAACCCATAACGCGATGAAGACCGGCATGATTGCAGCCGAAGCGGTCATCGACGCGATTGCCGCCGACGGTTCGGGAACCGAACTCGATGCCTATCCGGAAGCGCTGAAAAAGAGCTGGGTATGGGACGAACTCTATCGCGTCCGCAACATCCGCCCGGCGTTCCGCTGGGGTTTGTGGGCAGGGCTGGCTTACGCCGGTATCGATACCTACCTGCTTCGCGGCCGGGCGCCCTGGACCTTCCACCATCATGCCGATCACGAGGCTCTGAAACCCGCGGCTGAGATGCCGAAAATCGAATATCCCAGGCCTGACGGCGAGGTGTCGTTCGACCGCCTGTCGTCGGTATTCATTTCCAATACCAACCATGAAGAAGACCAGCCGGTTCATCTGACGCTGAAGGACGAGTCGGTGCCGGTTTCAGTCAATCTCGACCGCTATGATGCGCCCGAGCAGCGCTATTGCCCGGCCGGCGTCTACGAAATCGTCCGTGACAGCGATGACGCTCCGCCCAGGCTGCAGATCAACGCGCAGAACTGCGTGCACTGCAAGACGTGCGACATCAAGGATCCGACCCAGAATATCAACTGGGTGGTTCCGGAGGGTGGCGGTGGACCGAATTATCCCAATATGTGAGGAATTCACTCTTGGACGGTTGAAATTCTCGCCACCGGGAGAAGGGATGCGCTAATATTCGCAGGTTATCGTCCTTGCGACGGACGCGTTATCGATCGTTGGCAGGCATGCGAAACTGCGGAAATTTCCCGTCAGGCGGCAAATCATGATTTTCACGGCGACAGCTATAACCAGTTCACGCGCCGGCGCGGCCGCGCTCGGTACTTGCTGCCTGATCCTCACAGGTTGCCTTTCGGATCGCGACGCGGTCACGAGCAACCGTTTCGATGCGGAAACGCCCGCGGCGACGGCCGGGCCCGTCGAGCCGGCCGTGCCCACGGTCAGGATGGCATCCTCCGTTCAGGTGGCATCTGCGGCCGGAAAGTATCTGGCAGGCAGGCATGCCCGGCAGCACCGGGATTTCGGCGCTGCCGCCGAACATTTTTCCGGTGCGCTTCAACTCGAAACCGGCAATGCGAAAATCCGGCGTGCGGCTTTCCGGTCGCTGATCGCTGGCGGTCGCATGGAGGCCGCGGCGGTTCTCGCGCGGCAGATCGTCAAGGACAATGACGGAGCGGCGATTCCCAACCTGAGCATCGTTGTCGAGGATGCCGTAACGGGCGCGACCGCCAACGCGGAAGCGAGACTAAAGTCAATTCCGCGCCGGGGCATGAATACCTTTACGGTCCCCCTCTTGCTGGCCTGGTTCCAGGCCGGTCAGGGGAAATTCGAGGACGCCGCAAAGAGCCTGGCTCCGCTCGAAAAGGTGTCGTCGTTTGCGGTATTGAGAAATCTGCATCTCGGCCTGATCCAGGATATGGCGGGCAATGTGGCCGCAGCCGGCGAAAATTTCGGAAAAGCGGCGGAGGCGGCGCAATCGCTTCGTGTCTATCAGGCCTACGGAAACTATCTTGAACGCAATGGCCGGGGCGACGAGGCGAAGGCGTTATACGAGAAGTTCGAGCGCGAAAACCCGGGGACGGATTCCTTCAAGTCCACCCTGTCTCGCCTGGAGAAGGGGACAAAGCCGGCGCCGTTCATCAGGGGGTATCGCGATGGTCTCGCCGAAGTGTTTTTCAATCTGGCGGGGACTCTCTCGCAGGGACGGACGTCCGAACTCGCTCTGGTCTACGGACGGCTGGCTCTGCGGCTTCGTCCCGATTTTCCGTTGGCGCAGGTGTTGCTGGCGGGACTGCTGGAGTCGCTTGACCGCGGTCAGGACGCTGTTGCCCTCTACCGGGCGGTAGGGGAGGATTCCTACCTTTACAGATCGGCGCAGCTTCGGCTTGCGTCGCTGCTGGACGACCTGAAGCGAACCGGGGAGGCGATCGCGCTGTTGCGGTCGCTGTCCGAAAAGGACAGGCAGTGGTTCGAGCCGCTCGTCCGTCTTGGCGACCTTCTCAGATCCGAAAAGAAATTCGATGAGGCGGCCGGTGTCTACAGCGATGCCATGGCCCGGGTCGGTGAGCCGGACAAGAGCCACTGGTCGCTGTTCTACGCTCGAGGCATAACGTACGAGCGCTCGAATCGCTGGCCCCTGGCGGAGAAAGATTTTCTCAAAGCGCTCGAACTCAGCCCCGACCAGCCGTTCGTACTCAACTATCTCGGCTACAGCTGGGTGGACAAGGGCCTGCATCTCGGCCGGGCGCAGAAGATGATCGAAACCGCGGTCGCCAAGCGGCCCAACGACGGTTACATCGTCGATAGCCTGGGGTGGGTGCATTATCGGCTGGGAAACTACCGGGACGCTGTCGAACAGCTTGAGCGCGCGGTCGTGCTGCGGCCCGAGGATCCCACGATCAACGACCATCTTGGCGATGCGTACTGGCGCGTCGGTCGCTTGCTGGAAGCCCGGTTTCAATGGAAGCGGGCGCTGTCGCTCGATCCCGAAAAGGATCAGATACCGCTGATTCAGAAGAAGCTGAATCAGGGGCTGGCGGCCGCCCCCGAAAAGGATCGGCGGGGCTGACGCCTCCAGGCCGCTGTCAGGAGGATATCGTTATCCCGGCGTTCAGCGTTTTTGCTCCGGCGAAAATAAATCTTTTCCTTCATGTCACTGGCCGCCGGCATGACGGCTACCACCTGCTCGACAGCCTTGCAGCGTTTGCGGAGGTCGGCGACAGGATCGACGTAGACCCGGCAGAGGCGCTTACGTTGACCGTCGAAGGGCCGTTCGCGGATTCTCTCGGCGCGCCGGAAGACAATCTGGTCATGCGCGCAGCGCTTGCGCTTGCAGGCCATTGCGGGATCGAACGCCCCGGCGCGGCGATCAGGCTGGAGAAAAATCTTCCCGTGGCGAGCGGCATCGGCGGCGGATCGGCCGATGCTGCGGCTGCTCTGAAAGCGCTTCGCGATCTCTGGGTGCCCGAAACGGATGACGACGAACTGGCCCGCATCGGTCTTTCGCTGGGGGCCGACATTCCTGTCTGTCTGTTCTCGCGGACCGCCCGTTTCAGCGGTGTCGGCGAAACCGTACAGTCCGGGAAAACGCTGCCGTCCGCGGGCGTTCTGCTGGCCAATCCCGGCGTCGCGCTGTCCACGGCGGCGGTCTTCGGCCGCCGCTCCGGCGAATTTTCCGATGAGGCCGATGATTGCGGTCCCTGGGCCGATGCCGCCGCCATGGCGGCAGGGCTGATGCGAAGCCGCAACGATCTTACCGACGCGGCAACCGAACTGGCGCCCGAAATAGGAGAAACGCTGGAAGCGGTTTCCGATCAGCCCGGCTGTCTGCTGGCGCGGCTTTCCGGCAGCGGAGCGACCTGCTTCGGCCTGTTTCCCGACGACGAGACAGCGCGCGCCGCAGAGCAGTCGATCGCTGCGCTTTATCCTTCCTGGTGGGTATGTGCGACGCGGTTCAGGGAAGAAGGGGACGATACGGCGTGATCGGATCGCGCCGGTGAACGATCAGCGTTTTCCGGTATCCATCGCTGCGACGACCTGCCTGAGATCCGCGTGAAGGGCGGCGCTCGGTTTCCCGTCGACCGGCAGTCCGGCGAAGCGTTGATACATCTTGATCGCTTCAATCGTCTTTTCGCCCAGCTCGCCGTTCGGCTCTCCCGGCGCCAGTTCGAGGCGCGCCAGAAGACGCTGAATGTCGGCGATTTCCGTAGTTGACATGGATCCGCTGCCGGCCGCGGGAGAGATCGAGGCAATATTCGATACGGCGGACTGTTTCCCGCTCGCGAATTCGGTCGAGACCTTGGCGCTGCCCGCGGCGAGGGCCCGGCTGAAAAACACCGCGGCTTTTTGATGGTTTTTCGGGACGCCGAGGCCTTTCTCGTAAATGGTCCCGAGATTGTAGAGCGCATCGGGGTCTTCGCGCTGAGCGGCCATGGAGAACCAGCGCGCCGCCTCCACGGGGTTCGGCTCGACGCCGTTCCCGTTCAGATGGATGGTTCCGAGTTGCTTCTGCGCTTCGATATCGCCGTTTTCGGCAGCTTTTTGCAGTTTTGCAAGCCGATCCGAACCGGCCGGCTGAGTTGCGCCGGATTTCGACGTCGCCGATGCGACGGCCGGGACGGTGGGTGACCCTCTCGGTGCCGTGGTTCCCGCACTGTCCGGGTTGCCGATGCCCGGTCCGAATTGCGTATATGCCCAGCCTCCGCCGATGCCGACGACGATCAGGATCGCTGCGGCAACGGCGTATCGCGCATATCCGTTTGGCGTATCCTCCTGGAGGCGCGGTTGCCCGGCGGCTTCTTTCCGTTCGTCGTCTGCCGTCGCTTCACGCGACTTCATTTCGATGGCCGCCTCGAAATCCTCGATCGTGGCGGAGTGCATCGTTCCGCGGGCTGGCGGTTGCGCAACAGCGGGCTGGGCTTCGTTTGCCGGGGCGCCTGTCCGGGACAGGATTGCGCGATCGATCCATTCGCCAACGGCGAGACCTTCCCGCGAAGCTGCATCTTGCGCGATCCGCCGCGCATCGTCGTCAACGCCTTTGACGCTCCACGGTTCGGAACGGGTCATGTATTCATCTTCCTTGCCCGGTTGTCGAGTTCGGGCTGCGCAAATTGCGGCGTTGTCGAGGTCAGGCGGCGGCAACGCCCTTTGCCGCGCCTGCATGTCTCAACATAGCGCGTTCAATGGAGGAAAGGCGAACGCCAACGCCGTTTGAACCGGAAACGATCCGAACAGGTTTGCCGGCGACTGCGATTTCCTCCGCGTTGACGTCGCGTATCAGGCTTGCAAGCCAGGTTCCCAGCGGCAAACCTGCGCCCTCAGCAGCCTGTTCAGCCGCTGTGCGCGCTTCCGGCGAGACATTAAGCAGGTCCCATGCCCCTGCAGGTTGCGACATCGTCCTCTCCCCCGATTGGAGTGCAGCCACCAGCATTGCTAACAATTGGTTAACATAAGCTTAACGAATCAGGGGAGAAATTGGAAACGGTTTGGCGATGCTCCTATTGTGGACGGCGTCGTTCCTCCTTATTTTGCCGCGACCCGATGGGGCGTAGCCAAGCGGTAAGGCAACGGGTTTTGATCCCGTGATCCCTGGTTCGAATCCAGGCGCCCCAGCCAGCTCCCGCCTTCGCTTGATCCGGCGACGAATTCCTCACCGCCCAGTGCCGCCCGTCGGCTGGACGGCGCCCGGAACGGCGCCGGGGACAGGGTCGCCATAAACGGATGCCAAGGCAGGTGCGGCGCTTCCGGGTCATCGGTTTCACGACGACAGACGGTCGCACACGAGCCGCAAGGGAATGACGTCAAAAAAGTTTGCAGCACGGTCCGAAACGGGCCGGATCATGAACGGAGCCAATACGGGGGGCGGGTCAACAATACGCGGCAGCCTGCGAATGATCCAAATACTCAGCGGTGAAATCGGCCATGCTTTCCCGCGGAACCGCCAGGTAGTTTACGGAGAGGAAATCCGTCGTCGATACTTGATCGACGCTTTTTTACGGGCTCCAAGTCGCGGGATTTATGCATTTTCATCGCTGAGTAGGCGTTGCGATCCAAGAACGCATCCAGGTCGGCAATCAATTGTTTCCTTGTTGTCACGATTGATTTGCGTTCTTCGGCCGAGACCTCGCCGAAATATTCCTGGTTCAGTTCCCCGGACTCGAAATGGCCAAAAGGCGTTACCTCGAGAATGAGGAAAGGCCTGAATGCGTCAATGGTAGCCTGTAGCCCCTTCAGCACTTCCACTTCGGCCCCTTCAGCATCAATCTTGATCAGGGAAATCGCGTCGAGCTCAATGTTCTTGATAAGGTCGTCGCCGCATTCGACCAGCACTTTCTTGTGGCTCTTGTACATGTTTTTCGGGCGGTACCCTGAAACAATGGTGCCGCTTACGTCCATCTCATCGTTGTAAGAGAATTCGACGACCGACTGTGTGGCCCCCAAAGCGGTTGCGAGCACGTAATGGTTCCGCAGCCCGTTGGCCTGAATGAAATGCTCTAGATAATACGCTGCCTGTACGTTCGGCTCGATGCCGATATATGTCACCTTTCGGTCGATCTTGACGAGGCTGGCCAGCAGTTCGCCAATATTGGCTCCGACGTCGATGACGGCTCCCGTCCTGGAAGCCAAGACTTTCTCGAGCGCCGCGCAAAGATCGGCCTGGCCGCCCTCGAGATGGTCAAGGCCAAATCCCTGTATGACCGGAATTTCGTAATCCGCAGAGCTGATTGACGTATGAGCGTTTCGTCGGACCCGCCAAGAGTGCCGTAAAAGAAAAGATTTCAGGGCGTTTTGCATCCCAACCTCTTTACGTCCGAAGACTCGAAGGTGGAGCCCGGAAATATTAGATATTACCGACAGGTTAAGATCAACCGCGGCGCGGAAGCGTTCAGCGGAACGCGATCTGATCCTGCGCCGGGCCGGTACGTTCGATCTTGATCCTGTTGCCGACTTACAGGTGACCGGAACGACGACAGGAGCGATACTCGATTCCGGAACTGGCCGGAAAAACGGGCGGATATCCTGTGCCTGGACAATGGAATCCAGGCACCCCTGCCAGTTCGGCATATCTGATGTGGGAGCCATGACAACAACGCTCGATTTCAGGGGACTCAAATGCCCGCTGCCTGTTCTCAAGGCACGCAAGGCGATGGCTTCGGCGGAAGACGGGACGAAATTCTTCGTTCTCGTCACCGATCCCGCAGCGCCGGGCGACTTCCAGGCATTCTGCGACCAGTCCGGCCATGCCCTGATTTCCGTCGATCCCGACGGGGAAGGACATCGCATTACCGTTACGAAAAAAAGCTAGTGCCGACGAGACCTTAACGGCCGAGGCAGCAACCCGCGCTCGGCGAGTTCGAACGCCGCCTGCGCGCCCAGAGCCAGCAGGGCCGCCGGAACCGCGCCTTCCAGAATGAGCGCCATGTCATCGAGCCGGATTCCGGTGAGGATCGGCTGGCCGTACCCGCCCGCGCCGATCAGCGCGCCCAGAGTAGCGGTGCCGATATTGATGACGGCCGCGGTCTTGATTCCGGCGAGAATGGACGGCAGGGCGAGCGGCAGTTCGATATGCAACAGACGGCCCGCCGGGGAAAGCCCAAGCGCGGTCGCCGACTCTGCAAGGGAGGGTGAAATTCCGACGACGCCCGCATGCGTATTCCGCACGATCGGAAGCAGGCTGTATACGAAAAGAGCGGCGATGGCTGGTTTCGCGCCGATCCCGAACACCGGAATCATGAAGACCAGGAGCGCAAGGCCCGGAACGGTCTGGGCGATGCCGGTAAGGCCCAGGACCAGCTGTCCGGCCCGGGGTTTGCGAGCGGCAATGATTCCGAGCGGCAGGGCGATCAGGATCGCGGCGGCAAGCGAAATGCCGACCAGCACAAGATGCTCCGCCGTTCTCGCTGCGATACGCGACGACACCGCTTCAGCTGCGCTGTCTGCCGCTACGGAAAATCGCTCTTCGAGAAAAGCCGCCGCGACCGACGCCTCGGTTTTTCCGCCGATCTTTACCGTCCGGTTGAGAGCGGACATGGCTGCGGCGTCGATTGTCCCCTCGAGACGGCGCAATGTCCGGACGGCTTCGGGTGCGGCTTTTTCCAGCGCCAGCCGATAGAGGATTACCGCGTCGTAGGCCGGGAAATAGGCCCTGTCGTCTTTCAGCAGCCGCAGGCCGTAATAGGCTATTTCCGCATCGGTCGAATACGCGTCGACGGCGTCGAGATCGCCGCCCGTTATGGCCCGGTAGGCGAGATCGTGATCGAGGCCGCGAACGTTCCGGTGAGGCAGCCCGTACGCCTTCTGCAGCGCCGGCCATCCGTCGCCGCGATCCATGAACTCGTTGCTGAATCCGAATCTGAGAGACGGGTGTCGGGCGAGGTCCGATATGGTCGCGACACCAAGCTGCTGCGCCCGCTCCGGTTTCATGGCGATGGCGTATGTGTTGTTGAACCCTATCGGGTCCGTCATGCCGATCCCGTGCCCCGCCAGCACGAGCTTCATTTCGGCCGGGTCGCCGAATTTCTTGCCGGCGAAGAGCTCCCTTGAAATCGTGCCGGTATATTCCGGGTAGAGGTCGATATCGCCTCGCACGAGCGCGTTCCAGAGAATGCGCGTTCCGCCCAGCTGTTTGCGGTGGTTGGTTGCCGTGCCTCCGGCACGGATGAGCCCGGCTGCGATCTCTCCCAGCAGGACCGATTCCGTAAAGGCTTTCGACCCGACGACCACCTGCCGCTTCTGCTGCGCCGTCGCGTCCGAAACGGCAATCAGGAACAGGAACGCGAATATCGCTGCACGCGTCACCATTCCCTGTTCGCTCCCAGCACCGATTCCACTGTCCGGGTTGCGGTGACGAACCGGCGCACGAAATCGCTTTCCGGCTCTTTTACGAGATCCCCAAGCGAGCCGCGCTGGGCGATCCGTCCTTCGTTCATCAACACGATATCGTCGGAAAAGAATCCCGCTTCGCCGATATCGTGCGTCACCAGCAGGACCGTTTTCTCCAGCGTCGTGAATATCCGGCGCAGCTCTTCCTGCAACTCGTACCGGATGACCGGATCGAGAGCGCCGAGCGGTTCGTCCAGCAGCAGCACGTCCGGATCGAGCATCAGCGCCCGCATCAGCGCGACCCTCTGGCGCTGGCCGCCGGAAAGCTCGCCGGGAAAACGGTCCAGCCCGTCGCGGGGAAAGTCCGTCAGCTCGCAGAGCGCTTCGACCCGGCTGTCGATATCCTCCGGCCGCCGCCCGAGATGCCGCGCAAGAAGGGAAATGTTCCGCCGGGCGGTCAGATGGGGAAACAGCCCGCCATCCTGAATGACGTATCCCATTCGGTGGCGGAATCGATCTGCATTCTCCGCGTCGCCATCGAACGGCTGGCCGTCGAACAGGATCTTTCCGCCGTCGGGCCGGACGATGCCGACGATCAGGCGCAGTACGGTCGATTTTCCGCAGCCGCTAGGGCCGATCAGCGCCGTTATCCCGCCGTCCGGAATGGCGAGATCGAGCGGGCCCGCGGCGAGGCGGTCGCCATAGCGTTTTTCGACGGATTGAAATTCGATCATGGCGTCATTCGACAGGATCGGCGGTTCCGCATCAAGCGGTGCGTCGCAGCGGGCGTGATGGAACGTTGCCCTTGCGACCCGTGCGGCGTATCAAGGCGGCAACATCGCAAAAGACACGCCGGACATGAACGCCTCGATAAACACGGCCGCCGAGAAGCAGGGACCGTCGGACGCCCGACAGTTCGCCGTGATCGGGCTGGTGGGCGGCGGTCACCTGCTCAGCCATTTCTACGTGCTGTGCCTTGCGCCGTTGCTGCCGGCGATGGCCACCGACCTCAAGGTCGGTTATGCGGAGCTCGGCCTCATCACGACGGCCTTTTTCTTTGCCGCTGCGATGGTGCAGATGCCTGTCGGAATCCTGGTGGACCGGTTCGGGGCGCGGCGGATGCTGTTTGCAGGGATGCTGGTCATTTCCGGCTCGATCACCCTTTGCGGTTACGTCGATTCCTATGTCGCGATCGTGCTTCTGTTTGTTGTCGCGGGCATCGGCAACTGCGTATTCCACCCCTGCGATTTCGTCATCCTGTCGTCCTCAGTGCAGGAAAGCAGGCTGGGCCGGGCATTCGCCATTCACAGTTTCTGCGGTACCGCCGGTTTTGCGATTGCGCCCCTGATCATGGCGGCTCTGGCAGGCGCCTATGGCTGGCGCAGCGCCCTTTCGATCGCCGGGATGGCCGGTCTGGCGGTAACGGTCGCGATCCTGCTTTCCCAGGGAATCCTGCGCGACGATACCACGCGCAAGAAGAAGCCTGGCCAACTCGGGCGCACCTGGAAGGCGCTGATGTCGCGCCAGGTGATCGGCCATTTCATTTATTTTACGGCCTCGTCCGCGGCGACCGGCGCGCTGGGCGCATTCACCGTCGTTGTGATGATCGCCCATTACGGCGCGTCCGAAGAGATTGCGGGGGCCGTCCTGACCGCCTACCTGTCGGCTGCGGCGGCGGGTGTCGTTATCGGCGGAATTCTGGCCGACCGGACGCGGCGTCACGATCTTGTCCTGATTGCAACGATGGGAAGCACGGGCCTCGTGATCGCGGTTGCGGCAACCGGCATTCTGGGTTTCTGGCTGTGCGCGCTGGCTCTCGTGTATGCCGGCCTGGCGAAAGGCATCGTGATGCCGTCGCGCGACCTGATGGTAAGACAGGACGCGCCGGACGGGCTGCTCGGCGCGGTGGTTGCGTTCACCACGATCGGATTCACCATCGGCAACGGCGGCGCGCCCGCTGTTGCGGGATGGATGGTCGATGTCGGCTCGCCGCTGGCGGTGTTCTGGCTTGCGTCGGCGCTCGCCTTCGTTGCGATCGGCAGCGTTCTCGTTGCACGGCGGGACAGTCGATGATTCGTCCTTTTTGCGGGCTTCCCGGCGCTGACGATTCTTCGCGGGCTGTCGTATTATCCGACAGTACGTCATGCGCGTGGGCGAAGAGCGATGGATAGCCGGGTGGCACTGAAACACGATATTCCCTGGCGTCAGGCCGTCGTGTCCGTCGATCAGTTTTCCCGGGCCGATATCGAGGAGATCTTCGCGCTCGCCGATCGTCTTTCGGTGGGACGCACGATGCCGCTGACCGGCAGGTGCATCGTCAATCTGTTCTATGAGCCGTCAACTCGTACGTCGTCGAGCTTCTATGCCGCGATGACCCGGCTCGGCGGCAGCGTGATCCCGATCAACGAGGTCAATTATTCGTCTGTGACCAAGGGCGAGACCCTGGAGGACACGATCCGGACGCTGGAATGCTACGCCGACGCCATCGTCATGCGGCATTTCGACGACGATGCCAGCGAACGCGCGGCGGCCGTGGCATCGATTCCCGTGATCAATGCAGGAAGCGGCGCCGCCGAGCATCCGACACAGGCATTGCTCGATCTTTATACCATCCAGAAGGAACGCGGTTCGGTCGACGGGTTGACGGTGACGATGATGGGCGACCTGAAATACGGCCGTACCGTTCACAGCCTGTCCAAGCTGCTGCGCCTGTACGACACGACACTGCGTTTCGTAAGCCCGAGAGAGCTGGCGATGCCGGATCAGTATCTCCTGCCGGGTGACGAGCAGTTCAACAGCATCGATGACGTGATCGAGGACACCGATGTCCTGTATGTGACGCGGGTCCAGCGGGAGCGCCTGTCGAAATCCATCGCGATCGATGAGTCGTTTTCGGTCGATTTCGCCTATTCCGTTACGAAGGACCACATGGCGCGGGCGAAGGAAAACATGGTCCTGATGCATCCTCTGCCGCGTGTCGGCGAAATTCCCACCGAGCTGGATTCCGATCCGCGCGCCGCCTATTTTCGCCAGATGCGCTACGGGCTGCATGTCCGGATGGCGATCCTGGTATCGATGATCGGACGAGACTGATCTTTTTTGCCAGACCATGAAACTTGCCGGTACAGAATACGGCGATGGGCCGCCGCTGGTGATCGCGCACGGTCTGTTCGGTTCGGGCCGCAACTGGACAGGGTTCGCGAAGGCCGTTTCTTCGGAGCGGCGGGCCATCGCGGTCGATATGCGGAACCACGGAGCCTCGTCCTGGGACGACCGCATGGATTATCCGGCGATGGCCGAGGACCTTGTCTCGTCGATAGAAGATGTCGCCGGCGGCAACGCCGCGCTTCTCGGGCATTCGATGGGAGGCAAGGCGGCGATGGCGGCGGCGCTTACCCGGCCGGACGCGGTTTCAGCCCTGATCGTGGTCGATATCGCGCCGGTGATTTATCGCCAGAGCCATGCAGCCTTTATCGATGCCATGCTCGCGCTCGACCTGGCGACGATCGAAAGAAGGGGGGATGCCGATGCCGCGCTGGCACCCGACATTCCCGATATCGGCGTAAGGCAGTTTCTGTTGCAGAACCTCGAACTGGGCGCTGGCGGCGCACGCTGGCGGCTGAACCTCGAAGTCCTGCGCGCCCGCATGGGTGACCTGATGGATTTTCCGTTCGATCCGGAAACGTATCGTTACGAGGGCGACGCGCTGTTTATCGGCGGCAGCAGGTCGGAGTATCTGACGCCCGACAGTTTCGATGCGGTAAGGACGTTTTTCCCCGCGGCGGAAATCGAGATCATCGATGGCGCGGGTCACTGGGTTCACGCGGAAAAACCGGAAGAGTTTTACGCGCTTGCCGCCGGTTTCCTGGCCAGACATTCGTAACGAAAAGGGCCGCCGGATGGCGGCCCTTCCCGTACAATATCAGCGAACTCCAATCAGGATTTTCCGCCGAAGATCAGCGTGCGAACCTGCTGGATGACTTCCGGAGTCGTATCCGTCATCGCCTTGTCGACGAGCGTCTGCAGGGTAGCGCCGTCGGTCGGCAGCAGGCGGAGGCCGCGCTTCTTGAGGGCGGCTTCGTAGTCCTTGTCCTTGTTCATCCCGTCATACGCCTTGCGGAGCGCGGCGATCAGGTCCTTGGAGACCCCGGGAGGGGCCGCAAGACCGCGACCCAGCGGGCCGGAGGAGGCAAGAAACGCGACAGCCTTCTTGTACTTGGCATCGACGAGGTCGCCGAGCCTCGGAACGCCCTGAATATCGGGGTCCGGGAAGTGCCCGATCTGGACGATCGCCTTGGCGAAGGGCGCCTTGCCGCCTTCGCTCTTGAACCAGTGCGGCACGATCGAGTTCCAGGCCAGCCAGTTGAACCCTGCCATCTGCGATTCGCCCTGTTCGATGGCGAGGATCGATTTGCGCGACCCCTTGTAGCCGGTGACGACCTTGCCTTTCAGCCCGAGCGTCTCCATCACCATTTTCGGGGCGAGATAGCCGTTCGAGTTCTTGCCGCTGGTCGATCCGATGAGCGAACGGGTCTTCCAGCTTTTGATGTCGGTCACGCCGCTGTCGGACCGGGCGACGATCACGATATTGGTCTGGTTGCTCGATCCCAGCCAGGTGAACTTGTTCGACTCGTAGCGCATCTTTTCGGGGCGCAGGAGCTGGTTGACGACGATATTGTCGAGCGGCATTACGATGTTGTAGCCCTCTCTCGGCATCACGTTGTAGGCGAAGTTCATCGCCTTTGCGCCGCCCGCGCCCGGCATGTGCTGGACGATGACGTTCGGCTTGCCGGGAATGTGCTTGCCGAGGTTGCGCGCCATGGTCTGGGAATACTGGTCGTATGTGCCGCCCGGGCCGTAGCCGATCAGGATGGTGACCGTCTTGTCCTTGTAATGCGTGGCGACGTCCATCATGGCCGATGCCGGCCCTGCGATCATGGCCGCGCCCACGGCGACCGCCGCGAGGGAAATGGTTTTTCTATGTGTAAAAGACATGTTGCCTCCAGAATTCTGTTTCTTCGTTAGTCGAATGCGCAGGCCGGTTCGATCCGACCGAGCGCCGACAAGCTAGAAAGGAATTGGGGCAATCGCAAGGCAAAAGCCCCGGCGAGCTCGTTGATGGTAATGCGTCAGATGTCGTCGATTACCGCTATCGCATTGATTTCGACCATTAATTCAGGACGATTCAAGGCGGCGACGGTTACCAGTGTAGATGCGGGATAGCTATCTTCAGGAAAGAATTCCTTGCGCAGTTCGACCATCCGCGTGTTGTTGGATACGTCGACAATAAAGACCGTCATGGTCACGATATCGGCAAGCGTCCCGCCGGTTTCGCGCAGTGTGGCGTCCAGCTTGCGGAAGACGCAGCGGACCTGACCGTCGAAATCGCCGGCGAGCGAGTTTCCCTGCTCGTCCTCCGCGGCAAGATGCCCGGCAAGCCAGACCGTCCTTCCGCCCTCTGTAATCACTGCCGGGGAATAGGAGCGCGATTTCTGGTAGGCGGAGGAAAGGTTCGTCCGCTTCATGCCGAACTACTTCGATCCGACCCAGTAGGTCGTCGAGATATCGACCATGACGCCGTTCGGATCCCAGTATTTCTTGTCGGCGTTCAGGGCGACATAGTCGCGCGGGGTTTCGACGATCGTGCCGCCGTTCTCCGCCAGTTTTTCTTCGGATTTCGTCGTATCGTCGACAACGAAGCCGAGGTGATGCAGCCCGACGAATCCCCCCCGTTCGTCGCCGGCGAGGTCGGTCGAGGGCAGCAGCGTCAGGTTGATCGTGCCGTCGGACAGATAGATGCGCATCTTCGTCTGTTTGACGCGCTCCAGATCGAACGTTTTTTCGTAGAAAGTTGCAGCCGCTTCCATATCGGGAACGGCCATTGCGATATGTCTGAGCTTCGCCATCCGTTCTCTCCCGATCAGCGCTTGGCGCCGTCCCAGCCATGCGCCGAGATGTCGAACACGATCCCGTTCGGATCGCGGAACTTGACCTCCGCGTTCTGCGGCGCGTCTTCCGGTCCCGGATGATACTTGCCGCCATGCTCCTCTACCGCCTTGAGCGTTTGATCCGCGTCGTCCACCCAGAAGCCGAAATGGTGCAGCCCGACGAAATCCTTGCCGCGCTCATCGCCCGCGTCGGCCTGGGTCCGGAACTGAAGCAGCGTCAGGTTCATGACTCCATCGGTCAGCCGAGTGGCGACGCGCGATTCCGACACGCGCGTCATGCCGAACGTGTCCTCGTAGAATTTCGCCGCGGCATCCTTGTCCGGCACCGAAAGCGCGATATGGCGCAGCTGGCCTTTTGACATGTCGGTCTCCCTTGCAATTCGCCGAGATGGTGCCGCGCGCAAACCCGGGAAGCAAGGGGCAAGCTTGCAGGCGCGATGGCCCCGACTATTCGGGCTTCCTGATCTCGGTCCCCGCCACCGCTTCCATCCAGCGGACGATCTCGGTCGATGTCTTGCCGGTCGTGTCGCCCATCCAGGTATTGGCGGCGCGGTTGAGTTCGAAGGCGAGCGCGCTCAGCGGCACCGAGGTTTCCGTCCGGTGCGCCAGCTCCATCGCAATCATGAAATCCTTCCATTTCAGGTCCCAGGCGAATCCGCCGCCGAATTTCCGGCTGATGACCTGCTGCTTCATGGTACGCACGATGGCGGAATTCATGCCGGTCGATTTGCTGATCACGTCGGTCATCACCTCCGGATCCAGCCCGAACCGCGTACCGATCAGCATCGCCTCGGCGGCCGCCATGGTGTTGAGACCGCTCAGCATGTTGTTGAGCGTCTTGAGCGCATGGCCCGAGCCGACGCCGCCAGTGCGGAAAATGTTCCCCGCCATCGGTTCCAGGACCGGAAGGCAGCGTTCGACCGTCGCATCGTCGCCGCCGATCATCAGGGTGAGCGTCCCGGCCTCCGCCCCGACAACACCGCCCGAAACCGGCGAGTCGATCATGGCGATGCCGCGCTCCGCCAGCTTCGCGGCAAGCTCGACCGTCATCCAGGGCTGCGAAGAACTCATGTCGATCAGCACGTCGCCTTCGGAAAACCCGTCGGCGATGCCGTCAGGGTCCAGCGCAGAAGAGGCGACGTCCGGCCCGGCGGGCAGCATGGTGATGACTGCGTCGGATGCCTCGGCGACTGCCCTTGCGCTGTCTTCGACGACGATGCCGTTATGCGCCCTCGCGACGGCCTCGGCAGCGTCGCGGTTGAGGTCGAAAACATGGACGGGGAACCCCGCGCCGGAGATATGGGGCGTCATCAGGCTTCCCATCCGGCCGATTCCGACGAAGCCGACGGTTTTGACTGTCATGGCCTTGCTCCTTCCTGTGCGCTCTGCATCGGGCGGTGGCCGCGCCCGTGCACGCTTCCGGCGGGTCGCCAGTACATGTCCTGGGGCCATTCGGGCCAGCCGGACGGCGTCAGCCAGATGCGCAGCAGCAGCCGCTTGCGGTCGAGCTCCGGCCAGTCGTCGAACTCCGTCCGGCCGTGCAGGATCACCCGGTCGTTGAGAAACTGGAGGTCGCCTGGTGCGAAAGACATGTTGTGGGTGACATCCGGCCGTGCGGAGACCTCGATGAAATACTCGAACGCCTCGACGGCCTGCGGGTCGTCGTCTACGCCGTGCTCCGAAAAGGCGCGCCGGATCGACGGTGCGTTGAAATTTACCGCCAGCCGGTCGCCCACTTTCTTGAACACCGGCACCCGGTAGCTTGAAAGCGCTTCCTCGCCGGAGGAATCCGCCTCGGAATGACCGTAAAAATAGCCGCGATAAAGCCAGGGCAGCAGGTCGGGCCGCTCGGCGAGAATGCGGTTATGGACGTTCATCGCGCTGGAGATCACGCTTTCGCCGCCATGACGCGCCGTCCGCAGGCACAGCAGCCCGACGATATCGACCGGATCGACATGCATGGCAAGCGGGCGCGGGGACCGGTATGAACGCCTCGTGTCGCCGGTGTGCGACATGTCCATGACGTCGCCGATCATGTCGCCGCGAAAGCTTTGCGATTCCGCTACGCCGAGATGGCTGCCGATGCCCCAGATGAGGGCTTCCAGCGCCGGACGGTCGTATCGCTCGACCGGCAGGCCCCGGATCAGGGCGATACCCGCGCCGTCGCGGATCGACGCCGCAGCCCTGTCGAGCTTCGATTTCAGCGTTGGCAGTGGAAAATCGGATTTCGATGTTTCGGTCGCCGGTCTGCCGGTGGCGAGAGATGTCCGGATGGCGTCGTCGAGCTCCCGGAAATCCTCTTCGCCGAACCGGACGATCCAGTCGCTCCGCGCGGCAAGTTCGGCGGGGGTCCAGACCCAGGAGCCGGATACGGGGGCAATGTCTGCGATTCCATCCATGACGCCAGCACTCCATGCAAAAGAAAACCGACCGGCGCAGTCTAGCGCCGATCGGTTCCATCGGAATACCCCCAGACTTCCGGGGGCGATATCGAAGTTTCTTTAAAGCTTCAGAAGCCTGCGGGTGTTGTCCTCATAGAGCTTCTTGCGGTCCGCGTCGTTGACGCCGAGCGCATCCAGCACGCGGATCGTTTCGCGGATATACATCGGGCCGCCTTCCGGATCGAACGGGCAGTCGGAGGCGAACAGGCAGTTGTCGGCGCCGAAGAATTTCAGCCCGCACTCGGTGCCGGCGTCGCTTCCGAACAGGGCGGTGTCGGCATAGAACATGCGGAAATAGTCGATCGGCCGCTTGGTCAGCTGCGCATGCAGCTCGGCGTAATCCTCGTTCGCCTGCCGCTTGCCCATCTGGTCCCAGCCGGGTCCGACGCGGCCGTCGAAATAGGGGATCATGGCGCCCATGTGATGGGTGATGATCTTGATGTTGGGCAGCCGTTCGAAGATCGGCCAGAACACGAGGCGCGCCATCGCGACGCTGGTCTCATAAGGCCAGCCCAGCACCCACCAGATTTCATAGGGCGAGGTGGTCTCGGTCTTGTAGTCGGGGAAATCTTCGCCGCGCGCCGGATGCAGCCAGATCGGAAGATCGTATCCGGCCATCTTTTCGAAGATCGGCCAGTACTTGTCCTGGTCCAGCGGCTCGCCGTTGACGTTGGAGAAAATCTGGATACCGCGCGCATCGAGCTCGTTAATCGCGCGGTCGAGCTCCTTGTAGGATTCTTCCGGATTGTTCATCGGCAGCGAGGCAATGAAGGCCGGGAACCGGTCAGGATATTTCTTGACCAGCGCGGCCATGCCGTCGTTCGCCATGCGCGCAAGACCGGGCGTGACGTCCGGGCCCGACATCGCCTCGATGGGCGGGGCGGACAGGGTGAGGACCTGCTGGTATTCGCCGAACGTATCCATGATGCGCAGCCGCGCATCGACGTCGTAAAGCATCGGGATATTCAGCCAGCGCTTGATCGGCGCCTTGTTTTCGACGACCTCCTCCATGCGGTGGAAGAAATCGACGGGGAAGATGTGGGTGTAACAATCGAGCTTCATGTGAAAATTGCTCCTGACTCGGATGGATCGGTCAGCCTTGCGGCGTGGCCGCACAATATCCCATTGAACCGGATTTGCCACCCGTGAATGGTCCGGGAATTCCCCGCGCCCGGCGGCATAGTCTTGCCATGACTCCGGAACGGACCTAGTTTGACCGTTGCTGGGGAGTTCTCTCCATAAAGCCCTGAATTCGGAGCATTTTCATGGAAGCTGTCGCGGGCTTTCCCAAACGTGAGGCGAAGGCGATCGGACTGATCGGCTTCGCGCACATGCTCAGCCATATCTACCCGCTGGCGCTGCCGCCATTGCTGATTCCGATCACGCAGTCGCTTCAGATCAGCACGGTGGAATGGGGCGTGGCGCTCGGCGTCTATGCGATCACCACCGGCGTGCTTCAGACTCCGGCAGGCCTGCTGATCGAACGGGTCGGCGGCAGGCGTATCCTGATCGCCGGACTGCTGGTCTATTCCGCCGCCTATTTCCTGATCGGCTGGCAGGCGAGCAGCTTCATCGAGCTTGCGCTCTTCATGGCGCTGGCGGGTATCGGCAACTCGGTGTTCCACCCGGTCGAGTATTCGCTGATTTCGTCGTCCATCGCCGAGGAACGGCTGGGGCGGGCGTTCTCGATCCATACCTTCGTCGGCCACGTAGGATTTCTCGCGGGGCCGATCCTGTCGGCCAGTCTCGAGCCTTTCATCGGCTGGCGCGGCGCGATGATGAGCATCGGCAGCATCGGGCTCGCCCTGACCCTGGTGCTGATCGTGTTCGGCAGCCTTATCAACGAGGGCACCAAGGTCAAAAAATCGGCCTCCATCTCGGACCGGCTGCGCGAGCTGCTCACTTCAAAGCCCATCATCCTTTTCTTCCTGTTCTACATGGGCGCATCGATGGCCAATTTCGGTGTGACGCAGTTCTCAGTTGCTGTGTTCGACCGGATGTACGATTTCCCGCGGGCAACCGCTGTCATCGCGCTTACCGCCTATCAGATCGCCACCATGGCGCTGGTGCTGCCGGGCGGTCTGCTGGCCGACAAGACAAGGCGCTATGACGCGGTGCTGCTGATCGGATTCGGCATCGCCGCCGTGATGGTGTTCCTCGCCGGGTTCGATTTCTTTCCGTTCTGGGTGATCGTCGTGATGCTGTCGATCGGCGGCGCGATGCGCGGCGCGGTCAATGCCTGCCGCGACGTCGCCGTGCGGCATGTGGCCGCCCACATCCCGGTCGGCGTCGTGTTCGGCTTTGTCAGTACCGGGTTCCTGGCCGGACAGGCTCTGGCCGGCCCGATCTATGGCTGGCTGTTCGACAACTACCCGCCGCACTATGTTTTCTTCGCCTCCGCCGCCTTCACCCTGCTTGCCATGGCGACGGTGCTGTTCAATACGGGCACAAGGCGCGCGGCGCCGGCGGCGGGGGAGTAACCGGTTAGCATGACCACACTCCCCGCAACGCTTGAGCGCCGGGAGCACGCCGCCATCTGGCTGGTGGGCGGGGCGCATCTGGTCAGCCATTTTTACCATCTGGTGCTGCCGCCCCTGTTCATCCTGATCAAGCCGTCGCTCGGCGTGTCCTATGCCCAGCTGGGCTTCGTGATGTCGGTGTACTTCTTCGCGACGCTGATCACCCAGATGCCGGTCGCCATGCTGGTCGACAGGATCGGGGCCAGGGCGGTTCTGGTCTGCGGACTGGCGATGCATGGCGGGGCGCTGGCGGTGGCCGGGCTGTTTCCGTCATACGAGATGCTGGTGGTCGCGTTTTTCCTCGGCGGGATCGGCAATTCGGTGTTTCACCCGGCCGATTTCTCGATCCTGTCGGCGAGCGTGCGCGAAAGCCATCACGGACGCGCCTTCGCGGTCCATACGTTTACAGGCTCCATAGGCTATGCCTGCGCGCCGCTGGTCATGGGAGCGCTGGCGGTCCTGTATGGCTGGCAGCAGGCGCTGTTCATCGCCGGCGCGGCGGGGGTCATCATGGGCGCTGCGATCCTGCTGGCGGGCGGCAGTCTGAGGGATTATTCGGGCGAGCTCGCGCCGAAGAAGGAAGGCGACGCAAAACCCAAAAAGGCGGATTGGCGGATCATGCTGACCCGGCCGATGATCCTGTTTTTCCTGTTTTATGTCGCAACATCGGCGTCGGGCACCGGCATGACCAATTTCGCGGCGGTCGCTCTGCCGCTGGTCTATGGCGTAACGCCCGAAATCGCGAATTTCCTGCTCACGGCTTTCCTGATCGCGGCCATCGTCGGTTCCTTGCCGGGCGGATGGATCGCCGATTACGTGCGCCGTGAGGATCTCGTCATCATGGCGTGTTTTGTTGCCATGGCGCTCAGCCTGTTCGCGCTGGCGACCGGAGCGCTGGGGCTGTGGGCAATAGCACTGGCGCTTGTCGTGGCAGGGCTCATGCGCGGACTCTACAACGCCTCGCGCGACGTCCTCGTCCGAAAAGCCGCTCCCGACGGCAGCGTCGGCACTGCGTTCGGCTTCGTCACGCTCGGCTATACGATCGGGCAGGGCGGGACGCCGGTGGTCTATGGCTGGCTTGCCGACCAGCAGCTCGGTCACGGCATCTTTACGATGTCCGCGATCGCAGCGCTGGTCGCCGTCGCGATCGTCGCGATTCCCGCGACCAGAAAGGCCGATTAGGTCTTTCGGCCCTTTCCGTAATAGATGCGCGCCAGCCGGTCCGGCGAGACGCCGAGATGCCACAGCGCGTGGATCCAAAGCCATCCGGCGACGATGGCGACGGGATGACGCCCGCGGAACTTGCGGGACGACGTCACCAGCGGCGGTTCTTCGATGCAGAGTGTCTGCCCCGCCTTCTCCATTCGCCGGACGAAATCGTAATCTTCCATCAGAGCAATTGGTCTGATGCCGCCGATTTCGCGATAGGCGTCGCGGCGGACGAAAATGCCGGAATCGCCGTAATAGACACCGTGCGACCGAATCCAGCCGTAGAACCCGTTAAGCCACTCGTCGAACCCCGTGCCGCCGTCGAACAGCAGGCGGAAATTGCCGCCCGGCGCGTCGGAATTTCGGGACAGCGCGGCGCGGATGGCGTCGAGCGCGCCTTCGGGAAGAGCGCTGTCGGCATGCAGAAAGAACAGGATGTCGCCCGCCGCCGCTTCGGCGCCCTCGGCAGCCTGCTGTCCCCGGCCGGGGCGGCAGGACAGAACGCGCGCGCCTGCTGCTGTCGCGATGTCCCGGGTTGCATCGGTACTGCCGCCGTCGGCGACGATAATCTCGCAGTCGGGGTCCTGCGCCCGGAGCCGGGCAATCAGCGGCCGGAGGGAGCCCGCCTCGTTGAGAGTCGGGATGACGACGGAAAGGCGCCCGGCCGGTTCGGTCAAACGTCCAGTCCGGACGGATCGAGGCCGAGTGTTCTTGCGAGGTCACGGACCGCCCTGCGTTCCGATTCCGCGAATTCGTCGTCCGACCTGCCGATGGCGACGCAGATCTTGATGAGGATCCGGGCGGCTTCCTCGTCGTCTGCAATCCGCTCGACCGCACGAAACACGCGCCGGCGCGCTTCCTCGGGTTCTTCCGTCAGCTCGTCGATATAGCTCCGGTAAAGGTCCGTTGCCTCGTTGCGGTCGTATACGTTCAGCCGGTGCACCGCATCCAGCGCCTGATCCACGGTAGACGCCTCGGTAAAGTTGACGCTGCCGTCTGCCTGCGACACAAGGGCGGAAGCGGCCATGGCGGCTTCCAGAAAGTCGCGGTTGGTAAAACGCTCGACATGCTCGGCGATGACGGCGCGGGCGCGGGATAAAAGATCGGCCATGAACCTATTTCATACTATATCAGGGCGGCGTCAATAAGCGCGATTGCGGAGCGGGAATGTATGGCTGAATTGCCGGATACGTCGGAACGGGCCGAGAGCAGCGCGGGGCGCGGCCGCGCATTCGCGCGCCCCTTCCTGATCGTCTTCGGATGGATCTGCGTTGCGTTGGGCGTGGTCGGTATTGCGGTTCCCGGCCTTCCGACCGTTCCGTTCCTGCTGCTGGCGCTCTGGGCGTTTTCGAAATCGTCCGAGCGGTTTCATGACTGGCTCTACAACCATCCGAGACTCGGACCGCCGTTGCGGGACTGGCGCGAACATGGCGTTATCCCGGTGCGCGCCAAGATTCTCGCCGTAACCGTCATGGCGATCAGCCTTGCCTGGATTACGTTCGGGGTAGCGACTAGCTGGGTGCTGCCGGTTGCGGTCGCCGCCTGCCTTGCGCCGGTGGCGGCCTTTATCCTGACGCGCCCGGGCCATCGCCGGGACGCGCCCGGAAAAGACTGATCCGGGCTTTGCCGGCGCCCGACCTTCTGGCATCCTCCCGACTGCAATGACATACGATTACATCATCGCCGGCGGAGGATCAGCCGGTTGCGCGCTCGCCAGCCGGCTCTCCGAAAATCCCCGCAACAGGGTTCTTCTGATCGAGGCGGGAAGGGATTTCGCGCCGGGGGAGGAACCGCAGGATATCCTGTCCTCCTATCCGATGGCTGCGGCCTTCAACCCCGCGTACCACTGGACGAAACTCCGCGTGCGGCACAGCAATCGCGGCAACAGCCCGGACCGCGCACCGCTGAGATTCATGGAGCAGGCGCGCGTGATCGGCGGGGGGTCCAGCATCAACGCGCAGATGGCCAATCGCGGTTCGCCCGAGGATTACGCCGAATGGGTCGAGCTTGGCGCCGACGGGTGGGGCTGGGACGACGTGCTGCCCTTCTTCAAAAAGCTCGAAACCGACCGCGATTTCGACAACGAGTGGCACGGGCAGAACGGGCCGATCGTCATTCGGAGGGTGCCGCCGGATGACTGGACGTCGTTCTCGCACGCCGCGGCGAAGGCGCTGGAGAATTCCGGGCTCAGGCATCTGCAGGACCAGAACGGGGCCTTCGAGGACGGCTGGTTCGCCTGTACCATCTCCAACCATCCGGAGGAGCGCCGGGTATCTTCCGCCATCGGTTTTCTGAACGCGGAGGTGCGCGCGCGGGATAATCTCGATATCCGCTCGGAGACCCATGTCGAACGGATCCTGTTCGACGGGACGAAGGCGACCGGGCTGCGCGTCGTTTGCGGCGGGAAGACGGAACAAATTTCGGGACAGGAAGTTATCGTCTCCGCTGGCGCGCTGCACACGCCTGCGCTGCTGATGCGGTCGGGGATCGGCCGGGCGGCGCATCTGCGCGAGCACGGCATCGAGGTGCTGGCGGATCGCGCGGGGGTCGGTGCAAACCTCAACGAACACCCGACCATCGCCGTATCCGCCTATCTCACGGGCGGGGCGCGGCTGCAGGAACTGAACCGGCGGCACGCCCATGTCGGATTCCGCTATTCTTCCGGTCTTCCGGATTGCGGCGCGCAGGACATGTACGCCTCGGTGACGGCGAAATCTGCGTGGCATGCGGTCGGGACCCGGCTCGGCTCGTTTCTGCTGTGGTGCAACAAGCCCTATTCGCGGGGGACAGTGGGGCTGTCGTCGGCAAATTCGCTCGACGAACCCGATGTCGATTTCCAGATGCTGGCCGACCGGCGCGACATGGATCGCATGACCGACGGCGTTCGACGCATGGCGGAACTGTTCGACGACCCGGTTTTCCAGGAGGTCGCCAAGGACCCGTTCCCGGCCAGCTATTCGGAGCGCGTGCGACGGATCGGGGCGGTCAATACGAAGAACCGCATCCTGACCAATATTCTCGGTGCGCTGATGGATTGCCCGGGGCCGGTCCGGCGGGCGGCGATCCACGGCTTCATCACTCAGGGCGCGAAGCTCAAAAACATGCTGCGCGATCGGGACGAGATGGAGGAGTTCGTTCGCGACGGGGTCAGCGGCTGCTGGCATCCGTCCGGTACCTGCCGCATGGGCCGCGCGGACGATCCGATGGCGGTGACCGATCCGTCGGGCCGGGTCTACGGCGTCCAGAACCTTCGGGTCTGCGATGCCTCGATTTTTCCCTGCGTGCCGCGGGCCAATACCAACGTGCCGACCATGATGTGCGCGGAGAAGATCGCCGCCACGGTTCTTTCCGGCGCGCGCTGAGCCACTGTCTCGTCCGGTTTGTTGCCGATAAACGGGCGCGGTGATAGGGTCCGCGCCTCTTTCGGTACGACAGTCGGAGCCACGTAAATGTCCAGCAGTTTCAGGGAATTCGTCGACGATCTGCGCCGCGAAGGTCAGCTTCGCGAGATTTCCAAGAAGGTCGATATCCGCCACATCGCGGCGCTGGTCGATCAGTCAGACACCGCGCTGATGTTTACCAATGTCGAGGGCTACGACATGCCGGTCGTGTCAGGGCTTGTGAACAGCCGGGATCGGCTGGCCATTGCGATGGGATGCGAATTCGGCGAGATCGAGGGCAAGCTGCGCCGGGGCATCGACCGGCCAATCCCTCCCAAGATGGTCAATGCGGGCCCGGTGCGCGAGATCCTGATGGAGGGCGACGAGGTCGACCTCTACAACCTGCCCGTACCGCTGTTCTCGATCCGCGACGGCGGGCCGATGATCACCGCGGGCGTGACCATCGCCGAGGACCCTGACCTCGGGCTCAATGCCGGCGTCTACCGGTTTCTGGTGAAGGACCGAAACACGACCGGCATCGACATCGTCACGCCGAACAACCTGCGCAAGCTTGCCGAAAAGGCGCTGGCGAAGAACGAACCCCTGCCGATTTCAATCAATATTGGTACGCATCCGGCGGAGCTCATCACGGCGACCTTCAAGGCGGCACCGGGCGTAGACGAGCTTGCCATGTCGGGCGGCATGCGTGGCGAAGCTGTGGAACTCACGCCCTGCCAGACGATCCCGACGCCCTGCATTGCGGATGCCGAAATCGTACTGGAAGCGGAAATCCTGCCCACCGGCTGGACGCTGCCCGAAGGCCGGTTCGGCGAATTCACCCGGCTGATGGGCGGGCTTCACTGGAACCCGCTGGTCCGCATCAAGGCGGTCGCGATGCGGCGCAACGCGCTCTACTACGCGCTGCAGATGCCCTGGGAGAACATCTGGCCGAGCGGGCCGATCTACGAAGCGGCGGTCAGGCGCGCCCTGCATGAGGCCGGCGTGCAGACCACGGCGGTCAACATCACGCCCGGCGGGTGCTGCCACTGGCATGCGGTGATTGCCATCAACCCGCTGCCGGGCGATGCCAAGAACGCCATGATGGCGGCCCTGTCGGTTGCCGACATGAAACATGTGGTCGTGGTCGACAGCGATATCGACGTGTTCGACGGCGTCGACGTCGAATGGGCGCTGGCGACGCGTGTGCAGGCGGACAGGGATGTGCTGATCATCTCGGGCGCGCGGTCGAAGCCGCTCGACCCCAGCCTGCCGCCGGTTCCCGGCCGCATTCCGGTAACCGCCAAGATGGGTATCGATGCGACGATCGGCCCCGACGTGCCGCGCGAGCGGTTCGAGCGCATTGCCTATGCTTATGCAGATCAGGTGAAGCTGGACGATTTTCTGGGCGACGGAGAAGGCGCGCGAGGTGCAGCGGGCGACATTCCGGAGGAAACGGTGGCGGCACTCAGCACCCGCATCCGCGAGGCTATCTCCAGCGAGCCGCTTTATTTCGCGGAGCTGGCGGAACGGTTCGCAACGGAGGGATTCCAGGCGGTCGGCCGCGCGCTGGGGACACTGCACCAGGAAGGCGTGCTGTGGCAGGACAAGCTCGGCAAGTTCTGTCTGAAGGAGTCCGAATTTGCTGCCGAACCGCCCTCGCATCCGGGGGGGCGTTAGCAGGGGCCGTCAGTCCAGGGCCCGGCCCGATGGAAAACGGATCGTGGCGGTGGTGCCCTGGTTCGGGCCCTTGGTAGCGCTCACCAGGGTCAGTTCGCCGCCGTGGAGTTCGGTCAGCGCCCGCGCGAGATTGAGACCGAGTCCCGTGCCCTCGAAATGCCTGTCCAGGCCGGTGTCGGCCTGACCGAAAGGCTGGAAGACCTTCGTCATGTCTTCCTTCGCGATGCCGATTCCGGTGTCTTTCACCGCTATCAGAAGATCGCCGTTTTCGGCCCGGTCTGCCGATACCGTCACCGAACCGCCTGCCGGCGTGAACTTCACCGCGTTGCTCAGGAGATTTATGACGATCTGTTTTATCTTCCGGATGTCTCCGCGGATCTGCGGCAGCCCCGGAGCTTCTCGGACAGCGACCTCTACGTTGTTCTGCTGTGCGCGTTCGCTCACGAGCCGGACGGCGAGTTCAATGGGTTCGCTCAGGGATAGCGGGCCTTCGACGAGGTCAAGCTTGCCGGCCTCGATCTTCGACATGTCGAGAATATCATTGATCAGGTCGAGCAGATGAACGCCGCTGTCGTGGATGTCCTTCGCATAGTTCCGGTATTCGTCGAACGAATTGGTGCCCAGAAGAGCATCGCGAATGATTTCCGAGAACCCGATGACGGCGTTGAGCGGCGTCCGCAATTCGTGGCTCATATTGGCCAGGAATTCCGATTTCGATTTGTTGGCGATTTCCGCCGCTTCCTTGGCTCGAAGCGCGGCGACGCTGGTTCTTTTCAGCGCTTCCTCGCGCTCCTTCAGGACCGTAATGTCCGTGATGGTGATAACGGTACCGTCTTCCGATGTCTTTCGGTACGTGATCTGCAGCCAGGTTCCGTTGAACAGCTGCAGTTCGTGAACCGATGGCGCCCTTCGGAATTCTTCGACCCGCGTCCTGACAAAGGCGTCGGGTTCGATAGCCGTTCCCCTTCGGGCCGCCTCGACCGCGTAAGCGCGCACCAGGCTCTCCAGCGTCTGACCGGGCCGAACGGCGAAATCGCCCCTCGGCAGCATCGTTTCGTATCTGGTATTGGAAAAAACCAGGCGTTCGTTCGCGTCGAACAGGGCAATTGCGTCGGTGAAGCTTTCTATCGCGTCGTTCAGCCGTTCTTCGTTTCTGCGCAGCGCGGCTTCGGCCTTGCGCTGTTCGGTTATGTCTTCCGTGATGCTGAGGATATGGCTCACCCGTCGGGATGAATCGATCAAGGGATATTTCACGGTTCTGAGGACGCGATTTCCCAGCGCCGGGGAATCCACCACGCATTCCGGAAATTCGGTAATGATGCCTTCGTCGATTACCCTTTTGTTGAGTTCGCGCCGTTCGGAGTTCTGGCCTTCGCTGAAAATGAAACTGATCTGCTGATTCAGAATTTCGTCGCGCGGCCTGTTGACGATGGCTTCGAACGTCTTGTTCACGTATGCGAACCGGTCTTCGACCGCATCGCGGACGCTGATCATCAACGGAACGTTGTCAATGATCGTGTCGAGCAACGCCTGCAGGCCGGATTGCTCGATCTCATCGCTGACCAGCGGCCTTGTGGCAGTCGCCGGGAAACCGGTTCCCGACATGACGATGACCGTAGACCCGTCTTCGAGGCGGACCGCCTGCGCTTCGCAAACCAGGCCGGATGCAAGTGCGATCCTGGTATTTTCTGCAAAATTTCCCTGGGACGGTGTCACGCTGTCGCCGAGCGCCAGCAGCGCTTCCTGTCCCTGAATGACGAGACGCTGCGCCAGCTTCGCGAAGGAGGTTCCGACGATTTCGTCGTCTTGCGCCAGCCCGAACATTGTCCGGAAAGGCGCATTGACCGAGGACACGGTTCTGTTTTCGTCGATGACGATGGCTGCCGTGGCGAGAAAACCGATAAATCCGGCGGCCGGGGAAGAAGGACGGGGACCGGCGCGCGCGTGCGTGGGGGAGGGCGTCGATGATTTCGCCGCCCCGCTATCCGCCCCGTCCCGATGCGCTGCGCGCCCGCGCAGCAGCGCATTCTGCGTTATGTCGCCCATCAGGCCGCCTGACATGAGGTCCACGAATTCTCAAGGACGTCAAGTTACCCATCCGGCGATTAAGGATGCGTTAAATGTAAATGCGGTTCGCGGCGGCGGAGGTCAGGAAGAGTAGCTGACGAGAGTTTCCACGGGGACGTCGATTTTCGAACGTCCGTCGAGGAAATCCAGCTCGATGACGCAGGCGGCGGCCCGGACATCGGCTTCGAGGCGTCTCAACAGCGTGATCGACGCCGCGAGAGTTCCTCCCGTCGCGAGCAGATCGTCGAGGACGACTACTTTCTGTCCGGCGCTCACGCCATCGGTCTGTATTTCGAGCGTGTCGCTGCCGTACTCCAGTTCGTACGAGTGCGAAACCGTATCGCCAGGCAGCTTCGTAGGCTTTCTGACCATCGTAAAACCGCATCCCAGAGCGTAGGCGACAGGCGCCGCGACCAGAAACCCGCGCGACTCGATGCCCACCAGAATATCCGGCGCGTAGGGAGCGATCCGTTCTGCCATCCGGTCGACGGTCGCTTTCCAGGCGTCGGCGCTCCGCAGCAGGGTCGATATGTCGTAGAAAAGAATGCCCGGTTTGGGGAAATCGGGAATGCTTCTGATGTGGTCTTTCAGGTCCATTGCGGGCTTTCCGGTCGATCAGCGGGGGCGGCATCCTATCGCCGGCGAAACCGTGCGCCAACCCGGAACGGCACGTTTCGGCCATCCCGCATTGACAGGCGTCGGGCCGTCCGGGCATGGTGAAGCGCGGATTTCAGGTTCGCACTCAGCAAGAAATTCGTCATGCAGGAGAGGACACGATGAAAAACATCCTGATCTCAGGTCTCGCGCTGGCATTCGCCGTTGGTTTCGCCGCCGATGCCGATGCGCAGAGCAAGCGACGCTATATTTCGATCGGCACCGGTGGGCCGACGGGGGTTTATTTCCAGGTCGGCAACGCCATCTGCCGCCTTGTTCACAAGGAAGCCGCGGAAGGCCGGAAGAAAGGGCGCAAGCACGGCATTCGCTGTTCGGCGCCTTCGACCGGCGGGTCCAACTACAATATCGGCCAGATCAAGCAGGGAGAGCTGGATTTCGGCGTGGCCCAGTCCGACTGGCAGTATCACGCCTATAACGGGTCCAGCGCCTGGAAAGGCAAGCAGTTCAAGAAGATCCGGGCGGTCTTTTCGGTTCATCCCGAACCGCTGCACATCATTGTCGGCGAAAATTCGGGGGTCTCCGGCTGGGACGAGCTGAAGGGCAAGCGTGTCAATATCGGCAATGCCGGGTCCGGTCAGCGCGGCACGATGGATTTCCTGATGAAGGAGTATGGCTGGACCAAATCGAGCTTCAAGCTGGCGACCGAACTGACTTCTACGGAACAGTCGAAGGCGCTGTGCGACGGCAAGATCGATGCGTTCATCTATACGGTCGGCGTACCGAATGCCGGCGTATCGGTGGCGACCGACGGATGCAATGCGAAGATCGTTAATTTCGACAATTCGCTGGCCCAGAAGCTGGTGAAGGACAGGCCCTACTACGCCTGGGCCACCATCCCGAAGGGCACCTACAAGACGACTGCGGCGGATGTAACCACGTTTGGCGTCATGGCGACTTTCGTCACGAGTGCCGATGTCCCGACAAAGACCGTCTATGAAGTCACCCGGGCGGTCATGGAAAACATCGACGATTTCCGCAAGCTGCATCCCGCCTTCCGGAATCTCGATCCAAAGAAAATGATCTCGGACGGCCTGTCGGCGCCCCTGCATCCCGGTGCGCTGCAGTACTACAAGGAAAAAGGCTGGAAATAGTTGACTGTGGGGCGGTCGAGTCGATCGGCGAGGCCGTCCCCGGTTTCCTGTGACCATGGCTGAGAATTCTTCCCGGCCGGCGGGCGACGATCCGGTCGATCCCGGCGATGTCCTGAACGAGTTCGAAGGAACGGGCCGCGATCCGGGCCCCGTCGCCGTCGCCGTCATCGCCTGGGTCTGCGCCATCTGGTCGCTGTTTCAGCTCTGGATTGCGTCGCCCCTGCCATTCCTCGCCGATTTCGGGATAATCGTCGATATCCCCGCCCGCGGGGTGCACCTGGCGTTCGCCCTGTTTCTCTGTTTCCTGATTTATCCGCTGAGGAAAAGACGCGGCGCTGTCGGCGTACCTCTCGCCGATATTGCGCTAGCGGTCGCCGGCGCCGGTGCGGCGGTCTATGTGTGGCTGGCGCAGGGCGGAATCACGAGCCGCGTCGGCGTGCTGCTCGAACAGGACTGGTTCGGTGTTGCCGTGCCGGTCGAAGCGATCGTCGGAGGCGTCGGGATCGTCCTTCTGCTGGAGGCGACGCGCCGCGCTGTCGGCATACCGCTGGCGATCATCTGCGTCGTGTTCCTGCTGTTCTCTGTCTTCGGTCAGTCCATGCCCGATCTGATCGCACACAAGGGCGTCTCTGTTGAACGGCTGATCGGCTATCAGTGGCTCACCGGTGAGGCGATCTTCGGGATACCGATCGACGTTTCCGTCAGCTTCGTGTTTCTGTTCGTGCTGTTCGGCGCGCTGCTCGAGCAGGCGGGCGCGGGCAAGTACTTCCTCGATCTCGCCTTTGCCATGGTGGGGCGTTACCGGGGCGGGCCGGCGAAGGCGGCGATCCTGGCATCAGGCATGAACGGCGCGATTTCCGGGTCTTCCATCGCCAACGTGGTGACCACCGGCACCTTCACGATTCCCGTCATGAAGCGCATCGGCATTCCCGCAGAGAAGGCGGGCGCGATAGAGGTCGCGGCAAGCACCAACGGCCAGATCATGCCGCCGATCATGGGCGCTGCCGCCTTCATCATGGCGGAGACGATCGGCATACCCTATTTCGAGGTTGTCATTGCGGCCTTTATCCCGGCGGTCGTGAGCTATATGGCGCTGCTCTACATTTCGCATCTCGAAGCGTTGAAGCTCGGCCTGACCGGATTGCCGAGGGCGGAAATTCCCGTTCTCTGGACGACTTTCAAGGGCGGGATTCATTTCCTGATACCGATCGTGGCGCTGGTCTATCTGTTGCTCGTCGAGCGTTGGACGGCGGGCAGCGCGGTTTTCTATTCGATTGTCCTTCTGATGGCGATCATCGTCGGGCAGCACATGATGGCGGCCAAGCGGGCGGGGCGGGCGGTCTCGTACGGAATCAGGCCGGGCTTGCTGGACATCCGCGACGGCCTCGTCACCGGCGCCCGCAACATGATCGGCATTGCGGTCGCGGTCGCGGCGGCAGGTATCATCGTCGGGTCGGTTTCCTCGACCGGACTGAACAATGCGATGGTAGGGGTCGTCGAAGCCATTTCCGGCGGCAATGTTTACGTATTGCTGGTCCTTACCGCGGCGCTCTGCATCGTCCTCGGCATGGGGCTGCCGACCACCGCCAACTATCTGGTCGTCGCGTCGCTGCTCGCGGGCGTGCTTGTGGAACTCGGCAACGCCGCCGGCCTGGTCCTGCCGCTGATCGCGGTCCATCTTTTCGTGTTCTATTTCGGGCTGCTGGCGGATTCGACGCCGCCGGTCTGTCTCGCCGCTTTTGCGGCTTCGGCGATCTCGCGCGCGGATCCTCTGAAAACCGGCGTCCAGTCGTTTTTTTACGACATCCGGACGGCGATCCTGCCATTCGTATTCATCTTCAATCCCGAGCTTCTGCTGATCGGCGTGACGAGTTTCTGGCATGGGCTTGTCATCTTCTGCGTCTCGCTGCTCGCGATCCTCTGTTTCAGCTCGCTGACGCAGCGCTGGATGCTGGTAAGGCTCGGCTGGCTGGAAGCGGCCTTGCTGATCGTCGCAATGGTCGCGTTCTTCCGACCGTCCTTCATCATGGACCGGTTCTATCCGGCCTTTGCCGAAGCAAGCGTGCAGTCCGTTCTGAAAGGGGAAACGGCGATCGAAAAGGGCCGGGCCTTCCGTCTCTATGTCGTCCGCGAAACCGATTACGGCGACCGGTTCAAGCTGTTCAGAATGACGTCGACAGGAGCGTCCGGGCTGACCCCGTACGGGATCGAACTCGATGCGGAGAAGGGCGGCAGATACCCGGTTGCCAATGTTGCGTTCAACAGCGTCGGCGAGAAGGCGGGGATAAGGCCTTACGAAGACTATCTGACGCTGATCGATATCGAACAGCCGGGCCGTCCGGCGAAGGAGTGGATCTATCTTCTGGGGCTGGCGGCGCTGGGCATCGTCGTGCTGTCGCAGATGCGGCGCGCGCGCGCCGTCTCCCGGGCGGAAACGTGAAGAAGGCGGGCGTTTACCTCGCCGCGCTGTTTCTTTACGGCGGCGCCGCTGCGGCGCAGGTTCCGGAAACCGTCCCTGTCCCAGCGGGACCGTTCATTTCGGGGTCGGACCGGTCGGAGCGCGAATACGCCTATCGCCTGGACGAGGCCGCTTACGGTCACAGCGTGACGCGCAGGAATCGCTGGTATGAGGACGAAACCCGGCGCAAGGCGGAAACCGGCGCGTATCGTATAACCCGCACAGCCGTCACCAACGCCCAGTATGCCGCCTTCGTCCGGGCGACCGGTCATCGAGCACCGGATGTCGATGCACGGACCTGGGCCGGATACGGGCTGATCCACCCCTGGGAGAGCACCCGGCGCTTCGCCTGGCGCGATCGCGCTCCACCGCAGGGGCGAGGTCTTCATCCGGTCGTTCTGGTCAGCCATGGGGATGCGGCTGCCTACGCGGCCTGGCTTTCGAAAGAGACCGGTGACCGCTGGCGGCTGCCAACGGAAGAGGAGTGGGAAAAGGCCGCGCGGGGCGATGACGGGAGGCGATTTCCGTGGGGTGACGCTTTCGATCCGAAACGCCTGAACAGCCACGATGCCGGCCCGTTCGACACAATGCCGGCAGGCCGGTTTCCCGGCGGCGCCAGCCCTTTCGGCCTGCTGGATGCCGCCGGACAGGTCTTCGAATGGACAGCAACAGCGGCCGGCAACGGACGTCACATCGTCAAGGGCGGGTCGTGGGACGACAAGGGGTGCGGCATCTGCCGCCCCGCTGCGCGTCATGGCCGGCCCGATGCGATCAGGCACATCCTGATCGGGTTCCGGCTCGTGCGGGAAAGCCCATCACGGTGATGTTATTGGCTATGTACTCCCGAACGGGGGGCAACGCGCCTATGTTAGGGGCAGGAGGTTGTCATGACAGAACCCGCCCCTGATGCGAACCGGACCGTTTCGGCTCCGGTCGATTTCGAACGGATTTCTACCGACAGGCTGAAAAAAATGCAGCGCGCCGGCGAGGACGTGCTCGAATGTCATCGCGCGCTGGCGATCACCGGCGACAATATCGTCGGCGAGCTGATCCGCGACGTTGAGACGTTCTACGAATGGGATCACTATCCCGAAGGCGATGTTTACGATCACGTGACGCATTCGCAGTTCTACTACCACGCCCACCCGCAGGAGACACGCAAGCCCGAACACGGCCACTTCCATATGTTTCTTCGTCCCGCGGGCATGCCCAAAGGCGTACGGCCTGCGATGGTCGAGGATTTCGAGATGCCGGAAAAGGAAGATGACGCGCTCAGTCATCTGATTGCGATCTCGATGGACAAATATGGGGTTCCCATCCGCCTTTTCACTACCAATCGCTGGGTCACCGGGGAGGTCTGGTACGATGCGGAAAACGTTCGCCGCATGCTGGACAGTTTCCTGATCGATCACACAAGACCGTCCTGGGCGGTCAATCGCTGGGTGAGCGGAATGGTCCGGCTGTTTCGTCCCCAGATTGCTGCACTGATTGAGGCGCGGGACGCTGCGGTTGCCGACTGGAAAGAGAAGTACCCCGACCGGAACGTCTATGAAGACGAGGAACTCGAGGTTACATCCGAGACCGAAATAGACATCGATGCGCAGGTCGCCGCCGTCGTCGCCGCTCTTGAGGCTCGCGGCGAACGGTAGGGAAAGACTACTTCGTGGCCTGCATCAGGTAGGCGTTCAGGTTTTCCAGATCGGCCTTGTTCTTGATTCCCGGGAACGGCATCTTGTTGCCGGGAATGACTTTTTTAGGGTCTTCCAGATATCCGGCGAGCGTCTCGGGCGTCCAGACGATACCCGATTGGATCATCGCCGGAGAAAACTTGAAGCCGCCGACCGTACCCGCCTTGCGGCCGTACATGCCGTACAGGCTTGGGCCTATCTTCTTCTTGCCTGCGACGAGCGAGTGGCAGGCCTTGCACTTGTTGAAAACGCGTTTGCCCTTTGCCGGGTCGCCGGCGGCGTGCGCTTGTCCGCAGGCCAGGCCGGCGAGTACGGAAATCAGAACCGCCGCTTTCCTCATCGCAGAATACTCCCAATCGTTACAATCGAACGCGCCATGACTACCGGCGCACCAACAGGGCCGTCAATCGCACGCAAATCCGGCAAAAATAAGGTACAGCTTCTCATCGTCGCCGGCGCGGCGCCTAGAACGGCAGCCAGCTGTGTTCCCGCCCGTAATGCAGGTAGCCGATATTGGCGCCGGCGCGAAGCCCGACGCCGGTCCGGATGGGGGCAAGCGTGACCTCGCCGGCCCGCTGGTAGTTCAGGCTGATGCCTGCGACCACGTAAAGGCTGCCATCTACGCCCGGGAAGCGCCGGTAGATATCCCCCGGCCGTTTCAAATCATAGACCAGCGTAAACACCTTGGATGCGTTGCCGCCGAAATCGAAGCCCACCGACGGACCCTGCCAGTATACCGGTCTGGGCGCTGCGTTCTTCTGGTGCAGTTGCCCCCTTCCATATCGCAAGCCCACAAAGAACGCGCCGCCGAACTCTTCGCCCGTCATATAGCCGTTCGGCTGGCCAAGATCGGAAAAGACCTTCTCTATGCCCTCGGCAAGTCCCTTGGTCGTCGAACCGAAGAAACCCTCCGCCTTTCCGAGGATTTCGTTCTTGCTGTAGGTGTCGTTGCTCGGCTTGGCGTCCTGCGCCGCAACCGGTCGGGTGAACGCCAAAACAGCTGCAAACGCCAGCGCCAGCGTTAATACCGTCGATCCACGCCAGATCATCATTCGTTTCATCCTCCGTCTAACCAGAACTCCGCAGTTCAGGCTAACGCGTACGCGGGCGACTCGTCCCGTCCAATTTGCCGCCTGAAAACCGGCGGCCCCTCTCGATCGCCTTGTTCCCGAACCTCGCGCGAAGATCGTCAATCGCACGCTCGACATGTTTCGTTCTCTGCGAGTCGGGGTCGGCGAGGTTCGGTGGATCGGATGCGGCGCCGTCGACGAAATCGCTCAATCCGATTCCGATCAGCCGATAAGCCGTTCCCGTCGCTTCGCGTCCCAGCAGGATGCGTCCCGTGCGCCACAGAGTTTCGGCCAGTTGGGTCGGGTCCTGCAGCGTCTGGCGTCTCGTTCTGATGCTGAAGCCAGACGTTTTGAGTTTCAGGGTGACGACGCGCCCTCCGAGACCGGCAGCCTTCGCGCGTGAGGAGACCTTTTCGCAAAGCGGCCAGAGCCTCTGCTCCAGCGATGCGACATCGCGCAGATCCTCGGCGAAGGTGGTTTCCGCGGAGATGCTTTTCGGGGCGCCTGAAGGGTCGACCGACCGGCTGTCCTCGCCCCTGGAAAACCGGTACAGGCGATGGCCGATCGACCCGTATCGTTTCGTCAGAAATTCTTCGGATGCCGCGCGCAGGCCTCCGATCCGGTCAAACCCGTCCCTTTCCAGCCGTTTCTGGAGGGTGCGCCCTACACCCCACAGGGTGCTGACAGGCTGGCCGTCCAGGAAATTGAGCGTTTCCGATCTCCCGATGACGGAAAAGCCGCGCGGCTTGTCGAGATCGGAGGCGATCTTGGCGAGAAACTTGTTGTGGCTCAGCCCGACGGTCACGGTGATGCCGACATCGGCCTCTATCCTGCGGGCGAGCCGGGCGAGGGTGCGCGCGGGGCTTCCTCCGTGAAGTTTTTCCGTACCTGAAAGGTCGAGAAACGCCTCGTCGATTGAAAGCGGCTCGACGAGCGGGGTGGTCTCCTGCATGAGGGCGCGCACTCTGCGGCCTTCGCGCTGGTACTTCGCCATGTCGGGACGGATGACCGCTGCATCCGGGCATAGCTTGCGCGCCTGAAACATGGGCATCGCGGAACGGCAGCCGAAGCGTCGCGCAACATAGCAGGCCGCCATGACGACGCCGCGACCGCCCGCACCCCCGACCAGCACCGGCCTGTCTTTCAACACCGGGTTATCGCGTTTCTCGACGGTTGCATAGAAAGCATCGCAGTCGATATGCGCGATGGTCAGCCCGTCGAGTTCGTCATGTCGGACGACGCGCGCAGAGCCGCAAGCCGGACAGGGAGGTGTCTCGCCGATGGCGCCGGTTTCGAAACAGTCCCGGCAGAGCCAGGCCATCTCCGAATGCTCAATCGTCGAAATAAAGCCGCGTCGGGTTGTCGACCAGGACTTTCCGGCGCTGGTCGTCGTCGGATGTCATGGCGCCCAGCACGTTCAGCAGGTCCCCATCGTTGGGGATGCGTCCCGGTTCGAACGTGTTGCCGTGCGGCCAGTCGCTGCCCCAGATCACGCGGTCCGGCGCTGCGGCAATCACGGCCTGGCCCATCGGGAGGGTGTCCTTGTAGGGAATGAAGTCGGGGACGAAGGCCTGTTTCTCCGCCGAAATCTTGTCCACGCTGGCGATCTTGACCCAGAAACGGTCGTCTCTGAGAAGATCGAGCAGCAGGGTAAACGCCGGGTGATTCATGCCGCCGTCCTGCGGCTTGCAGCGCGCCATGTGGTCGACAATGGTCGGGATACGGATTTTGCGGATGAATGCTTCATTGTCGACGAAATGGTCGGGCTCGACGTGGAGTACCAGCGACCAGCCGAGATTTTCCATGCGGGGCAGGGCCGCCTGCAGGTTCTCGATGCTGCCGGGGCGGTCGGACATCAGAGAGAAGCGTGCGCCACGGGCGCCGTCCTCGTGAAGCTGCTGCAGTTCGGCGTCCGTGGTTTTCTCGTTGAACCGCACGACACCGCGCATTTTCCCGTCGGACCGTTTTACCGCGTCCATGATTGCGGAGTTGTCCATCCCGTGCGCCGTCGGCTGGACCGCGATGCCACGTGTGAGCCCGGTAATTTTCTGGACCTTCCAGTAGTTCTCGACCGGACCGCCCGGCGGCGTATAGCGCCGCGTGGCTGCGAACGGAAACCGGTCCGGCGGACCGAAAATATGGAAATGCGTGTCGCAGGCGCCATCCGGCAGCGTCCAGTTCGGCGCGCGCGTGTTGGGGTCGGGCGGAAGGGCGTAGGGCAGGTCGTTCGGCATGTCTGGTATCCATCTCCGTGTTTGACGGTAGCGTATCGGAATTCGCTGTCATATGGGAGATGCAACGCGTTGAATTCTGTCGTAGATTCCCGGTTCGACGGGGGGCGATCCTTGAGGAAGCGGTTTTTCCCGGCACCGCCGAAACAGCGGCGGGCTTCTGGATGACGAAGTCCGCGCGACATCCGGTTGCGCGATGATCTGCGCGGGCCGGACAGGGGGGAGGCGAGATGACGGTGGCAAACGAAATCGTCCGGGAAACCGCGGCGCCCTTATTTTCCCCGCTCAACGGGTTCGCTCCGGAACGCCGATGTACGGACGATTCGGTATTTCATGTCTACCGCTACGTGCCTGATTCTGTTCAAATAAGCGGTCGGGTGAGGTCACCGTATGAGAGTTGACGGTGGAGGTCGGGGCAGCATCCATGAATAGGCCGTTTGCGAGTCCGCTGGGGCGATACACATTCTGGCTGGGCATTCCGCTGCTGTTGCTGGCGGGAGGCCCGCTGATCGACAGCCCGTTTGCGCTGGTCGACAGGCTCGGGCATTTCCCGGTGCAATGCGCCGCGGCCTCGCTGTTGCTGGTGCTGGTCGCGGTGATCCGCCGACAGCGTCAGGGTACGGGCTGGACGCTTATCGTGACGGTGGGAGCGCTGCTGCTGAACGGCGCCTGGCTTCTTCCGTATTTGCCGGTTGCCGCGGAACGGGAGCGGGTACAGGAAAATACGCTCAAGGTAGTCCAGATCAATGTTCTTCGGGTCAACAAGAATACCGAAGAAGTTACCAGGTGGATCCGGAAAGAAAATCCGGATGTGCTGGTCATTCAGGAAGTGGATTCGCAATGGCGTAGTGCGTTCCAGCAGGTACGGGATCTTTTTGGGTACCGGATTATCGTCGAGCGGGTCGACGATTTCGGGCTGGCGATCTTCTCCAAGCACCGCATCCTTTCCCGAAGGACCGAAGTGCTGCCGTACATCAACGTGCCCGCCTTATTCGTTGTGCTGGATTTCAAGGGCGTAACGATGCGCCTTGCGGCGATGCACGCGCCGCCGCCGATGTCGGACGTTCACATCGCCGCACGTCGCGGCGCGCTCGACAGTATCGAGGCGTGGCTAAATAACGATCCGGAAACGCCCGCGCTGGTCGCCGCCGATCTGAACGTCACGCCCTACACGGCGGTCTGGCGGGGTTTCCTTGAAGCGACAGGCCTGGTGGACCCGAGACGGGGACGCGGATTGCTGACGACGTGGCCGGCGTTTGCGCCCGATCCGTTACGGATTCCCATCGATCACGTACTGCATAACCATAAATTCCGGACCGTGTCGCTGAGAACCGGCGAGTGGCTCGGCAGCGACCATCTGCCGCTTATCGCGGAAGTCGAACTCTACAATAAATAGGTCCGCAGGAACGCTTTGACCGAAGCGCCCCAAATCTGCTGCCCCGCGGCACTGAAACGGTGCGCCTCGGCGCCGTCGGTACCCCATGATGGAAAGATGCGCGCCTCGAACGGGTGATCGCGCTTCGCCAGCAGCTCGCCGAGTTCGTCGGTCGGCGCGGTGTTGAAATCGTTTGCCGGCTGGATCAGGAAAACTGGCTGCGTCAGGGATGCCGCCGCCGCGATCAGTTTCGATTTGATTTTCGGATGCGCTGCCCACTGGCTGGCGCCGCCGGAAAAATCCAGACCGCAGTTCCAGCGCGGGTCGGCGGCAAGCGCCAGCAGCGTATGGATGCCTCCAAGCGAGCTTCCCATGACGACGATCTGCTTTTCGTCGATCTCCGGCAGGGACAGTACGAACTCGAGCGCCGATATGACATCGCGGTTTTCTTCGTCCAGCCGTGCGGACATGGTCTCGTCGTGTTCCGTCGTGCCGCGCGGCGCCGTGACCGCTTCGGTCAGCGGCGTTCCCGGCGATTCGCCGTACCCCGCGCGGTGCGGAAACAGGTAGGCGCAGCCCCATGACAGAAACAGGCAAGCCGTCTGCGGGTGCGACAGATCGGTCGTGCCCGGCGGCGTCGCACTGCCGTGATTGTCGATGACGCACGGGAACGGGCCTTCGCCCGGCGGCGTGAAGAGATAACCGACGAGACCGTCGACGCCGCCCGGGAACGTCACCCGCCGTGGCGCCATCGAGTAACCTTCGAGAGAAACGTCGCGCAGCGTCATGGCATGGAGACCTGTTGTGGGGGAAGGGGCGCGCGCCCGCGGATCAGGTCGGCTGCCCGTTCCGCCATCATGATGACCGGCGCGTTGATGTTGCCGCCCGGCATGTCCGGCATGACGGAGGCATCGATGACGCGCAACCGGTCGATTCCGCGCACCCGCAACTGCGGATCGACGACCGCCATCGGGTCGCTCTCCGGTCCCATCTTGCAGGTGCCGAGCGGGTGATGGACCGTCCATGCCGTGCGGCGGATATAGGCGTCGATGTCGGCTCGCGATTTGACGTCCGGTCCCGGCTGTATCTCGATATCCCGGTACGAATCGAGCGGTTTCTGGTGGGCGATCTCCCGCACCATGTCGAAGCCGCGGCGGAGCGTATTCCAGTCGCCTTCGGTGCTGAGAAAATTCTGGTGGATTGCCACCGTCTCGCGCGGGTCCGCGGATCTGAGCCTGATTTCGCCCCGGCTTTCGGGATGGAGCACGGCCGGCCGGCACATGAAGGCGTCCTTCGGCCTTTTCCGGACCCCGGGAAACCAGGGTTGCGATTCCGGCGGTACAAACCGCGTGAGAAGCTGAATGTCCGGCTGCACGAGTGACGGATCGCTCTTGAGAAACGCCATCACCGGGCCGGGCATCTCGGTGGCGAATCCGGTGCCGAGAAAATAGGCCTGGGCCATGGCGAGGGCGATCCGGTCGTAACGCAGGAGCCCGACGAACGGTCCGTCGCCCTTACGCTGGAACTCGATGCCGACCGCGATGTGGTCCTGCAGGTTCCGGCCGACGCCGGGCAGGTCGGCGACGCAGTCTATTCCGTGCGATCTCAGGACGCCGGCCTCGCCGATACCCGACAGCATCAGCAGTTGCGGGGAATTGATGACGCCGCCCGACAGAATGACTTCGCGCTCTGCCCAGACGATGTCCGTTCTGCCGTTGCGCGAATATTCGACCCCGGTCGCCCGGCCGTTTTCTGTCAGGATTTTCAGGACCAGCGATCTGTCGGAAAGCGTAACGTTGGCGCGCTTCAGTGCCGGATAGAGGTATGCGGCAGCTGCGCTGCATCGGCGGCCGCGCCGTATGGTCGACTGCATCACGCAGAAGCCTTCGTTGCGGGCATCGTTGTAATCGTCGGTCACCGGATAGCCGGCGGCCTGCCCGGCGTCCAGCCATGCCTGAACCAGCGGGTCGGGGTATACGTTCCGGATCGTTGTCAGCGGCCCGCCCGAGCCCCTGATGTCGTCCGCGCCGCCTTCCCAGTCCTCCGACCGTTTGAAGTAGGGCAGCGCGTCTGCGTAAGACCATCCTTCGCAACCCTGCGCGGCCCACCGGTCGAAATCGGCGGGATGGCAGCGGACATAAGCCATCGCGTTGATCGAGGACGAGCCGCCAATCACCTTGCCCCGGGCGCATTCGACTTCCCGGTTGTCCAGATGCGGCTCCGGTTCGGTGAAATAACCCCAGTCATGCAGCCGCTCGAAAAGGATTCTGCCCCATCCGAGAGGCACCTGTATCAGAGGATCCCAGTCGGATCCTCCCGCTTCCAGCACGAGGACGTTGGCGTCGCCGTCCTCCGACAGCCGGTTGGCGAGCGTACAGCCTGCCGACCCGGCGCCCACAATGACGTAATCGTAGTGTGTTTCAGCCATTGTCAAACCGCGCGAACGGGGCGGACCGGAAACACCCGGTCCGCCCGGCCTGCAATTACATCTGCTTGTCGGATGTCTTGGCCGCAACCTTTTTAAGCAGCGCGTACATGTCCTTGGTGACGGGATCGTTACCGAGGAATTCGTCCCCGAGAGGCGCGAGCTTCGCGGTTACCGCGGCCTGGTCCGCCGCCGACAGACGGATTACCTCGGCGCCGTTCTTTTTCCACAGGTCGACAGCCTTGGAGTTGTAACCCCAGGACATTTCGCCGGCCCATTTCTCAAGATCGCGTCCCGTATCGAGCACGGTCTTCTGGAGATTCTTCGGCAGCTTGGAAAGCCAGCGCTTGCTGATCCACAGAGCGCTCGGGATGGTGCCCGACTCGATCTGGGTGATGTACTTGGTCGTGGTGAAGAATTTGAGCGCGCCCATCACCACCATCGAACTGCGGCAGCCGTCGATAGTCTTGCGCTGGAGCGCAGGCAGCACTTCCGAGAACGGCATCGGGACGCCGGTCATGCCGAGCGTCGACGCGAGCTTGCTTTCCATCTTGGTCGCGAGCACGCGGATCTTCATGCCTTTCATGTCATCGGGTTTGCGGATCGGCTTGATCGATGCGATCGACGTCGGCCCGTAATTGAAGATGGCTGCGCCGATGACGCCGCCCTTCTCGGCGAGACGGAGGTATTTCTCGCGAAACTCCGGCGATGTTGCGGTGTTATGGGCATGCCAGAAATTCTTGAAGATGCCCGGCGCGTCCATCACCTGGAAGGCGCGGTTGATGCCGGAGAAAAAGCCCGGGGGAGAGATGAAGCCGCCCTGCGCGCCGAGTTTCAGATTCTCGATCTGGCGCGGAATCTTGCCGAGCTGCGCGGCCGGGAACACTTCGACCGAAATCTTGTTGCCGGTCCGTTTCTTGAGCTCTTCCGCATAACGCTTGGCGAAGGTGTGCTGCGGGTCGTTGATGGTGACCATGCCGATCCGGAGCGTGTGCTGCGCTGCGGCGGGCATCGACGCGAGCAGGACGCCGCCGGCGGCCGCCAGTATCAGATTGCGATAGTTCATTCTTCTCTCCCTCGTTGCAGAATTCTTCGGCTCTTATCCGAGCAGTCTGACCAGAACCAGCGACAGGTCGGGCCAGTAGGTCACCACGCCCAGCGCCAGCAGATTGATGATGATAAACGGTACGAGGCCGGGGTAAAGGCTCGACAGCGGCACCCGGAACAGCGCCTGTGTCACGAAGATATTGAGCCCGAACGGCGGCGTGAACATGCCAATGCTGACATTGACGGTCATGATGATCCCGAAATGGACGGGATCGATGCCAGCCGCCGCGACGACCGGCTTCAGAATCGGCGCCAGCACCAGGATCGCGGAGGCCGGGTCGAGAACGCAGCCGACCAGCAGCAGCAGCAGGTTTATGACCAGCAGGACGACCCAGGCGGAGACTTCGAGGCTGGTGATCCATTCCACCATCGTCTGCGGGACGCCCGCGACGGTCAGAAGGCGGGAAAACAGCGTTGCCGCGCCGACGATGATCAGGACCTGCGCGGTCAGGTAGACCGACTCGACGGTGACTTTCCAGAGACCGGGAAGCGTCAGGTCGCGATAGACCAGTGTCGCGACCAGAATGGCGTACAGGCAAGCGACGCCGGCCGCTTCGGTCGGCGAAAAAACGCCGAGATAAATGCCGCCCAGGATGATCAGCGGCGTACCAAGCGCCCAGCTTCCGCTTTTGGTGGTGCGGACGAGGGTCGCGGCATCGAACGATCCGCCCTCGCGAATGCCCCGGCGGCGGGCGTAGAAATAGATGTAGACGCCCATCACGAAGGCGATGAACAGGCCGGGCAGGATCCCGGCGATGAACAGGTGACGGACCGATTCCTCGGCCGCCGCGCCGTAGAGGATCATGGCGATCGACGGCGGGATGATCCCGGCGATGGCGCCGGACGATGCCAGCAGGCCGCTCGCGAATTTTTCCGGATAGCCCTTTTCGCGCAGCGACGGGAACAGCATGCCGCCGACCGCGGCAACGGTGGCTGGGCTCGAACCGGAGATGGCGCCGAATACCGTGCAGGCCCCCACGGTGGTGAGCGCGAGGCTTCCGCGAATGCCGCCGAGGATTGACAGAACCCATTCGACCAGACGCCGCGAAATGCCGCCCTGCGCCATGATGGCGCCCGCGAAGATGAAGAAGGGCACCGCGATCAGCTTGTAATTGTCGACGCTGCCGAACATCTCTGTCTGGATCATGGTCAGCGGCAGATCCATGATCCAGACCAGTGCGATGACCGAAGACACCATCAGGATCACGAAGATCGGGAATCCGAGGATCAGAAGTATGATGGGCAGGACGCCCATGACCCAGATCATGGCGCGTTCTCCCGCGGCGTTTCAGGGTCCGTTTCGGACAGTGTGTCGTTCAGATGGCCGCGCAGCCGAAGCGCGATGAACCCCAGAATGATGATAAAGCTGAGCGGGATTACCGCATGCATGAGCTGCATGGGAACTTCGGCGACCTGGCTCTGATGCGTGAATTCGCCGATCGCCTCGAACGACTGATAGATGATGATGCCGCCGACGGCGAGAAAGCTGGCCACCGCCAGCCCGTTGACGATCAGGCGGACAGGCCCGGGCATGGTTTTCGACAGCAGGTCCATGCGCAGGTGCCCGCCGTCCCACGTCACCAGCGCCGCGCCGAGATATACCGTCCAGACCAGCACGTATCCGAGAATTTCTTCGGCCCAGATGATTGGCGCGAGGAAGAGGTACCGTCCGGCGGCGTTGGCGCAGATCAGGAAGACGCTGGCGATCAGCAGCACCCCGACAAACAGCCGGATGGTCCGCAGGACAGACCGTGTCAGGATTTCCACGCGCTTTTTCCCCCTTCGCCCGGCCTTTTTCTTGCCGGTTTCAGCCGAATCCTCCGGATGCAATGAGGGAGGACTCAACGGGAGATGTCAAGTTTCCGCCTGCTTGCGCGGCTTCCCTGCCGGCTTTAGCCTGCCGCCATGTTGAGCAGGGAAGAAAACGAAAGACTGACGTTAACCGGTCCGGAGACCGCCGCGGGCGCATTGCTGCGCAGCTACTGGCAGCCGGCAGCGCTGTCCGACGAGCTGGAGCAGGGCCGTCCCGGTGTCCCCGTCAGGCTGCTTGGAGAGGACCTTGTTCTGTTTCGCGACGGTGCCGGCAGACCGGCTCTGATCGGACGCGCCTGTCCGCATCGCGGCGCCGACCTGGCCTATGGGCGCGGCGAGGATGGCGGGCTCAGATGTCCGTTTCACGGATGGCTGTTCGACGCGACGGGACGCTGTCTGGAACAGCCCGCGGAACCCGAGGGCAGCAACTTCCATACGAAGATCCGCCACACGGCGTATCCCTGTGTGGAACGAAACGGAATCGTGTTCGCCTGGCTTGGTACGGGCGATCCTCCGGCGCTGGCAGCCTACGACTGCCTTGCCGCGCCGGCGGAATACAGCTTCGCGTTCAAGGGGCTGGTCGAAGCCAACTGGCTGCAGGCGCTCGAGGTCGGGATCGATCCGGCCCACGCGTCCTTTCTTCACCGTTTTTTCGAGGACGACGATCCGGATGAAGCCTATGGCCGGCAGTTCCGGGACTCGACCGACGAAATTCCGGTCACGAAACTGCTGCGGGAAAACGTCCGGCCCGAGCTTGAGACGGAAGAGACCGGCTACGGGCTCCGTATCTTCGCGCGCCGCGACCTTGGCAACGCCGGGACCCATGTTCGCGTCACCAATTTTGCGTTTCCCAATGCCATCGTCATTCCGATGAGCGCAGAGATGACGATTACCCAGTGGCACGTGCCGGTGACGGATACCGAATGCTACTGGTACGCGATGTTCACAGGCTTCGAGAAAAAGGTCGACCGGGAGCTGATGCGCGGGCAGCGCCTGAAGCTGTTCGATCTGCCCGACTATCGTCCGCGCCGCAACCGGTCGAACGGATGGGGGTACGACCCTGAGGAACAGCGGACGCGGACCTATACGGGCATGGGGGACGATATCAACGTCCACGACAGCTGGGCCGTGGAATCGCCGGGACCGATCTTCGACCGGTCGACGGAACACCTGGGCACCACGGACAAGGCGATCATCGCCGGGCGCCGGATGCTGCTGGACGGGATCGGCGCCCTTGAACGTGGAGAGGAAGCGCCCCACCGGCATCAGGCGGGCGAACCTCCGCTTGCCGTCGATACGATCTGCACGGACGACCGGTGGCGAGATTGCGATACGGAACGCCGGGCCCGTTCGCCATGGGCCGCTTCGCCGGGAGCAGTTCGATGAGCGGTGCCGGCGGCAGCCATGGGCGGGGTGATTTCTCGGAACGTTACGGTCTCCACAATGACGACAGGGCGCGGCTGATCGCCGAAGCCCTTCGGCGCGCCGAAGGGCTTGATACCGTCCGCCTGTCTTTCGCCGACCAGCACGGCATCCTGCGCGGCAAGACCATCATGGCCGCGGACCTCGCCTCTGTTTTTGGCAGCGGCATCACCATGACGACGACCCTGCTGGCGAAGGACACGTCGCACCGGACCGTCTATCCGGTCTGGACCGACGGTGGCGGGTTCGGCATGGCGGAAATGACCGGGGCCGGCGATTTTGTCATGCTGCCCGATCCCGCGACGTTCCGCGTTCTTCCCTGGAGTGAGGGGACGGGATGGCTGCTGTGCGACATCTATTTCCCTGACGGAAACCCCGTGCCGTTTTCAACCCGGCGCCTGCTGCAGGAGCAGGTATCGAGACTGTCCGAAGCCGGATATGAGATGACCTGCGGGCTGGAGGTGGAGTTTCACATCTTTCGGCTCGACGATCCGAAGCTCGCACCGGCCGATGGCGGGCAGCCGGCGACGCCTCCGTCAGTCAGCCTGCTCGCGCACGGCTTCCAGTATCTGACCGAACTCCGGGGCGACGAGTACGAAGTCATAACCGAAACCGTGCGCCGGAATGTGCAGGCGCTTGGCCTGCCCTTGCGGTCGGTCGAGGTGGAGTTCGGCCCGTCCCAGGTCGAGATGACGTTCCAGCCGATGGGACCGCTGGAAGCCGCCGACACGATGGTCGAGTTCCGCAACGCGGTGAAGCAGGTTTGCCGCAGAAACGGGTTCCACGCCACCTTCATGTGCCGGCCAGCGCTCGCCAACATCTTCTCGAGCGGATGGCACCTGCACCAGTCGATCGGCGAAGCTGAGAGCGGTCGGAACCTGTTCATGCCGGATGCAGGCGGCGAGATCCTTTCCGGGACGGGCCGTTCCTGGGCCGGCGGGCTGCTCGATCATGCGCGCGCGGCGTCGGTTTTCACCACGCCGACGATCAACGGTTACAAGCGGCTGAAACCGTTCACGCTGGCGCCCGACCGGGCGGTCTGGTCGAACGACAACCGGGGCGCGATGATCCGCGCGATCGGCGGACCGGGCGACCGCGGCAGCCGCGTCGAAAACCGGATTGGCGAACCCGCCGCCAACCCGTATCTGTACATCGCATCGCAGATTGCCGCGGGCCTCGACGGGATCGAGCGCAGGATCGACCCCGGCGCACCGTCGGATACGCCTTACGATGCCGATGTCGCGAGACTGCCTGGCAGCCTGATGGAAGCGGTCGATGCGCTCGATCGAAGCGTGTTCTTTCGCGGGGCGTTCGGTGAGACTTTCGTCGATTACATTGTCGCGCTGAAAAAGGCGGAAATCGGCCGGTTCCTGTCGGAGGTCACCGACTGGGAACAGCGCGAATATTTCGAGATTTTCTGAAACGGTCGCCTGACGGCGGGATCGGGCGCGGCTGTGATCGTCGAGGGCTATATCGGTCTTTTCCTGAGCGCCTTTCTGGCGGCGACGGTCCTGCCTGTCTCTTCCGAAATTGTCATGGGCGCGATGGTGGCATCGGGCTCGTACGAGATCGTCTGGCTCCTTGTCGTGGCGAGCATCGGCAATACGCTGGGCTCGGTCGTCAACTGGGGGCTCGGCCGTTATCTCTATCGCTTCAGGGACCGGCGCTGGTTCCCGGTAAGCGAGCGGAGCATTGATCGCGCTGCCGACAGGTTCAACCGCTTCGGGCTATGGAGCCTGCTGCTTGCCTGGGTGCCGGTTATCGGCGATCCGCTGACCCTGGTCGCCGGATTGCTGCGAGTCCGGTTCCTGGTGTTCCTGCCGCTTGTCGCGATTTCGAAGACCGGGCGGTACGTCGTCCTGCTCGGTCTTCTTGATCGCATTCTTTCCTAACGCACGAACTCCAGCGCAAATCCGTCGAGCGGCACGGTATCCCGGTTCGGCATCGCCTTGGATTTCTCCCACGCTTCCGCAGGCGTGGTCGAGGCTTCCAGCTCCTTCAGGCGCGGGAAGACTTCCTTGGCGTAGAGTTCCATCGACCGTTCGGTCTCGGCATGGTCGAGCCAGCCAGCCTGTCCCATCATCAGCATGTTGCCGAAGCCGCCCGAATATTCCCAGAAGGACTTGATCTGCTCGTACACCTGATCGGGCGTGCCCGCGAACACGTTGCCGCGCGCGATCTGGTCGTCGAGCTGGGCGGTCAGCGGGATGCCCGCACCGCCGCGCGCGCCGCGCATGATCTGCGCCGCGACCTTCGGAGGATGGTAACCCGGCGGGTTGGACCAGTAGGAAGGTACCTTGTTGGCGCTCATGTACCAGAGCAGTTTTTCGGCGCCTTCGCGTGCCTTGTGCTCATCGTCGGCAACGTAGACCAGCCCCAGATATCCCAGCCGGTCGAACGGCGCGTGCTCGCCGTGCATCTTCAGATAATCCTCGCGGTAGCCGTCGAAGATTTCGCGGATGCGCGGATACCCGGCGAGGAACACCGCGCCGACATGCTTGTGCTGTGCCACCGGCGGGGTGCTGGACCGGCCGCCCATGGTGATCCAGACCGGCGGCGCCGGCTGCTGGTAGGGGCGGGGCCAGATATTGATCTGACGCCCGTGGAACCATCTTCCTTCGAAATTGAACGGCCCGTCATGAGTGGTCCACGCCTTCATGATCATGTCGTGCGCTTCCCACAGGCGCTGGCTGCCGCGGAGCGGGGTGCGGTTGGCGGGCTGCGCCTCGTAGGGCACGCCGCGTACGAAACCGCATTCGAGACGTCCCTTCGAAAGGACGTCGATCATCGCCATTTCCTCGGCGACGCGGATCGGGTTGCGACGGTTGGAAATCGGATTGCCGAGGATCAGCAGGCGCGCCGTCTTGGTTTCGCGCGCGAGCACGGCGAGCATCAGCGGAGCGGCCGGCACCATGCAGGTGATGGTCTGGTGATGCTCGTTGTTCATGATGTCGAGGCCTTTTTCTTCGGCCATGCACCATAGGTCGAGATACCAGTTATAGAGTTCGTTCGCCCGCTTTGGGTCGCAATGCGAGTTGGGCAGGTTGACGCGAACCGATTCCAGTTCCTCCAGCGGCGGAATGTCGGGATAGCAGTCTTCGGTAAACCAGTAAGTCCTCATGAAGCTGCTCCTTCTCCAATGAACCGCGTAACTTCTGCCACGAATTTTTCGGGTTGTTCGCCCTGCGGCGAATGGCCGGCTTCCGGAATTTCGACGAACTTCGCGCCCGGGATCAGCGCAGCGTATTTGCGTCCGTAGTCCGGCGGCACGAGGCCGTCGCTGGCGCCCCAGACCAGCAGGGTGGGGATGTCGATCCGGTGCAGCCAGTGGCGCAGCTTCGGATTGTGCATGTAGGGCTCCCAGGTGTAGAGCGCGAGCGCGATCCGGTTTCCGGCGACCGCTTCGATCTGCTCGTCGGTCATGCTGGCCGGGTCGGGCGCCTTCGAGGGGTCGTGCCACATGATCTTCGCCAGCGCGTCGCCCGGCAGGCCGAATACGTCGGCGATGTCGCGATCCGTCGGCCCGCCATGCTTGACGCCTACCGCGTCGACCAGGATCAGGCGCGAAAACCTGGCGCAGGAAATCGACGCCAGTTCCGCCGCCAGCCAGCCGCCCATCGAGAACCCGATGACGATGGCGTTGTCGATGTCGAGCGCGTCCAGCACGTCGAGATAGAAATGGACCAGATCCGACATCCAGTCGAAATGGTTGGGGACAGGTGTGCCGTTATAGCCAGGGTGAACCGGCGAGATGACCTCGTAATTCGCTGCCAGCGCGTCCGCGAACGGGTAGTTGATGACCGGGCCGCCGCCGCCATGCAGCAGCAGGATCTGCTGGCCGGATCCCTTGCGGGATACGGTGACCTGTCCCTGGGGCAGGTCGAGGATTTCGGTGGTTGCGTCCATTCTTTTTCCCGTTGCGGTTTGGTTGCGATGGCCTTCGTCTAGCACAGGCTCGCGTCAGCCGCGACCCTTCGCCCGGCAAATTGCCTGCCAGATATTATGGGGCGTTGCCGGCATCTCGACATCGTCGACGCCGAGCGGGCGGAGCGCGTCGGCGACGGCGTTCAGAATCGCGCCGGGGGCGGGAGTCGTGCCCGCCTCGCCGCCCGAACGGATGCCGAGCGGATTGGTCGGCGACAGCATCTCGTGAACGCCTGTCCTGAAGCTCGGCATGTCGGCGGCATGAGGCATCGCATAGTCCATCAGCGATGCGGTCAGCGCCTGTCCGGAATCGGGATCGAATACGAAATCTTCCAGCAAAGCCTCGCCCGCGCCCTGCACGATGCCGCCATGGATCTGCCCGTCGAGGATGACCGGATTGATTACGCGTCCGACGTCGTCGACGCAGCCGTAACGGTCGAGCGAAATCTCACCGGTTTCCGGATCGATCTCGACTTCGCAGACATGGGCGCCGTAGGGAAAGGCGGGGGTGCGCATGATGTTTTCGGCTTCCGAGTTGAGCCCGCCCTGCAAATCTTCCGGCAGATCGTCGCGCGACTCTGCCTCGGTCGCGAGATCGAAGATGCCGATCGACCGGTCGGTGCCGGAGATGGTGAAGACGCCGTCGGCGAAATCGATATCGTCGGGCGCCGCTTCCATCACATGGGCCGCGAGGCGTTTGCCTTTTTCGATCAGCGCGTCGCCCGCCATCACGATCACCGTGCCCGCCATGCGCATCGACCGGCCGGAATGCGATCCGCCGCCAACCTTGACGAAATCGGTGTCGCCCTGCAGCAGTTCGACGGTATCGAACGGTACGCCGAGCCATTCGGCGGCTACCTGGCAGAAGCTGGTTTCGTGCCCCTGGCCGCTCGATTGCGTGCCGATCACGACCTCGACCCGTTTCTCGCCGCCGATAATGTCGATTTCGGCCCTTTCGCGCGGCGCGCCGGTAGAGCTTTCGACGTAAGTCGCGTAACCGATGCCGCGCAGCAGCCCCTTCGCTTCAGAAGCGGCCTTGCGCGCGACATAGCCGGCTTCGTCGGTCAGTTCCAGCGCGCGGTCCAGCGTCACGTGATATTCGCCACTGTCGTAGGTCATTCCCAGCGGGCTGTCGAACGGCATGGCGTCGGCGGGAACCAGGTTTCGACGCCGCAGTTCGATCCGGTCGATGCCGGTTTCCGCGGCCGCGCAATCGACCAGCCGTTCAAGCGCGTAGATCACCTCGGGCCGCCCCGCGCTGCGGTAGGGATTGGTCGGTACCGTGTGGCTGAACACGCCGCGGGCCCGAACGCAGGCATAGGGAATGTTGTAGGGGCCGGTCACCAGCTCGGCGCCCTTCGACAGGGGCGTAAACGACAGCGTGTAGGCGCCGATGTTGGAGATGTTGTCGGCGCGCATGGCAAGGAACCTGCCGTTTTCGTCGAGCGCGAGTTCGAGCGATGTGACGAGGTCGCGGCCCTGGAAGTCGGTCAGAAAACATTCGGTCCGGGTGGTTGTGTTCTTGACCGGCCGGCCGATCCGCTTCGCCGCCCACATGACCAGCGCATATTCCGGAAACAGCCGGTTGCGGGTACCGAAATTGCCGCCGACATCCTGCGTGACGACCCGGATCTGGTCATCGTCGACGCCGAAAATCTTGACCAGCTCGACCTTGTATCGCACCGCGCCGCCGCCGCCGGCATAGAGCGTAAACTTGCCTGACGCCGGATCGTAATCGCCGACGCCCGCGCGCGGCTCCATCGGCACGCCGGTGTTTCGGGTGATGCGGAAGGTTCTCCTTGTGATGTGGTGCGCGGTCTCGAATGCCTTGTCCGTGTTTTCGCAATCGCCGAACCTGGTGTCGAGGCAGACGTTGCCGTCGGTTTCGTCCCACACTTTAGGCGCATCGGGCAGGGTAGCGGCAACGGTAGCCGTGACTGCGGGAAGCGGCTCGTAATCGACCGCGACAAGCTCCGCCGCATCCTGCGCGATCGCGTGGGACTCCGCGATCACCATTGCGACGGCCTCGCCCGCGAAGCGGGGCCGTTCGGGCGCCAGCGGGTAGTTCAGCCCGAGATAGACCTTCTGCCATTTCTCCAGCGACATGCCGAGACCGTCATGGCCGGACGGGATCGGGCTGTGCGGAATGGGCTGCAGACCGTCGTCGAGCCAGTCCTGACCGGTCAGAACATCGATCACGCCGGGATGCGCCCGTGCGGCGGATGCGTCGATGGACCGGATCTCCGCGTAGGCATGGGGCGACCTGACCATGGCGGCGTAGGCCTGGCCCGGCAGGTTGATATCGTCGCTGTACCGCCCCCTGCCGTTCAGCAGCCTGTCGTCTTCATTGCGCAGAAGAGGTTGTCCGATGACGCCGTCCGGCATGTTCATTCCCGTTTCTGTTTGCCTGTCATAAGGCTACGCTACGACGACGCTTTCGATGCGGCAAGGTCGGGGCGGCGGGAACGGTCAGGGTTTCGGCGGATCGTCGCCCGGGCTAAGGGAAAACCGGCCGTCCGGCGTCCGTTCGGCTCCGTCATGCGTGAGGGAAAGGGTCTCCCGTCCGCGCAGCTTGCGCCAGAGATTGCGGATGCCATTGACGATTTTGGGCAGCGCCCAGATGGCGAAGGCGACGAACAGGCCGAACAGAACAAGGAAACCGACCGGGTGAAACACGGCCAGCAGGATGCCGCCGATCGACAGCCCGTCTTCCGTTACCGATGCCCCCCAGTTGGTAAACGGCTCCGGCGAGGTATTGATCACGAGGCGGCTTCCCGCCTTGACCGCGTGGGTTGCCGCTGCCACGCCACCGCCGAGCAGGAAGGCGAGTGCCTGCGCCTCTATCCCGACCTCGCCCACCGCCGTTGCTGCAAGAATTGCGCCCGCCGGCACCCGAATGAAGCTGTGAACCGCGTCCCACGCCGAATCGATGCCGGGAAGCTTGTCGGTCACGAATTCCACGCAGTAGAGGATTCCCGCGACGCCGATCATCGCGGGATGCGCCAGAAACCGCATGTCGGGCGGCAGATCGATCTGCCCCGTGATGCCCAGCAGGCCGAGCGTCGCGCAGGCGGCGTAGAGGTTAAGGCCGCTGGCCCAGGCTGCGCCCAGCGCCAGTGTCATCAGGGCGGAAACTTCCATCGTTCAAGATTTGTGGATTAATCGCGCATCTTCAAGGGAAAGCTGCTTTCGTCCCGGCGCCTGCGTTTATAGACTGTCGACGAAAAAACGCAGGGAGAAGCAAAAATGTCCGAAGGAATACGTATTCGCCACACCATGTTGCGGGTGGCCGACCTGGAACGGTCGGTGGATTTTTACACCAGGCTGCTGGGCATGACCGACATGCGCCGGCGTGTCAGCGACGAGCGCGGCGAGACGGTCGCTTATGTCGGCTACGGCGATGACGAGGACTCGACCCATGCGCTCGAAATCGTTCAGGAACACGAACCGCCGGCGGCGTACGCTCACGGCAACACGTACGGCCATATCGCGCTGGGCGTTCCCGACGTGGATGCGCTGGCGTCGAAGCTGAAGGCTGCGGGGGTGAAATTTACGCTCGAGCCGCGCAACGTGCGTCCGGGCTCGCCCAACAAGATGGCGTTCTGCCTCGATCCCGACGGCTACGAGATCGAGCTGACGGAAAAGCACTGAAATTCGCACAGGGAAATGATCGGTTGTAATCTCTGTCCGGCGAAACTGCCGGACGGACACCGGTAAAGGAGAAGGTCAATGGCTACCAACACCGCAAAAGCGCTCAGCAACCTCAAGGCATCGCTGCCGTATCGCGATCTGCGCGAGTGGCTTATGGAGGCTGAAAAGCTGGGCGAGGTCGTCGTCGCCCGCGGCTTCGACAAGGATGAGGAAATCGGTGCGGCGACGGAACTGGTCATGCATCCCGACGAAGCGCCCTGCGTCGTGTTCGACGAAATCAAGGGGCACGAGAAAGGGTTCCGTGTCCTGGTCAATTTCTTCGCCGGAAAGCGCAAGAACATGACGCTGGGATTCCCGACCGACCTCGACAAGGTCGAGCTGTCGGAGGCCTATTACCGGCATCAGGTGAAAGGGTTCGAACCGATCCCGCACGAGATCGTCGAGGACGGTCCGGTATTCGAGAACGTCATCGAAGGCGACGATGTGGATCTGGGGATTTTCCCCACCCCGCTCTGGCACAAGCCCGATGGCGGACGCTATATCGGCACCGGTTCCTACAATGTCACAAAGGATCCCGATTCCAACTGGCTGAATGTCGGCACCTACCGTGTCATGATTCAGGACAAGAACCATGTCGGGTTCTATATCTCACCGGGCAAGCATGGCCGGGTGCACCGCGACAAATGGTTTGCCCGCGGCGAAAAAATGCCTTCCGTCATCGTTCTTGGCGGGGATCCCATGACGTTCCTGAACGGCTGCACCGAGATGCCTCCGGGCGTTTGCGAATTCGATGTCGTCGGCGCGATGCGGGGCGAGGCGCTTAAATGCGTCAAGGGCAAGTATACCGGCCTGCCGTTTCCGGCGGACGCGGAGATTGTCATCGAAGGCTTCGTCGATCCCGACGATCAGCGCCGGGAAGGCCCGTTCGGCGAGTGGACGGGCTATTACGCCTCCGACGAACGGCCCGAACCGACGATGGAAGTGGTGGCCATTTACCACCGCAACAACCCGATCATGCTGGGCGCGCCGCCGCAGCGTCCGCCCGACGAGCTGGCGCGCTACCGCTCGATAACCCGGTCGGCGATGCTGCGCGACAATATCGAGCGTGCCGGTGTGCCGGATGTAACCGCGGCCTGGGCGCATGAGGTCGGAAACGGGCGGATGCTGGTCGGCGTCTCGATCAAGCAGCGCTACCCCGGACACGCCATGCAGACCGGCCATGTCGCGGCGATGTGCCATCTCGGCGCCTACGCCGGGAAATACGTCTACGTGGTCGACGACGATGTCGATGTTTCCAACCTGGAAGAGCTGACCTGGGCCATGATTACGCGGTCGGACCCGGCGACCTCCATCGACATCATCCATAACGCCTGGTCGACGCCCCTGGATCCGCGGATTCCGCCGGAGGACAGGGCCGCCGGTAACATGACCAACAGCCGTGCGATCATCGACGCCTGCCGCCCATTCCACTGGAAAGACCAGTTTCCGATGGTCAATGCCCCGACGCCGGAAGAGGCGAGGAGCGCCCGAGAACGGTTCGGCTATCTGCTGGAAGGAAAATCCTCGCCCGACGAATAAGGGAAGGCCCGCTCGGACCTGAAATCAGGCCGCCAGAACCGGGCTTTCGTCGAGGATCGTCATACGGCGCAGCAGGCGGGTCTTGGCCGGATCGTACCAGGTCCGCGAGTGTGCGGTGCAGCGGTTGTCCCACAGGACGAGATCGCCTACCTGCCAGACATGCTCGTAGACGTTTTCCGGCGATTCCAGCGTATCGAACAGGGTTTCGAGCAACGCGTCGCTTTCCGCATGTTCCATCCCGTCGATCCGCATGGTCATCTGGCGGTTGACGAACAGCCCCTTGCGACCGGTTTCCGGGTGAGTGCGCACGATCGGGTGAGAGAATTGCGGCGCGGTCGGCTTGATTTCCGCGACCCGCATGGTCGCGCTTTCCTCGTAATCGAAATAGTTGAGCGCGGTGCGGCCGGCGATTTTCGCCTTCGTCCCGTCGTCGAGCGCATCGTAGGCCGCTTCGCAATCGGCGAATCGCGTATTGCCGCCCACGTCGGGGATCACCATGGAGTACAAAGTTGAGGCCTTGCTCGGCGTTTCCGCGTAGCACTGGTCGATGTGATACATCATCTCGCCGGCCTGAACCGCGGTCGTCCTGTCGGGCAGCTCCCGGTTTGCGACGAACAGGAATTGCGAATCCGATTTTTTGGATTTGAGCCCTGCGATTTCGCCGAAATAGCGGCAGAAACGGAGCTGGTCGTCCTCCGAGAGGTCAAGGCCGCGCACGGCGATGACCTTGTTATCGAGCCATGCCTGCTTCAGCGCGGCGATGCCGTCGTCGCCCAGCGGCCGGGAGAGGTCAATGCCGGAGATCTCGGCTCCGAGCGTCTTCGCAAGCGGTCTGACTTCCATTTCATCCCTCTCCGTTACCGTTTCCGCCGGCAGCTTGTGTCCTATCCCGACAAGGGTCAAGAACGCGGACTGAATTGCCGTCGCGCTTGTTTTATACAGCGATTTCAGGCAAGCATAGTGTCAGGAGGCCCGCCTACGGGCAGCCTGAAAAGATTGTAAGGGGAAGCGAATACAACGCTTTCCCGTTTTTTCAAACGAGGAGGTTACGGAACATGATCCGCAAATCCATCATCGCAGCCGCCGCCACGGCGTTCGTTGCGATTCCGGTGGCCGCTAACGCCGCTACCGAATTGAAGACGCTGGCGTGCTTCCAGCGCAACCACGACTATGTCGTCGGTCTGCATCAGGAATTCGTCGACCCCATCAACACGTCCAAGGGCGCGATTTCGATCAAATATCTGGGTGGCCCGGAAGTCACCCCGCGTACCAAGCAGGCCGGCGCCGTCAAGCGCGGGCTGGTCGACATCATCTTCTGCCCCTCGGCCTATTACGGCGGCCAGCTGATGGAAGCCCGCCTTCCCGGCGCGCACAACAAGTCGCTCGACGAAATCCGCAAGAATGGCGGCTGGGACCTGATGCAGGACGCGTGGGGCAAGGGACTCAATTCCCGCCTGCTGGCCTGGACCCATTTCGGCGGTCAGAAATTCTACATGTATACCAAGTTCAAGCCTAAGCTGAGCGAGAAGACCGGTCTCGATCTCAAGGGCGTGAAGTTCCGCGGCACCGGCCTCTATAAGGCCTTCATGAAGGCGATGGGCGCCACCGTGGTCGTGATCTCGCCGGGCGATGTGTACTCGGCTCTCGAACGCGGCGTGGTTGACGGCGTTGCGTGGCCGTGGGGCTCAATGGCCACCTACGGCTGGGAGAAGTTCCTGAAATACCGGATCGAACCCGACTTCTTCGGCGCCACCATGACCCTGCTGATCAATCTCGACAAGTGGAAGTCGATGAGCAAGGCCGAGCAGATGGCTCTCGACGCCGCTGCCCGCTCGTACGAGAAGGGCGCCGACGCCATCATGGTCAAGAAGGGCCATGAAGACGACGCCAAGCTGAAGAAGGCCGGCATCGAGACCATCAAGCTGACCGGCAAGGTCCGCGACGCCTATCTTCGGACCATTTACGAAGCCAAGTGGGCCGAGAACGACAGCTTCGCCAACAAGTCGAATGTCGACTACAAGATGCTGAAGTCGAAACTCTACGACGCCAGCAAGTAAGCTCGCGCACATAGCGAACGACGGAAACGCCGTCGCCCTCGGGCGGCGGCGTTTTCTTTTGGCCTGGAACGCGCGACGATCATGATGTGACGGCGTACACTCGGCGGCACGCGCGAACCAGAGCCGGGAGACGGCGCATGGAAAACTTCACCCCCGTAACCGGATTTGTCGGCGGCCTGATGATCGGCGGGGCGGCAACGCTGTTCGTGGCACTCAACGGCCGAGTCGCGGGCATCAGCGGCATTCTGGGCGGGTTGCTGGAGCCCCGATCCGGAGAATGGCTCTGGCGGGGTGCGTTCGTACTCGGGATCGTCGTCGGTCCGTGGCTCGTGGCACTTGCCGGCGGGCACGTTCCCGATGTGAGGTTTGACGACTCATGGCCGGTAATCGTTATCGCCGGCCTCCTGGTCGGATACGGCACGCGGCTGGGCAACGGTTGCACCAGCGGCCACGGCGTCTGCGGGCTGTCCCGGGGGTCGCCCCGTTCCGTCGTTGCGACGGCGGTGTTCTTTTCGGTCGCCGTCGCCACCACCTATCTGATGCGTCACGTGGCGGGGAGTTAAGGGCATGATGTCCGTCGCCGTTTCTCTCATTGTCGGGATGCTCATGGGGGCAGGGCTCGCCGTGTCGCAGATGATGGACCCGTCCAAAGTCCTCGACTTTCTTGATTTCGCGGGGAACTGGGACCCGACGCTCGCGACGGTCATGGCGGGCGCGATCCTGGCGGCATTTCCCGGTTTCGCATTCGCGCGGAAGAGACAGGCATCCCTGTTTGGAAACCGGTTCCAGATTCCGTCGCGGCGGGACATCGATCGCGATCTGATCGCCGGCGCTGCGATGTTTGGAATCGGCTGGGGGCTGGTCGGGTTTTGTCCGGGACCGGCGCTGGCCGCGATCGGGCTCGGATTGTGGCAAGTCCATGCCTTCGTTGCCGCCATGATGGCCGGCATGCTGCTGTACCGCCTGTTCCCGTTGAAATGACGGTTCCGCTGACGAACAGGTGGACGATTATCGGGGAAAGACTGGTCGGAGTGAGAGGATTCGAACCTCCGGCCCCTGCCTCCCGAAGACAGTGCTCTACCAGGCTGAGCTACACTCCGAACCGAAGGGCGGTATATAGCGCCCCGGAACCGCGCCTGCAAGCGCGACGGACGGGTTCGGCGCGAGGTCAGCTGACGGCCGGAAAAAGCTCGCGAATGCCGTCGGCGATATACTGGATGGCAAGGCCGGCGAGAACGATCCCGAATATCCGGCTCAGCACGTTGACGCCCGTCACCCCCAGCACGGCGACCAGTCTGGCGGACAGGAGCAACGTCGCCAGCGTCAATGCCATGACGATTGCGAGAACGCCTACAAAGGCGGATTGAAGCGCCAGCGACCCCTTGGCCTGTCCCATCAGAAGCACCACCGAAGCGATGGCGCCGGGGCCGGCCAGAAGCGGAATTCCGATGGGAAATACCGAAAGATCGTCGCGGTGCTGAGCTTCTTCTTCCTCGCCGCTGGTCGTGCTTCTGAAGCCGCTTTGATGGGCGAAGACCATCTCGATGGCGAGGATCAGCAACAGAAGGCCGCCGGCGACCCGAAAGGCGCCGAAGCTGATTCCGAGCAGGCCCAGCAGGAGATCGCCGGTCAGGGTAAAAAAGAGCAGGGTCGCGCCGGAAACCGCCACGGCCCTGCTCGCTGTCCTGCGCTGGGCCCGGGGCGGCAGATTACGGGTGAGGCCGGCAAATATCGGCAGCACCGCGATCGGGTCGACAATCACGAACAGCGTGACGAAAGCGGTGGTGGCGAATTCCCATACGGTCATCGAGAGCTACCCGCGGGCATCGGTCGAAGCGGCGTGTCCCGCGATGCTCTGGGCCTCAATAAAAATGCGGGTGATATCTGGCAGTTCGGACTTTATCCGTTTTTCCAGATCGGAAACCGCGCGTTCGACCTCGCGCGAGCCCATGTCGTCGTGGAAATCGATGCTGAGATTGAGCAGAACGTCCTGCGGCCCGAAATGCATCGTCAGGATTTCGTTGATGGCGACGACGCCGGTCGCATCGTTGGCGATGTCACGCAATTTGCGCATTGTCGCGCCGCTTGCGGATTCTCCGATCAGCAGTCCCTTGCTCTCGATGGCCAACAGGACGGCGGTTGCCGCTAGGATTACGCCGATCACCAGCGAGGCCGACGCGTCGTAGACGGAATTGTCGGTGATCTGCCCGAGTCCGATCCCGACAAACGCGGCGATCAGTCCCAGCATGGCGGCGGTGTCCTCGAACAGGACGGTGAATACTGTGGGATCCTTGCTGTGGCGGACGGTTCGGAAAAAGCCGCCCGAGCCCTGCTGTTTCCTGAACTCCCTGAAAGCGATGGTCCAGGCGATCCCCTCGAACACCATGGCGAGCGCCAGAACGATATAGTTGATCGTCGGATCGCCCAGCGCATGCGGATTGCGCAGCTTGTCGATGCCTTCATAGATCGAGATTCCGGCGCCAACGGCGAAGATCAGGATGGCAACCACGAACGTCCAGAAATACAGCTCCATCCCGTAGCCGAACGGGTGAGTGGCGTCCGCCGGACGGTTGGCCTTTTTGATTCCGTAGAGCAGAAGGACCTGATTGCCGGTATCGACAACGGAATGAACGGCCTCGCTCAGCATCGCCGATGAGCCTGTTATCGAGCTTGCCGTGAACTTTGTGGCCGCGATCAGGAAATTGCCGATCAGCGCCGCATAAATGACTTTTTTCGACGACGAAGCTGCCATGGGTCAGGGGGCGTCCTTTTCGATCCGGACGGTCACGGGCGTATCCGAGCGCCAGTGCAGATCGCGTTGCGGGTAGGGAATTTCGATATTGTGTTCGTGGAACTTGTCCCACAGCGTCATCAGGATCTGGCCCTTGACGTTGCCGAGCCCGTTCTGCGGATCATTGACCCAGACCCGTAGCATGAAATTGACCGAACTGTCGCCGAATTCCTTGAGGCCGCAGACGGGCGGCGGTTCGGCGAGAACCCGTTCGTGTTCGCGTCCGGCCTCAAGAGCAAGGTCGCGCGCCAGCTTGATGTCCGACCGGTAGTGAACGCCGAACTCGATCGTCACCCGGACTTCGTTGTTGCTGTATGACCAGTTCTCTACCCGCTGGCTGATCAGTTCCTCGTTCGGGATCAGATGTTCGATCCCGTCTCGGGTCAGCAGCGAGACGTATCGCGCGCTCATCGAATTCACCCAGCCGTACTTGTCTCCGACGGCGATGACGTCGCCTGGCTTGATCGAGCGGTCGAGCAGCAGGATAAAACCGCTGATCAGGTTGGAAATGACCTTCTGAAGGCCGAACCCGATTCCGAGACCGAGGGCGCCGGTAAACACCGCGAAGGCGGTCAGGTCGATCCCGATTGACTGAACGCCGACCAGGATGGCCGTCGCGACGAAGCAGACCCGCATCAGCTTGACCAGCAGGACCTGCATCGACGGGCTCATGTTGCGGGATGTCTGAACGCGTCTTTCCAGAATGTCGGAAGATATGGCCGAGAGCCACAGAAGGGCGGCGAGCACGAACAGTCCCTTGACGACGGTCAGCAGGGATATGCGCGTGTTGCCGATCGTCACGTCGAGCGTGTCGAGGAACTTCGCCGTCGGCTCCAGCAGGTCCGCGATGTTCAGCGCTGCGGCAATGAAAGCCGTGACGCCGAGGACCAGCGCCCAGAACGGATCCCTGATGAATCCGCTGGCCAGCCGGATCACGACCCAGACCGCCAGCAGGCTGGTCGTCAGCTCGAGCATCCAGTCCGCGGCGGACATGGCCTGAACGGTGATCAAGGTGATCCACTGGAACACGAGCCAGACCATCCAGAGCGACAGCGCCGCGCCGGTCTTCGCGGCCCTCTGCAGGCGGTGATGCCCCCCCGAACGGCCGGCAAATCTCTCCAGAAGCCGGCGCAAACGGGGCGAGACCAGAAGGGCGACCGCAAGGGCGATCACGATCAGGCCCAGCTGAATCAGCGCGTGCTCGTCGAACAGGTTCGCATCGAGCCACTGCGATATGGCTCGTACGGTATCGTCGATATATTTCTGGGACATGGGCCGATCCTTTTGACGCCGGATCAATCGGTTTCGCGGTTGCCTGCCCGCGCAGTCTAGTCGCGAATCGATGGTACGCGACAGGCTCTTTCCCCCTGCGCTAAGGTATGCCGGTCCTGACCGGAGGCAAGACATGAGCGAGGAAGACGGGCTGATCTACGCCTATCGTTTAGACGGAAAAGGCGGTGGCGCGGAGATTGGATGGAACGAAATCGCCAACCCGTCGAATGCTCAGGTCACCTGGGTCCATCTCCATTTCGAAAGCGACCGTGCGCGCAGGTGGCTGCGGCAGGAAAGCGGTCTTCCCGATTTCGTGTCAGAAGCCCTCTTGTACGATGAGACGCGGCCGCGATGCGTGTCGGTCGGCGACGGATTGCTGATCACCATGCGCGGCGTCAATCTCAACCCAGGCGCCAATCCCGAGGACATGGTGCAGCTTCGGCTCTATGTCGATGCGAATAAGGTCGTCAGCGTCCGGCGGCGCAGGCTCATGGCGGTCCAGCAGATCAGGGACGATATCGCGGCCGGCAAGGGACCCGGCGATCCCGCGGAATTCGTCGTTGCCGTCACATCCGGGCTCATGGAGCGTATGGGGCCGGTGATCGGCGACCTCGACGACAGGATCGACGATATCGAGGACAGGGTGTTGCAGTCGTCCGACGCGAGGCTGCGTGGCGAACTGTGGCAGCTCCGGCGGCAGGCCATCGCGCTGCGTCGCTATATCGCGCCCCAGCGCGAGGCCATGGCGCGCCTGGTAACGGAGAAATTAAGCTGGCTCGATCCCCAGACGGGCCAGCGCCTGCGAGAGGTCGCCGACCGGGTCACGCGCTACGTCGAGGATCTCGACTCCGCGCGTGAAAGGGCGGCAATCGTGCAGGACGAACTGACCACCCGCCTGACCGAGACGATGAACCGGAACATGTACGTGCTGTCGATCATCGCCGCGATCTTTCTGCCCTTGTCGCTGCTGACCGGTCTGCTCGGTATCAACGTGGCGGGCATTCCGGGCGAAAAATGGCCATGGGCGTTCACGACGGTTGGTATCGGCGTGGTCGTTCTCGGGGTCGCCGAGTACTACCTTTTCAGGAAGCTCCGCTGGCTATGACGGAATCGGGACGCGAACTGGAAGGCCGGGCCGCCATCGTTACCGGGAGCGCCCGCAATATCGGCAGGGCCATTGCGCTCGATCTTGCCGCAGGCGGCGCGTCGGTCCTGATCAATGCGAAGGAATCGCGCGATGCGGCGGAAGAAACCGCGGCTGAGGTCGAGAAGGCGGGCGGCCGCGCTGTCGTCCATATGGCGGACGTTACCGATCCGGACCAGGTCGACGCGATGGTCGCGATGGCGGCGGGTGCGTTCGGCCGTATCGATTTTCTCGTCAACAATGTCTCCATGCGCAGCGAATGCCCAGTCGGCGAGATGCCGTTCGAACTTTGGCGGCGGGTTCTTGCCAGCACGCTCGACGCTGCTTTTCTGTGTACGCGGGCGACGCTGCCGTACCTAGAAAGGGCCGGCGGGGCGGCCATCGTCAATATCGGCGGCGCGGCGAGCCATGCCGGCATGGCGGAACGCGCCCATGTCGCCGCCGCCAAGGCCGGGCTTTGCGGCATGACCGGCGCGCTTGCGGTTGAACTCGGGCCGAAGGACATCACCGTCAATTGCGTGGTGCCGTCGATGATTCATACCGACCGGCAGGGACAGGCGGAACCGCCGCATTTCGCGAAGCGTCCCGCGCCGATGGGACGGATGGGCGAGACGCACGAGATCGCCTCGGTGGTCCGCTTTCTGTGCGGGCCGGGCGCGCGCTATATCAGCGGGCAGAGCATTCACGCCAACGGCGCGTGGTACGTGACCGTCTGAGCATGTCTCGTATGGCGCGCCTTTGGCGGGGCGACCTGCCGCTTGCCGATGCTTTCTGGAACTGGGCGGTCATCGGCGGGCTTGTGGTCAACATTTTTACCTCCCTCGCGTTTATTGTCCTGATCGCGAACGACAGGCCATGGCTCGCGGTTGTCGCCGGATATGCGCCGTCGCTGCCTTACAATCTTGTTGTCACGGTGGGGGTGTGGCGTTCGGCGGCGAGGCATGAGGGTGATCCCCGCCATGCCGACCTGGCGCGGATTGTTACCGTCGTTTCAATGATCGTGCTGAGCGCGGTCTGAAAATCAGAAAGACCGGTTGACGGCAAAGGCGACGGCTTCCTGCAGGGCGAGCTTGTGTTCGCAATCGGGGAATATCGACAGGGCGTCGTTGGCTTTTCTGCCGTATTCGCGCGCCCGTTCGATCGTCGCCGCGAGCGCGCCGGCTGATTCGAGCATCTGAACGGCGCGCTTCAGGTCTCCCATCTTCTGTTCGAGATCTTCCAGCGTGCGGCGCCAGAAGGCACGCGCATCCTCGTCGCCATGCCGGAAGGCCAGGATGACGGGCAGCGTGATCTTGCCCTCGCGGAAATCGTCGCCGACGGCCTTGCCCAGCGTCGCCTGACGCGCCGAATAGTCCAGCATGTCGTCGATCAGCTGGAATGCCATCCCGATATTGTGGCCGAACGCATGCAGCGCCGCCTTTTCCTCCGCCGGGCGGTCGGCCACGACGGCGCCGATCTCAGTGGCGGCGGCAAACAGCCGCGCCGTTTTGGCTGCGATGACTTCCAGATAGTCTTCTTCCGTCGTGTCGGTGTCGTTGGCGGTTATAAGCTGGTGCACTTCGCCCTCGGCGATTACCGACGAGGCGCGGGAGAGAATATGCAGCACTTCAAGGGATCCGTCCGCGACCATGAGCTCGAAGGCCCGGGCGAACAGGAAATCGCCGACCAGTACGCTCGACTTGTTGCCCCAAACAGCGTTGGCCGTCGCCGCACCGCGACGGAGGTCGCTTTCGTCGACCACGTCGTCATGCAGCAGCGTCGCGGTGTGAATGAATTCCACGCTGGCCGCGAGCCCGGTATGGCGGTCGCCCTCGTACCCGCACAGCCTGGCCGCGCTGAGCGTCAGCATGGGGCGCAATCGTTTGCCCCCCGCCGCGATAATGTGGCCGGCGAGCTGCGGGATCAGCAGCACGGGGCTCTGCATCTGTTCGAGGATGACCTCGTTTACCCGCGCGAGGTCGGTTGCGGTCAGCGTCATGAGACGATCGAGCGACGGCGTCCGGGCCTGTTCGCGCGGATCGTTCAGGGCGACAACATTGGTCACGGAAATTCGCCTCTATGCTTGATATCCGGGAGCGATGCGGCGAGCATAGAACAACAGGTCGACGGGTCAAGCGAAGATGGCCGGGCTGCCCGTTTCGATGAAGGTTACAGCTGGCAGGCGATGGAACAAGGGCATGAAGGAACTTCTGCGAACCAACGATCCCGTCCTGATTTCCTGGCTGCAGGCGCTGCTTCGGGACGACGGCATCGAGTCCATCGTGTTCGACGCGCATATGAGCGTCCTCGAAGGCAGCGCGGGCGCGATTCCGAGGCGGCTGATGGTGATCGACGACGATTTCGTGCGCGCCCGAAGGACCCTGACCGATGCCGGCGAAGGGCATCGCCTCGGATCAGTATAACCGGATGGAAACAACCCAGGACACGATCCTGAACGGCGCGGTTTCGGTCCGTCAGCCGAGGGACGGCTTCCGGATCGCCATCGACACGGTTTTTCTGGCCGCATCCGTTCCCGCGGCGCCCGGACAACGGGTATTCGAGCCTGGCGCAGGGGTCGGCGGCGCGGCGCTCTGTCTTGCTTCCCGCGTGGCGGAACTCCGGATTGCCGGAATCGATATCAATGCGTCCCTGGTCGCTCTGGCCGGCGAGAACGTTCGGGCCAACGGCATGACGCGTTCGGTCGAAATCATGGAAGGCGATATCGCCGCGCCCCTGCCGCCGCGGATCGCGCCGCCGTTCGATCACGTGATGATGAATCCGCCCTTCATCGAGGCCGGTCGCGGAAACGCACCGCCGGATGCCGGGAAGGCGGCCGCAAATGTCGAAGGCGAGGCGGGACTCATGCCCTGGCTTGACTGCGCGCACCGCCTGCTGGGCGGCAAGGCGACCCTGACCATGATTCACCGGGCCGACCGTCTGGACGACCTGCTCGCCGGGCTTTCGCCCCGGTTCGGCGATATTTCGGTCTTCCCGCTTTGGCCGAAACGCGGCCGCGCGGCAGGCCGCGTGCTGGTTCGCGCGCGCAAAGGCGTCTCGTCTCCGCTTCGACTCCTGCCTGGGCTGGTGCTGCATGAGGAGGGCGGAACCTATACCGACGAGGCGGCGCGCGTATTGTCGGGCGGGGCGCTCGAATGGTAGGCGCTTGGCTTTGGCGGCGGCGCTTTCTATGTTCCCGGCATGTCTGAAGACCAAACCCTTCAAAAAGCGAGCGGCTGGCGCCGCTTTGTGCCGATCAGGGCTGTACGCGATCCCGCGCCGGTTGTCGGCGTACTGCGTCTGTCTGGTGTCATCGGCGGTCGAAGCGGCCCGTTCGGCGGGGGGCTGACGCTTGAGGGGATTGAAAAATCGATCGACAGCGCCTTTTCCTCGAAGAAGGTGACGGCGGTGGCGCTTCAGATCAACTCGCCGGGCGGTTCGCCGGTGCAGTCCGCGCTGATCGCAAGGCGCATCCGCGCGCTCGCCGACGAGACCGGGAAGCCCGTTTTTGCCTTCGCCGAGGACGTGGCGGCCTCCGGCGGCTACTGGCTGGCCTGCGCGGCCGACGAGATCTATGCCGACGAAAATTCCATCATCGGCTCGATCGGCGTGATTTCAGCCGGTTTCGGCTTCCCCGACGCGATCGCGCGCCTCGGCATCGAGCGGCGGGTCTACAGCGCGGGCGAAAACAAATCGATGCTCGATCCGTTCAAGCCCGAAGATGAGGACGATGTTGCGCGGCTCAAATCGCTGCAGGCCGACATTCATGAGAGCTTCAAGCGCCACGTGCGCGACCGCCGTGGGGACCGTCTCAAGGAAGGCGGGGAGCCTTTGTTCGAAGGCGATTTCTGGACCGGCGGCCGGGCGCTTGGATTCGGACTGGTCGACGGGATCGGCGATATGCACGGCGTGATGCGTGAAAAATACGGCGACCGCGTCGGTTTCCGGAAGTTTTCGTCGAAAACCAGCGGCCTTCGCCGGCTCCTCGGGCGCAGCGAGCGAGACGCCGCATTCGAGCGTACATCCGCGGTGGCGGCGGCCGTCGACGAATGGTCGCAGTGGAAGCGGTTCGGGCTCTAGGAGAAAGCACCCATGTTCGGTTTCAGCATCGGCAAGCTCCTTGTCCTCGCTCTGATCATTGCGGCGGTCTGGTACGGGTTCAAGCTGATCGGCAGGCGCAACAATCCGCCGCAGGAGTCGAGGCCGCGCGACGAAAATGTGCAGGACATGGACAAATGTCCGGACTGCGGCAGCTTCGTGCCGGCGGTTGGAGCCCGTAATTGCGGCCGCGCCGATTGCCGCTATCCCGAATAAGGGGCGAAGTCCCTGATTTCTTGACCTAAACCGTTTCCCGCGCGTATGGTGCGCGCGCCTGAAACCGCCATTCACGGGCCCAAAAAGTGACCTCTCCAAACCGAGAAACCTGTTTTCAGAACCTGATCCTGCGCCTGCACGCTTACTGGAGCGAGCGGGATTGCATCATCCTGCAGCCATACGACATGGAGGTCGGTGCGGGAACGTTCCATCCGGCGACCACGCTGCGCGCGCTCGGCCCCGATCCGTGGCGCGCCGCCTATGTCCAGCCGTCGCGTCGGCCCGCCGACGGGCGCTATGGCGATAATCCGAACCGGCTGCAGCATTACTACCAGTACCAGGTGATCCTGAAGCCGTCGCCGCCCGACAGCCAGGAGCTTTATCTCGACAGCCTGCGGGCGCTCGGCATCGATCCGATGATGCACGATATCCGCTTCGTCGAGGACGACTGGGAAAGCCCGACGCTGGGCGCGGCCGGTCTCGGCTGGGAAGTCTGGTGCGACGGGATGGAGGTCTCCCAGTTCACCTATTTTCAGCAGGTCGGCGGGATAGAGTGCCGCCCGGTCGCGGTAGAGCTGACCTACGGGCTCGAGCGGCTGGCGATGTACATACAGGGCGTGGAAAACGTCTACGATCTGGATTTCAACGGGGCCGGCGTGACCTACCGCGACGTGTTCCACCAGGCCGAGCGCGAATTCTCTGCCTATAATTTCGAGCACGCCTCGACCGATCTGTTGCGCACCCAGTTCGAATTCGCCGAGCGCGAATGCGCCAGCCTGCTGGAGCAGAAGCTGCCCCTGCCGGCCTACGACCAGTGCATCAAGTCGAGCCACCTGTTCAACCTGCTCGATGCGCGCGGCGCGGTGAGCGTGACCGACCGCGCGTCCTATATCGGGCGCGTCCGGGCGCTGGCGAAAGGCTGCTGCGAAGGATGGCTGGCGACCCGTGTCGGGGGGGCGGCCTGATGTCCCAGTTACTGCTGGAACTGTTCTCCGAGGAAATCCCCGCCCGCATGCAGCGCCGCGCTGCCGACGAGCTGAAACGGCTGGTCTCGGAAGACCTGACGGAAGCCGGGCTGAACTTTTCGGAACTTCACTGCTTTGCGACGCCCCGGCGGCTCGCGCTCGTGGTCGACGGCATTCCTGACGCTCAGCCCGACGTGCGTGAGGAAAAGCGCGGCCCCAGGACCGATGCGCCCGCAAAGGCGCTGGAAGGCTTCCTGCGCGCCAACAACCTCGCCATCGACGATTGCGAGAAGCGCGAGCAGGGCAAGGGCGAGTTCTGGTTTGCGGTGATCGAACGGGAAGGGCGTCCTACCGGCGACGTGCTGGCCGAGATCGTTCCCCGCATCGTCAATCGCCTGTCATGGCAGAAATCGATGCGCTGGGGAGCGGGCGAGTTTCGCTGGGTGCGCCCGCTGCAGCGCATCCTGTGCGTTTACGACGGAAGCCCCCTCAACATCGAAACGCCCGACGGCATACCCTGCGGCAACGAGACAAGCGGACACCGGTTTCTTGGAGCGGACCGCTTCGAGGTCGGCTATTTCGACGATTACGAAAAGATGCTGCAGCGCGCGAAGGTCATTGTGCGCGGCAGGGTCAGGCGCGACCTGATCGAGCAGGAGGCGACGAGGCTGGCGGAAGAGGCGGGTTACGTGTTCCGACGCGATGCCGGTCTGCTGGCCGAAGTGGGCGGGCTGGTCGAATGGCCGGTGGTGCTGATGGGGCAGATCGATCCTGTCTTCATGGAACTGCCGGACGAGGTTCTGGTGTCCTCGATGCGCGGCCATCAGAAATATTTCGCCGTCGAGGATGCGGACGGAAAGCTCGGGCCGCGCTTCATCGTGGTGTCAAACATGGAGGCCGCCGACGGCGGTGCGGCCATTGTCGCCGGCAACGAGCGCGTGCTGCGCGCGCGCCTGTCGGACGCGATATTTTTCTGGGACCAGGACCGGAAGAAGAAGCTGGAGAGCTGCCTCGCGCCGCTCGGAGACATGGTGTTCCATGAAAAGCTGGGCAGCCTCGCCGACAAGGTGACGAGGATCGAGGCGCTGGCCGCCGACCTGTCGGAATTCGTACCCGGTGCGGCTGCGGCTGATGCGATGCTCGCGGCCCGCCTGTGCAAGGCGGACCTGATGACCGGCATGGTGGGTGAGTTCCCCGAGCTTCAGGGCATCATGGGCGCCTATTACGCGCGGGGAGAAGGCGTCTCCGACGCGGTCGCCGATGCGATCTCGCAGCATTATTCGCCGGCCGGCCCAGACGACGACTGCCCGTCGGCGCCGGTCAGTGTCGTCGTGGCGCTGGCCGACAAGATCGACACGCTGGTCGGGTTCTTCGGGGTCGATGAAAAGCCCACCGGGTCCCGCGATCCGTATGCGCTCCGCCGCGCCGCGCTGGGCGTGATCCGTATGGTGCTGGAAAACGGCCTGCGGATAACGCTTGCCGGCATTTTCGCGCGCGCCGCCGGACATTACGCGGCCGAGCTTGCGGCGCCGGACGCCATCGCGGCCGCGCTGATGGATTTTTTCGCCGACCGGCTCAAGGTTCATCTGCGCGGGCAGGGGGTGCGTCACGATCTGATCGCGGCGGTGTTCGCGCTGCGCAAGCCAGACGGCTCGGTCGAGGACGATCTTGTCCGTCTGATGGCGCGCGTTGGCGCGCTTCAGGCGTTTCTCGAGACCGATGACGGCAGCAACCTGCTGGCGGCGCACAAGCGCGCCTCCAATATCGTCGGAATCGAGGAGAAGAAGGATAACGCCGGATACGGTGCCGCGGTCGACGGCTCCCTGTTGTCTGACGATGACGAAAAGGCCCTGTTCCAGCGGCTTGCCTCGGTATCGTCGGGTCTTGCCCCCATGATCGAGGCGGAAAAATTCGAGGATGCCATGACGGCGCTGGCCGGGCTGCGCGCTGCGGTCGACGCGTTCTTCGACAATGTCACCGTCAATGTCGACGACGCGCCGGTGCGGGCCAACCGGCTGCGGCTGCTGTCGCAGATCGGCGCGACGATGGGACAGGTCGCCGCGTTCGGAGAGATCGAAGGCTGATTTTCTGCGGTCTCAGCGGGCGAGCGACGGGTACAGAGTCGCCGCCGTGCCGCCCATCACGCGGTCGAGCTCGTCGTCGGTCAGAAACGCGAGCGCATTTTCCGTCAGCTCTACAAGGTCCGTCAGCGTTCCCGGCGATGCGGGAAAGTTCGAACCCCAGGCGATCCGGTCCGCGCCGAACGCCCCGAACAGGCGCGGCAGGAAGGTTTCCCATGTTGCGTGGCCTTCGCGTGCGCGGCGCAGGATGACGGGGGTGAACTTCACGTAGAGCCGGTCATACGATGCGAGGGCGAGCGCTTCTTGCGCATCCTCGTAGGGCGGGCCCGGCGTGAGGTCGGGGTGCGCCAGATGGTCAAGGATCACGGGAACTTTCGGGAATCGCTCCATCAGCTCCTTCACCATGCCGAGTCCTTCGGTCCGCACCTGAAGACAGATCGGCAGCTCGATCCCGGAGGCGAATTCCCATACCGGAAAGGTTGCCGGATCGTTGAGCCATTGCGCCTGGTTCCAGTTGGTCGTCCCGGTGGTAAACAGGCGAAGACCGGTGCAGCCGCGGTCGAGCCAGTTCTTGAGCGTGTCTACCGCGTCTGCAGCCAGTACATCGACCGAACAGACGCCGGTCAGCCGGTCCGGGTAGGCGGCAACGGCATCCGCGACCAGCGCGTTGTCGAACCCGTAGGTGGTGGAGGAATGAACCACGGCGGCCCTGTCGATCCCTGCCGCGTCCATCGCCGCGATGAGCTGTTCCGGCGTCAGCGACTTCGCCTCAGCCGACCAGGTCGAGCGTTTTCCGTCCACCGGCGCCAGCGGATAACGCTCGATATCAGGCGAAATGACGTGCGGGTGGATGTCGATGCGCATATGGGCGTTATAGCAGGCGTTTGGCGTGACGGCATCGGCATGAGGGCCCCTTACGCATCTTGACAAAAGGCCGCCGCAGTTCTCTGCTAGGACATTCGTTATCTGGAGGATTTTTTGGGATGAGCTACGACAGCATCACGGTAACCCCCTCGACCCCGAATGTGGGCGCGGAAATCGGCAATGTCGATCTGACGAAGCCGTTGTCGAACCGCGAGGTGGAGGAAATCCACGACGCAATCCTTGCACACGGTGTGGTGTTCTTTCGCGGCCAGAAATTCGATCCCGAATCGCACGAACGGTTCGTCCGCTATTTCGGCGAACCCCATGTCCACGTCGGCGGCAAGAGAACGGCATCGAAAGCGGTGCCCGGCTATCCCGCCCTCCGCAAGCAGCATTTCGACGAGAATTCGCCCCGCGTTTCCGGCGAGGTGTGGCATTCGGACCAGACCTGCGCCGAAGTTCCGCCGATGTACAGCGTACTCTACCAGGAAGTCGTGCCGCCGAACGGCGGAGGGGATACCCTGTTCCTGTCGGCCGCCAAGGCGTACGAGGAGTTGAGCCCCGATATCAAGGCCTATCTGGACGGCAAGACAGCAACGCACACGGCCGCGACCGCTTTCGACAAGACGGAAGAGGACGTTCCCATGGTCGTGGAGCATCCGATCGTAGTGGAGCATCCCGAAAACGGCCGCAAAGTGCTGTTCGTCAACCGCACCTTCACCAGCCACATAAACGGCGTGTCGAAGGAAGAGAGCCGCCACATGCTGGAATTTCTCTATCAGCATCTGGAGCGCCCGCACTGGTCCATGCGGTTCCGCTGGACCGACCATTCCATCGCGTTCTGGGACAACCGCGCCGTCCAGCACAACGCGATCTGGGATTACTGGCCGCATACCCGCACGGGCTATCGCATGTTCGTCGGGGGCACCGCACGGCCCCGCGCCGCGTAACGGGGGCCGTCCTCCGAAAACAGGCTGGCCGGTTGGGGCGTTAACCCGCCGGCCAGCGCCACTGCGCGATGTCGTCGAGCCAGCCTCCGGGCGGCAGCAGCGACAGCACCCAGCCGATGTCCAGCGTCAGCGCCAGAGAGCCAAGGGCGGTGATGGCGATCCCCACGATTACCCAGACGCCAAAGATTTCGTAATCCCGGTTGATGAGGCCGCTGAACAGATAGCGGAAGACCATTGTGCTCACCATGATCGACGAGACCACGGTGACCGGCGCCAGCGCCAGCGCCATGTAGCGGAGCATCTGGGATATGCCGGTAAACATTCCCGACGCCGCGAACCATCTCGCCGAGTCGCCGCGGATCGTAAAGATGGTCCGCCGCGTCGAGCGGTTGAGAAAGGCGGGCAACAGCAGAAGCGTCGCTGCGATGTAGGACCAGACGCCCCCGGCGATGGCCGTGGGGATGTCGGCGCCTTCCAGCGCGGCGCGGACGAACAGCGGGCTTACCCCGTACCCCGCCGCCGACAGCACGGCGAAGAAATAGCCTTCGAGATAGCGCGGGGTGAACTTCTTTTCGGCGGTCGGTGACGCGGTCGCGGGCGACGCCGCCGATTTTCGTTTCTCGATGCGTTGAGAGGCGACCTGGCCCGACAGCATGACGACCGGGCCGGAAATTACCAGCACGACGCCCAGCGCGCGCAGCGGCGTCAGATATTCACCGAGCAGCCACAGCGCGAGCGCCAGCGCAATCGGCAGGCTGAGCCGCTGGACGGGCGCGGCAAGGTTGGAGCCTAGCAGGCGAACCGACCGGTAGGAGCAGTACCGCGCCAGCGCGAAGTGAGAAATGCCGGCAGCCGCCAGCGACAGGATCTGCCAGAGCGAGAAACCGAAGAGCGCATTCCATGCGCCGGTGACCAGCGTCCCCGCAAGAAACAGCGGCACTCCGATCGGCACCGTGATCGCGATGCCCTGAAGCACGGTGCCCTGTATGACCCCGCGTCGTGCGCTGACATTGCTGAACGCAAACGTCGCCGCCGCCAGCAGCGCGAGCCAGCCCCCCAGCATTCCGAAAACTCCTCTGAAACCGGAAGCTCATAATTGGCGGGAAGGCGACTCAGGGCAAGGCGGCGCTGGCGGGGTCGCCTTCTGTGTCATGAATTCGGTCCGTGTTCCAAACGCGGACTGCGGCGTATGACCGGGGTTTTTCCCCTTCTTGACCCTGATCCGACATCCTGCCTTTAGTGGACGCGGTTCTTGCCCGTCCATAAAATCTGGTCCGCCGGTTGGACCTAAGCGGGACCGCCCGACCATACAAAGCCGACCATATAGGAGAAGACAGTCCAATGCCGCGTGCAAGTGCCGAAAAGAGAACCGAGGCCCTGCTCGACAGAGCCGAAATCTTCTATCTCGTTCGCTTCGAAAGCCTGTGCCGCGACATCGGCGACTGGGACGGTCTGGTCGGCTCCTACGTGCCCGGATCGCCCGTGCGCACCACATGGTTCGACGGCGCCATTGAGGCATTCGCCGCCGCCCTGAAGGCGAAGACGGCCGCAGGCAATGTGACCCGGCATCGGGTTTTCCCGGCGAAGCTCCACCAGAGGGGCGGGCGCGCCATCTGCGAAAGCCCGGCGAACATTTCCGAGCGCCTGATACTGGACGGCGTCGAACTGGACGTCATGGCCCATGTCAGGTTCCATTCGCGGCTGGTGCTCACCGAAATCGGGTGGCGTCTCAATTCCTTCGAGGCCATATACGAAAGCGACAGCATGCGGCCGGTCAATCCGGCCGATACCCTGCCCATCGACTGGAACCCGGATATCGCGATGCGCCCGTCCTACCGCTTTTTCGGTTTCTGCGACGCCAGCCGCAACTATGACGTCAGCCAGGACCTGCTGGGCGACGACCGCCCCGATATGCTGGAGGCTTTCTACCTTGCCGAACGAAACTGGGTCGCTACGGGAGAATAGAACCCGCGCTCAACTTCCTCATTGAACCGCCCCGGGATTGCCGGAGGCTCCAACTTTTGAGAAGAAGGAGCCCTTAT
>JAYOEY010000006.1:0-124242 GCA_038116945.1 Rhodospirillales bacterium
AGAAGATCTCTCCGTTCAGGAGCTCGTCGCGGAACCGGGCATTGAAGCTCTCGCAATAGCCGTTCTCCCACGGATCACCCCCACACGCTCCCGAAACCAGTTGCATAGGCAGCGCTTGGCGAGAACAGGGTCTGTTCGCACGGATTAGGAGGACATGCCGATATGCGGAGTCCCAACTGACAAAGCGGGGGTACCCCCGGGGGTGGAGTATCGACTGGGGCGTTTCAGTTTGGAGCCAGCACGGCAGGCAACATCTGTCGACAGTCGAACGCAGGTTAGCATTATGGATACGGATGCACGGCCCAAGCCTTCGCGGATAGTGTGGAGCTCGGTTGCTTTAGGGGTAGCGGCTAAATCTACGCTACCGCTCATTAAGATAAGTATGTAAGCCTCTAAATACGCTTAAAGTGCTTACGATCATCGCTACAGCTAGCCCTAACCAACTCAAAGGCAGCAAGACAAGCAGATAAATCGGAAAGCAAGCGGACCCACAATGGGGGTTTTCTAGCCTTACATTGTATCCAACGGCAGACAGCCCAAGGACAACCAGGCTGGCAATAAGTAGAGCTCTGTACCTCTTCAAAAACGGCATAACCCACACAGCCCCTCAGAAATAAGCATAGCCCCGCAACAAGCCGCGAAGGGCCGGAGACCAGTTCCGCTTGCCGCTCTTCGCCCAATTCAGACTTATTCGTCTGCATCAGTATTACCAGGGGATATAGGGAGTCCCAAATCCTTTGGTGGGGGTGCCCCCGGGGGTGGGGTCGCGGCTGGGGCGTTTTGGCTGTTTGGGGTAGAGGTTTTATCGCTGCAGCGCGCGCCCTATCGGGGAGCTATTATGGGAACATTGCCCAGCATTACCCCAAAACCCGCAGAAACTGGGGATAAATGGCGGAGAGTGAGGGATTCGAACCCTCGGTACGCATAGCGCACAACGGTTTTCGAGACCGCCCCGTTCGACCACTCCGGCAACTCTCCGCCGGTGGTTTTAAAGGACGGACCGGCGGGCGGTCAACGACGGAAAGAGACCTATTCCGCAGCCGACGGCACGGGCGCGGTCTTGGCGCCGGGCTTGAGCCGTTCCTGCAGCCGGTCGAGATAGACGAACACCACCGGCGTCAGATAGAGCGTGATGAACTGCGACACGACGAGCCCGCCGATCACGGCAAGCCCCAGCGGCTGGCGCGCTTCCGCGCCGTCGCCCACGCCGAGCGCGATCGGCAGGGTGCCGACGAGCGCGGCCATGGTCGTCATCATGATCGGCCGGAAACGGACCAGACACGCCTCGACGATCGCGGTCTCGGCGGTTCCGCCCTCTCTCTGACGCACCAGGGCGAAATCGATCATCATGATGGCGTTCTTCTTGACGATACCGACCAGCATGATGATGCCGACGAACGAGTAGAGGTTGAGCGTGGTGTCGAAAACCAGCAGCGTCAGCAAAGCGCCGAGACCGGCCGACGGCAGGCCCGACAGGATGGTCAGCGGATGGACGAAGCTTTCATACAGCACGCCCAGCACGAAATAGACCACCAGCATCGCCATGATCAGCAGGATGCCGAGCCCCTGGAACGATTTCTGGAACGCCTCGGCAGTACCCTGGAAGCTGGTGGATACCGTCGCCGGCACCTTGAGCTCGCGCTCCACCGCACGGATCCGGTCTATTGCCGTGCCGAGCGACATGCCGGCATCGAGGTTGAACGAGATCGTCACTGCCGGCAGCTGCCCCTGATGGTTCACGGTCAGCGGCCCGACGCCGCGACGCGCCGTCATCAGCGCGCCGAGCGGCACCAGCGATCCGTTGCTGGAACGCACGTAGAGCCGCGACAGGGCAGCTGGGTCGGCCTGGTACTGGGGCGCGACCTCCAGGATCACCTTGTACTGGTTGGACGGTGTGTAGATCGTGGTGATCTCCTGCGACCCAAATGCGCTGGCGAGCGCCCCTTCGATCTGCTCGGCGGTGACGCCGAGACGCGCGGCGCGGTCGCGCTGGATATCGACGATCAGCTGCGGGCTGCGGATGTCCATATCGCTGGTCACGTCGCGGATGCCGGGCTCGCGCGCGATCCGCCTGAGCAGCACGCCGGCGTTCCGGTAGAGCTCTTCGAGATCGAGCGCCTGCAGCGTGTACTGGTATTCGGCCTTGGACAGCTGTCCGCCGACCCGGATCACGGGCCGGTTCTGCACGAATACGCGGATGCCCGGAACCTGGCCGACCTTGCGCCGGAGCTGACGGATCGTCTGGTCGATATCCTGCTTTCGCTCCGATTTGGGCTTGAGGCGGATGACCATGGTGCCGGCATTGCCCGCCGTACGCGGCCCGCCCGCGCCCACCGACGACATCACGCCGGCGACGTTCTCGTCCCGCCGGATGATTTCCGCCACCTGGCGCTGGCGACGCACCATCGCCTGAAAGGACGTGTCCTGCGTACCTTCGGTAAAGGCGATCAGCGAACCGACATCCTGCGCCGGCAGGAAGTCCTTGGGCACCAGCACGTAGAGATAGGCGGTCAGCGCGATGGTCGCGAAAAACGACAGCAGCACAGCAAATTTCTGCCGCATCGCCCAGTCAAGGCTGCGCCCGTACAGATCCCGCATGCCGTCGAAAAACCGCTCGCTGGCATGGTAGAAGCGCCCGCGGCTTTCCTCCCTGACCGGCCGGATAAAGCGGCTGCACATCATCGGCGTCAGGGTCAGCGACACGAAGCCCGAAACGAAGATCGCGGCGCACACGGTGACGGCGAACTCGTTCAGCAGCCGTCCCACGATGCCGCCCATGAACAGGACGGGAATGAACACGGCGGCCAGCGACACCGTCATCGAGAAAATGGTGAAGCCGATTTCGCGCGAGCCCTTGAGCGCCGCCTGCATCGGCGTTTCGCCCTTTTCCACGTGCCGGACGATGTTCTCGAGCATCACGATGGCATCGTCGACCACGAACCCGACCGACAGGGTCAGCGCCATCAGCGACAGGTTATCGAGGCTGTATCCCATCAGATACATCACCGCGAACGTACCGATTACCGAGATCGGCAGGGCAAGGCTGGGGATGACCGTGGCCGACAGGTTCCGCAGGAACAGGAAGATCACCATCACGACCAGCGCAGCCGCCAGCACCAGCGTGAACTGGACGTCCTCGATGCTGGCGCGGATCGTCTCGGTGCGGTCGTAGATGACGTCGAGATTGACCGATGCGGGGAGCTGCTGGCGGAAAGCGGGCAGCAGCGCCTTCACCGCGTCCACCACCTCTATCGTGTTGGTGCCGGGCTGTCGCTGGATGGCGAGAATTACAGCGCGGCTGTCATTGAACCAGCTCGCGACCTTGTTGTTCTCGACGCCGCTGATCACGCGCCCGAGCGTCCGGAGATGCACCGGCGCGCCGTTCCGGTAGGCGACGATCTGCCGGGCATAGGCGTCCGGATCGAAAAGCTGGCCCGTGGTCTGGATGGTCACCGATTTATGCGGCCCGTCGAACGAGCCGACCGGAAGGTTGACGTTGGCGGTCCCCACCGATTTGCGAAGCTCGTCGATGCCGATATTGCGCATCGCCAGCCGGTCCGGGCTGACCTGGACGCGGACGGCGAATTTCTGCGACCCGAACACCTGTACCTGGGCGACGCCGCGCACCATCGAAATACGCTGGGCGAGCTTCGATTCGGCATACTCGTTAACGGTCGACAGCGGCAGGGTGGGCGAGCTGAGTGCGAGATAGAAAACCGACGAGTTGGACGGGTTTACCTTGCGCAGAACCGGCGGATTGCGGAGGTCCGGTAGACGACGCTGCGCCGCGCCGATGGCGGCCTGGACGTCCTGCGCCGCCACATCTACATCCTTGTCGAGCGAAAACTGGAGCGTCACCCGCGTGGTGCCGAGCGACGAGCTGGACACCATGGAATCGATTCCGTCGATGGTCGAAAACTGCTGTTCCAGCGGCGTCGCCACGGACGACGCCATGGTTTCGGGGCTTGCGCCGGGCAGGCTGGCCGTTACCGAGATCGTCGGAAAATCGACATTGGGCAGTTCGGCGACGGGCAGCGAGAAATAGGAAATCCCGCCGAACAGAACGACCGCCGCCATGACCAGAGTGGTCATGACGGGGCGACGGATAAAAAGTTCAGGCGACATCACGAATCTCCCCGCGGCGCGTCAGCCGATGCAGAAGGCTTGCCGCCCTCTCCGCGTTTTCGTTCGCCGCCGCCCCGCCTGCCGCCGGGCGATTTCGTGTCGCCGGGCGTCTTGATCACGACCCGGGCATTGGGACGAAGCTGGAGATATCCGTCGAGCACGATCTTCTCGCCGGGCTCCAGCCCTTTCGTCACGACCGTAAACCCGTTGGCGGAGTCGTCGACCGTAACAGTCCGCAGGTCGACCGTACTGTTTTCCCGGATCACGAACACGAAAGCGCCGCGCTGGCCGTCCTGCACCGCCTGGCTCGGAACGACGACGGCCTCGGGCCTCTGTTCCAGCGTCACCGCGACATTGACGAACTCGCCGGGCGTCAGCCCGTCATCCTCGTTGGGAAAAACGGCCTTGAGCTGGATGGTCCCGGTGGCGGTATCGACGGCGTTGTTGATAAACACCAGCCGGCCCTGCTTTTCGGGCGCCTTGTCGCCGGGCACGCGAACGCCGACCGCCACGGGGCCTGCCGCCATCAGGCGCTTGAGTCCGGGCAGATAGGCTTCCGGCACGGAAAAGACGACATGAACCGGTTTCACCTGTGTGATGACGACCAGCGCGCCGGAATCGTTGGCCTTGACCAGATTGCCGGTATTGACCAGCAGACTGCCTGTCCTGCCGTCGATCGGCGAGCGGATTTCGGTATAGGCAAGCTGCAGCTTCGCCGCCTCGATAGCCGCCTCGCCGGCCCGCAATGTTTCGCGAATGGCGGCATAGGCGGCCCGGGCCTCTTCGTACTTCTGTTGCGAGGCGAATCCCTTGCCGACCAGCGACGCGTACCGCGTCTGGTCGCCGCGGGCCTTTTCCATCTGGGCGCGATCGCGCGCGAGCGATGCCTGGGCCTGCCGTAGCTGGACCTCGAACGGCCGGGGATCGATGCGGAACAGAAGATCGCCTTTCCTGACCGTCTGGCCCTCGGTGAAATGCGCCTCGAAAAGCTGGCCGTCGACGCGCGACTTCACGTTGACGGTTGCGAAGGCCTGAATCGTGCCGATGGTGGCCAGCAGACGCGGCGTGGATTGCCGTCTGGCAGCGCCGGCGGTAACGGCGACCGGACCGCTGTTTCCCCGCCGTCCGGCGCGCGCCGGAGGCGCTTCCTTTTTCCCGTCCGCGCCCCACAGACCCAGCCTGGGACCGATGTCATCCTTGTAGGCATAAACGGTTCCCAGCGCGCCGATGGCCGCCAGGGCGATAACCGCGTTCTTGATGGACATGTGCCGAGCCTCTCCGGACAGCTGCGGTGTCGCATGCTGCCCCGCCGGGCGCCTGATGCGCTCGCCCACCTATCACGATTGATCGGGATATTTTCCGGCGCGACGAAGACATTGGCAGTGCGAAAAGCACTGCAAGAGGCTACGCAAAAAATTTACGGATACCGTCTGGTCCGGCTGGCTGATTCGTTGGGCATCCCGACGGTAATCAGCGAACCCTACGCGGTCCCCCAGACGTCCTCCGCGACCTCGACCAGCCGGGCGAGTTTCGCTTTCTGGATGTCTTCGGTCAGCGGGTTGCCGACGATGGAGCTCGCAAAGCCGCATTGCGGCGCAACCGCAAGCCGTTCGAGCGGCGCGTGTGCGGCCGCCTCGTCGATGCGTTTCTTGAGCGTATCCGCTTCTTCCACCACCGGCGCCTTGGACGACATGATGCCGAGCGCCACGACCTTTCCTTCGGGCAGCAGCCGCAACGGCTCGAACGTGCCGGCGCGCGGCGTGTCGTACTCCATGAAATAGCCGGTGACATTGATATTGTTGAACAGAATGTCCGCCACCGGATCGTAGCCGCCTTCCGCCGCCCACAGCCCTTCGCGGTTGCCGCGGCAGGTATGCATGGTGAAGGTCACGTCGTCGGGCGCTCCCGCCAGCACGTCATTGATGCGCTTCGCATAGACCTCCAGCATTTCGGTCGGACTCAGCCCCCAGGACTGGAACACGCCGGCGTAATCGTCGTCGCACAGGAACGGCAGGCTGACGTCGTCGATCTGGATGTAACGCGCGCCGGCATCGACCAGCGCGGCGATCTCCTTGCGGTACGCATCCGTCAGGTCGGACCAGAACTCCTCGATATCGTCGTAGGCGGTTTCAAGAATGGCCGGATCGCCGCCCGCGAAACAGTGAATCACGCTCGGCGCCGGCATGGTGACCTTGGGGACCAGCGTCGTGTTGTCGGCAAGAAATTTGAATGCCTCCACCACCGGGCTGGGGTTCCAGCCGATTTTTCCGGTCACGGTCAGGACGGAGAAATCCTGCTGTTTGCCGGCATTGTTCTTCCAGCCGAACGGAGAGGACTTCCCCTGGCGCGTTGCCGAGAACCCGTCCCAGTTCATCGCCATTTCGAGCCACCAGCTGCGTCGGCGGAACTCGCCGTCTGTCGCGGCGCTCAGCCCTGCGTCCTGCTGCATCGTCGCGACCTCCCGGACGCATTCATCTTCGACTGCCCGCAGATCGGCGTTGTGGTGTGGTCCGAGATGCTGGTCCGGCGTCTGCGGGCCGAGAAATTTCTCCCGCGCGTCCAGCAGTTTCTTCGGCCGCAGCAGGCTGCCGACATGATCCGCCCGAAACGGCGCCCGGTCTCTCATCGTCATGATTCTGATCCTTTACTTCCTGAACCCTGTATTCCGCCCTTATCCCCAGACTTCCTGCGCCGTCTCCACGCAAAGCCGCAGCTTGGCGATCTGGTCCTCGACAGTGATCTGATTTCCGTGAACCGTGCTGGAAAAGCCGCATTGCGGGCTAAGCGCCATCTGATCGGGATCGAGGTGCTTCGCCGCCTGGTCGATCCGGCTCTTCAGGAAATCCTTCGACTCCAGCGCCGCCAGCTTGGACGAAACGAGCCCCAGCACGACGAGCTTGCCCTTTGGGACATAGCGCAGCGGCTCGAACCCGCCCGAACGCTCGTTCTCGTATTCCAGGAAGAACCCGTCGACCGCGATTTCGTTGAACATCGCGTCGGCCACCGGGTCGTAGCCGCCTTCCGCCACCCAGGCGCTCTTGAAATTGCCGCGGCAGAGATGGATGCAGACAGCCATGTCGTCCGGCCGGTCCTTGATCGAATCGTTGATCAGCTTCGCATAGGTATGCGGCAACTCGTCCGGATTCTCGCCCATGGCGATGACCTGCTGGCGGACGGCGGGGTCGCACAGATAGGCCAGGTTGGTGTCGTCGAGCTGGATATAGCGGCAGCCGCGCGATGCCAGATCGGCGATCTCCGCCCGGTAAGCCGCCGCAAGATCGTCGAAGAATTCCTCGATATCCGGATAGACATCGGTCGGGATGCCGCGCCGGCCAACCCTGAAATGCGCCATCGACGGCGACGGGATGCAGACCTTGGGCGTTCTGGAAGTCCGGCTTTTCAGAAAGTCGAAATCGGCGCCCTGGATCGGCGCGACATGGCGCAGCCGGCCACCGATACCCATGGTCGGCGGCGCGAATTCCAGTTTCTCGTTATGCGAATGAAAGCTGACCAGCTTGCCCTCGCTGACAGTGATGCCGTCCAGCTTTTCCATGAAGTCGACGTGAAACAGGGTACGCCGGTGTTCGCCGTCGGTGATGCCTTCCAGCCCGACGTCTTCCTGAAGCCTGATCGCATCGGCGATCGAAACATCCTCCGCCGCGCGCAGTTCCGCATCGTCGATCTCGCCTTTCTGGCGCCGGGCGCGGGCCTCTAGCAGGGCCGGCGACCGCAGCAGGCTGCCGACATGATCCGCTCGAAACGGCGCCTTGTCGCGCATGGTCATTTCTTGTCTCCCTGACTTCAACCGGCCTCGGACCGAACCGTCGCGGCGTTTCTACAGGCTGCGACGGAATTTGTCAGCCTGTCCGCTAGCTCGTCGGTCCGGCGCAGCGTTTCCAGAGCTGAGGGCCGCTTTCCCCCTGTTGAAGGGTCATGTGGTCATCGTCCTGTAGCGTCATGCTGACGGGCTGGCCGGCGCCCGCTTCGCCGGCGGGAACGACATATTCGAATCCGTGGCGATCGTAACTGCCTTTGATACGGTTGCCGCCGGGCGTGGTCAGGTTGGGTCCGTCGACGGCGAGATGCCGCCCCTCGCGGCACCAGTTGCCGTCGATCGCGTCAGCCTGGCCGGAACCCGGGGGAAGGATGAATGCGAATACTGCAATTGCGACCGCGGCAGTGGCCTTGATTGTTCGCATGACGCCCTCATTTCTCTAATGTCGGGAAAGGGATCGTATCCATACGGGCTGCGATGCGACAGCCCCGCCGCAATTCGACAGGATCCGCCAGTCGTGACTGAAAAGCTGCTTCCCGAGATACCCGTCATCGACGTCACCGACGACGTGCCGACGCTGGGCATCGCCGAAGCGGCGGAAGACCGTCTGGAGACATTGTTTATGGAAGCGAGCGGCCATTACGGCCGCCGGGCGATCGCCGCCGCTGACCGGATTTCGAGACGCTGGACGATGCGGAACGCGACGCCCTACCAGAGTGAAATAGAGTCCTTTACGTCCCGGATGCCGGTGCCGGGCGGCTGGTTCGCCAATGCGAGCTTCGAATGGTCCTGTACCAACGGGATCCTGGCGGACCGGGAAACCGGCGCGCCGACCATTTTGCGGGTGCTGGACTGGCCGTTGCCGGGACTGGGGCGCTGTCTGGTCGCCGCCCGCCAGATGGGGCCGGCCGGCGCATTCCTCAACCTGACCTGGCCGGGTTTCGTCGGCGCGGCGACCGCCATCGCGAAGGGTCGTTTCGCGGCGGCGCTCAACCAGGCCCCGATACAGCGAGGACGGCTCGGACGCTGGGGCGATCTGGCCGCCAGCCGTATCGCAACGTGGCGCTCCCGCGAAATCCCGCCGATGCACCTGCTGCGCCACGCGTTCGAGCGATGCGGCAGTTTCGAAGAGGCAAAGCACGCGCTGACCCATACGCCCATCGCCGTTGCCGCGATTTACACGCTAACCGGAACGCGACCGGACGAAGCCTGCGTTATCGAACGCCTGCCGGAAGACGCCCGCGTTCTTCCGGGTGCGGCCGCGGTCGCCAATCACTGGCGCGCGTCAGAGTCGCGCGGACACCCGCGTACGGCCACCAGCCATAGCCGAGAAAAGCGAATGCGCGACATTATCGCGGCGAGAGAGGTCGGTGACGGGTTCGGCTGGCTGACGCCGCCGCTGCTCAACCGGGACACAAGACTCGCCGCTTCGCTCAATGCGGCAAGCGGCCAGGTGGCGGTTCAGGGATTCGAAGGCTCCGAACCCGCGACACGCCGCCTGTCGTTAATGCTGTAACCCGCGGAAATCGCCTGAAAACAGTTGATTCAAACAGTTGACAGGCGGGGTTTGGCGACTATAGTGCCGCATCCTTGAAGCAGAGCACACGACGGTTTCTCGGGAACCGGCAGGGTTTTCTGCAGTTTTGTGTTATATGTCAAAAGCTTAGAGATATCATGTACGCAGTCGTCAAGACAGGCGGTAAACAGTACCGCGTCGAACCGAATGACGTGATCCTCGTCGAGAAGCTGGTCGCCGACCCCGGCGCCGCGATCGAGCTGGATCAGGTGCTGATGCTGGATGACGGCACAGCCACGACCGTCGGAACCCCGCTGGTCGATGGCGCGCGCGTTGCCGCCACCGTGATCGACCAGACGCGGGGCGACAAGATCATCGTTTTCAAGAAGAAACGCCGCAAGGATTACAAGCGCACCAAGGGACACCGTCAGGACCTTACAGTGCTGCGGATCACGGAAATTCTCGGCAAGGGCCAGAAAGCCACCGCAAAGGCGGCTGAAAAGCCCGCAGAAGCCGCCGCAGCCGAAGAGCCGGCGGCGGAAACGGCCGCGCCGGTCGAAGCAGCAGCCAAGAAGGCGCCGGCGAAGAAAGCGGCTAAAAAGGCGGCAAAGAAGTCCGCGCCGAAGAAAGATTAAGGAGACTCGGTCATGGCCCACAAGAAAGCAGGCGGCAGCTCCCGTAACGGACGCGACTCAGCCGGTCGCCGTCTCGGCGTCAAGAAGTTCGGCGGAGAAGTCGTCATTCCCGGCAACATCATCATTCGCCAGCGCGGTACCAAATACCATCCGGGCGAAAATGTCGGCATCGGCAAGGATCACACGATCTTCGCGACCGCCGAGGGACGGGTGTCGTTCGCGCGCCGCGCGGGGAACAGGACCTACGTCTCGGTGGACCCGGCGAGCTGAATTTCCCCTTCATGCCGCGCGAGCGGCCGTGAAACGGGGGGAATTCGGTTCCCCCCTTTTTCGTTGAACCCCGGGTTTCGGTTCGCCAGATTATTTGTTCGTATGCGACCATAGTTCGACAGACTCTCCCGCAGGCCGACATGCGGCCAAGCGAGGATCCGACCGATGAAGTTTCTCGATCAGGCTAAAATCTATCTGCGCGCCGGCGACGGCGGAGACGGGTGCGTCAGCTTCCGGCGGGAGAAGTATGTCGAGTTCGGCGGGCCCGATGGGGGCGACGGCGGCAAGGGCGGCGACGTCGTCGTGGAAATGTCGCGCGATCTCAACACGCTGATCGATTTCCGCTACCAGCAGCATTTCAAGGGCGGGCGCGGCGTGCACGGTATGGGATCGAACCGGACCGGCGCCGGCGGTCATGACGCGGTCCTTCGCGTTCCGCCCGGAACCCAGATTTTCGACGAAAGCCGGGAAATCCTGATCGCCGACATCACCGAGGACAATCCGCGCGCCGTCCTGTGCCGGGGCGGACAGGGCGGCCGCGGCAACGCGCGCTTCAAGACCTCCACGAACCAGGCGCCGCGCCGGTTCGATCCGGGCGGAGAAGGCGAGGAGATGTGGGTCTGGTTGCGGCTCAAGCTGATCGCCGACGCGGGACTGGTCGGCCTGCCCAATGCCGGCAAATCGACCTTCCTCGCCGCGGTGACGCGCGCCCGGCCCAAGATCGCGGACTACCCCTTTACGACGCTGCACCCCGGGCTCGGCGTGGTGACGATCGACGACGAGAGTTTCGTTCTGGCCGACATTCCGGGGCTGATCGAGGGCGCGCACGAAGGCGCCGGTCTGGGCGACCGGTTCCTCGGGCACGTGGAACGCTGCAACGTGCTTCTCCACCTGATCGACGGCACGGCGGACGACGTGGTCGCCGACTGGCGGACCATTCGCGAAGAAATTTCGGCCTATGGCGGCGGGCTCGACGCCAAGCAGACGATCACCGTCCTCAACAAGTGCGACGCGCTTCTGCCCGAAGACATCGCTGACAGGCGGGCAGCGCTGGAAACCGCGTCCGGAGAGACGGTCATGACCATGTCCGCCGTGTCGGGCGAGGGCGTGACCGATGTCCTCCGCGCCCTTTATGCGCCCATTCGCGAGGCCCGCGAAGAAGAGCGGCCGGTCGCCGCATACTCCCCCTGACGGATCCGCAGGTCGCGATGTCGGAGTTTTCCCTCGCACAGTCGAAGCGGCTCGTGGTCAAAATCGGGACGGCCCTTCTGACCGATCCGCAAACAGGCGATCCCCGTCGCGCCTGGATGACGGCGCTCGCCGAGGATGCAGCCGCGCTGGCGAAATCGGGTACGCAGGTTCTTATCGTTACGTCCGGAGCCGTCGCGATCGGCCGGCACGCGCTCGGCCTTCTGGGGCGGTCCCTCAAGCTGGAAGAAAAGCAGGCCGCCGCCGCGACGGGTCAGATCGGCCTTTTCGCCGCATGGCAGGAAGCCTTCGCCGCCGTGGGCATGCCGGTCGCCCAGATACTGCTCACCCCGGGCGATACCGAGGAGCGGCGGCGTCACCTGAACGCGCGCGGCACGATCGAGGCGCTGTTCGGACTTCGCGCAGTTCCGGTCATCAACGAGAACGACACGGTGGCGACCGACGAGCTCCGGTTCGGCGACAACGACCGGCTGGCGGCCCGGGTCGCCCAGATGGTGGGCGCGGACGCGCTGGTGCTGCTGTCCGATATCGACGGGCTGTATACCGCCGATCCGAGGCGCGTACCGGACGCCGAATTCATGCCCGAGATCGGTGAAATCACGGCAGAAATCGAAGCCATGGCGGGCGAGGCCGCGCCGGGATACGCTTCGGGCGGCATGGTCACCAAGATCGAAGCGGCCAGGATCGCGACGCGAGCCGGCTGCTCCGTAATCATCACCAACGGTGCGGAGCCGCACCGGCTGTCGCAGATCGGCAAAACCGGGCGGCACACGCTGTTCCGGCCCAACGCGGAGCCTGCAACCGCCCGCAAGCGGTGGATCGCGGGCGCTGTCCAGCCGGCGGGCGCGATTACGGTGGATGACGGCGCGAAACGCGCGCTGGCGGCCGGCAAGAGCCTGCTGCCGGCGGGCGTGGTCTCGGTGGAAGGATCGTTCGAACGCGGCGATGCGGTGATTATCAGGACAGCCGACGGAAAGCGGATCGGCACGGGTCTGATCGCCTATTCGGCGGAGGATGCGCGGATCATCGCCGGACACAAAAGCCGTGAAATAGAAGAACAGCTCGGCTACCGTGGACGCGACGAAATGATCCACCGGGACGACCTCGCACTGGATGGGTGAGATGGGCATGAACTCGAAACCAGGCACCGAAATTTCAGGCGATGCCGCCGCGATTCACGAAACCATGGTCGCGCTGGGACAGTCCGCCCGCGCCGCCATGCAGGAGCTGGCGACGGTCCCCGCGGAAACCAAGAACAAGGCGCTTCTGGAAGCCGCAAAAGCGATCCGCAACTCGAAGGAGGCGCTGCTCGCCGCCAACGCCAAGGACATGGCGAGCGCCGAGGCAAACGGCACCAAGGGCGCGATGCTCGACCGGCTGATGCTCAATGACGACCGGATCGAGGCGATGGCAAAAGGGCTGGAGGACATCGCCGGCCTCGACGACCCGGTGGGTGCGGTGATGGCCGAATGGGACCGGCCCAACGGGCTCAGGATCCAGCGCGTGCGCGTGCCGCTGGGCGTGATCGGCATCATCTACGAATCGCGTCCCAACGTGACGGCGGATGCGGGCGGCCTGTGCCTCAAGTCTGGCAACGCGGCGATCCTGCGCGGCGGGTCGGAAAGTTTCCATTCGTCGCGCGCGATCCTCGACTGCCTGCATCAGGGGCTTCGCATGGCGAACCTGCCGACCGGCGCGATCCAGATCGTGCCGACGACCGACCGGGCGGCGGTGGGCGAAATGCTGACCATGCCCGATCTGATCGACATCATCGTGCCGCGCGGCGGCAAGGGGCTGATCGAACGGGTGCAGACGGAAAGCCGCATCCCCGTGATCGCCCATCTGGACGGAAACTGCCACGTCTATATCGACCGGGCGGCAAGCGCGGACAAGGCGTCCGACATCGTGTTCAACGCGAAGATGCGCCGGACAGGCATCTGCGGCGCAGCGGAAAGCCTTCTGGTCGACCGAAGCGTGGCGGATGCGCTGCTGCCGCCGATCGTCGAACGGCTCGTCGGCGCGGGATGCGAAATCCGCGGCGACGACGCGACATGCGCGATCGATCCGCGTATCGCACCGGCCACGGACGAGGACTGGGACACCGAATATCTCGACGCCATCATTTCGGTCAAACAGGTGGACGGGGTGGACGATGCCGTCGCGCACATCAACCGGCACGGCTCGCACCACACCGACTCGATCGTGACCGAAGACAGCGACACCGCCGAGAAATTCCTGTCCCGCGTCGACTCGGCCATCGTGCTGCACAACGCCTCGACCCAGTTCGCCGACGGCGGCGAGTTCGGCATGGGCGCCGAAATCGGAATCTCCACCGGTCGCCTGCATGCGCGCGGGCCGGTCGGGGTGGAACAGCTCACCACCTTCAAATACGTCGTCCGCGGATCGGGGCAGGTCCGGCCCTGAGCAGAACGAAATCAATAGGCGGCTCTATCCCGCGGGCGGCGGCGCGGGCCGGGATCGGGTCGGCGCGACAGCGCGTCGGTCTGCTGGGCGGATCGTTCAACCCGGCGCACGAGGGGCATGTCCATATCAGCCGCCAGGCGCTAGCGCGGCTGGGTCTCGATGCGGTCTGGTGGCTGGTCGCGCCGCAAAATCCGCTTAAATCCACGGACGGGATGGCGCCCTTCGAAACCCGATTCGAGGCGGCCAAACGAATCGCCCGCGACCCCCGCATCGTCGTGACCGATATGGAGGCGCGGCTCGGAACGCGCTTCTCGGTCGACACGCTGAGCGCGCTTACCCGCTGTTTTCCCGAGAAAAACTTCGTCTGGATCGTCGGCGCCGACATTCTCGCCGAGTTTTCGCGCTGGAAGGACTGGCGCCGCCTGTTCGGGCTGGTTCCAATTGCGGTTTTCGACCGCGCGCCCTATTCTGTTCATGCGCTTGCCAGCACGGCGGCGCGCTGCTTTGCGAGCAACCGGATTGCGCCGACGCATGCACGCACACTTGCCGACAGACGACCACCTGCCTGGACCTATTGCCCGATTCCGCGACACCCCGCAAACGCTACCGAAATCCGGGCCGGCCGCTTCTGACCGGACGGTGCGGTCCATTGCGGTTCCGATAAGGGAGACATTGACGCCGTGACAGACGACTCGATCGAGAACGCCCTTCGCAAGGGAGCCTCTGGCCCCGACATCGCGCCGAAAGACCTCCTGTCGCAGATCAAGGACATTCTCGACGACCATCTGGCGGAAGATATCGTCGTCATCGACCTGGCGGGCAAATCGAGCATTGCGGATTACATGCTGATCGCGTCGGGGCGGTCGTCGCGCCAGGTCGTCACCATGGCCGAATTCGTCTCCGCGCATCTCAAGGAAATCGGCATGGGCGGCGTCCGTCCCGAGGGCATGACCCAGGGCGACTGGGTGCTGATCGACGCGGGCGACGTGATCGTTCACCTGTTCCGGCCGGAAGTCCGCGACTTCTACAGCCTCGAAAAGATGTGGGAAGCGAACCTCCCGGAACTGGAAACGCCGGTTTCCTGAATGAAAATCTCGGTCGTCGCGGTCGGCCGCCTGAAGGCCGGACCGGAAAAGGCGCTGGCCGACCATTTCCTGAACAGAATAACCGCCTGGCCGGTCGCGATACGCGAGGTCGAGGAGAAACGCCGCCTTGAAGGCGATGCGCTCAAACGCGCCGAAGGCGAGAAATTACTGGCCGCGCTGCCCGACGGGGCAACCCTTGTCGCGCTTGACGAACGGGGAAAGGCGCACAGCAGCCGGCAGTTCGCAAAACTGCTGTCGGACTGGCAGGATGACGGGCTGGGCGAGCTGGCATTCGCGATCGGCGGCGCGGACGGGCTCAGCGACGACATACGCAAGCGTGCCGACCGCGCCATCAGTTTCGGCGCCATGACCTGGCCGCATTTCGTCGTCCGAGGCCTGCTGTTCGAACAGATCTATCGCGCCCAGCAGATCATAGCCAGGCATCCCTATCACCGGGACTGAGCGGCGCTACGCCCGGGCCTCCCGCAAACCGGCCGCTTCGAGCCGGGGCAGCACCTCGTCGCAGAAAAACGGCAGCTCGTCGAGGTAGTTGACGAAGGAAATCCCCATGCCCCGGATGCCGGCGCCAGCGAGACCTATGAGCTTTTCGGCCACCGCATCCGGATCGCCGACGATGGGAATGCCTCCCATGCCGTGCGCCTGATGGCTGCGGCGGCGGGCAAACTCCTCCTCGCCGACGGTTTCCGGACTGACGTCCTTCATGGCGAGGATGCTGTCCACCGCATTCCAGTCGGCCTCGTCGATCACGCAGTGGCGGTAATAGTCTTCCGCCTCTGCTTGCGTCGGCTTGCAGGTGATCACGCCAACCGAGAAAACATCGATTTCGCGCCCGTGCTCGGCGGCAAGCTCCTTGGCTTTCCTGACCGCATCTGACAGCAGGTCTACCGATCCGCTGCCCCGCGGGGTTGAAAACAGGGCATCGCAATTGCGCACAGCAAAGCTATGCCCGGGGGGCGACTGGCCAGCATTCATGATGAGCGGCTGCGTGCCGCCCCATGGTTTGGGGTTCGAAACGACGTCGTTCATTTTCAAGTGCTTGCCGTGGAAATCGAACGGCTCTTCGCGCTCCCACATCATGCGGATCACATCGATCCATTCCTGACCGTACTCGTAACGCGCCTCGTGCTCGCCGGCGGTCGCGCCGAACATGCGGAACTCGCCCTCGTTCCAGCCGCACACGATGTTGAGCGCAAAACGTCCCTGCCCGATGTGATCGGCGGTCACGAACTGTTTGGCGGCGATCACCGGCGGAAACAGGGGCGCATGGACGGTCGCGAACACCGTGATGCGCTTCGTCGCGGCGAGCAGCCCCGTCGCCCAGGCGATGGTCTCGAACGTCGCCCCCTGGTAGTTGGTATCGCCGCCATACCCCTTCCAGCGGCCGATGGGCAAAAGGAAGTCGATCCCCGCCTCGTCCGCCATCCGGGCGAGCGCGAGATTGTCTTCCCAGTTGCCCGACCAGCGCTCCGGCACCTTGGTAACGGCGCGGCCGGAGGAGCAATTCGGGCCGAACAGCCCGATCTTGAACCTGTTGTCGTTATACATCGACCGGCGATCGGCCATGGGTCTGTCTCCGTATTCTTCAGATCACGATATCGATGATCCCGTACGACGTTGGGCAGGGCTATTTCGGGACCGCATCGTCCTGCGTACGGCGAATGATTTGCGGGACAAACCGTTCGCTGAACCCGGCCACGAACGACCAGAACAGCAGCTTGGCAATGTCCGTTCCGGTCTCGGGGAACGTCTCCGAGAACCATCTCACATGGCTTGCAACGAGATTGCCATGATCCAGTTCGGGATGACGGAAGGCCGGAAACATGGGGCCCGTCATGATTTCGGACAGGAACATGATCATCAGCACGACAGCGAAAATGCCGCCGTTGACCGGAATCAACAGGATCGAGGACAGGGAACCGGAAAGGCTTTTCAGCTCCTTCATTTCGATCTTGGGAAGCCGCTGCTGAATACTTACGAAACCGCCGATCAGCCCTGCCATGAACACGATCGACACCAGGTATGTCCGGTTCGGATTGAATACCGGAAGTATGAGGTAGAACGTCACCAGCAGGACCCCCAAACAGGCGCCGGTAAAAATCACGAGGGTTCTTGTGATTTTCTGGAGATATGCCTGCCTTCCGTCCTCGTCCATCTCGAATCCCCCTGCCAGCAAATGGCTGCAATACAGAATTGCCGCGACCGCCCTGTCAATTAACGGCGAAATCCTCAATTCCGCGAAACTCCTCCGAAACCGCCTCCCCTTCAGGCGGCGCCGGTTTCGGGAAACAGCCGACTCATCCGGTCATGTCGGCGTCGTAACCCGCCATCAGGTCCGTGACGATGGCCTCGAGATCCTGCCACGGACAGTTGAAGTAGGAATAGGCGTCCATGACGAAGCCCGGCCCGGCATAGAATTTTTCGTACTGCGTGTGCCGCCCCGCCATCTCGGAATTGAGCAGGTCCCAGGCGAGCCTCAGCAGCTTCATCCTGTCTTTGGCCGACTGGTCGGGCGTCGACCAGTAGGTCTCGAACTTGTCGGCCAGTTCCGGATCGTTCAGGACGGACACGTCGGCCGGCATCTGTATCGGACCGCCGCCCATCAGCTCGCGGATCGTGTCGCAGATCTGCGAATGGATGTTGGTGCACCAGTGAAGCGCCGCATACATGTAACGCCGGTTGACCGTCACGTAGCCGGACCCGGGCGTCATCTCTTCGCAGCCATGGATCTGGCCCATGATCATGCCTTCGAGCTGCGCCTGCTGCGCCGCCAGCCTGCCGAGTACGCCCTGCACCGCCGGAATCTGATCGACCTTGTTCGCCTTGCAGAGTGCATAGGCCACCGCAATCATCAGCTTGAGCTTTTCGAGAAAGCGGATGTTCGCCTGGTGATTGGCGAGCGAATGGCCGGGCGTCGCCATGTAGATCGCACGGGTCATTTCCACGTTGTTGTGCAGGAAAACGTTCTCCCACGGCACGTGTACGTTCTCGAACAGCACCGCCGCGTCGGTTTCGTCGAAGCGCCAGGTGAGCGGCATGTCGAATTCGCTGCTGGCGAATTTTTCGTAAGGTTTGCGCGACCAGATCGAAACGCCGGGCGCGTTGAGCGGAATGGCGCAGGTGATGGTCTCGTCCTCGTGCCCTTCCGGCACCGGCTGCAGATTGCCGCACCACGCGTCATGGCAGAAAATCGCCGACGTGCCGATCATCTTGAGACCGTTCACGACGACGCCGCTGTCGTCTTCCGATACCACCCGCAAGGTCGGCGAGATGGCGCCTGGCTTCGCAAACGCCTCCGCCCGGCGCGTGGTCTGCGGGTTGGTAACGGTATGGGTGATGAAAGTGTCTTCGCGGCGACAGCGCCTGTAATAGGCCTCAAGATTGTCGCCGAACCCCTCATGCAGCCGGTTGAACAAGGCCGGGTCGGTGGCGAGCCCGGAGAGATAGCTCGGATAGTTATCGGGCGACCGGCCCAGAAGCCCGTAGCTCCAGGATGCAATCCGGCGATGGGTCTCGAACCGCCGCTCAAGATCCTCGCGTGACCGCGCCCGAAGGTAATAGGTGGAAAATTCCTCTCCATCCTCCTCGCTGACCATGACGTCGCGATTCTCCGGCGCGCGCTTGCGGTCGTAAATCATGGCAAACGACGAGGCCGCATTCCGGAAAGCGGGATGGCTGGTAACGTCCTCTACCAGCTCGCTGCCGATATAGACCTTTCTTCCGTCGCGGATCGATTCGAGAAATTCGTCGCCGGTCAGCAAGATTTTTCTCCCCTGTTGCAGTTCCGCAAGATTACAGCGCTATGCCCGGCTGCACCAGACTGGGCTCCTCCCGCTATGGCCGTACCGGCGCGTCGCAGCTATTGTGACCATCGTTTTCTGGCGAGGATTCTGGACGATGGCAGACACAAGAAACGACCCCACGGCGCGGCTGGCCGAATTCGCGGCAACGCTTTCCTGCGACGACCTACCGGCGGACGCCCTCATTGCCGCAAAGGCGCTGTTTCTCGACGCGCTGGCCTGCGCGCTGGCCGGCCATCAGGGCGAGGAAACCGGCCAGATGGACGCCATGATTTCCGCGCTCGCGTCCTCCGACGAGACCAGCGTGATCGGCGGCGGCAGGCGGTCGATGGCAGGCGCGACGATTCTCAACGGTTACCTGATTACCGCGGTTACCATGTGCGACGTTCACCGCGGCCTGCTGACGCACATCACGCCAGAGGTCGTCCCGCCGGCGCTTGCCATCGCGGAGCGCGACCACGTGTCCGGACGCGATCTTCTGGCCGCGCTCGCCGCCGGGTTCGAGGTGACCGCTCGCGTCGGGCTGGGCCTGGATTATCCGGTATTCCGCGGCAAGGGCTGGCACGGGCCGGGTGTTATCGGCCCGTTCGGCGGTGCCGCTGCCGTCGGCCGGCTGCGGGGATTCGATGCAGAGACCATGGCGCGGGCTTACGGGCTTGCCGGCGCGCAGTCGGCGGGCACCTTCGCCGCCTGGGGAACGCCGACGGTCAAATGGCATCAGTGCCGCGCAGCCCTGTCGGGCCTCATGGCGGCACTGCTCGCCGAACAGGATTTCGTCGCCACCAGGGAGTTTCTCACCGCGCCGGACGGCGGGCTCTACAATACCTATGCCGAGGGCGGACGCATCGACCTCGCCATCGGCGATCTCGGCGAACGATGGGAGCTTCAGCAGATCGCGCTTCGCCTGTGGCCGTCCGCCACCGCGCTGCAGGACGTGCTGACCGCCCTGTTCGACCTGAAACGGAACAACGATGTCGAATTCGGCGATATCGAGCGCGTCAGGATCTCGGTCTGCGAGACCGCGCACCGGATGCATGGCGGGTTTTCAACCTACGGCGCCAAGTTCGAAGCGCTGCTCTCGGCGCATTACGTCGCCGCGGTCTACCTGCGGGACGGGATGGTCACGCTCGACCAGTTCGAGCCGGCCTGTTACGACGCTCCCGAGTTGCGCGCATTCGCCGCCGCGAATGTCGAGATCGTGGCGGACGCCTCTCTCAAAGGCGGAGAAGCGGCGGCGGAAATCGTCACCAGAGGCGGCGATACGCTTTCGGGACGATGCGCGTTCCCGCTCGGCGCGCCGGAAAACCCGCTGTCGGCGGAGCAGATCAGGGACAAGTTCAGAACATACGCGGCCAAGCTGCTGACACCGGAACGAACGGAAGACATCATCGCTGCGGTCGACGGTCTGGAGGACCTTCCGGACGCGGCTGTGCTGCTCGATATGCTGCGCCCCGCCCCGTAAGGTGTTTCCGAATTGAATCGCAGGATTCGGGATGCGGGCCGCGCCAGAGTGCCCGTAGGATCGACGCATGACGAAAACTCGCAACACGTTCCGGTCGACCGACGAGCAGCGCTGGCAGGCGGTCCTTGACCGACGGCCGCCCGCGGATGACGGCTTTGTCTATGCCGTCGAAACAACCGGCGTTTTCTGCCTGCCGGGTTGCGCTTCGCGGCGCCCGAACCGGTCCAACGTCCGCTTTTTTGAAACCGCCGAGGACGCAAAATCGGCCGGGTTCCGGCCTTGCAGGCGGTGCCGTCCGGACAGGAAAGGAACGGACCTCGCAACAGCGGCCGTCACCCGCGCCTGCCGGCGTCTCGAGCAGGAAGATGTCGAACCGACCCTGCCCGAACTGGCAGCCGAGGCCGGCTACAGCCCGGCGCATTTCCAGAAACTGTTCAAATCCTGCATCGGGCTGAGCCCGAAGCAGTACGCCAAGGGGATCCGCGCGAAACGGATGGGTGCCGCGCTTCTTGAGGGCTCGACGGTTACGGACGCGCTGTATGAATCCGGGTATGGCGCGGCAAGCCGCGCCTACGAGGCGGCAACGGACACGCTCGGCATGACGCCGTCGCGCTATCGCAGCGGCGCGAACGGGGAAACGATCCGTTTCGCGACGGCGACATCCGCGCTTGGCCCCGTCATCGTCGCCGGCACCCGGCGAGGCGTCTGCGCCGTCGAATTCGGCGAGTCGCGGAACGAGCTGTTGCGCCTGATCCAGGCCCGGTTTCCCGGAGCGGTCCTTCAAAGCGCCGGCAAGGCGTTTGAAAGCTGGCTCTCGGCCCTGCTGACCTTCATCGAAACGCCGCAGGCAGGCCTCGACCTGCCGCTCGACATTCAGGGGACCGCTTTTCAGCAACGCGTGTGGAACGCCCTTCTGAAAATACCGGCTGGCGAAACGATGACCTATAGCGAGCTGGCGCGCCGTCTCGGCATGCCGCGAGGCGCGCGGGCGGTCGCATCCGCCATCGCGGCGAACCGGATCGCTCTTGCCGTTCCATGCCATCGTGTCATTCGCAAAGACGGCGACCTCGCGGATTACCGGTGGGGCGTCGCGCGGAAACGCGATCTGCTGGCGCGCGAAAAGGCGGCAAGGACATAGACCTTCGCGCGATTTTTTCGCGTCGGCGAATCGAAACGGCTTGTCGCGGCGAATCCCGCCGGTCATAGTTTTACCGGTTTCAACAATCGAAAGGAGGTGATCCAGTGTCTCATTGTCAATTACGGCCATTGGCCGCGAAGATCTGGATTGTCGCCGAAGGGATCAGCATCGCCTGAGACGACGTTTCCGGTCCTTCACGGAGGGCCATGGTCTGACAATGGAAGGGCTGTCCCGACGGGATGGCCCTTCTTTGTGGGCATCCCGTTCCCGCCCGAAAGCGGGGTCGTGTTTTCGATTTCATAACCCAGATCGGCGTAAATTGGGTATAGTGACAGGAATAATCGGCGATAATCCGGGTTTACGAAACAACAGGTGAGAAACATGAATTTTACGCCCCGCCAGCGCCCCGTAATCCTCTGCGTTCTGGATGGATGGGGCTGGCGCGACGACGAAAAGGATAACGCCATCCGTCTGGCGAACACGCCGAATTTCGACCGCATGTGGCGCGACAGGCCGCATGGCTTTCTGGATACGAGCGGTACCGATGTCGGCCTGCCGGGCGGACAGATGGGAAATTCGGAAGTCGGTCACCTCAACCTGGGAGCCGGCCGCATTGTCGATCAGGACATTCGCCGCATCGATGCGGCCATCGAGGACGGCTCTCTCGCCGCCAACCGCACGCTGACCGAATTCGTCGAAAAGCTGCGCGCGAGCGGTGGCGTCTGTCACCTGATGGGGCTGATTTCGCCGGGCGGGGTGCATTCGCATCAGGATCAGATCGCCGCTCTCGCGAAGATGGTCAGCTCTGCCGGGGTTCCGGTTTCGATTCACGCCTTTCTCGACGGGCGCGATACACCGCCGCGGAGCGCCGATGGATACATGACGGAATTTCTTGGCGCGATCGACGGGATGAACGGCGTCTCCATCGCAACCGTTACCGGCCGGTTCTATGCCATGGATCGCGACAAGAGGTGGGAGCGCGTGTCGCAGGCCTACCAGGCGCTGGTGTCGGCAACAGGCGAAAATGCCGACGACGCAATGGCTGCCATAGCGGCAAGCTACGCGGCCGATACCGGCGACGAGTTCGTCCTGCCCACCGTCATCGGCGACTACACGGGCATGGATGACGGCGACGGCGTGCTGATGGGAAATTTCCGCGCCGACCGCGCTCGCGAAATCCTGACCGCCATGCTCGATCCCGCCTTCGAAGGGTTCGAGCGCGACCGTACCGTCTCGTTCGCGGCGACCGCCGGCCTTGTCGAATATTCCGATACGCTGGCGGGCTGGATGAGCAGCCTGTTCCCTCCGGTACCGCTGGACGCGATCTTTCCGGAACTGTTGTCGGAGGCAGGGCTGAAGCAGTTTCGCATCGCCGAGACGGAGAAATACGCGCATGTCACGTTTTTCTTCAATGGCGGGGTGGAAACGCCCTATCCCGGCGAAGACCGGGCGCTGATCCCCTCGCCCAAGGTCGCGACCTACGACCTTCAGCCGGAAATGTCGGCGCGCGCCGTCACCGACCGTCTTGTAGAAGCGATCGAATCCGGACAGTACGATTTTATCTTCGTGAATTACGCCAACCCGGACATGGTCGGGCATACCGGCATTCTTCCCGCCGCGATAACAGCCATCGAAACCGTCGACGAGTGCCTCGGCCGGCTGGACGAGGCCGTCTCGAAGGCCGGCGGCGCCTTGTTGATTACCGCCGATCACGGAAACGCCGAGACCATGATCGACCAGGAGACCGGCGGCCCCATGACGGCGCATACCACGAACCCGGTACCGCTTATCCTGTCCGGGGCAGGCGACGACATCGTCGCCCTGCGGGACGGGCGGCTGGCGGATGTCGCGCCGACCCTGCTCCACCTCGTGGGGCTGGACCGGCCCGAGCAGATGACCGGCCGGTCGCTGATTTCGACGGCGGCCCAAATGAAGGAACAGGAAACTGCTACGGCGTCGGCGTAATCTTTCGACGCGCGCGCGCCTGACGCTGGCCGCTGCTATCTTTCTGGCTTCGACAGCGTTTGCCGACGGCGCCTTCGCCCAGGCCGTCAAGTCGCCCGACAGACAGAATGCCGGATCGCTCCGGGCGACCGAAAAGGCGTTCAGGGACGCGAATTCCGAAGCGGCGACTCACGCCCGGGCGGCAACGATGTCGGAAAAGGAACTCGCCTCGCTGAGACGAAACCTTATAGACGTCGCAGCCCGGACGCGGAGCCGCGCAACCAACATCGAAAATATCGAGCGGTCGCTTCGCGAGCTGACGGCGAGCGAAACCGTCAAACGAAACTCGCTGGAATCGCGTCGCCGACAGCTCTCGTCTCTGATTGCGGCGCTCCAGAGATTCGCCCTGAATTCGTCGACCGTCCTGATCGCGATGCCGACAACGCCGGCGGATACGATCCGCAGCGCCCTCTTGTTGCGAGGAACGCTGCCGACGATTTCCGAAAGAGCCAATGCGCTGGCGGCGGAGATCAAATCCCTCGCGGACGTCAGGGTGTCCTTGACCGACGCCCGGCGGAAGCTCGATGAGGAGCGCGCCGGGCTGGACAGGGAACGCGCCGTTCTTGAAGGGCTGATTGCGCGCAAGACACAGGCCTTGAGAGGCGCGCGGAACGCCCAGAAAGCGGCGGCGGAGCGCGCCGACAGACTGGGCCGAGAGGCAACGAACCTCCGCGATCTGGTTAGCAGACTGGAGGCCGGCCGATCCGGATCGGCGGAATCAGCGCCGAATGCGGGGACAAATTTCCGTGAACCGGCGCGCAATGCGGTGCCGTCGGCGCGCTCCCCGGACGCCAGCGGGAAGAACCGGCAGATGGCTGCGCTTCCTCCCGCGAACGACCGGCATTCGCAGACCAGCCTGCCCAGCGCCGGAAATCTGCCCGTTCCGGGCCGGATAATCGGCCGTTTCAAATCCTCGATAAATGGCCTGCGAAGCGACGGCATTACGATTCGCACCATCCCGGGCGCCACGGTGACGGCGACGCGAGGCGGAAGGATCGTCTTTTCAGGTCCCTTCAAGGGGCTCGGCAAGCTATTGATAATCGAGCACCGTGGCGCCTATCATCTGCTCTTGGCAGGGCTGGAGCGTATCGATGCGGAAGTGGGCGATACGGTGCTCGCCGGCGAACCGGTCGGCGTCATGTCCGCTTCGGGTTCCGCTGCACCGACTTTATATCTTGAACTGCGCCGGAAGGGCCAACCGGTCAACCCGACGCCATGGCTAGCATCACGACGAAACAGGAACAACGGATAATGTCCAAATCATTCATGACGGCAGCGGCCGTATTTGCCTTTCTCGCGATACCGGCCAGCGGAGTCGCGCAGACAAACAGCTCCGAGACCTACCGCCAGCTCGATCTGTTCGGCGACGTATTCGAACGGGTCCGCGCCGATTACGTAGAGAAAGTCGGCGACGAAGAGTTGATCGAAGCCGCCATCAACGGCATGCTGACCTCTCTCGATCCGCATTCCAGCTATATGAGCCCGAAAAGCTTCAAGGACATGCAGGTCCAGACGAAGGGTGAGTTCGGCGGCCTGGGTATCGAGGTCACAATGGAAAACGGGTTCGTCAAGGTGGTCTCGCCGATCGACGACACGCCGGCTTTCCGGGCGGGCCTTCAGTCCGGCGATCTGATCACGCATCTCGACGAAGAGCCCGTCCAGGGGCTGACGCTGGCCCAGGCGGTGGAGAAGATGCGCGGCAAGGTCGGCGAGGACATCAAGCTAACGATCCGCCGCGAGGGCAGGGAACCGTTCGACGTCACGTTGACCCGCGACAATATCAAGATCCGCTCCACCCGCTGGAGGACCGAAGGAGACGTCGGTTACGTCCGCATCACCTCGTTCAGCGAGCAGTCCTATGACGGACTCGAGGCGGGCGTGAAGAAGATCAAGGAAAAACTCGGCGCAAAGCTGAAGGGCATCATCCTCGATCTTCGCAACAACCCCGGCGGCCTGCTCGACCAGGCGATCAAGATTTCCGACGCCTTCCTCGACCGGGGCGAAATCGTTTCCACGCGATCGCGACGCGCCGACGACGCGACCCGGCATAACGCAACGCCAGGCGATCTCGCCGATAAACTGCCGATGGTGGTACTGGTCAATGGCGGCTCGGCGTCCGCTTCGGAAATCGTCGCCGGCGCGCTTCAGGACCATCGCCGGGCAATCGTTCTCGGCACCAGAACGTTCGGCAAGGGCTCGGTCCAGACCATCATGCCGCTCTCGGGACATGGCGCGATCCGTCTGACGACGGCGCGCTACTACACGCCGTCCGGCCGGTCGATCCAGGCCAAGGGCATCGAACCGGACATCCTGGTCCGGCAGGCCAAACTCGAAGAAGTCGATACCGCCGTCCGCAGACGGGAAGAGGATCTGCGCGGCGCGCTGGAAAACCCCGAAAAGCCCGGCGACCCGGAGGTCGCACCGAAAAAGCAGGACAAACCGGCAGCAGACAAGAAAAAAGCCGAGGAAAAGCCGTTCGACTACCAGCTTCAGCGCGCCCTCGACATCATCGCCGGAATTGCGCTCTATAACCAGCGGGTCAGTAACTGAACGGGATCGAAGGGGGTTGACGCGGTACGACGTCAGCCAACGTAAATCGAATGGCTAACGGGGACAGGCCAACTGGCCGGCAACGGGGAATTCGTCTGCCGGCCACCCTGCTTACGATCGCCGTAATCTCCACGGCGGCAATGGCGCTGTGGATCCTGCTGTCTCCGGTCCGGCAACCGCCCGACGCGCCGGGAAAGGAAAACGCCGCGGCCGATCTCGCGACGCCGCCGCCGGCGGTCGGGTCGAAGCCGGTTCCGAACGTTTCCGCCGAACCGGAAAAAGCGACGCCGCCGGCGACTGCCGAACCTCCTCCCGCAGAATCTCCGCCGCAAGCCGTTCCGCCGGCGGCGCCCGCGCCTGCGGAAGCCGCCTCGGCGCCCAGGACGGAAGAATCCGCGCGACCGGTCGAACCGGAACCTGAACCCGAAAAAACCGCACCGGCGGAACCGCCGAGACAGACCGCCGCGCCGTCCGTGACAGAGAAAGCCGCGCCCGCCCCCGAAGCGACAGCGGAAGAACCGTCCGTAGTGCAGAAGACCGCGGCCCCGCCGAAAGCGGCAACGGAAATTCCGTCTGAAGAACCGGCCCCGCAGGCGAAAGAGACGGGGACGCGGCCCGCGCCGCCCGCCGCCGCCGAGAAAGCGGAGACCGCGCCGCCCCTTCCGACGGCGATGCCGAAATTGCCGCCGCCGCAGAGGAGCGCCGCTTTATCCAGGGCGCCCGATCCCGGGCTGATCGAGTCCTCGAAGCACGGAGCGCTTCCCATCGTCGGTCGTGACGGTCGGGAAGCATGGCGGGTATATGCGCGCCCCTTCGACCAGAGCGACCGCCGCCCCCGGATAGCCATCGTCCTCTATGGCGTGGGACCCAGCGCCTCCGCGACGCGGACGGCCATCCAGGGGCTGCCCGGGCCGATAACTCTGGCGTTTTCGCCCTACGCGGACAATCTGGAAAGATATATTTCGGAGGCCAGGCTCGCGGGTCATGAAGTCCTGATGTTGCTCCCGATGGAGCCGACCAACTACCCGCAGTTCGATCCCGGGCCGAAGGGCTTGCTGACGACGCTTGACACCCAGAGAAATATCGACCGGCTCGAATGGGTCCTGTCCCGAAGCAGCGGCTATATCGGCGTGGCGAGCTATATGGGTTCGCGCTTTACGCGGGTTCATCGCCATATGGGGGTCGTCCTCGAACAGCTCCGGCGACGCGGTCTGCTGTATCTCGAGAGCGAAACCGCCGCGGCGCCCCTTGTCGGAGAAATGGCAAGGCTGGTCCGTATTCCCTATGCGGCGAATGCGCTGTACCTCGACCAACGCGCTTCCCGACCCGCTATCGACAGCCAGTTGCGCGAGCTGGAAACTCTCGCAAGGAAACAGGGACAGGCTGTCGCAATGGCTTACCCGTACCCGGTCACGCTCGAAAGACTTTCGGTCTGGAGCCGACAGGTGGGCAAACGCGATTTTTCGCTCGCCCCGTTATCGGCCCTTGCGCGGCGCGGCGGCTGAAGTTCGAGGCAAGCGCCGCGTGAATGTCTCGTCTTTCCGTCCCTGCGTTGCCATCGCGCTGTTCAATTCGACAGGACGGATACTGATCGCTGAGCGCAATGACCAGGACGAACCCTGCTGGCAGTTGCCGCAGGGCGGTATCGACGAGGGAGAGACACCGGTCGAGGCGGCCTTCAGGGAAATGGAAGAGGAAATCGGCACCCGGTCTGCCGTCCTGATCGAGGAAGCGGCCCGCTGGACTCAATACGACTGGCCTGCGGATATCGGCCGAACGCCGGGCAAGGGCCGCTATGGCGGACAACGCGTAAAGCCGGTCGCGTTCTGCTTTTCGGGCCGGGACCGGGACGTGAACCTGAATACCGAACATCCCGAATTCAGGAACTGGCGCTGGACCGAGCTCGAAACAATCCCCGGCCTGATCGTCGAATTCAAGCGGCCGCTCTACACCGCCATCGCAGAGACATTCGCCCATATCCCCCGGAAAGCGGCAAAAAAACCGCTTCGCTAGAACGCCTCCGCCTCATTCGGTCAGAGGGCATCTGCGCCGGTTTCGCCGGTCCGGATCCTGATCGCCTCCGCCACTTCAAGAACGAAAATCTTCCCGTCGCCGATCTTGCCGGTATTTGCGCTCTCCCGAAGGGTGGTCAGAACCCGCTCGGCGACATCGTCGGCCACGGCTATCTCAAGCTTGATCTTGGGAACGAAATGGATCTCGTACTCCGCCCCGCGATAGATTTCGGTATGGCCGCCCTGGCGGCCGAAACCCTTGACTTCGCTGACGGTCATGCCGCTGACCCCGAGCGGCGACAGCGCCTCGCGAACCTCATCGAGCTTGGACGGTTTGATGACTGCTATTATCAGTTTCATGTCGTATCTCCCGAAATTTCCGGCAGCGCCAATCGCCCATCTACAGATTGTAACCGCGTTCGCCGTGCGCGGTGATATCGAGACCTTCGGTCTCGTCTTCCTCGCTGACACGAAGCGGCGTCATCGCCCTGACGATCATCACGATGACGATGCTGCCGACGAACGCCAGAGCCGCCGTGGCGAGCGCGCCGACGATCTGCACATAAAGCTGGCTTCCGATCGTCATCCCCTCCTTGGCGAATCCGAGCCCGCCCAGGGCCGGCGACGCCAGAAAAGCGGTCATGATTGTCCCGGTCAGTCCGCCGAACCCGTGAACCGCGAATACATCGAGCGAGTCGTCGATCTTCAGGCGCTGCTTGATCAGGCCGACAAGGATGTAGCAGATGACGCCCGCCATAAGGCCGAGGACGACCGCACCGACCGGTCCGACAAAGCCCGACGCCGGCGTTATGGTTGCAAGCCCGGCGATCGTGCCGGTAACGAACCCGACAAGGCTGGGTTTGCCGTACTTGACCCATTCGATTGTCATCCAGGTCAGGGACGCGACCGCGGCTGAAATATGGGTCACGGTAATCGCCATCCCCGCGCTGCCATTCGCACCCAAGGCGCTGCCGCCGTTGAAACCGTACCACCCGACCCAGAGCATGGCCGCGCCGATCATGACCATTCCCGGATTGTGCGGCGGCGAAACTTCCCGCGGGAACCCGCGGCGCGCGCCCAGCATTTTCGCGATGACCAGGGCCGAAACGCCGGCGGTCAGATGTACAACGAGCCCTCCCGCGAAATCCATCGCCCCCATGCTGGCGAGCCATCCGCCTCCCCAGATCCAGTGCGCAACCGGCACATAGACGATCAGGAGCCAGAGCCCGCTGAACAGCAGAACGGCGGGAAATGTAATGCGTTCGACATAGGCGCCAACGATGAGCCCGGGCGTAATGATCGCGAACGTCATCTGAAAGGCGAAGAAAACCACTTCGGGAATCGTCCCCGACGCCGTTTCAGGGCCGACACCTGCAAGAAACGCCTTGCCGAACCCGCCGATCCAGGCATTCGCCGCGCCGCCATCGCCGAACGCGAGACTGTATCCGACGACCAGCCAGAGGACCGACATCAGACAGCAGATGGCACAGCAGTGCATCAGAACCGAGAGCACGCTGCGAGACCGCACCAGACCGCCGTAAAACAGCGCCAGCCCGGGCAGGGTCATGAACAGAACCAGCGCCGTCGCAGTCAAAACCCACGCCGTGTCGGCGCCCGATATTTTGGAGACGCCCTGTGCGAACGCATCCCCGCCAAAACCGGCGACCGCAAGCGTGAGCGCGGAAATCAATCCAAACGAATGGCGTACTACCCTCATCCTGCCTTCCCCTCGATAGTCGTTTTCAGGGCGCAGACCGGCGCGCCCGACCTTACGGTCAGTCTGACATAAAGCGCGGGAGAATCCCATCGCGCTGTAAATCGGGTAGTCGGGAAAACCGTTTTGCCGGGCGCTTCGCGCCGGCGCGGATCAACCGGCCTGGTTGACGGCGGCCAGGAGCGCCCGCGCGATTTCGAGTTCCGCTTCTGCGCCGGCGCGGTCGCCCTCGCCGGCATCGCCAACAGCTTCTTCGGCCTGGCGGACCCGGGCCTCGATCGCCGCCCGGTCAGCCGATTCCAGGGCCACCGCCTCATCCGCGAGGACGGTGCACCGATCGGGCGTTACTTCGGCGAACCCGCCCGAAACGAACACCCGCCTGGAAACCGCGTTGTTTTCATAGATCGAGATGACCCCGGTCCGCACCGTTGAAATCATCGGGGCATGACCGGGCAGAACGCCGAAATCGCCCTCGGCGCCGGGCACCACGACCATGTCATACGCATCCGAAACCAGAAGGCTTTCGGGCGCCACGAGTTCGAACTGAACCTGATCGGCCATATCGGCTTATCCCCGTCCCGGCTGCGTCTGGATCAGGCCGCTTCCGCGGCCATTTTCTTGGCCTTGTCGATCGCTTCTTCGATCGTCCCGACCATGTAGAAGGCCGCTTCCGGCAGGTCGTCGTAATCGCCGTCGACCAGCCCCTGGAAGCCCTTGATCGTGTCTTCGAGGCTCACCAGAACGCCCGGGAAGCCGGTGAACACCTCGGCGACGTGGAAAGGCTGCGACAGGAAGCGCTGGATCTTGCGGGCGCGGGACACGACGAGCTTGTCTTCTTCCGAAAGCTCGTCCATGCCGAGGATCGCGATGATGTCCTGCAGGCTCTTGTAGCGCTGCAGCACTTCCTGAACCGCGCGGGCGCAACGGTAGTGCTCCTCGCCGATGATGCGCGGATCGAGAATGCGCGACGTAGAGTCGAGCGGGTCCACCGCCGGATAGATGCCGAGCTCCGCGATCTGGCGCGACAGCACCGTCGTCGCGTCGAGATGGGCGAACGAGGTCGCGGGCGCCGGGTCGGTCAGATCGTCCGCGGGAACGTAAATCGCCTGAACCGAGGTAATCGATCCCTTGGTCGTGGTGGTGATGCGCTCCTGCAGGGCGCCCATGTCGGTGGCCAGAGTCGGCTGATAGCCCACCGCCGACGGAATGCGGCCGAGCAGCGCGGACACTTCCGAGCCTGCCTGGGTGAAACGGAAGATGTTGTCGACGAACAGCAGCACGTCCTGCCCTTCGGCATCGCGGAAATATTCCGCCAGCGTCAGACCGGTAAGCGCGACCCGGGCGCGGGCGCCGGGCGGTTCGTTCATCTGGCCATACACCAGCGCCGCCTTGGATTCGCCTTCGAGGTTGATAACGCCGGACTCGATCATCTCGTGATAGAGATCGTTGCCTTCGCGCGTCCGCTCGCCAACGCCGGCGAACACCGAATAACCGCCATGCGCCTTCGCGATATTGTTGATCAGCTCCATGATCAGCACCGTCTTGCCGACGCCGGCGCCGCCGAACAGGCCGACCTTGCCGCCGCGCGAATACGGCGCGAGCAGGTCGACCACCTTGATGCCGGTGACGAGAACCTCGGTTTCCGTCGACTGTTCGACGAATTCCGGCGCGGGCCGATGGATCGGCAGGCGCGTTTCGGTTTCCACGGGACCGCGTTCGTCGACAGGCTCGCCGACGACGTTGACGATGCGGCCGAGCGTTGCCGGTCCGACGGGAACGCTGATCGGATCGCCGGTATCTTCGACCTCCTGGCCGCGAACCAGACCTTCCGTAGAGTCCATGGCAATCGTCCGCACGGTGGATTCGCCGAGATGCTGGGCGACTTCAAGCACCAGCGTGCCGTAATCGGCCTTCGTGTGAAGCGCGTTCAGAATGTTGGGCAGCGGCCCATCGAACTGCACATCGACCACCGCGCCCATGACCTGGGTGATCTTGCCGACATTATTGGTGCTATCCGCCATAATCCATCCTCGCTCGTGTTACCGGCACGTCGCCCCTAGAGGGCCTCCGCGCCGGAAATGATTTCAATCAGTTCGCTGGTGATGACCGCCTGACGCGTCCGGTTGTAGGTCAGCGTCAGCTTGTCGATCATCTCGCCCGCATTGCGGGTCGCGTTGTCCATCGCCGACATACGGGCGCCGTGTTCGGACGCCGCATTTTCGAGCAGGGCGCGATAAATCTGTACCGCAAGGTTGCGCGGCAGCAGATCTTCGAGAATCTCCTGCTCGTCGGGCTCGAATTCGTACGTGCCCTGAGGACCTGCCGGCGCCTCTTCCGCGCTCTCGGCCTGTTCGACCGAGAACGGTATCAGCTGCTGTCCGGTCACGATCTGGGAAATAACCGACTTGAAACGGTTGTAAACGACCGTACAGACGTCGATTTCGCCGTCCTCGAACATCCCGATTACGCGATCGGCAATCTCCTTTGCCGCGCCGAACGTCAACGTGGGACGTGCGATGTCGTCATAGCTGTCGACGATCAGCGGACCGTAATCGCGCCTGAGAAGATCGCGTCCCTTCCGACCGACGCACAGGAGCTTGACCTCCTTGCCTTCTTCGCGAAGCGACCGGATGCGCTGGCGTACCTCGCGCACGATCGAGCCGTTGAAACCGCCGCAGAGCCCCCGGTCGGACGTCATGGCGACGATCAGATGCACGTCGCTCTTGCCCGTCCCCGCCAGCAGCGCGGGCCCTCCCGCAGACTGCGAGGTCCCGGCGGCAAGAGATTGCAGCATCCGGTCCATGCGTTCCGAGAACGGGCGCGCGGCCTCCGCCTGCTCCTGCGCCCGGCGCAGCTTGGCGGCCGCCACCATTTTCATGGCGGAGGTAATCTTCTGCGTCGATTTGACGCTGTTGATGCGGATCCGAAGATCTTTAAGGCTCGGCATCGGGCGTCAGGCCCCTTCCTTCAGTCTGTCTGTCGCGTGCCGCGGATCAGCCGGCGGTGAATGTCTTCGCATAGGCTTCGCACGCAGCCTTCAGCTTGTCCGAAGTCTCCGCCGTTACTTCCAGCTTCGCGCGAATGTCGGCGAGGATGTCACCGTGGTTGCCGCGGATGTCCGCCATCAGCCCTTCCTCGAACCGGGTGACCGCCGATACCGGCAGCGAATCGAGATAGCCGTTCACGCCGGCGAAAATCGCGACGACCTGCTCTTCGACAGGCAGCGGCGAATATTGCGGCTGCTTGAGCAACTCCGTGAGCCGCTCGCCGCGATTGAGCAGGCGCCGCGTCGAGGCATCGAGATCGGAGGCGAACTGCGCGAACGCCGCCATTTCTCGATACTGGGCGAGCTCCAGCTTGATCGAACCGGCCACCTGCTTCATCGCGCGCACCTGCGCCGCCGAACCGACGCGGCTCACCGACAGGCCGACATTCACGGCCGGACGGATGCCCGAATAGAACAGGTCGGTCTCAAGGAAGATCTGACCATCTGTAATGGAAATCACGTTGGTCGGAATATAGGCGGACACGTCGCCGGCCTGGGTTTCGATGATCGGCAGGGCCGTCAGCGATCCCCCGCCATGTTCGTCGCTCAGCTTGGCGGCGCGCTCGAGCAGACGGGAATGCAGATAGAACACGTCGCCGGGATAGGCTTCGCGTCCCGGCGGGCGGCGAAGCAGCAGCGACATCTGGCGATAGGCCACCGCCTGCTTGGACAGATCGTCGTAGACGATCAGCGCATGCTTGCCGTTATCGCGGAACCATTCGCCCATCGCGCAACCTGTATAGGGCGCGAGATACTGCATGGGGGCGGGATCGGAAGCGGTCGCCGCGACGACGATCGAATAATCCATCGCTCCGCTGTCTTCGAGCGTCTTGACGATCTGCGCGACGGTCGAGCGTTTCTGCCCGATGGCGACGTAAACGCAGTACATTTTCTTCGATTCGTCGTCGCCGGCATTGACGGTTTTCTGATTGAGGATCGCATCAATGGCGACGGCCGTTTTACCGGTCTGGCGGTCGCCGATGATCAGTTCGCGCTGCCCGCGGCCGATCGGGATCAGGCTGTCGATGGCCTTGAGGCCGGTCTGCATCGGTTCGGTAACCGACTTGCGGGGAATGATGCCCGGCGCCTTGACGTCCACGCGCGCGCGGGTCGCCCCTTCGATCGGCCCCTTGCCGTCGATCGGGTTGCCGAGACCGTCGACGACGCGGCCGAGAAGCCCCTCGCCCGCCGGCACGTCGACGATGGCGCCGGTACGCTTGACGGTGTCGCCTTCCTTGATCGTCCGGTCGTCGCCGAAAATAACAACGCCGACATTGTCGGTCTCGAGGTTCAGCGCCATTCCGGCGATGCCGCCCGGAAATTCGACGAGTTCGCCGGCCTGGACGTTATCGAGTCCGTAAACGCGGGCGATGCCGTCGCCGACCGACAGAACCTGGCCGACCTCGGCAACCTCGGCCTCGTTGCCGAAATTTGCGATCTGTTCCTTGAGAACGGCGGAGATTTCTGCTGCCTGGATATCCATCACGCAGCCCCTTTCATGGCGAGTTGAAGTCTTTGCAGTTTGGTGCGCAGCGAGGAATCGACCATGCGCGACCCGACGCGCACGACCATCCCGCCGAGCAAGTCGGGATCGACCGTCGTTTCCACCGTTACGGCGGACCCCACGGCCGTCTTGAGAGCCTGTTCGACCGCCGCGCGATGCGCATCGCTAAGCGGCCGCGCCGTCGTCACTTCGGCGGCTATTTCGCCGCGATGCGCGGAAACGAGCGCCTGATAGGCTCGAATGATGTCTTCCAGCGCGAAAAGCCTGCGATTGGCGGCAACGACCCCGATCACGTTGCCGACCAGGGTGGACATACCCGCCTTTTCGACAAGAGCGGCCATCGCCTTGCTCTGCTCGTCGCGCGAAAACAGCGGGGAGCGGAGAAACCGCCGGAAGTCGGGCGATTCGTCGATCAGCGCCCGAAGCTGCGAAAGCTCCTCGCCGATCGCATCGATTTCCGATCGTTCCTGGGCCAGTTCGAAAAGCGCGGCCGCGTATCGGCCGGCGACGCCCGTCACGCCTGTGTTGTTGGTTGCCACTGGTTCAGCCTATGGATGCTCTGCTGGAGGCAAGAATTCATAAGTAATTGACTTTAAGCGCAAAAGCGCCACATGCCGGATTTACGACATGAACGCCAGCGCGCTGCCCCGCGAGGGCGGCTTTAGCTAACACACTCATACAGGCCATGCAACCCGCCGGACGGGCCCGGAACGGGCAAAAATTCGCGTCAGAACGGCGAGCCGGCCTCACTCGATTTCTGGGTCCGGAAGATCATGGAACACCTCCAGCAGGCGGGCACTGTACTCATCCCGTAACCGCTGAAAATACTCGTTCTCGAGATCGATATCACGGTGGTGCGGATTGCCCAGACTGCCCTCGCGATAGACCACCAGATCGAGCGGCATGCCGACAGATAGGTTGCTGCGCATGGTCGAATCGAAACTCACGAGGGCAGCCTTCGCCCCCCGCTCGAGCGGCATGTCGTAGTCGACAACGCGATCGAGGATCGGCTTGCCGTACTTGGTCTCGCCGATCTGCATGAACGGCGTCTCCATCGTTGCTTCGATAAAGTTGCCCGCCGAATAGATGTGGAACAGCCGCATCGGCCTTCCCGCGATCTGACCGCCCAGGATAAAGCTCGCCGACGGATCGGCATGTTCGGCCCGGATGTAATCGCCGTCCATATCGACGACCTCGCGCAGCGCGTTCCCGACAATCCGTGCCGCGCCGAACATCGTTTTGACCTTGTAGAGGCTTGTCTCCTCGGTGCCTTCCTCAAGCCGCTCGCTGACCATGCTCACGACCGCTTGCGAGGTGGCGAGATTGCCCGCCGTGAGCAGCACCATGAAACGGTCGCCGGGCTGCTGGATCATGGTCATCTTGCGAAAGGTGAAGATGTTGTCCATCCCGGCATTGGTCCGGGAATCGGAGGCAAGGACCAGACCGTCCCGAAGCAGGATTCCAACACAGTAGGTCATCTTGACGTATCCTGGAAAATCACCGACGCCTTCTACGCACGCGCCGGGTCGCACGCAACTGTTATTGTGTCGCCTCCGCGATGCGAATTGCGACCTCGAGGTCTTCGGCCCCGTCGCCGCCGGTACGCACGCCGCGAACCGGCGCGGCGTCCAGATAGTCGAGACCATGGGCAACGCCTATATGGCTTGCCCCGGCGCTAATCCGGTTGGCCACATCGAATGCCACCCATCCCAGCGTCGGCACCCAGGCTGCGGCCCAGGCATGGCTGGCGGAATGGGGAACGTCATGCTCGCCGTCGTAGAGGTATCCGCTGACATAGCGCGCGGGAACGCCCAGCGTCCGGCAGCAGGCGATGAAGATATGCGCATGGTCCTGGCACACGCCCGCCTTGCGACCGAAGGCTTCGGCGGCGGTCGATTGCACATGGGTCGCGGTCTCGTCGTACTCGACGTCGTTCCGCAACCCCAGCATCAGCTCATGCAGCCCCTCAATCGGATCCCTGACGAAAAGTTCGCCATAGCCGGCGGCAAATGAACGCAGATCGGCGTTCGGCCGGGTGAGCGCTGTCGGGCGGAGAAAGACTTCGGGCGGAACATCCTCGTCATCCGGCGGCAGGATTCCTGAATGATCGTCGGTATCCACCCTGCCCGAGGCCGTTACGACGATTTCATCGGTCGGCCGCTCGACCACCAGCGTATGACAGAAATTTCCGTAGGCGTCGCGCCACGGAGAAAGCTGACCGTCGGCCCGGATCGACCATTCGATAACGCGCTGGGAAGCATTGGTTGCGGGCGTCAGGCGCAGATACTGCGCCAGGTGGGTTATTTCGCCGTGATAGCGGTAAGTCGTCCTGTGTTCGATGGAAACTCTCATTGCTGTCGGCTTTCGGTTCAGGCCAGCATCATGAAATCGCGCTGAAGCTGGGCGCCGAGAATTGTGCAGCGGTCCACGGCGTCGGTAAGAAATTCGTGCAGGCCGCGCGCGAAAACATCCGACATCCGACCGTACGCGATGTCGGCGTGCAGTTCGCCGGCCAGACGGCGGCACTCGAACGGCCGGCCGAGGCAGAGCATATCCAGCGACGCGCAGATCTCGTCCAGGCAGGACCTCAGGGACCGCGGCATGTCCGGCCGCATGATCAGAAGATCGGCGACGCGCGCCGGATCGATCACGTTGCTGTAGATCTTGTGGTAGGCGCGGAACGCGCTGACGGAACGCAGCAGCGCCCCCCACTGGTAATAATCGACGGCGCCGCCGACATCTTCCGGGCTGGGCAGCAGAACGTGATATTTCGAATCGAGCAGCCGCGCCGTATTGCCGGCCCGCTCCAGCGCGTATCCCAGCCGGACGAAGGCGTAACCGTCGTCCTGAAGCATGGTGCTGTTGGTGACGCCGCGGAACAGGTTGGCGCGCTCCTTGACGAGATCGAAAAACTGTCGCGAGCCGGTCCCGCGCAGAGAGTTGTCGTCGATGTCGCGAAATTCGAGCCAGGTGCCGTTCGCGGCCTCCCACATTTCGGTCGTGATCGTGCCTCTCAGCGCGCGCGCGTTTTCGCGCGATGCCCTGATGCATGACCAGATGCTTGAGGGATTCTCCCGGTCGACCGACAGAAAGCGGACCACGCTGTTCTGATCGACCGCGCCGTAGCGGTCCTCGTAATCTTCCTGGACGCCGGCAATCTCCAGCGTTGAAAACCATGCGGAATTCCGGGTTTCCGCGCTTGACGGAATAAGCGCCATCCGCATCCCGACATCGAGCATGCGGGCTACGTTTTCGGCCCGCTCCGCATAGCGGGCCATCCAGTAGAGAGAGTCAGCAGTCCGGCCCAGCATGTCAGTCTCCCAGCACCCAGGTGTCCTTGGTGCCTCCGCCCTGCGACGAATTCACCACCAGGGATCCCTCCGTCAGGGCGACACGGGTCAGCCCGCCCGGCACGAGAGAGTAGGTATCGCCCGCCAGCACATAAGGCCGAAGGTCCACATGCCTCGGCGCGATCCCGGACTCTACGAAGGTCGGGCAGGTCGAAAGCGACAATGTCGGCTGGGAGATAAAGCCCGCGGGATCCGCCATGATGCGCGCCCGGTAGGCCTCTACTTCCTCCTTTGTAGCAGCGGGCCCGACAAGCATGCCGTAGCCGCCGGCGCCGTGAACTTCCTTGGTGACCAGCTCGTCCAGATGATCCAGCGCATAGGCCAGATCGTCGGGCCGGCGCAGCATGTAGGTCGGTACGTTTTTCAGGATCGGTTCTTCGTCGAGATAGAACTTTATGATGTCGGGAACGTAGGGATAGACCGATTTGTCATCGGCGACGCCTGTCCCCATGGCATTGGCGATCGCCACATTGCCGCTGCGGTATACCGACAGAAGGCCGGGCACGCCGAGCATCGACGTCGGGTTGAAAGCCAGCGGATCGATAAAATCGTCGTCGATCCGGCGGTAGATCACATCGATCCGCTTCGGGCCTTCGGTGGTGCGCATGTAGACGAATCCGTCCCGCACGAACAGGTCGCGCCCCTCGACAAGCTCCACGCCCATCTGGTCCGCCAGAAACGAGTGCTCGAAATAGGCGCTGTTGTAGAAACCGGGCGTCAGCACGACAACGGTCGGTTCGTCCGTCGCCTGAGGCGCCACCGCGCGCAGGTTTCGCAGCAGGTCGTCCGAATAGTGATTGACCGGCTTGATGGGGAAATGGGCGAACATGTCCGGGAAGAGGCGCATCATGACTTCCCGGTTTTCCAGCATGTAGGAAACGCCGGACGGAGACCGCAGATTGTCTTCGAGGACGTAGAATTCCTTTTCGCCGACCCGCACCAGATCGATGCCGGAAATGTGGGTGTAAATTCCGCCCGTCGGCATGAAGCCGATCATCTGCGGCTGGTAAAACTCGTTGGCAAGGATGAGGTCGGCGGGCACGACGCCGGCGCGCAGGATCTCGCGGTCGTGGTAAATGTCGTACAGGAACCGGTTGATCGCCCGGACGCGCTGGATGGCGCCCCGTTCGAGGAACTGCCACTCGTCGGCGCCAAAAACGCGGGGAATCAGATCGAACGGGATCAGCCGCTCCGTGGCCTCCTCCCGCCCGTAAACGATGAACGTAATGCCGAGCCTGCGAAACAGGAGGTCCGCTTCCTCCCGCCGACGTTCGAGATCGACAGCCGGGATATCCCTGAACCAGCTGTCGAGTTCCGCGACGAGCTGGCGCGGTACGCCATCGAGACCATACCACTCGTCGAAAAATCGGCTTCCGCCTGTCGCGTCATCGGTCATCGCGACAGTCTATCAGGTTTTGCGGGGGCCCCTTACATGAAACTGTAAGGATCGATATCGACCTGTATCCGCACGCCGCCCGAGACGCGCAATCGGGACAGCCAGCCCCTCAGGAAGGCCTGCATGTTGACGTCGCGCGGCGCCTTCACGAGCAGTCTCATGCGGTGTCGCCCGCGCAGGATCGACATCGGCGCCGGCGCGGGCCCGAGCACCTGAACGCGGATGTCGGCAGGCCTCGAGCGCGCAAGCGCCCGCGCTGCCGTTTCGACCCTCGCACCGTCCGGTCCGGATACGATAAGAGCGGCAAGCCTCCCGAAAGGGGGCATGCCATGTCGTTCGCGTTCCCGACGCTCCGACGCGAGAAAACGGTCGCGATCGCCCGACGTCAGCGCCTGTATGACGGCATGGTCCGGCTGAAACGTCTGCAGCAGCACCGTCCCGGGACGTTCCTCGCGACCGGCCCGGCCAGCGACCTGATGCAGCAGCTGGAAAGTCCGTTCGGACGCCCGCAGGTCGCCGCCGGCGAGCCCGAGATCGGCATCGATCACGCCCACCAGCGTGAGAAACGGAAAATGATGGCCCTTCGCCATCACCTGCGTGCCGATCAGGATGTCGATCTCGCGCGCCTGCATCCGCCTGACCAGGCGCGCGGCCGCGGCCGGCCCCTGGAGCGTGTCGCTGGCCATGACGGCGAACCGCGATTGCGGAAAACGCAAAGCGACTTCCTCCGCCAGGCGTTCCACGCCCGGCCCGCACGCAGCCAGCGATCCGGGCGCATCGCATTTGGGACAGGTCTCGGGGGGACGGATCGAGAGCCCGCAATGGTGACATTCAAGCCGCCCCTCCAGCCGATGCTCGACCAGCCAGGCCGTACAGTTGGGACATTCGAGACGATGCCCGCAGGTCCGGCACAGCGTCAGCGGCGCGTAACCGCGCCGGTTCAGGAACAGCATCGTCTGTTCGCCGGCGGCGAGCGTCGCGGCGATGGCGTCCTGCAGGCGCGGCGACAGCCAGCTCAGACGATCCATTTCCTGTTCGCGCATGTCGACGGGAACGATGTCGGGCAGGCTCGCCCCGCCATGGCGTTCGGGCAGCCGAAGGAGCCGGTAGCGCCCGCTGTCGGCATTGACCGAGGTTTCGAGGGACGGCGTCGCCGATGCCAGCACGATTGGGATCCTGCCGAGCTGCGCGCGCACCACTGCCATGTCGCGCGCGTTGTAGATCACCCCCTCCTCCTGCTTGAAGGACGGATCGTGTTCTTCGTCGATCACGATCAGGCCGAGATCGCGAAACGGCAGGAACAGCGCCGATCGCGCACCGACGACAACCCTCGCCTGGCCGCCGATCACCGCCTGCCAGCCAAGCCTGCGCTCCGCGCCGGTCAGGTCGGAATGCCATTCCAGCGGCAATGCGCCGAACCGCTCCCGGAACCGTTCGAGCCACTGCGCCGTCAGGCCTATTTCGGGCAACAGGACAAGAACCTGGCCGCCCTTCCCCAGTGCGGCGGCGACGGCTTCGAAATAGACTTCCGTCTTGCCGGAGCCGGTGACGCCGTCCAGCAGGGTTACGGCGAAACCGTCATCGCCGCCCGATTTCTCGGAATCCTCAACCAGCGCCGCGGCGGCGGAGGCCTGCGCCTCCGACAGGGACGGTCCGGGCCGCTGCCAGTCCGGCTCCGGCAGATCGATCGACGGCGTCACGGAAACCGGCGTCAGCAGGCCGATATCCGCCATGCCGCGCACCACCGCTGCGCTGACGCCGGCTGCACGGGCGATTACGGACGCCGATTGGGGTGTCCCGCCGGTCAGAGACTCCAGTACCTTGCGCCGGGCATCCGTCATCCTGATTCGCGAATCGGCTTCCATCACCCGGTCGCGATCCGGCGCCGGAACATAGGCGGTAGACGCTCGCGGCGGGTCCAGCGCGGAGGGCACGTTGAGCGTCATCCGCAGCACCGCGCCCGGCGGCGACAAAGTGTAGGAAGCAACCCAGTCGATGAACCGGCGCAGGGCTTCGGCCACCGGCGGAAGGTGCGATACCTCGATGATTTTCTTGAGTTTTTTATCCGGAACCTCCCGGCTTCCGCCCCCCCAGACGACGCCTTTCACCTGACGGTTTCCAAGCGGGACCGTCACGATATCGCCCGGTCGAACCGACACGTTTTCGGGGATTCCGTAGTCGTAGGCGCCGCTCAGCGGCAGCGGCAGCAGGACGCTGACACGGTCCGTCCGATCCTCCTTGTCGCCGGTAGCATGCCCCTGTGCCATGGATTAAACTTTATCCCGGGTTCGCGGACGGGCCAATCGGGTACGCGACCGCCGCCGCGATAATGGAACGCAACCACAAAACAGGCCGCTGCCAGCCATGAAATTTTTTGTCGATACTGCCGATACGGACGATATCAGGGACCTTGCCGCCACCGGACTCGTCGATGGCGTAACCACCAACCCGTCGCTCGTCGCCAAGACGGGGCGAAAGTTCCTCGATGTCGTGAAGGAAATCTGCGACATGGTGCCGGGCCCGGTCAGTGCCGAGGTCACGGCGACCGATTTCGACACCATGCTCAAGGAAGGGCGCAAGCTGGTAAAGATCGCGCCCAACATCGCGGTCAAGGTGCCGCTGACCCCCGACGGGCTCAAGACCTGCAAGGCGCTGAGCGATGACGGGCACATGGTCAATGTCACGCTGTGCTTTTCCCCCGGCCAGGCCATTCTCGCTGCCAAGGCGGGCGCGGCGTTCATCTCGCCGTTTGTCGGTCGTCTCGACGACATCAGCACCGACGGGATGAATCTGATTTCGGATATCTGCGAAATCTACAGCCAGTATGACAGCTTCAAGACCGAGGTGCTTGTGGCGTCGATCCGGGGCCCGATGCACCTGGTGGAGGCGGCAAGGATGGGCGCGCATGTCGCGACCATGCCCCCCAACGTGCTGCGGCAGCTGTACAAACATCCGCTGACGGATGCGGGTCTCGCGGCCTTCCTGGCGGACTGGGAGAAAACGGGACAATCCATCCTCGGCGACTGAGTCGCCGGCACGGGCAACCAATCGGAACAAAGCGCATGAGCAGCAAAACCGAAGACGCCAAGGCCCTGTCGGCATCGGTACTATCGCCGGAAGCCGTGGCGGAATGGCTGAAAAGCCATCCGGCGTTCCTGAACGAACGGCCCGACGTCCTCGCGGAACTTACGCCGCCGGAGAAAAATCTTGGTGACGGCGTCGCCGACATGCAGCGCTTCATGCTCGACAGGCTGCAGCGTGAACTTCACGCGATGAATGCCCGCGAAAAGAACCTGCTGGCCGCGGCGAAGGCCAATGCGGAGTCGCTGACCAAAATTCACCAGGCCGCCTGCGCAGCGCTCGACGCGGACTCGTTGGATGATTTTGTGGACGACGTCGTCGACCGGCTGCCGGCATTGTTCGAAATCGCCGCCGCCTGTTTCTGCGTCGAGGAAACCGGGACCGCACCGGAACGCAACCTGCCGAAGAAAATCGTCGTCCTGCAACCGGGAACGATCGCGGAAATCGTGAAGGGCGACCGGGCCGTCGCGCTGCGGGCCGATATCGAAGGCGACCCGCGGCTGTTTGGCGATCTCGCGACGCAGATCAGATCGGAAGCATTGATGAAGATCGAAGCGGGAGAGGGCATGCCGCCGGTCCTGCTGGCGCTCGGCGCGCGCGCACGCGACGGGTTCGATCCTCGACAGGGAACCGAGCTACTGTCGTTCCTGACCCGTGTGATCCAGCATTGCGTCTCCCGGTGGCTGGGGGACACAGCCTGATCCGGTTTTCCGCCGGGCCCGACCTGCTCGACGCGGTTGAGCGCTGGCGGTCATGGATCGCCGATGAGCGCCGCGCTTCCGAGCACACGCTTTCCGCCTATTCCCGCGACCTTGCCGCATTCTGCGCGTTCCTGACCGAGCATCGGGGTACATTGCCGTCGCTCTCGGATCTCGACGAACTGACCGCTTCGGATTTCCGGGGCTTTCTGGCGCGGCGTCTTTCCAAAGGGATCGGCCATTCGTCGCTCGCGCGCTGCATGTCGACGCTGCGCAATTTTTTCCGTTTCCTCGAAAAATCCGGCCTGGTCAGCAACGCGACCATCAAGGCCGTCCGAGCGCCGAAACCCAAGGCTCCCATCCCGAAGCCGGTCGGCGCAGAGGACGCCATCGACATCATCCGCACCGCCGCGACGCTGTCGGAGACGCCCTGGGTCGCCAGACGGGATGTCGCGGTGTTTACACTGCTTTACGGCTGCGGCCTTCGAATCGACGAAGCGCTGAGCCTCGATATTGGCGATGCGCCGGACGGAGATGCCATGGTCGTCACCGGCAAGGGCAACAAGCAGCGGGTGGTGCCGGTCCTGCCGATCGTGCGACAGGCCATAGCGGACTATCTCGACGCCTGCCCATTCGGTTCGGAGGAGAAAGACCCGCTGTTTCGCGGCGCACGCGGCGCCCGTCTCAACGCCGGCGTCGTTCAGCGGCAGATGCGGGCCATCCGGGCGCGGCTCGGCCTCCCCGAAACGGCGACGCCCCATGCGCTGCGTCACAGCTTTGCGACGCACCTGCTGGGCGCAGGCGGCGACCTTCGGACCATTCAGGAACTTCTGGGCCACGCCTCGCTGTCAACGACCCAGCGCTATACCCAGGTCGATTCAGACCACCTGATGCGGGTCCACAGCGCGGCCCATCCCCGGGCCAGAACGAAAGGAGCAGCCGATTGATCCGGCGGCCCCGGTCTGATTTGATTGGGGAAACAGACAAAGACCGATGCCATGACAGTCACCGTAACGCCAACCTCGGAAGCGCTGGGCGCTGAAATTACCGGTATCGATCTCCGAAAGCCGATCTCCGGGGAAGATGCGGACGCCATCTACCGCGCCTGGCTCGATCATCTTGTCCTGGTGTTCCCCGGCCAGGAACTGTCGGACGACGATCAGATCCGCTTCGCCGAGACGTTCGGCCCGGTCGGCGATTACATGCGGCCGAGTTCGCTCCGCACGGCGCCGATGGAAGCGCGCCACCACGCGGTGATGTTCGTCTCCAATATCCGGGAGAACGGCGTCCCCATCGGCGCGCTCCCGGACGGCGAGATGATGTTTCATACCGACACGGGCTACGACAGCAACCCGCACAAGGGAACCACGCTGTTCGCCGTGGAAATCCCGAGCAGGGGCGGCAACACGATCTTCTGCAACCAGTACAAGGTCTATGACGAACTGCCCGAACGTCTGCGAACCCTGCTGGACGGGCGGGAGGCCTATAACGCCTACGAGTTCGGCACCACGATCAAGACCAAGGAAAAGTACGACGCGCCCGAAACGCGGACTGCCGTTCATCCGGTGTTCCTGCCGCACAGGGAGACCGGCCGCCCCGCGGTTTTCGTAAACGAGCTGATGACGGAGGAAATCGTCGGCCTGCCGGCGGAGGAAAGCCGGGCGGTGCTGGAGGAAATCTTCTCCATTCAGAGGGAACCGCGCTTCCTGTACGAGCATGAATGGCGGCTCGGCGATCTCGTGATGTGGGACAATCGCTGTACGCTTCACGCCCGAAGGAATTTTCCGCGCGAGGAACGCCGCCTGCTGCGCCGCGTGACGATCGCGGAAGGCGCGCCGGCCAGAAAAACCGCTGCCTGACCGTCTGTTAGAACGTGAATGCAGGGCAAATCGGCGCTATAAAGTCTCAAACGCCCATATGTATTGAGGGAGAATCAGGATGGCTGTCACCGTTACACCGCTTTCGGACGCCTGCGGCGCGGAAATTTCAGGCGTCGACATCAGGGACCCGCTGCCGGCCGCAGACGCGGCGGTTATCCGCCAGGCGTGGCTCGACCACCTGGTCATCGTTTTTCGCGGCCAGGAAGACGTGACCCCTGCCGACCAGAAGACCTTCTGCGGCAATTTCGGCAAGATCGGCGAATACAACAGGCCGAAAGACCGCCAGCATCCGAAATACGCCAGCGATGAAATCATGCTCGTCTCGAACGTGCGCGTCGACGGGCGGGTCATCGGCGCCCATCCCGACGGCGAGATGATGTGGCACACCGACACGCCGTATCTCGCCCATCCGCACAAGGCGACCACCCTGTACGGCGTGGAGGTTCCCGCGGTCGGCGGCGACACCCGGTTCTCCAACCAGTACAAGGTCTACGAGGCGCTTCCCGAACGGATCAAGACGGCACTTGCCGGCAAGATGGCGATGAACTGCTACGAGTTCGGCACGACCGTGAAGACATTCGACAAGTACGACCGCAACGCAGTGCCGCACCATCCGCACCCCGTGTTCCGCAAACATCCGGAAACCGGCCGTACCGCCGTCTATGTCTGCCCGCTGATGACCGAGGAAATCGTCGGCATCGACGAAGAAGAGGGCAACGCGATGCTGGAAGAGATTTATGCGCTGCAGCGGGACGACCGTTTCATCTACACCCACAAATGGCGGGTGGGCGATCTCGTCATGTGGGACAACCGGTGCCTGCTGCACGCCAGGACCGACTTCCCGCGCGACCAGCGCCGTCTTCTGCGCCGGGTGACGATTAGCGACGAAGCCGAGGTCATGGCGGCGTAACCGTCGGCTAATCCCTGACCCTTCCTAACCGGATAGCCAGAATCACCGCAACGCTGCCGAGCCCCATTGAGGCTAAGGCAAGCGCCCAGCCGAATACGCTGTCGGTGCCTGCGGCATCGAGTACGATTCCGGCCACGGCGGGACCGAAAATACCGCCCATGAACCCGATAAAGGAATGCATCGCCAGCGTGATGCCGCGCGCACCCGCGCCTGCGCTGGCAACTGCGCCGGCGGTTATGGCGCCCGAATCGCCGGCCAGCAACAGGCCGTAGAACAGACACAGCGCCACCACGAGCGCGTAGGATGTTCCCGCTGCGATTCCGATAACGAGCGACAGCCCCACCGAAAGCGCGGCGATCATTGTTATGGCCCGACCGCGACCGATTTTCATCGCCAGCTCGTTGCCGAAAATGCTCGACGGCATGCCAAGCAGCGTCAGCGCGGCGGCTACGACGGTTGGCTCGACAGCGAACGCGCTGCCGGGATGCCGGACCATCGCGAACACCAGAAACGCTACCACCCAGGACCGAAAAGCGAACAGCTCCCAGTTATGGCCGCAATAGGCGAGGATATAGCCCATGGATGAGCGGTTACGGAGCACCGGCCGAACGTCGAGCAAATGCCGGTCGATGGCCGGAGGCGCGTCCGAGGGCAGGACGAAAAATACGACTACGATACCGATCGCCGCGCCGATTGCACTGGCGATAAAAGCTGCTTCCCAGCCGGCAAGCGACTCCGCGAAACCTGTCAGCAGATAGGAAGCCGCGACACCGATACCGAAACTGGCGGTGTAGAACGATACGTAGCGAGACTGTTTATCGCCGCCGACGGCATCCGTCAGAGCCTTTAGACCGGGCATGTACGTGCCAGCCAGCCCTATGCCCTGCAACAGACGAAACGCCATCGCGCTCAGAAAACCTTCGGCCCAGTACGCAAACGCCAGGGCAGATAAAGCCGACAGGACGAGCGAACAGACCAGCACATGACGCGGCGCGATACGGTCGGTCAGGCTCGTCAGCACCGGCACCGCAGCGACATAGCCTGCAAAATAAACGCCGGCGATCCAGCCTGATTGCGAATTGCTCAGCGCCCATTCGGTTTGAAAAGTCGGGATCAGCGTTTGAAAGGTCGCAAATCCGAACAGTCCGAATATTTCGGCGGCGCAGAGCGCGAGAACGAAGCCGAGGCCACGGGTGCCCGAGATCATCTGGGAGTCATTCCGTCGACTTCTCTTTCCGCGTCGAAAATCGGGCGCGCAGCCGGTCGGCGCGAACGCGCGCTTCCGCGAGCGCCTTTCCAAACGCCGGGTATTTGCGCGCCAGCTTGCGGATCAACAGGCGAACGCGAGGAGAGCGCCGGCTGAGGATCACCATGCCGACGGCCAGAAACAGTATCCCCTGCAGAATCGGCAGGAACAGGCCGAGGAAGCCCAGGATGATAAAAACCCATCCCAGGCTCAGCATCACATAGTGTCGGGCATCGCGCTTCATGGCGGCGTCATACACCCGCTCGCGAACGGACGAAAGCGCGGATCAGATATGGATCGGCCTCGAGAATGCGGCGAGCGCCGCTTCCTTGACGGCCTCGTTCAGCGTCGGATGCGCGTGGCAGGTGCGGGCGATGTCTTCGGCCGATGCCGCGAATTCCATGGCGAGCGCCAGCTCGGCGATCAGCGTGCCGGCATGCAACCCGATGATATGCGCGCCGAGCATCCTGTCGGTCTTCGCATCCGCGATGATCTTGACGAAGCCCGACATATCCTCGCCCGAGGCGCGCGCGCGCGAATTGGCCATAAAGGGAAACTTGCCGACGCGGTAATCGATACCCCGTTCCTTCAGCTGCTGTTCGGTCGCCCCCACCGAAGCGGCCTCCGGCGCGGTATAGACCACCGCCGGAATCGCGTCGTAATCGATATGGCCGGCCTGACCGGCCATCATTTCGACCGCCACGAAGCCCTCGTCCTCGGCCTTGTGCGCCAGCATGGGGCCGGGGATCGCGTCGCCGATGGCATAGATGCCGCCGACCGACGTCTCGAACCGTTCGTTCACCTGAATGAACCCGCGATCGTCGGTCGCAACGCCAATATCCTCGAGCCCCAGCCCTGCGGTAAAAGGTCGCCGGCCGATCGAGACCAGCACCACGTCGCAATCGATGTTTTCGGAATCGCCGCCCGCCGCGGGCTCGACCGTCAGCGAAACGCCGGACTTCGCGGTCTTCGCCGACGTAACCCTCGTTGAAAGCCTGAATTCGAGCCCCTGCTTCTGCAGCGTTTTGAAAAGCTCATCGGCAACATCGTCGTCCATCGCGGGCACGATCCGGTCGAGAAATTCGACCACCGTGACCTTTGCGCCCAGGCGCGACCAGACGGACCCGAGTTCGAGCCCGATATAGCCGCCGCCGATCACCACCAGGTGTTTGGGTACTTTCGCGAGGTCGAGCGCGCCGGTAGACGACACGACCTTCTTCTCGTCGATATCGACGCCGGGAAGCGGGGTCGATTCCGACCCGGTCGCAATCAGGATGTGCTTCGCCGCAAGGGAACGCTTTTTGGCCCCGGACACCTCGACCCTGCCGGGCGCGGCGATCCGCGCGGTGCCGACAATGCGCTCGATCCTGTTCTTCTTGAACAGAAAATCGATACCCTTGGTCAGACCGTCAACGACCTTGTCCTTGCGGCCCAGCATCGCTTTGAGGTCGAGTCCCACCTTGCCGACATTGATGCCGTGTTCTGCGAGATGCCCCGTCGCCTCGACATATTTTTCCGAACTCTGCAGCAGCGCCTTGGACGGGATGCAGCCGACATTGAGGCACGCGCCGCCGAGCGTTGCGCGCTTGTCGATGCAGGCCACCGTCATGCCGAGCTGGGCTGCGCGGATGGCCGCGACATAGCCGCCGGGCCCCGCGCCGATGACGATCAGATCGAATTCGTTATCAGCCATCGTCCGGATTTCCGTTTCCCGATATCAGATGTCGAAAAGAATGCGCTCGGGCTCTTCGATGCATTCCTTGACGCGGACAAGGAACGTCACCGCCTCCGATCCGTCGATGATGCGGTGATCGTAGGACAGCGCGAGATACATCATCGGCCGCACCTCGACATTGTCGCCCACGGCCACCGGCCGGTTCTGGATTTTGTGCATGCCGAGAATGCCGGATTGCGGCGGATTCAGGATCGGCGTCGACATCAGGGAGCCGTAGACCCCGCCATTGGTAATGGTAAAGGTGCCCCCGGTGAGTTCCGCCATGGTCAGTTCGCCCGCGCGGGCGCGCCGCCCCAGATCGCCGATCGCCTTTTCGATGTCGGCAAAACCCATCGAATCCGCGCCGCGCAGCACCGGCACCACGAGCCCCTGTTCGGTGCCGACCGCAACGCCGAGATCGACGAAATGACGGTAGACGATTTCATCGCCGTCGATCGTCGCGTTGACCGCGGGGATTTCCTTGAGCGCAACCGAGCACGCCTTTGCGAAGAACGACATGAAACCGAGCCGGACGCCGTGCTTCTTCTCGAATTTCTCGCGATAGCGTTCGCGCGCCGACATCACCGCGGACATGTCCACCTCGTTGAAGGTGGTCAGCATGGCGGCAGTGTTCTGCGCCTCCTTCAGCCGTTCGGCGATGCGTCGGCGGAGCCGCGACATGCGCACGCGTTCCTCGCCGCGCGCCAGCGGCGGGTCGGCAGGGGTCGATGCCTCGGCATGCGGCGCGGGCGCGGGCGTGGTTTCCTCATCCGCTCCCTTTTCGAGGTGAGCGAGCACGTCTCCCTTCGTCAGCCGTCCGTCCTTTCCGCTTCCGGAAATCTTCGACGGGTCGAGGTCGTTTTCCGTCACCAGCTTGCGGACAGCCGGCGACAGGGAGTGCGAACCCGTTGCCGCTGCGGAAGGCCTCGGTTCGGGGGCCGCCGCGGCCTTCGCAGGTGCGGCTTCAGGAGGTTCGGATTTCTTCGCCGATGGCGCCGGTTCCGCTGCGCCCTCGCCGACCAGGGCGAGCACGGCGCCGACCGCCACTTCCGCCCCCTCTTTCGCAACGATCTCCTGAAGCGTCCCCGCTTCCGGAGCCGGAATTTCCAGCGTCACCTTGTCGGTTTCAAGTTCGCAGATCGGCTCGTCGCGCTTGACGGCGTCGCCGACCGATTTGAACCATTTCGACACCGTGGCTTCCGCCACCGATTCGCCAAGTTGGGGAACCCTGATTTCCATCTTTCCGTCCTTCAGCGCCGTCGAGGTTCGCTGCGCTCCCGCATCAGAGCGTCAGGGCCTCGTCGACCAGTTTCTGCTGCTCGCGATTATGCCGCTTTGCCAGACCGGTCGCCGGCGAGGCCGCCTCGGCACGGCCGACATAAACCGGCCGCCTGGCCTTGCCGCCGATCTCGTCGAGCAAATTCTCGATCCGGCGATCGACGAAGCTCCACGCGCCCATGTTCTCCGGCTCTTCCTGGCACCATACGACCTCGGCCTTGGGATAGCGCTTGAGTTCCGCCGCCAGCGAAATACGCGGGAAGGGATAGATCTGCTCCAGACGAACCAGCGTGATATCGTCGATCCCGCGCTCGGCGCGCTCGGCATGCAGGTCGTAATAGACCTTTCCGGAACACAGAACGACGCGTTTGACCTTCGCCTCCGCTACCAGTTCATCCGTCTCGGGAAGAACCCGATGGAAACAGCTCTTCGGCCCCATGTCCCTGAAGGTCGAAACGCAGGCCTTGTGCCGCAGAAGCGACTTGGGCGTCATCACGATCAGGGGCTTGCGGAAATTGCGGTGAATCTGCCGCCGCAGCACATGGAAGTAGTTGGACGGCGTCGACGGCATGACAACCTGCATGTTGTCTTCCCCGCAAAGCTGCAGATAGCGTTCGAGGCGAGCGGAGGAATGCTCCGGCCCCTGGCCTTCGTAGCCGTGCGGCAGCAGCATCACGATGCCGGACATGCGCAGCCACTTGCTTTCGCCGGACGAGATGAACTGATCGATGATGACCTGGGCGCCGTTGGCGAAATCGCCGAACTGGGCCTCCCACATCACCAGCGCTTCCGGTTCCACCAGGCTGACCCCGTATTCGAAACCCAGAATGGCCGCTTCCGACAGCGGGCTGTTATGGGCTACGAAGCGCCCCTGCCCTTCGCGGATGTTTTCGAGCGGGATGTACGGTTCTTCGGTGTCCTGATCGATCAGATAGGCATGCCGTTGCGAGAACGTCGCGCGCTGCACGTCCTGTCCGGACAGGCGAACCAGTCGACCCTCGTCCAGCAGCGTACCGAAGGCGAGGGCTTCGGCGCTCGCCCAGTCGATACCCTCGCCCGTCTCGATCATTTTCGCGCGCGCCGACATGAAGCGCGCGAGCTTCGCGTTGAGATTGAAGCCCTCCGGCACGCGCACCAGCGCTGCGCCGATTTCCTTAAGCTTCTTGAGGGGAACACCGGTCTTGCCGCGTCTTTCCTCGAGCGTGGGCGCGACATTGAGATGCGCCCAGTACCCGTCGAGCCAGTCGGCCTTGTTGGGACGGTACGAAGACGCCGCCTCGAAATCGTCATCCAGCTCCTTGCGGACGTCGTCCTCGACCCGCCGGGCCTCGTCCTCGGAGATGCTGTTTTCGGCAACCAGCTTCCGGGCATAGATTGTCCGCGTGCTGGGGTGATCGGCGATCTGCCGGTACATGACCGGCTGGGTGAACATCGGCTCGTCGCCTTCATTGTGGCCGAACCGGCGGTAGCACCACATGTCGATCACGACGTCCTTGCGGAATTCCTGACGGAACTCGGTGGCGATCCGGGCGACGTGAACGACAGATTCAACGTCGTCGCCGTTGACATGAAAGATCGGCGTCTGGACGACCTTGGACACATCCGACGGGTAGGGAGACGAACGCGACTGGCGCGGGTTCGTGGTAAAGCCGATCTGGTTATTCACCACGAAATGAATGGTCCCGCCCGTCCGGTAACCGCGCACGTCGGAAAGCGCGAAGGTTTCGGGCACGAGCCCCTGTCCGGCGAACGCCGCGTCGCCGTGCATCAGGATGCCCATTACCCGCCGCCGTTCCTTGTCCTTGAGCTGGTGCTGTTTGGCGCGGACCCGGCCGACGACCACCGGGTTGACCGCTTCGAGATGCGACGGGTTGGGCGACAACGAAAGATGCACGTTCCTGTCGTCGAACGAGACGTCGGCCGAGGTGCCCAGATGGTATTTGACGTCGCCGGACCCCTGGACTTCTTCCGGGTTCGCCGACTGTCCCTGGAACTCGGCGAAGATCGCGCGGTACGGCTTGTTCATCACGTTGGCCAGCACCGACAGCCGGCCGCGATGCGGCATGCCGATCACCACCTCTTCGATGCCGAGCTGGCTGCCGCGCTTGAGGATCTGTTCGAGCGCCGGGATCAGCGACTCGCCGCCGTCCAGCCCGAAGCGTTTGGCGCCCGGATATTTGACGTTCAGGTAGTTCTCGAAACCCTCGGCCTCGGTGAGGCGTTCGAGGATCGCCGCCTTGCCGCGCTGGGTGAACTCGGTGCGGTTATGCGCTTCCTCGATGCGTTCCTGTATCCATTGTTTCTCGGCGGTGCCCGACATGTGCATGTATTCGACGCCGATCGTGCCGCAATAGGTTTCTTCCACCCGCGCCATGATCTCGCGCAGCGTCGGGAATTCGAGACCCAGAACGCCATCGATGAAGATACGCCGGTCAAGGTCGGCTTCCGTAAAGCCGTAGGACCGGTAATCCAGCTCGTCGTTCTTGTCGTATTCGTGAAGACCGAGCGGATCGAGATCGGCCAGCAGGTGTCCGCGCACGCGATAGGCGCGGATCAGCATCAGCGCGCGCAGCGACCGGATCGTATCGGCCCGCACCTCTCCGCTGTCGACGACCGGCGCGCGCGCGCCCGCCTGCCCGTTGGCTTTCTGCGGAGGCTCGATCTCGGCCACCCCGTTCGTGCCGATGATGCGCCGCCCGCGCGGCGCCCAGCTTGCGCCGGACAGAGATCTCAGGACGGTCGGCGCCTCTTCCTCCAGCCCGTCGAAGAAAGACCTCCACGATTCGGGCACCGACTGGGCGTTCTCCAGATAGCGCGCATAGAGATCCTCGACGAAAGCGGAATTAGCGCTCGCCAGAAAGGAACTTTGCTCGAATGCCGAGATAGACATGTTTAGTCCGCCTGTTACGCCAGGTTTGGGTTCAGCCCGCCAAGACAGCTGCCTGTTATCGAAAAACCGGCTGCGATCAGCCTTTCATGACCTCAGCCATCGTCGATCCAAGTGCCGCAGGCGATTCGGCTACCGTAATACCCGCGCTCTTCATCGCCTCGATCTTGTCCCCTGCGCCGCCCTTGCCGCCCGAGATGATCGCCCCCGCATGCCCCATGCGCCGGCCCGGCGGCGCCGTCACGCCGGCGATAAAGCCGACGACAGGCTTGCCGGTTTTCGAAGCGGCGAGAAATTCGGCGGCGTCTTCCTCGGCCGAACCGCCGATTTCGCCGATCATGACGATGCCTTCGGTTTCGTCGTCGGCCAGAAACATTTCAAGACAATCGATAAAATTGGTGCCGTTGATGGGATCGCCGCCGATTCCGATGCAGCTCGACTGCCCCAGCCCCGCGGCGGTGGTCTGCGCCACGGCTTCGTATGTCAGGGTTCCCGACCGCGATACGATGCCGATCCTGCCTCGCTTGTGAATGTTGCCGGGCATGATGCCGATCTTGCACTCGTCCGGCGTGATGACGCCCGGGCAGTTGGGCCCGACCAGACGGGTCGTCGATCCCGACAGGGCGCGCTTGACCGCAATCATGTCGATTACCGGAATTCCCTCGGTAATGCAGACGACCAGCGGCAATTCCGCGTCGATTGCTTCCAGAATGGCGTCCGCGGCGTATGGCGGCGGAACGTAGATGACGCTCGCGTTCGCGCCGGTCTCCGCGACCGCTTCCGCAACCGTGTCGAACACGGGAAGCCCGAGATGGCTTTCACCGCCCTTGCCGGGCGTAACGCCACCGACCATCTTCGTGCCGTAAGCGATTGCCTGCTCGGAATGGAAGGTGCCCTGCGATCCGGTAAAACCCTGGCAGATGACCTTTGTGTTTCTGTCGACCAGAACCGACATCAGGCCGCCTCCTTCGCCGCATTGACCGCCTTTTCGGCGGCGTCCGCCAGATCGTCAGCCGCGATGATCGGCAGGCCGGACTGTTCCAGAATGACCTTTCCCTGATCCGCATTCGTGCCGGACAGCCGGACCACCATCGGCACGGTGAGACTGACCTCGCGGGCTGCCGCGACAACGCCCTCGGCGATGACGTCGCAGCGCATGATGCCGCCGAAGATATTGATCAGAAGGCCTTCGACGTTCGGGTCCGACAGGATCAGCTTGAAGGCCGCCGCCACGCGCTCGCGCGACGCGCCGCCTCCCACGTCGAGAAAGTTGGCGGGCTCGCCGCCATAGAGCTTGATGATGTCCATCGTCGCCATGGCCAGCCCGGCCCCGTTCACCATGCAGCCGATATTGCCGTCGAGCTTCACGTAGTTCAGGTCGTACTTGGCGGCCTCGAGCTCGGTCTGATCCTCTTCGCTCTCGTCGCGAAGTTCCCCGACCTCCTTGTGACGAAACAGCGCGTTGTCGTCGAAATTCATCTTGGCGTCGAGCGCGATGACGTCGCCGTCGCCGGTGACCACCAGCGGATTGATTTCAACGATGGACGCGTCGAGCTCCACGAAGGCGCGGTACATGCCGGAGAGGAAGTTAACGGCCGAACGGACCTGATTTCCCTCGAGCCCCAGCCCGAAAGCGATCTTTCGGCCATGGAACGGCTGCATTCCGGCGACGGGATCGATCTCGACCTTGAGGATTTTCTCGGGCGTTTCCGCCGCGACCTGTTCGATGTCCATGCCGCCTTCGGTCGACGCCATGATGGTGATCCGGCTGGTCGCCCGATCGATGAGCATGCCGAGATAGAGCTCGCGTTCGATATCGCAGCCGTCTTCGACATAGACCCGGCTGACTTCCTTGCCGGCCGGTCCGGTCTGATGCGTGACCAGCGTCATGCCGATCATCTCGCCGGCCAGCGTTCTGACCTCGTCAAGCGATCGGGCGAGCTTGACGCCGCCGCCCTTGCCGCGGCCGCCGGCATGTATCTGCGCCTTGACGACCCAGACCGGCCCGCCGAGCGCTTCGGCGGCAGAAACGGCTTCGTCCGGGGTGTAGGCAATACCGCCCTTCGGGACCGCCACGCCGAATTTCCGCAGCAGTTCCTTCGCCTGGTATTCGTGAATGTTCATGTATTCCGGCCCTTATCCGACTGTCGGGGGCTTAAACCAAAAATATAGTTAACAACGATGGCGGTTAACAGGCTGTTACCGCCCCGTCGTCGAAAGTCGCGGTTCAAACCCCGTTCGGCGCTACTTCTTCGCCGCTGCCTTCCTGGCGGCTTTTCGGGGCGCCTTCTTCGCAGCCGACATTTTCTTGACGACGTCGACAAGCCCGCGCACCGCAGACACCGATTCGTCGAACGCCTTCTTTTCGGATGCGTTCAGCTCGATCTCGATGATCCGCTCGACCCCATTGGCGCCGATCACAACGGGAACGCCGACATAGAGCCCTTTGACGCCATATTGCCCGTTGAGATAGGCGCAGCAGGGCAGAACCCGCTTCTGGTCCTTGAGATAGGCTTCGGCCATCTGGATCGCGGACGAGGCCGGCGCGTAAAAAGCCGAACCAGTGCCCAGAAGCTGGACAATTTCGGCGCCGCCGTCGCGCGTGCGCTGGACAATTTCGTTAAGCCGCTTCTTGGTGGTCCAGCCCATCTTGATCAGGTCGGGCAGCGGAATGCCGGCAACCGTGGAATAGCGGGGCAGCGGCACCATCGTGTCGCCGTGACCGCCCAGTACGAAAGCCGTCACATCCTGAACCGAAACGTTGAACTCGTCGGCGAGGAAATAGCGGAAGCGGCCCGAATCAAGGATTCCAGCCATGCCGACGACCTGGTTCGCGGGAAGCCCGGAGGCCTCGCGCAGCGCCCAGACCATGGCGTCGAGCGGGTTGGTGATGCAGATGACGAACGCCATCGGGCAGTTCTTTCTGATGCCCTCGCCGACCTGCCGCATGACGTTGGTGTTGATGCCGATCAGGTCGTCGCGGCTCATGCCCGGCTTGCGGGCGACGCCGGCCGTCACGATCACCACGTCAGCGCCCTTGATGGCGGAATAGCTCGACGCGCCCTTCATGTTGGAATCGAAACCCTCGATGGGCGAGGATTCGACAAGATCGAGCGCCTTGCCGTCGGGGACGCCCTTGACGATGTCGAACATGACGACGTCGCCCAGCTCCTTGAGACCGGCGAGATGCGCCAGCGTACCGCCAATATTGCCTGCCCCGACGAGGGCGATCTTGTTGCGTGCCATGAGAAATTCCCCGGTTGGATCGAAATATGGTGAAAGACGGGCGGTTGGTAACGCTTTTCACCTTCAAGAGCAAGAAAAAGGCGGATTTTTCGGGCCGGTCGGGCCGGGCCGGCTGCAAATTCGCGAAATCGCGCAAATGTGCCTTGCCCGACGCCCGGGCATGACGTCACCATCCACACCGAACGCAAAAACGGAGCGCGGCATGAAGATCACGATCGAATACTGCCAGATGTGAGACTACGAACCCGACGCCCTCCGTGCGAGGGAGCGGTTCATCGCCTCGGGAAAAGTGTCGGAGAACGATATCGAAATGTTCGGCGGGCGCATCGCCGCGTTCGAAATCACCATCGACGGAGACCTGAAATGGTCGGGCCTGAAGACCCACACCTTCCCGACCGACGCTGAAATCGACGCGATGGTTTGACGCCCCCGGCAGGCAATCCAGAGGGCGGACTCCCGGCGTCGACTGCCTGACAAAATCATCGCCGGGGACAAGGGGCGATGGCCGTGCGGTCGGGGGTCCATGGCCCGGCCTGAAAGATGGACCCCGCATCAAATGCGGGGCGACAATGTCGCTGAACGTGCAAAGGGCGGGTTTCAAACCCGCCCCTGCCATAAGTCGCTATCGGACCGGAAAACCGCGGCCTACCGCCGTTCCACCATCGCCTTCTTGATCTCGCCGATCGCCTTCGCCGGGTTGAGATGCTTGGGGCAGGTGTTGGTGCAGTTCATGATGGTGTGGCAGCGATAGAGCCGGAACGGATCTTCCAGATCGTCGAGCCGTTCGCCGGTCTCCTCGTCGCGCGAATCGGCGATCCAGCGATAGGCCTGCAGCAGGGCTGCCGGGCCAAGATAGCGGTCGCCATTCCACCAGTAGCTCGGGCATGAGGTCGAGCAGGAAAAGCACAGGACGCATTCCCACAGCCCGTCGAGCTTGGCCCGTTCTTCCGGGCTTTGCAGCCGCTCGCGGTCGGGCGGCGGCGGGGTCTTGGTTTTCAGCCACGGCTCGACCGAGGCGTACTGCGCATAGGCGCGCTTGAGGTCGGGGACGAGGTCTTTCACCACCTCCATGTGGGGCAGCGGATACACCGCGATATCGCCGTCGATATCCTTGCAATCCTTGATGCAGGCCAGCGTGTTGGTGCCGTCGACATTCATCGCGCACGATCCGCACACGCCTTCGCGGCAGGACCGGCGGAAGGCCAGAGACGGGTCCATCTCGTTCTTGATCTTGATCAGCGCGTCCAGAACCATCGGGCCGCACTTGTCCATGTCGACCTCATAGGTGTCGACGCGCGGATTCTCGCCCGAATCGGGGTCCCACCGGTAAACCCTGACATTGCGGACGTTGGTCGCGTCGTCGGGCGCCTTGTGGGTCTTGCCCTTCTGGATCTTCGAATTGGCGGGCAGATTGAATTCAACCATGTCGGGGGGCCTCTGCTCTCAGTAAACGCGCGCCTTGGGCGGCACGGGCTCTACGTCGTCGGTCAGCGTGTTGTTATGGACGGGCCGGTATTCGAACCGCGAAGTGCCGTCGTCATTCAGCCAGGCGACGGTGTGCTTCATCCAGGTCTCGTCGTCGCGGTCGGGATAATCCTCGCGCGCGTGGCCGCCGCGGCTTTCCTTGCGGTTGATGGCGCCGTGGATGCTGACCAGCGCCTGCGCCAGAAGATTGTCGAATTCCAGCGTTTCGACCAGATCGGAATTCCAGATCATGCCGCGGTCGGAGACATTGAGATCGTCCTTTTTCGCCCAGACCTGCGCCATCTTGTCGACGCCTTCCTGCATGATTTCCTCGGTGCGGAACACCGCGCAATGCGCCTGCATGGCGCGCTGCATTTCGAGCCGCAGGTCGGCGGTCGGGATCGAGCCGCTGGCGTGGCGGCGCGAATCGAGCCAGTCGAGCGCCTGCTCGCCGGCATCGCCCGGCAGTTCGGGATGTTTCTGGCCCGGCTTGACGATTTCCGCGCAGCGGTCCGCCGCAGCGCGTCCGAACACCACCAGGTCGAGCAGCGAGTTGGAACCCAGCCGGTTCGCCCCGTGAACCGAAACGCAGGCGGCTTCGCCGACCGCCATCAGGCCGGGAATCACGACATCGGGGTCGTCTCCCACCGGCTGCAACGCTTCGCCCAGATAGTTGGTCGGCACGCCGCCCATGTTGTAATGGACCGTCGGAAGGACCGGGATCGGCTCCCGCGTCACGTCGACACCGGCAAAAATCTTGGCGGTTTCCGAAATGCCGGGCAGGCGCTCGGCGATGACGTGCGGTTCCAGATGTTCGATATGCAGATGGATATAATCCTTGTCCGGACCGCAGCCGCGCCCTTCGTTCATCTCGACCGTCATCGACCGGCTGACGACATCGCGCGAGGCGAGATCCTTGGCGTTGGGCGCATAGCGTTCCATGAAGCGCTCGCCCTCGGAATTGGTCAGATAGCCGCCCTCGCCGCGCACGCCCTCGGTGATCAGCGCGCCGGCGCCGTAGATGCCGGTCGGATGGAACTGGATGAATTCCATGTCCTGCAACGGCAGGCCCGCGCGCAGCACCATGGCGCTGCCGTCGCCGGTCTGGGTATGCGCGCCGGTGCAGGAGAAGTAGCACCGTCCGTATCCGCCGGTTGCAATGATCACCATGTGCGCCTGGAACCGGTGGATGGTGCCGTCATCCAGGTTCCACGCCATCACACCCGCGATCTTGCCGTCTGAATCCCTGATCAGGTCGAGCGCGAAATATTCGATGAAGAACTCCGCCTGGTTCCTGAGAGACTGCTGATAGAGCGTGTGCAGGATGGCGTGGCCCGTCCTGTCGGCGGCGGCGCAGGTGCGCTGGGCCGCCGGCCCTTCGCCGTATTCGGTGGTCATCCCGCCGAACGGTCGCTGATAGATCCGGCCGTCCTCGGTGCGGGAGAATGGCACGCCGTAATGTTCAAGCTCGATCACCGACGGCATCGCCTCGCGGCACATGTATTCGATGGCGTCCTGGTCTCCGAGCCAGTCCGCGCCCTTGACCGTATCGTAGAAATGCCAGCGCCAGTCGTCCTTGCCCATGTTGCCGAGCGCTGCCGAAATGCCGCCCTGCGCCGCGACGGTGTGGCTTCGCGTCGGAAAAACCTTGGTGATGCAGGCCGTCTTGAGGCCCTTGAGCGCCAGTCCGAAAGTCGCCCGCAACCCCGCGCCGCCGGCCCCTATTACGACCACATCGTAGGCGTGATCGATGACATCGTATGCCTTGCCTGAATTCGCCATTTTTCCCGCTGTCGCCCTAACCGGCGAACGCTATCTTGAGAACAGAGAAAATCCCCGCCGCCGCCAGCGCCACGGACAGAAACTTGACAATGATGATGCTGGCGACCTTGCAGGCTTCGCCATGGACGTAATCCTCGATTACGACCTGCAGGCCAAGCTGCGCATGATGGAACGTCGTTCCTAGCAGCAACACCAGCAGGACCGCCACGACGGGGCTCGCGATCCAGGCCCGGACGGCGGCAAGGTCGGCACCCGCGAGTCCAACCACCTGCGACACGAACCAGAGAACGAGCGGCACCAGGGCGATGGCGGTCAGACGCTGCGCCCACCAGTGCGCAACGCCTTCCTTCGCGGAACCGAGTCCGCGGACCTTTCCGAGATCCGTTCTGAGAGACATCAAAAGGCCCCCATTGCACTATAACCCCAAACCCAGGCGACGAGTGTCAGGCCAACGGCGCACACCACAACCGCCCAGCCGGATTTCGCGACGGTTTCAAGTTCGTATCCGCGCCCCATGTCCCAGCAAAGATGCCGGATGCCGTTGCAGAGATGATAGAACAGGGCGAACGACCAGCCGAACAGAAGAAGCCTTCCGTACCACGCCCCGATGACCGATTGCGCGTTCGCAAACGTCTCTCCGCCCGCCGCTGCCGCCGCCAGCCACCAGACCAGCACCAATGTCCCGACCGCAAGCGCTACCCCTGTCATGCGGTGGAAAATGGAAAGAACGGAGGTAATCTGCGGCTTGTAAACCTGAAGATGGGGCGAAAGCGGGCGGTTGCCCGGTTGACCACCCGTTGCCATAACGAATGCCCTCAAAAGTTCATGCCGGAATCGAACGATTCCGCCGTTTCGGGTCCGGTTTAGCCCCCCTAGGGAGATTCGTCAAACCCGTCTCTCACGCCGATCGAAAATTTAGCCCGAATTTCGTTTGGGATTATGGCCTTAGCTCGTCCGAATCGGGGTTTTCCGCTGCAGCCCGGTATCCGGATTGTGGGCGAAAATGTGGACAAGCTGTTGGACGTTTGGGGAATACCCGAATTCTGTACACAGAAAACTGGCGGGATTTCCGACCTCCGGATTGATCCTGCGCCGTTGCGCGGTCAGCATTCGACCTACGCGGGAACGCTGATGCGACGCCTGTTCGCAGGACGGCCGGTTGCGTCGAACGACGGAACGGCCGCCCCCCGACGGACAGGGGTCGGATCGCCGGCTTGCGCGCCGTACTCCGCCGCCGGTCCACCGGAACGGCGAACCGGAGCAGGGCAAATAAGCCGGTTGCGATGCGGAATGTCCTGGGCCTCCCTATTGGACGGAACGCATCGCCGGAGGGTCTTCTCTCGCCGCTGAGAGACGCATCTCCCTCCCGCCGGGACATGCCCGTGCCGCCGTCTCGCCGCGGCCGCACCTGGCGCCCGGCGCGGGAGATACCGTCAGAGACCTTTCGTTCCGGACTGGCGTCCGGCCGGCATCGGGACCGCCTGCGGTCCGCCGCCGCGACGCCGCGCTGGACGTCATGCCGAGGCCGTCCACCGCAGTCGTCCGGGCGTTCCCGCGGCCAGTTGCCCGTCCGGGCTTCCGGGACGCCGGGTCCTCACGGACCCGGCGTCTTGACCTTCAGGGATGAAACATCGCGGCCCGGTCTGCCCGGCTAGGAGCCGCTTTCCGCTTCCAGTGCCTTGATGGTATCGGCCAGCTGCACCAAACGCTGCGCTTCCGCAACGTGCAGCCCTTCGATCAGCTGCCCGTCGACCAGCGTAACGCCCTTGCCCTCGGCGAGAGCCGCATGGTGCGCCTCGGTGATCCGGTGCGCCCAGGCGATTTCGTCCTCCGACGGTCCGAACGCCGCATTCGCATCGGCAATCGTTTTCGGATGAAGCAGGGTCTTGCCGTCGAACCCGAACTCGCGTCCCTGGCGGCAGGACGCGCGAAACCCGTCATCGTCGGACAGATCGAAAAACGGCGCGTCCAGCACCGTCAGACCGTTGGCGCGGGCCGCAAGGATGACGAGCTGGATGCTGGTGACCAGCGGCAGACGATCCGGCGTCTGAAGCGCCCGCAGATCCTTGGTCAGGTCCGCGGAGCCGATCATCAGCGCCCCCATGCGCGCGTGCGACGCGGCAATGGCGTTGGCATTGAGAACGCCGCGCGCGGTCTCGATCATGCACCAGATCCGGAGCGTCGGCGGCGCTCCCGCGTCGTCCAGCGCCCTCGCCACCGCAGCCACCGTCGACGGCTCGTCGACTTTCGGCAGCGCGACCGCATCGATACCTGCGGTCGCCATGGCGGCGATATCGGCCGCATGCCACCGGGTCCCGAAGCCGTTCACGCGAACCGCCAGCTCGCGCCGTCCATAACCGCCCTCGCCAACCATCCGGACGATGCGCTGACGGGCCTCCTCCTTCGCTTCCGGCGCGACGCCGTCCTCGAGGTCCATGATCAGCACGTCGGCGGCGACCTCGCGCCCTTTCTCGAGCGCGCGTTCGTTGGCGCCGGGCATGTAAAGCGCGCTGCGCCGGGGGCGTGCTACGGGTTCGTCGGCATTCGGCATGGAATCCTCCCTTGTTTGAACGAGCCTAACTTTTTCCGCGCAGGGCGGCTATCCGGCCAGGCACCATCGCCGCCACATGCCGCGCCAGGCATCTTCGAGCGCCCGCGCCAGACCTTCCGCGTCCATCAGTTCCGATCGGGCCAGCCTTTCGCGGAGCTCCTTTCGAAGAGCCGCCCGCCGGGCGAAGTCCTCGGCCAGACCGGTCGCGAACCGGACATATTCCTCGGCGTCGCCGCCAACCAGCTCGCCGAGCCCTGCCGCCGTCAGATGCGCGGCGGCCTGTCGCGCGACCATGCGGTCCCCCGCCAGAGCAACAACGGGAACGCCCATCCAGAGGGCCTCCATGGTCGTCATGGTGCCGGAATAGGGAAACGTATCGAGCGCGACGTCGACGCGATTATAGGCGTCGAGCGCATCCCGATAGGAGGACGAACCTTCGAACCTCAGGCGATCCGGATCGATGCCGCGTTCGCCGAAACGCGCCCTGAAGCCGGACTGGACCGTCGCATCCTCGCACCCCGCATAGCGCATGAGCAGAACCGATCCGGGCGCATTCCCCAGAATGCGGGCCCAGAGTTCAATCGCCCGGTCGGTGACCTTTCCCGGGTTGTTGAAACTGCCGAAGACGACGGCCTCCCCGACCCGACGGGCTTCGACAACCGGCGGCGCGTCGTCCGGCGGCGGCAGGCATGCAAGATCGCGCGGCAGCCGCCAGACCTGTTCCGTGAAATGACCGTCGAATTCCTCGGGGGCATGAACTGCGTCGCCGATCGTGTAATCGATCGCCGAAACGCCCGTGGTCGACATATAGCCGAGCCAGCTTGCCTGCACCGGCGCGGGCCTAAGCGCGAAGACGCCAAGGCGGTTCCTTGCGCTGTGCCCGGCCAGATCGACCAGAATATCGATCCCGTCGGACAGGATCCGGTCTGCCGCGGCCGCATCCCGCATCCCGACAAGGTCCGAAAATTCGTACCTGTCCGCCAGCCGCCGGCCGATCTCGTCCCTGCCCACGGCATCGGAATAGCAGACAATGTGAATGCGGTCCGGATTGAGCGCGCGCAGGACAGGTTCGACGATCCGACCGACCGGATGGTCCCGAAAGTCGGGTGACACGAGCCCGACCCGGAGGATTCGTTCCGGATCGCGGCTGTTTTCATGGCGCCGGAATGGCGGAGAGGATGCGAAACGGCTGTTCCAGAGCGCGTGCTCCGCCTTGAGGGACATCCCGTCCTGGTCCGGGCTCCCGATGAGACAGAACAGAAGATTGGACAGGTAGGTGGGACTTGACGGGTTCAGGGCAACCGCTGTCCGGCCGCTTTCGATGGCGTCCCCCAGCCGCCCCTGAAGCCGCCGGGTGCGAGCCAGACCGGCATGCGCCGCTGCGTCGTCGGGCCACCGCCCGATAACGGATTCGTACTGCGCTGCGGCCTGTTCGTACCGGCGCGATTCCTGTAAGGCGAGGGCCAGATTGCGCGCGGCCTCGGCCATCTGAGGGGCTATGGCCACCGCCTTGCGGAAAGTTTCGATTGCGCAGTCGCGCCGCTCGCAGGCCAGAAAGGCCGATCCCAGCGTATTCAGACATTCCGCGTCGTCGGGCGCCAGCGAAACGGACGATTCGGCGGCGGCCAGCGCTTCCTGGTACCGGCCGCGAGACAGAAGGGCAACCGCCAGATTGCAATGCGCGGCCGGATCGTCGGGAAACCTCTCTACGGCCTGTTCGCAGGCGGCTTTCGCGTCGTCGTACCGGCCGGCTTGGCGATAGGCGGTGCCGAGATTGACCAGAAGTTGCGGGGTTTCCGGCGCTGCGGACGCCGCCTGCTCCAGCGTCGCGATGGCGCTGTCGAGCCGCCCGAGAACAAGCTCCGCGGCGCCCAGATTTGCAAGAATGCGGGGGTCGTCGGCACCGGATGCCAGGGCGCGCCGAAAGGAGTCGACAGCTTCCTCCGGACGGCCAGTCTGGAACCGCAGCACGCCGCTCAGGTGATGCGCTTCGCCGTTTCCGGGATCCCGTTCGAGGACCTGCCTGTACAGATTTTCCGCCGCCGCCAGATCGCCGGCCCGGTGCCGGGCCAGGCCGTCGTCAAGCATCGAGCGGATATCGTCCATGTCGCGGTTATAGGTTTCGCTATCGCCTGCCGCAAGAGCCGGACGGCGACGGCACGATGCCCCCGCGGAGGGTGCATGCGGCATGTCGGACGCGCTCGCCGACGGTCTTGCCCGCCCTGTCGAGGCAAACGATCCGACGCCGTTCGGGGCCGCACCGCACAGGCCCCTCATTCCGGCGCCGGCCCATGCCGGTTCGACCCCGACCTCGACCGCCTGGAGCCGTCGCCGATCCCGCGGGACGGTCAACCGATCTTGGCGGGCCGGGACGTCCGCTCGACATCGAATCGGAAAGCGGGCGAGAATGTCGCCCGAATTTCGGGACGCCCATGGAACCGCTGGTTTTTTTCGTGAAAGGGATCGCCGCCGGTTTCGCCGTCGCAGCGCCCGTCGGCGCCGTCGCCGTTCTCTGCATCCGCCGCACCATCGCCAACGGCCTCCTGTCGGGGATCGCGACCGGAACGGGCGCGGCGCTGGCAGACATGTTCTATGGCGTCATCGCGGCCTACGGCGTCGGCTTCATCACCGACATCCTGTACGCCCATCAGACGCCGTTCAGGGTGGTCGGCGGACTCGTCCTGATTGCGATGGCGGCGCGCATGATGCTCTCCCGCCAGCCCGACCAGGGCGGCAGCGTCGCCGGCAATCTGGCCGGCGATTTTCTGTCCGCGCTCGTCATCACCATAACCAACCCGATGACCCTTCTGGCCTTTGGCGTGGTGTTCGCCGCCATCGGCGTGGCATCGGCAAGCGAAAGCGCCAGCGCGGAGCTGTCTCTCGTCGCCGGCGTCCTTGCGGGCGCACTGGCCTGGTGGCTCGCCCTGGCCGGCATGACGGCCCTGTGCAACCGGTTCGTCGGCGATTTTCCGGTGCTCTGGGTCAACCGGGTTTCGGCGGCACTCATCTTCGCCTGCGGCGCATTCATCCTGATCGGCGCCATGGCGCCGGACAGCGCCGTCGGCCGGCTGATCGCCCTGCCGTGATGCCGCGCGGCTGATGCCCTATTCCGCGCCCTGATCCACGGTCATGGTCAGCAGGTCGTCGCCGGTCGAATCCAGCGGCTGGATGCCATACATGGTTTCCGCGATCTGAACCGCATTGAGCGCCGCGCCCTTGCGGAGATTGTCGGCGACCACCCAGAAGCTCAGCCCGTGCCTGACCGTCGGATCCTTGCGGATGCGGCTGACATAGACGTAGTCGTCTCCTGCGGATTCCACCGGGGTGACGTAACCTTCGTCCGCCCGGTGGTCGACCACCGCGACGCCGGGGAAGGCCCGAAGCAGGCCGCGCGCCTGCTCCACCGACAGTTCGTTGGCAAACTCGACCGTCACCGCTTCGCCGTGACCGATGAACACCGGCACGCGCACGCAGGTCGCCTGCACGGCGATGTCGCGGTCGAGGATCTTCCGCGTCTCGACCGTCATTTTCCATTCTTCCTTGGTCGAGCCGTCGTCCATGAACACGTCGATATGGGGAATGACGTTGAACGCAATCTGCTTGGTGAACTGCTCTTTCACGATCGGATCGTTCACGAAGATGCCGCGCGTCTGGTTGAACAGCTCGTCCATCGCGTCCTTGCCCGCGCCCGAAACCGACTGGTAGGTCGAGACAACCACCCGGCGGATTTTCGCCGCGTCATGCAGCGGCTTGAGCGCCATGACCATCTGGATGGTCGAACAGTTGGGGTTGGCGATGATGTTGCGCTTGGTGTGCTTCTCGATGTCCTGGGGATTGACCTCGGGCACCACCAGCGGCACGTCGGGGTCCATGCGGAACTGCGACGTATTGTCGATGACGACGCAGCCGGCCTTGGCGGCGCGCGGCGCGTGGACGGCGGAAACCTTGGCGCCGGGGCTGAACAGGGCGACATCGAAACCCTTGAAATCGAAATCGTCAAGCGCCCGGACTTTCAGGATATCGTTTTCGCCGAACGATACTTCGCGCCCCGCAGACCGCTCGGAGGCCAGCGCGACGATATCGTCCACCGGAAAGGCGCGCTCCGCCAGAGTCTGGAGCATTTCCCGTCCCACATTGCCGGTAGCGCCGACAACCGCGACCTTGTAACCCATGATCCCAATCCTGCTGTAAATCGGCTGACGGGGGCGTCCCGTCAGGAAGGCGATCACATACGCCTGCAGCGCCGCAAATTCAAGTATTCCGGTGGAAACCGGCCGCGCGCCGCCTTCGAGAGCCGGGGCGAAACAAATATTCCCGAAAAGAAAACCGGGACCGCAGGGCCCCGGTTCTATGGATGGCTGTCAGGCCTTCAACTGCCCGTTCCGGGCTTCGGCGTAATAGTGGGCGCGTCAGCGGTCGTGGAGGGCTTCGAGATATCGGCTGTATGGCTCTTGTGGCCGCTACAGGCGATGGCCGACGTGGACATCGCCGCCGCGAACAGGCCGGCAACCGCGATCATGGTCAGTTTTTTCATGGCGTGGCTCCTTTTCAAAGCAACCGGGAGAACGCTAGCGCGGTCCCGACGCCGGGGCAACAGGATTTCCGGCAGTTTTTTTGCGGGTTACGGTCGACGCCTCCGCGTTCCGTCCCGTAAAATGGACGAATACCGAAAAAGGAACAGCGAGCCATGACGCAGACGAAATCCCCCTCCGAAATCGCCGACGAGATGGAGTTCAGGCAGATGCAGGAACTCGGCGAACTGATGATCTACCGTTCGGCGATCAACAAGCTGGCCGACGGCGAGTGGACCGACAAGGGAGGCTTCGCCCACGGCAAGCTGAAACCGTCGCTGATGGGCGAGGACCCGCGCCTGCCGAAAATGCCGGAAAAGCCGACACTGGTCGATTTCTTCAAATACCGCTTCGGCCCGTCGAAACAGCATCTGCTGCAGAGCGCGAATCTCGCGCGGAAGAACGGCCTGCCGGAGAAGATGGTGCTGGCCTGCCTGCTGCACGACATCTCGGTGATCGCCTTCTTCCGGCCCGATCACGGCTACTGGGGCGCGCAGATGCTGGAGCCCTATGTCGACGAGGAGGTTTCCTGGGCGATCAAGATGCACCAGTGCCTGCGGTTCTATCCGGACGAATCCGTCGGCTACGAATATCCGGATGTGTACGCCCAGAGGTTCGGCGCGGATTATCGCGGCGAACCCTATATCCAGGAAGACTACAAGCGCGCCCGGAACCACAAATGGTACATGTCGGCGCGGCAGATCTGCCTTAACGACCTCTATTCGTTCGACCCGGACGTGGTGGTCGAGATCGAGGATTTCGAGGACGTCATCGGCCGGCACTTCAGGCAGCCGGAAGAAGGGCTCGGCAACGACAATTCACCGGTCGCCCATATGTGGCGAACGATCCGGCGTCCGGCCAGCACGCTCTGATCCGTCATTTTGCGACGGGAGACGGCTCGACCGTCCCGGCGTTCAGGTCAAAGGCAGCATGATGTGGGTGCGATAGGCAGGCCGTTCGCACAGCGCATCGTACCAGCGCCTGAGGTTGGGATAATCCTCCCGCTCGATGTCGAGGGTAAACCAGCGATAGGTGAAGATCCCGCACGGAATGTCGCACACGCTGAATGCCGGCCCGCTGACGAATTCGGTCCGTCCCAGGAACGTATCGAGCATCGCCAGCGCCTCGGATGTCGCCTGACGCGATTTGGCGATGGCCTCCAGGTTCCGCTCCTCCGGCTTGTTGCGGATCAGCCCCCAGAATACGCCGTGGATCGCCGGGCCCAGCGTGCTGAGCTGCCAGTCCATCCAGCGCTCGCCCATCGCCCGCGCGCCGAAATCGTTCGGATAAAGAGACCCGTCGCCGTACTCGTTGGCGAGGTAGCGAACGATGGAATTCGATTCCCACAGTACCAGATCGCCATCGATGATGGTCGGCACCCGGGCGTTGGGGTTCATCGAGAGATATTCCGCATCGCGGGTCTTGCCGAACTCCCCGCCGTAATCCTCGCGCTCGAACGCGATGCCGAGCTCGTCGCAGGCCCACAGGACCTTCTGGACGTTGGCGGAGTTTTTTCTTCCGAGAATCTTCAACATTGGCCGTCTCCCGTATCCCCTGTCAGCCCGCGCGCGCTGACAGCTCGTCGATCACCGCCTTGCCCATCTCCTCGGTCGAGACCAGCGTCATCCCGTCCGACATGATGTCGCCGGTGCGAAGCCCCTTGTTCAGCACCGCCTCGACCGCCTGGTCGACCATGTCGGCATCTTCCTGCATGTCGAAGGAATAGCGCAGCATCATCGAATAGCTGAGCAGCATGGCGAGCGGATTGGCCTTGCCCTGTCCGGCGATGTCGGGCGCCGTGCCATGAACCGGCTCGTAGAGCGCATTGCGACGACCCGATTCATCCGGGGCGCCGAGCGAGGCCGACGGCAGCATGCCGAGCGAGCCGGTCGCCATCGAGGCGCAGTCGGACAGGATGTCGCCGAACATGTTGGTGGTGACGATGACGTCGAACTGCTTCGGGTCGCGCACCAGCTGCATCGCCGCATTGTCGACCAGCATGTGCGAGAGCTCGACATCGGGGTAGTCGGGGGCGATGCGGATGACTTCCTCGCGCCACATCCTGGTGCTTTCCAGCACGTTGGCCTTGTCGATCGAGCACAGCTTCTTCGACCGCTTCTGCGCCAGCTCGAACCCGACGCGGGCGATGCGCTCCACCTCGGGCGTCGTGTAGACGAGGCTGTTATAGCCGCGCCTCGTGCCGTCGGGCAGCGTCTCCACCCCGCGCGGCTCACCGAAATAGATGCCGCCGGTCAGCTCGCGCACGATCAGGATATCGAGACCGGAAACGATCTCGCGCTTCAGGCTGGAGGCGTCGGCCAGCGCGTCGAAAACGATGGCGGGCCGCAGATTGGCGAACAGGCCGAGATCCTTGCGCATGCGGAGCAGGCCGGCTTCGGGCCGGATGTCGAAATCGACATTGTCCCATTTGGGCCCGCCGACCGCGCCAAGCAGAACCGCGTCGGCCGCCAGCGCCGCCTCGACCGTCTCGTCCCGCAACGGCGTGCCGTACTCGTCGATGGCGCAGCCGCCCATCAGGTCCTCGGAGATATCGAAGCTGACCCGGCGCGCATCGGCCATCCAGCCCATCACCCGCTTGACCTCGCCCATGACCTCGGGGCCGATCCCGTCTCCGGGCAGCATCAGAATCTTCTTGTTGGCGGCCATTTCCGGCGCTCCTCTTCATTCAATTTCAAAGCGGGCGCAGGTCTAGCACAGGGGATCGGGCGTGGGGAGTCCCGGCGCCGTGCGGATCTTCAGCGGTATTCGCACGGCACCGGAACTTCCTTTTTTCCCTATTCCTTCTTCGGCTTCTTCCTCTTCTTCGCCTCGCCCTTCTTGAAGGTGATCAGCTCGAACATCTTGTTGAGGACGGCATCGGGCACGTGCCGGGCGGCGTCGAACAGTTTCTGTACCTCGTCCGCCGACATCGGATTCAGCGCCATCTGCCGCTGCTTCGCCTCGACCAGGAAGGCCGGGTCCTTCAAGGTTTTTTCGAACGCCGTCCGCAGCGCAGCAAGCCGCGCTTTCGGAATGCCGGGCGGCGCGGCGACCACCTGCCCGGTGTCGGATGGCAGAACCATCAAGTCGAGCACCGCCTTTTCCTCCGGCGTTCTGCCAAACTGACGCAGCTCCGGCACGGACTCGAACCCTTCCAGCGGACGCGAGCCGACCCGGGCGATGACCTTCACCTTGCCGTCCTTGAGCCAGTCGAGGCGCTGGCCGACCAGCCCGTCCCAGGCGACCGTTGTCGCAGCCACCTCGCCGCGTTCCATCGCAAGATAGGACGGCCCGGCGCCGCGATAGCCGTTGACGATCTGGAACTTCGTGCCGAGCAGCCGGTTCAGCAGAAGCGGATGAATGGCCGTCACCGACAGCGTGCTCGCCGACGCCAGGGGAATCTCTTTCTTCTTCGCATCCTCGAGCGAATTGATCCCCGTCTCATGCCACGTTATCAGCGCCCGCGGGTTGTCGGTCATGCGGCCGATAAAGGCGAAGTCGGCCGGAACGAAGCGCGTCGCCTTGGGACGAAGCTGCTTGTAGATGATCGCCGTGCTGAGCAGCGTGGTGAACACGGTGCCGTCCTTGGGCGCGGCGTTTTAGACATAGTTCGCCGCCACGACCCCGCCGCTGCCGGTCCGGTATTCGTGAATGATATTGGGATGGCCGGGGATATATTTTTCCATGTGCTTGGCGACCGTGGTGCCGTAGAGCGACACCGTGCCGCCCGGATTGACCGGCAGCACCCAGCGAATTTTCTTGTCCTTGTAGAAATCGGCGACCGGATCGGCCAGGACCGATCCCGACGACCCGACCAGTAAAGCGGCAAGCGCCGCCGCTATTCCGTAGGCATTGCGCATGATGAGAACCTCCCCGAAATTTGCCAACAACCGCATTTTCCCTGCGGTTATGGGAAGTCTGCGCGCGCCTGAGCCCGGTGGCAAGCCGGAGTCCATAAAAAAAGACGGGCCCGCAGGCCCGCCTTTTCCCGATCCGGTGACCGGATTGCCGAATTCAGGAAGCGTACAGCCAGGGCTGGCTCGCCTTCTGCTTGTCCTCGTACGTATCGATTTTCGGCGCTTTTTCCATCGTCAGGCCGATATCGTCGAGCCCGTTCAGCAGGCAGTGCTTCTTGAACGAGTCCATTTCGAATTCGATCGTTTCCCCGTCCGACGTAGTGATCTCCTGATTTTCGAGATCGACCGTCATGGTGGCGTTCGCGCCGCGCTCGGCGTCTTCCATCAGCTTCCTGAGCTGTTCCGGCGACACCTTGATCAGCAGGATGCCGTTCTTGAAGCTGTTGTTATAGAAGATGTCGGCGAAATCGCTGGAAATCACGCAGCGGATGCCGAAATCGTCCAGCGCCCACGGCGCGTGTTCGCGCGACGACCCGCAGCCGAAATTGTGCCCGGCGACGAGAATTTCCGCGTTCCGGTAGGCCGGCTTGTTAAGCACGAATTCCTCGTTCTCCGACCCGTCCTTGTTGTAGCGCAGGTCGTTGAACAGGTTCTTGCCGAGACCGGTCCGCTTGATGGTCTTGAGGAACCGCGCCGGAATGATCCGGTCGGTATCGCAGTTGACGATATTCAGCGGCGCCGCAACGGCGGTCAGCGTGGTGAATTTTTCCATCTCGCGGTCTCCTCTACTTCATCATGTCGCGGACATCGGCCAGATGCCCTTCGATCGCCGCGGCGGCCGCCATCGGCGGGCTGACCAGATGGGTCCGGCCGCCCGGGCCCTGACGGCCCTGGAAGTTGCGGTTCGACGTGGATGCGGAGCGTTCGCCCGGCTCGAGCTGATCGCCGTTCATGGCGAGGCACATCGAGCATCCGGGATCGCGCCATTCGAAGCCGGCCTCGGTGAAGATCTTGTCGAGACCTTCTTCCTCCGCCTGCAGCTTGACGAGCCCGGAACCGGGAACGACCAGCGCGCGCACCGACGCCGCGACCTTGCGACCCTTTGCAACCTCGGCGGCCGCCCGCAAATCCTCGATCCGCGAGTTGGTGCAGGAGCCGATGAACACCTTGTCGACCGCGATATCGGTCAGCTTCATGCCGGCCTTGAGACCCATGTAATCGAGCGCGGATTCGATCGCCTTGCGCCGGTCGGGATCGGCTTCGTCGGCCGGATTCGGCACGATGCCGGAGATTCCCATCTCGTCCTGCGGGCTGGTGCCCCAGGTTACCTGCGGTTCGATCTCCTCGGTCCGGAGCGTGATCTCGGTATCGTATTTCGCGCCTTCGTCGGACGGCAGCCGGCTCCACTGCTCAACCGCCATGTCCCACTGCGCGCCCTTCGGCGACTGCGGACGGCCCTTGAGATACTCGTAGGTCTTTTCGTCCGGCGCGACGAGGCCGGCGCGCGCGCCGCCCTCGATCGTCATGTTGCAGACCGTCATGCGGCCTTCCATCGACAGGTCGCGGATCGCCTGGCCGGCATATTCGATGACATGTCCGGTGCCGCCCGCGGTGCCGATCTTGCCGATGATGGCGAGAATCAGGTCCTTGGCGGTGCAGCCGAACGGCATCGCGCCGTCAACCGTGATGCGCATGTTCTTGGCCGGGCGCTGGATCAGCGTCTGGGTCGCCAGCACGTGTTCGACCTCGGACGTGCCGATGCCGAAAGCCAGCGCGCCGAAAGCGCCGTGCGTCGCGGTATGGGAATCGCCGCAGACGATGGTCAGGCCGGGCTGGGTGAAGCCCTGCTCCGGGCCGATCACATGGACGATGCCCTGGCGCGGATCGTTGACCGGAAAATAGGGAAGCCCGAATTCCGCCGCGTTCTTTTCCAGCACTTCGAGCTGGATGCGCGATTCCTCGTTGTCGATCTCTTCGATGCCGCCGCGCCCGGGCGTGGTCGGCACGTTATGATCCGGCACGCACAGATTGGCCTCCGGCCGGCGCGCCTTGCGGCCCGCGGCACGCAGCCCGTCGAACGCCTGCGCGCTGGTGATTTCATGAATCAGCTGGCGGTCGATATAGATCAGGCAGGTGCCGTCCTCCTGCACGTCAACCAGATGGCTTTCCCAGATCTTGTCGAACAGAGTCCTGGGTTCTGACATGTTTCTTCTCCCTAATTGGCCAAGTTCGTTCGCAACGAGCGACGCGCTCAGCTTTTGTCTTCGCCGGCCTGTCCGCTGGTCTCGGGCGCTTCCGCGGCCATCGGCGCCTCCGGCGCAACAAGGTCCTTGGCAACCCGCCGCTCGACCTTTTCGGCGATGCGGGCCTTCTTGCCGCGCAACGCGCGCAGGTAATAGAGCTTGGCCCGGCGCACGACGCCGCGACGCACCAGTTCGATCTGCTCGATCCGGGGCGAATAGAGCGGGAAAACGCGCTCGACGCCTTCGCCGTAGGAAATCTTGCGCACCGTGAAGGACGAATTCACGCCCGAATTGCGCCGCGCGATGCAGACGCCCTCGAAGACCTGAATGCGCTCGCGCGTTCCCTCGACGACCTTCACATGCACGCGAAGCGTATCGCCCGCGCCGAACTGCGGGATATCCTTGCTCTCGGTCAGCTTGTCGATCTGTTCCTGTTCGATCTGCTCGATAATATTCATTGTCCTATTCCTTCATTTCCGCGCGACGCTCCTGATGTCTGGACCAAAGGTCCGGGCGCCGCTCCCGGGTCGTTCTTTCGGCAGCCTCGCGCCGCCAGGTCCTGATTCTTTCGTGATGCCCGCTGAGCAGAAGCTCCGGCACCTTGCGTCCCTGCCAGTCTTCCGGCCGCGTATAGTGCGGATATTCCAGCAGGTCCTCTTCGAAACTCTCTTCTTCAACCGACTCCGCATCGCCCATGACGCCGGGCAGAAGCCGCACGCAGGCATCGATCAGGGCGATCGCCGCCGGCTCGCCGCCCGACAGGACGAAGTCGCCGAGGCTGATCTGTTCCATGTCGCGCGCCTCGATCACGCGCTCGTCGACGCCTTCAAACCGGCCGCACAGAATGGTGATCTCGGTCTGCTCCGCCAGCGCGCGGACGCGTGCCTGGTCGAGAGGCCTGCCGCGCGGCGTCAGATAGATCGGTCGGGTCGCTGGCGCCGCCGCGTCCAGCGCCGCGTCGACCACATCGGGACGCAGCACCATTCCCGGGCCTCCGCCGAACGGCGAACCGTCCACGGTGGCATGACGGTCGCTCGCGAATTTCCGGATGTCCACGGTCCGCAGCGCCCAGACGCCGTCTTCCAGCGCCCGGCCGGCCAGGGAATGACCCAGCGGGCCGGGAAACATGTCCGGATAGAGCGTCAGCACTTTCGCGGTCCAGGCGGGCGACAGGGTCATTGTCCTTCCCCCCGCTCTTCTTCGCCGTCTTCGGCCGCGTCGAACAGCCCCGGCACGGGATCGATGACGATCCGGCCGGCCGACAGCTCCACGGTGGGGACGATCTCGCGCGTAAAAGGCACGTAAACCGCATCCCGCCTCGTTTCGCCGACCTCCAGCACTTCTCCCGCACCGAAATCGTGCACGGCGAGAACCGAACCGAGGGCCGCGCCGTCGGTCGTCTCCGCGCGCAGCCCGACGAGGTCCTCCCAGTAGAACTCGTCCTCGTCGGCGTCCGGCAGGGCATCGCGGGCCACATACAGCCCGACGCCCTTCAGGGCTTCGGCGGCATTCCGGTCGTCGATCCCGTCGATCCGCGCAACGACATGGGTCTTCGCCATCCTGAGCGGCCGTATGGCGAAACGCCGCGCGCCGTCCTCGTCCCAGACCGGGCCGTAGGCCGCGATATCGAACGGGTCTTCGGTATAGCTCGCGATCCGCACGTCGCCGCGCACACCGTGCGCGCCGGCGATGCGCCCGACGCACACGCGCGCGGACGCCGCCCCGGCAGGGGGCAGGTGTACGGAATTTCCGCGTTCAGCCATGACCGCAAGACCCGACACGAACCGTTACTCCGCCGCTTTCTCTTCCTCGGCGACCGGTGCCTCTTCGGCGGGCGCTTCCTCTGTGGGAGCCTCTTCGGCCGGCGCGTCTTCGGCAGGCGCCTCGGCTTCGGCGGCAGCCGCCTCGGCGGCCTCCGCAGCAGCGGCTGCTTCGGCTTCCGCCTTGGCCTTCGCCGCATCCTCGGCTTCCTTCATGCGCTCCAGAGTCTTGGCGCGCGGCTGGTTCTTCTTGGTCTGTTCGCGAATGACCGGCATGGCGACGATATTGACCGCGCCGAGGAAGCGCGCCACGCGATCCGAGGGAGTCGCCCCGTTATCCAGCCAGTGGCGCACGCGTTCCTCGTTGAACAGGATGCGGTCCGGATGATCCTTGCCGAGCATCGGGTTGTAGGTGCCGAGCCGTTCGATGAAACGGCCGTCGCGGGGGCTCCGCGAGTCGGCGACGACGATGCGGTAGAAGGGCCGTTTCTTGGCGCCGCCGCGGGACAGTCTGATTTTCAATGCCATGTCTTGTCTCGATCCTTTCGCAGGGAATTTTCGTTGTTCGGGTAAGTGGTGAATTTCTATCTCGGCATCATTCCGGGAAGACCGTGACGCATCATTCCCTTCTGGCCGAGCTTGTTCATGCGCTTCATCGCGCGTGACATTTCCTGGAACTGTTTGAGCAGCCGGTTCACGTCCTGAACCGATGTGCCCGACCCGGCGGCGATACGCCGTCGCCGCGAACCGTTGAACAGCTTGGGATTCTTCCGTTCGGCAGGCGTCATTGACTGGATGATCGCCTCCTGCCGCGCAAGCGCCCTGTCATCGATATTCGCGCCGGCAAGCTGTTTCTGGATCTTGCCGACACCCGGCAGCATTCCGAGAATGCCGCCCATTCCGCCCATCTTTCGGACCTGGCGCAGCTGCTTCGCGAAATCGTCGAGATCGAGCTGCCCCTTCTGCAGCTTGCGGGCCAGCGCCTCGGCATCTTCCTCTTCGACCGTCTCCGCCGCCTTTTCGACGAGGCTGACGATGTCGCCCATGCCGAGGATTCGGGACGCAATCCGTTCCGGATGAAACACTTCCAGCGCGTCGATCTTTTCGCCGGTACCGAGCAGCTTGATCGGGCAGCCGGTAACCGCGCGAATGGACAGCGCCGCACCGCCGCGGGCGTCGCCGTCGATCCGGGTCAGCACCACGCCGGTGACGTGCACCGACTGATGGAAGGCCTCCGCCGCGCGGACGGCATCCTGACCGGTCATCGCATCGGCGACGAACAGGGTTTCGACAGGCTTCGCGATCTCGTGGATCTTTCGCGCCTCCGCCATCAAATCGTCGTCGATGTGCAGACGGCCTGCCGTATCGAGGATAACGACGTCGTAGCCTTCCTTGCGGGCCGCATCCATCGCCCGCCGGGCGATCGCCTCGGGCGGCTCCAGCGGCACAATCGGCAGGGTGGCGATGCCGGTTTCCTCGCCCAGCACCTTCAATTGCTGCTGCGCGGCGGGACGGCGCACGTCCAGCGACGCCATCAGGGCCTTTTTGCGCTGCCTGTCGCGCAGGAAAACCGCGAGCTTGGCCGACGTCGTGGTCTTACCGGAGCCCTGCAGGCCGACCATCATGATGGGTACCGGCGGCGTGGCGGCCAGATTGATATCGACCGACTCCGCGCCCAGCATTTCGGTCAGGTGATCGTTGACGATCTTGACGACCATCTGGCCGGGCGTGACCGAGCGAATGACCTCTTCGCCGACGGCGCGTTCGCGCACCGCGTCGATGAAATCCTTGACCACGCCGAGCGCGACATCGGCCTCGAGCAGCGCCACGCGGATCTCGCGCAGAGCCGCATCGACGTCGGATTCAGACAGCGCGCCGCGCTTCTTCAGCCGGTCGAAGACCTCGGTCAGGCGATTGCTCAGCGTATCGAACATCTGGCTCTCAAAACGTTTTCTCTGTCGGGCCCGAAAACAGCCCAACGCAAAAAACACCGGTGCGCGACACTCGCGGACCGATGGACACCCTGGGGCGCGAAACCTGTAAACTGGCCTCGGGATGGCGGGGAATTTGTCGCGCGAGACCCCGGATGTCAAGAAATTAGGTTCGTCGGGAGAAATGTCCAGCGGCCCGGCGCGCTCGCTTGACGCTCGAAGCGCTCTCGGGGCCTAATCCCGGTCATGAATCAGGGGGACACTATGCAGGGCACCGTGTTTGCGTCGCTTCGCCGCGCGGAGCGCGTATGGGCGGTTTCCTCTGTCCATGGCGAGGTGGAACGCCTGCACAAGCTGCACCTGGCGCTTTCGGACCGTCTGAGAGACGGCGACAGGGTGGTCTATACCGGAAACGTCATGGGGCGCGGCCCGGAAATCCGGGCGACGATCGACGAAACCATGGCCTTCCGGCGACATGTGATCGCGCGGCGCAACGCGCTGGTCTTCGACGTCGCGCTGCTGCGCGGCGCGCAGGAGGAGATGTGGCAGAAGCTGCTGCAGCTTCAGTTCGCAGTCAATCCGGGCGAAGTTCTGGACTGGGCTCTCGATCAGGGCGTCGGCGCCACGCTCGACGCCTATGGCAGCAACGCAAACGAGGCGCGGACGGCGGCGCGCACCGGCACGATGGCGATTACCCGCTGGACCTCGAACCTGCGGTCGACGTTTCAGGCGTCGGGACACCAGTCGTGGCTGAGCGCGCTCAAACACGCGGCCCTGACCCGCGAAAACAGCCTTCTGTTCGTCAGCCGGGGGCTGCGGCCCGATCTTCCGCTCGACGCGCAGGATGACGTCTTCTGGTGGGGCAGCGCCGGGTTCGATGCCATTGCCGAGCCTTACGGAAAATTCCGCAGGATCGTTCGCGGTTTCGATCCGCAGCATCGAGGCGTCACGGAAGGGGCGCACACGATTACGCTTGATGCGGAGTGCGGGTTCGGGGGAGCGCTGCTGGCCGGATGCGTAACGGCAGAGGGCGTGCTGGACGAAGTGCTGGAGGCCTGACATGAACCCGGCTTCGGCGATTTTCCTGGCATTGGTTTTGTTGTCGAGCTCGCCGGCAGCGCAGGCGCAGACCGCGCCGACGCGCACTCCTGTTGATCTCGCCCTCGTTCTCGCGGTCGACGTATCCGGCAGCGTCGACGAGGAGGAGGCCGCGCTTCAACGCAAGGGCTATGTCGACGCGCTGTCCGATCCCGAAATCGTCAGCGCCATCACCTCCGGATTTCTGAGACGTGCAGCGATTACCTATTTCGAATGGGCAGGCGACGGATGGCAGGTGCCTCTGACCGGCTGGAAGCTGATCGACGGGCAGGCAAGCGCGACCGCCTACGCCCGGGAACTGGCGGCCGCGCCGATCGGCGGCGGCCCCTGGACGTCGATTTCGAGCGCAATCGATTTCGCCGTCGCGCTACACGAGGCGAACCCGTTCGAACCGACCAGAAAAGTCATCGATATTTCGGGCGACGGTCCCAACAACATGGGCGGGCCGGTAGCCCAGGCCCGGGACGAAGCGGTCGCGAAGCGGATTACCATCAACGGCCTCGCGATCATGAACGGCCGGCAGAATTTCGGCCGCATACCGATGCCCAACCTCGATCTTTATTACCGTCACTGCGTGATCGGCGGACGCGGGTCGTTCGTCATCGTCGCCAACGGGTTCAAGGATTTCGCCCGCGCCATCCGCCGCAAGCTGATTCTGGAAATCGCCGGAAAGCGGACGCAGCCGCTGTCCGGCAACCGGATCCTCGCCGACGGTCGCGCCCAGGCACCCTTGACGGGACCGGACGGAAAACGCTGGATACCTCCCTGCGACGAGGGCGAACGCCGGTTCCGCGGCGTCATCGACGACGAGTAGACCCGAAAATCCACGCGCAAGATATCCGGTGGACGGTTCGACCCCGGTCCCCCTATAAACCGCCTATGAGCGCGATACCGTTTACCAAAATGCACGGACTCGGGAACGATTTCGTGGTGATCGACAACCGGCGGAACCTCTGGGATCTGTCGGAAGCCGGCGCGCGTGCGCTCGCCGACCGCCATACCGGCGTGGGATGCGACCAGATCATCGAGATCGCCTCGCCGGCAACCGGGGCGGGCGCCGATGTCGCCATGCGCATCTGGAACGCGGACGGCAGCGAGGTCAACGCGTGCGGCAACGCGACGCGCTGCGTCGCGGCGCTGCTGACGGCCGAAGACGGCCAGTCGGCGCATACTATCGCAACAGGCGCGGGCGCACTCAGGGCACGGGCGGCCGATGACGGCCGGGTGACGGTCGACATGGGCCCGCCAGGGCTCGGCTGGAAGGACATTCCCCTGTCGCGCGACGAAGACACGCTTCATCTGAATCTGTCCGAAGGACCGCTCAGCGATCCGGCTGCGGTCGGCATGGGGAATCCGCATTGCGTGTTTTTCGTCGACGATGTCGACGCCATCGACATTGAAAGGCACGGGCCGGTTCTGGAGCATGACGCCCTGTTCCCCGAACGCGCCAATATCGGGTTCGCGCAGGTCCTGAACCGAAATTCGATCCGGCTGCGGGTCTGGGAACGCAGCGCCGGGCTGACGCTCGCCTGCGGCACGGGCGCCTGCGCCGCCGCAGTCGCCGCGGCGCGGCGCGGCCTGACGGAGCGGGTCGTCGTGATGCGGCTCGACGGGGGCGTCCTGAATATCGACTGGCGCGCGGACGGGCGCGTGATGATGACCGGTCCCGCCGCGATCAGCTTTACCGGCGCGTTCGATTCCGCGCTTCTGGGAGAACGGTCGTGAGTGCGCCGGAAATCCTCACTTTCGGCTGCCGGCTGAACGCCTACGAGTCGGAAATTATCCGGGACCACGTTCAGGCGGAAGGGCTCGACGATGTGGTCGTCGTCAACACCTGCGCGGTGACGGCGGAGGCAGAACGCCAGGCCCGGCAGGCGATCCGCCGCGCCCGGCGCAACCGCCCCGACGCCCGGATCGTGGTCACCGGCTGTGCGGCGCAGATCGCGCCGGAAAAATTCGCGGACATGAGCGAAGTCGACCTTGTGCTCGGCAATGCCGAAAAGCTGGAACGGGATAGCTGGCATCGTCTTGATGCGGCCAGCGGACCCGCCGTGCGGGTCAATGACATCATGTCGGTCCGCGAAACGGCGAGCCACATGGTCGGCGGTCTCGACGGGCGCGCCCGCGCCTTCTTACAGGTGCAGCAGGGCTGCGATCACCGCTGCACCTTCTGCATCATCCCCTTCGGACGCGGACCGAACCGGTCTGTGCCGGTCGGCGAGGTCGTCCGTCAGGCCCGGACGCTGGTCGAAAACGGATATCGGGAGATCGTCCTGACGGGCGTCGACATCACGGATTACGGCGCCGACCTGCCGGGCGCGCCGTCGCTCGGGTCTCTGGCGCGGAGACTGCTCGAACAGGTGCCCGAACTTGCCCGTCTGCGGCTGTCGTCGCTCGACCCGGTCGAGATCGACGACGCCCTGCTCGAACTGATCGGGACCGAGCCGAGACTGCTTCCCTATTTCCATCTGAGCCTGCAGGCCGGCGACGACACGATCCTGAAGCGCATGAAGCGCCGTCATCTGCGGGCCGACGCCATCGCGATCTGCGACCGGATCCGGATGCTGCGTCCCGATGCCGTGTTCGGCGCGGACCTGATTGCAGGATTCCCGACCGAGACCGAGGAGATGTTCGCCAATACGCTCGCCATCGTCGACGCGTGCGACCTGACGCATCTGCATGTGTTCCCCTATTCCGCCCGTGAAGGCACGCCGGCGGCGAAGATGCCGCAGGTTCCGGTCGCCGACCGCAAGGCGCGCGCCCGCCGGCTGCGCGACGCCGGCGCGGCGCGCATGGCAGGACTGCTGGACTCTAGGCTGGGCGACATGGCGACCGTGCTGATCGAGAAGGACGGCGCCGGACATTGCGAACGCTACCTGCCTGTTCAGGTCGAGGGGAGAGCCGAGGCAGGTTCTCTCGTCAGGGCGCGCGTTACCGGCCGGAACGGCGATATTCTGACGGCGGCGGCGGCATGAACGACTCCGCGACCACGGACGGGCGAAACGGCGGCTGGCTGTCGCGGCTGCGCTCGGGCCTCAGCCGGACATCGCAACGCCTGACCGAAGGCATCGCGGCGGCGCTGACCCGAAAGCGTCTGGATACGGAAACGCTGCAGAACCTGGAAGATGCGCTGATCACCGCCGATATCGGCGTCGCGACGGCCGCGAAGCTGACCGCGCAGCTCGCCGACGGGCGGTTCGACCGGGAAATCTCCGACGAGGAAGTCCGTTCCGCGCTCGCCGGGATCATCGGCGACATCCTGCGGCCGGTTGCGGTGCCGCTTACGATCGACGCCTCAAGGAAACCGCACGTCATCCTCGTCGCGGGCGTCAACGGGTCCGGCAAGACGACGACCATCGGCAAGCTGGCCAGCCGGTTTCGCGCGGACGGAAAAAACGTGATGCTGGCCGCGGGCGACACGTTCCGCGCCGCCGCCATCGAACAGATCCAGATATGGGGCGAGCGGACCGGTTCCAGGGTCGTCGCCGGCCAGCCGGGCGCCGATGCGGCCGGGCTCGCCTACGAGGCGCTGGAAACCGCAAAACGCGACGGCGCGGACGTTCTGATGATCGACACCGCCGGGCGGCTGCAGAACCGCGCCGATCTGATGGGCGAATTGCAGAAAATCCTGCGCGTCATCCGCAAGCTGGACGAGACCGCGCCGCACGATTGCCTGCTGGTGCTGGACGCGACGGTCGGCCAGAACGCCCATTCGCAGGTCGAGACCTTCAAGGAAGTGACCGAGGTTACCGGGCTGGTTCTGACCAAGCTCGACGGCTCGGCGCACGGCGGCGTGCTGGTGGCGCTGGCCGAACGGTTCGGCCTTCCGGTGCACGCCATCGGCGTCGGCGAAGGCGCCGACGATCTGCGCCCGTTCGACGCGGACGACTTTGCCCGGAATTTGATGGGACTGGGCTCCTAAACGAATTAACAGGTTGAACCTAATACCACACAGCCCCCAGGCAGCCCGGAGCGTAAGCATGAAAAACGCCATAACAATTGCCTGTTCCCTGTTTGCAGGATTTTTGACGGCGGCGTGTTCGATCTCTGTACCGGTAACGATGTTTCCCGTGCAGGGCCCGTATTAAGAAAGGAAGGTGAAGCCAGTGCTGACAGCGACGGCGCACGACGTTCAGCGAAACAGTGGAAAATTCGAGGTCATCCTGCCTACTGGAGAAAAATGTACCGGCCAATGGTCATCGGCAGCGGGCATAATGGTAACGACCAGCAATGTGTCCCTGTTCACCCAGTACGGACATATCACCGGATTCGGTACTTCCGTATCGAACGTGCCGGGCGTCAATAAGGGACAAGCCATGTCATTCTGTCAGTCGGGCACGACACTGGAGGCGGAATTCGTAACCGGCAGCGGCACCGCAAACGGTTACGGCGTCGCGAGGGACAGCAACGGCAACGTATACAAAATGCTGTTCTGACGTCGCGTAACGATTTTCGGCCATTCGATAAGGATATCGTCGTGCGAAATCTGATGGGACGTTAATCGGGAACCGGAATAAATATTGCGAGCGTCGGAAACGGTGAGGGCTCCAGTATGAAATTTCTAAAATTTTGCAGCTGGGTCTTTGGCATCGCGTTGTTGATATGGATTGGAAATGCATTCAACGTGCATCTCTTTTTCTCTCCCGCCTACAATCCAGATGCGTTGAGTCGAGAAACATTCTTGTTCTCGAATTTCACCCGTGAACTCGAACGCCGCAACTGGTCCAGCCGACACGATCGACGTCCAGTGATGCAAGACATGTCACGTACACTGATGAGACTGTTTCCACCTGGCACCGATATCGGCGAACTGGAAGAGTTCTTAAAGTCCGTCAACAGAAGGGAAGTCCGGCTGGCCGGAATCTCCGTCGAACGACGATATACAACGGAGGGGAGCGAATACCTAAGGGACCAAGCCAAATCTGGACATAGAGGGCAATATTACATTTCAGAAGATCTAAAACTTAACTTATACAAATCTTCTAATGGATATAATTTTATATACTATTTTCTTCTTAACAAAAATCCATGGATATTTAATATTGGTACGTATATTGACGAATTCTTTATTTATGATCGTTTGATCTACTACATAGACGTCACTACCAATCATCGAAAAATCACCCAGATCAGCGTAGACTTCGGTCGTGGCGGCGCGCCTTGGTGGTAATATAATTTTCCGTACTGCGTCGCATTCTACTCCGTCATGTCGCCGCGCTCGCCGGGCGGGTTGGAAAAGGTCGGGAAGCTGTCGCGATGGCGAATTTCCGCAAAATGGTTGAGCGCCCAGCGGACTGACGGAAACGCGAGTTCGTCCCACGGAATGTCGTCCCAGTCGAACAGCCCGACCTCTTCGCTCTCCGGCCCCGCGGAAACGTCCGGCGAAACGAGATCGGCCAGATAGATCACCTGCACCTGGCTGATGCGGGGGATGTTGTAGACCGCGAGCATCGATTTGATATCGAGCCGCGCCCGCGCCTCTTCCCAGGCTTCGCGGGCTGCGCCTTCGGCGGTGGTCTCGTTGAGTTCCATGTAGCCGGCGGGCAGCGTCCAGAAACCGATCCGCGGCTGGATCGCACGCCGACACAGGAGAATTCGGTCCTCCCATGTCGCGATCGCACCCACGACGATCTTGGGGTTCTCGTACGCGACGAACCCGCAATCGCGGCAGACGAGGCGTTCCATCGTATCGCCATCCGGCACCTCGCGCACGGACGGTCCCCTGGCGTTTTCTTCGACCATGGGCCCATGGTCGCCCGCCATGCCGAATTGTTCAAGCGGACGAGGCCCGGCCCGGCCCGAAACGAAGACGCCGGAAGATCAGACGCGGATATCGATAATGCTGCCGGGCGGGAGATTGGCCCGTTGTTCGGCGGGGATGGGCCGCTCGATGCGGCTGGCGGAAGCATTTGCTGGCTGTCCGCCGGCGTCGGAACGCGGCCCGGCTGTCTGCGGCGCCTGAGGGCTGGAAACCGTCGGCCGGACGGTTGCGGCCGGGCGGTGCGCCCCGCCGGCCGGCGCGGAACCGGAAACCGTCTGGGAAAATGCGTTGCCGGGAACGATCTGCATTCAGAAAGCCTCAGAGAATGACCTGAACAGGCGCCACCTTACCGCCAATCGATTAACGGCCGGTTGACGGAACTGGTTACCGGACGGGCCCGAAACAAATTCCGCCAATGCCGGCAACCGCTTAACCAATATTTAATTGCTCGAAGCCATGCTTCTGGGGACTGCTGTAAATCTGCATACCGGCAATAATTCTCGGCATCGTCGTGACAACCGATATCGACACGCAATATCTGCTCGATCTGGCTCGGGACAAATCGACCGACAGCCGCAGTCGTCTGGTCGAAATCGTCGGCGACCTGTTCTTCGAGGGCGACAACGTCCTGCAGCACGAAGAACGCGACCTGATGACGGACATTCTGCGCCGTCTCATCCACGATGTCGAAAAATCGGTTCGCCAGGCTCTCGCCGACCGGCTGTCGGAGACGCCGGGGGCGCCGCCGGAACTGGTGACCATCCTCGCCAATGACGATATCGAGGTCGCCCACAACATCCTGCTTAAAAGCGATGTGCTTCAGGACCTTGAACTCATCGAAATCATCCAGCACCGGACAATGGAGCACCAGCTCGCTATCGCCATGCGGCGAAACGTGTCGGAGGCGGTATCCGACGCGCTGGTCGAGACACGCAATACGGCCGTCATCGAAACGCTGATCGAAAACGATACGGCGGAAATCTCGGAAACCACGCTGGAATTCCTGGTCGACGAATCGAAAACGACTGAGACCTTCCAGAAGCCGTTGCTGAACCGCCCGGACATGAGCGAGAAGCTTGCGAAACGCATGTACTGGTGGGTATCCGCAGCCCTGCGCCAGCACATCGTCACCAACTACAAGGTCGACCCCACCGATCTCGACGATAAGATCGAGAGTACGATCAAGGATCTGCTGGGCGTCGAGGACCTTTCGGGCGACATCGGCGAAATCGACCAGGGATCGGTCCAGCGCGCCGAAGCGCTGGCGTCGCGTCTCGCGGACAGGAACGCGCTTACGCCCCAGCTTCTCCTTCAGACGCTGCGCAAGGGCGAAATCGGGATATTCGAAAGAATGTTCGCTCAGAAAACCGGATTGCGCGACACGCTCGTCAGACGATTCGTGTTCGAGCCGGGCGGCGAGGGACTGGCGATCGCCTGCCGGGCGATCGGCATGACGAAGCCGGATTTCGGTTCCTTGTTTCTTTTGAGCCGGTCGGCGCGGCCGGGCGAAAAAATCGTCGATCCCAAGGAAGTCGCGCGCTCACTGAAATTCTTTGACCGGGTCCCGGTCGAAACGGCGAAAAAGGTGGTCGCCCGCTGGCGGCTCGATCCGGACTACCTGTTCGCGATCAGACAGGTGGAAACCGGTTCCAGAAACTCGATGGCCGCGGAATAACCTGAATCCGGAGATCTCCCGCCCGATCCGGCGCGCCCGCGTTGCGCCGACGACGAAGGTCGCTGTAAAACTGTCTTCCTCTGAACACTCGCAGCGTGAGGCAGGCATGACGGAAAAAATATTCGGCGGACGGGTCAGACGGCTCGAAGATCCGCGCCTGTTGCGCGGCCAGGGGCGGTTCGTCGACGACATCCGCCTGCCCGGCATGGCACATGCCGCCTTCGTCCGCAGCCCGTTCGCCCATGCGCGCCTTAACGGCATCGACAAGAGCGCCGCCGAAGCCATGGAAGGCGTCATCGCCGTTTACGGATTTAACGATCTGCGCCCCCATCTGACGCAGGACCGGCTGCCGGTCGAATTTCCGTCAGGCGTCCCCAACGCCGAGAACGCCGGCCCGTTCGTGCTCGTCAAGGACGAGGCGATGTATGCCGGCGAATGCGTCGCCATCGTGATCGCGGAGACCCGGCACGTCGCGGAGGATGCTGCGGCACTGGTCGAGATGGATTTCGATCCCCTGCCCGCCGTGGGCGACTGCAAGACCGCACTCGAACCCGATGCGCCGAAAGCGGTCGCCGGGTCCGACAGCAACGTAATGATGGAGATGCTGCAGGAGTACGGCGACGCGGAAGCCGCCTTCGCCTCTGCCCCGCACGTCTTCCGGGAGGAAATCTGGCAGCATCGCGGCAGCGGCCATCCCATCGAGTGCCGGGGCGCGGTAGCGCGCTACGAAGACGCCAAAGACAGCATCACGCTCTGGACCTCGACCCAGATGCCGAACCTGGTACACGGCTTCATCGTGCATCTTCTGGGCAAGGACGAAAACTATCTCCGCGTGATTACGCCGGACGTGGGCGGCGGGTTCGGTCCCAAATTCCTGTTCTATTCCGAGGAAGTCGTCGTCGCGCTGGCGGCTCGCCTGTGCGGCCGTCCTGTAAAATGGGCGGAAGACCGGCGCGAACATTTCGTATCCGCCGTGCAGGAGCGCGACCAGTACTGGGAGGCCGAAATCGCGGTCGACGGCGACGGAAAGATTCTTGGCGTACGGGGCACGCTGATCCACGATCACGGCGCCTACACCGCGCAGGGCATCACGCTTCCCTTCAACGCCGCGACCTGCATTCCAGGCCCCTACAAGGTGCCGAACTACTGGCTCAAGCAGACGCTTGTCTTCACCAACATGGTGCCGTGCGCGCCGGTGCGCGGCGCAAGCCATCCGCAGGGCACGTTCGTGATGGAGCGGCTGATGGACCGGGCGGCGCGCGAGCTCGGGATCGACCGGGCGGACATCCGCGACCGCAACATGATCCGGGGCGAGGAAATGCCCTACAAGAAACCGCTCAAGACGCGCGCCGGCGTCAACATCACATACGATTCGGGCGACTTCCCGAAGGCGACGCAGATGGCGCTGGAGGCCGCCGGCTATGCCGGTTTCAAAGCCCGTCAGGACGCGGCGCGCGCCGAAGGACGCTATCTGGGGATCGGCGTTTCGTTCGGCGTGAAAGGTACCGGGCGCGGCCCGTTCGAGACGGCGACGGTACGCATCGGCACCTCCGGCAGGATTTCGGTCTATACCGGCGCGGCCCCGATGGGCCAGTCGACCCACACCATGATGGCGCAGGTGGTGGCCGAACAGCTTGGCGGCGACATGTCGAACATCGACGTGGTGGCGGGAGATTCAGGCCCCATCCCGATGGGGATGGGCGGGTTCGGCAGCCGCCAGACCATCACCGCAGGATCGTCGGCCCATATCGCGGCGCAGGAAGTGCGCGAAAAGGTGCTGAAGATCGCCGCCAACATGCTGGAAGCGTCCGAGGAAGACCTGGAAATCGACGGCACCGAAGTCCGCGTGAAGGGCGTGCCGGACATGAAGGTCCCGCTGGGCAAGATCGCCCATGCCGTCGCCGGCACGCCGGGCTATGCGCTGCCGGGCGGCATCACGCCGGGGCTCGAATCGACACAGAACTTCCTGACCGACCCGCTCTGCTACTGCTACGGCTGCCATGTCGTCGAGGTCGAGGTCGACCCGGAAACCGGCGGCGTCGATTTCCGCAAATACGCCATCGTGCACGATTCGGGCGTGCTGATTAACCCGATGATCGTGACCGGCCAGATCCAGGGTGGCGCGGCGCACGGCGTCGGCAACGCGCTGTTCGAATGGATGGGCTACGACGACGACGCCAACCCGGTGACCACCAATTTCGGCGAATATCTGCTGCCGACGGCGCCGGAAATGCCATCCTTCGACATCCAGTTCCTCGAGTCCCCGTCGCCGCTGAACCCGCTCGGCGTCAAGGGAGCGGGCGAAGGCTCGACCGTTCCGGCCGCCGCCGCGGTTATCTCGGCCATCGAAAACGCGCTGGAGCCGTTCGGCGTCCGCATCGCCGAAGCGCCGATTACACCGGCGCGGATCGTGGAGATGGTCGCGGCGGCGAAGGCGGCCTGATCGCCTCAGCCTTCCTTCGCAGGCAGGTTGTCGAAATCGGACGCATCGTGCCGTTCGAGCAGGCGTTCGTGCGGCTCGGCGCTGTGGCGGTTGACCATGCGGCCGCGGATAACCGGCTCGCGCGCATCCAGCTCCTTCGTCCAGCGCATCGCGTGGGTGTAGGTCTCCACGTCGAGGAATTCCGCCGCGTTGTACTGCCGGTTGAGCAGCAGCCCGCCATACCAGGGCCAGATCGCCATGTCGGCGATGGTGTATTCGTCGCCGCACATATAGCGGTTGTCCGCCAGATGCCGGTCGAGCACATCGAGCTGGCGCTTGGTTTCCATCGTAAAGCGCTCGATGGCGTATTCGATCTTTTCGGTCGCGTAGTGATAGAAATGCCCGAACCCGCCGCCGACATAGGGCGCGCTGCCCATCTGCCAGAATAGCCAGGACAGCATCTCCGCCCGGTTCGCGGGATCGGCAGGCATGAAGGCACCAAATTTTTCCGCCAGATAGAGCAGGATCGCGCCGGATTCGAATACCCGCGTCGGTTTCGGCGTCGAGTGATCCATCAGGGCCGGGATCTTGGAATTCGGATTGACCGCAACGAACCCGCTGCCGAACTGGTCTCCTTCGCGGATCTGGATCAGCCAGGCATCGTATTCCGCGCCCGAATGACCGGCCGCCAGGAGCTCTTCCAGCATGACCGTGACCTTCACCCCGTTGGGCGTTCCAAGCGAATAGAGCTGCAGCGGGTGCTTGCCGACCGGCAGCTCCTTTTCATGGGTGGGGCCGGCGATGGGACGGTTGGTCGAGGCGAATACGCCTTCGGTTGCCTGGACCCATTTCCAGACTTTGGGCGGCGTGTAGGTCATGGCTTGAAATCTCCGTCAGGATATTGAGAACATTACTGAATCAGTTAGGTCAGCCGCCATCGGCGTCAAGACGCTCTTTCGGCGGCACGATATCGGTCACCAGGTCGCGGATCAGCCGCTTGTTGGCGAGCGGATCGAGCGTCATCGTTCCCGATCCGAGACGCGCGGTGCAGGCGTAATCGATCTTGCCGTCGACCAGCAGCATGCATTCCTTGCAGGCATTGGCGTTAATGCAGGAATAGCGGAAGGCGACCGTGTCGTCGCAATTGGTACGGATCCAGACCAGCGCATCCAGCACCGACGCGCCGTCCTCATACGGCACCTCGAACTCGTCATAGCGCCGCTCATCGTTCGCCGCGCCGCGTGCCACGCGCAGCGTCATCCTGTTGGTTCCCGTCAGATCGGTATCGCTCACAGCACTGCCGCCTTCTTTTCTTCCAGCGTATAGGATATCCGCTTCACGTCCTGCCAGCCGGGCTCCAATACTCCGTCTTTCATGTTGATTACCTGGTTCTTTTCGAATTCGGGCAAGGTCTCGGGAATGTCTTCCATCTGGTGCGCGCCCCGGCTTTCGCGCCGGTTCGATGCCGACAGCACCACCGATTCCGCGCAGAGCAGGCCATTGCGAACATCGCACCAGTCCTGCAGCGCCTGATTGAACGGCGTATCCGCCTCGACCGTAATGGCGGGCAGCGCGTCCGACCGCATGGCGCGGACCTTGCCGAGCGCGCTGTCGATGGTATCGGTCGTGCGGATCAGCCCGACCTCTTCCCACATGACTTTCTGCAGATCCTTCATCAGCGCCATCGCGCCGCCATCGGGTTTCTTTTTCGCGGCCATGGCCGGCTTCGCCTGCGACATGATGGCCGCGGCTTCGGCGTCGGTCACGCCGGCGCGCGACCCCTGATGGGATGCCGCGAATTTCCCCGCCCGCTCGCCGAACACGAAGGCCTCCGGGATCGCATTGCCGGACAGCCGGTTGGCGCCGTTCGCGCCGCCGACCGCCTCACCGGCGGCGAACAGGCCAGGCACATCGGTGCGCATCTGCGCATCCACCCTGATGCCGCCCATGTGGTAATGCGCGATAGGCGAAACCTCGATTCGCTGTCTGGTCAGGTCGATACTGTTCTTCGCCAGCTTGCCGATGACCGGCCCGAAGGCGGCCTTCAGCTCGTCTTCGGGAATATGTTCGAAGCTGAGCCACGCCCCGCCATGCGGTGACCCGCGCCCGGCTTCGACCTCCTTGATGATCGCGTAGGACGCGATGTCGCGCTTGACCGTATAGACCCCGCCATCCTGCTCGCCGTAGCTTTCGATGAACTCTTCCATGTTGCCGTTGAGCAGCTTGCCGCCGAGCTTGTAGCGGAACGGATCCCACATGATCGGGTCCATGCCGACCAGCCGGGGCGCCAGATGGCCGATCGGAAAGAACTGCACGAATTCCATGTCGATCAGCGCCGCCCCGGCGCGAAGCGCCAGCGCATAGGCGTCGCCCCCCATGTTCAGCGAGGCTGAATTCCGCTGATACAGCCGTGTCAGTCCGCCTGCAGCGAGGATCACCGTCGGGCTGTCGACGATCACCGTCTCGCCCGATTCGACATCGAACGCGACGGCGCCGGCAACCGCGCCGTCCTTGACCACGACATCGACGACGCACAGCCCGCTGGCGCGGCGGATACCGTCGCGCTGGGCGACTTCGCCGCGCAGGGCGCGGGCCACCGCCGGGCCGGTATTGAGAAAATCGACGTAACAGCAGCGCTTTACCTGATGCCCCGGGGCCATGACCTGGGTCATGCGTCCGTCCTTGCGCGCCCAGCCGACCTTCCACTCGTCCATTTCAAGGATGCGGTCGACCGCCTCCTCGCACAGGATCGCGCTGAGCTCCTCGTTGCAGAGACCGCGCCCGGCCTCGATCGTATCGGCAAGATGATGGGTCCAGTGATCGGGCTCTTCATGCCCGACAGCAGCCGCCGTCGTCATCTGGGCCATGATGGTCGAGCCGCCCCGGCTGATCAGGCTCTTGTCGGCAAGGATGACGTCCGCACCCGCCCGCGCCGCCGAAACCGCGGCGTACATTCCCGCCCCGCCGGCGCCCACGATGAACACGTCGGTCTTCACGCGCATGGTCATTCGATGTATCTCCTTTACTGGCCAATCTAATCAAAAGGAGCGCGGAAACAATGGCGGATCGGATGCAGGAACTGATCGACACGGCGAGCCCCTACTGGGATGCCGAAGCCGAGATCTCGAAACGTTTCTACCGGAAGGCGACCAGGGACGATCACGCCTTTTACCTGCGCGCCCAGCTGTGGAAGGAACTCAACCCGGTCGACGGATTTTTCAACGGTCTCCACCGCGAGCTGTCGAAAGCGGTCGACATGTATCCCAGGGTCGGGCGGACAATCGACCGGCACGATTACCTGTTCCTGCTGGACCAGCTTGTCTCCGAATACCGGCATTTCGTGCTGCTGGCCGACATCCTGGAATACGTGCAGGGGCGCAAGCTGACCAAGCGCGACCTGAAGCAATTGCCGGAAGAAAGGAAGCTGGGCGATATCCGCCGGCGCTACGTCACAAAGGGCGGCGAGATCGGCAGGGCAGCGGTCGGGCTGACCGAGGGCGGCGGCACTGCCCTGTTCCGCGTCGGCAAGGGACTCAAGGGCAGCACGCTCAACCAGATGACGGCAAAGGCCATGCGCGTAATCTGGGAAGACGAGAAGGATCACTATCTGGAGCAGGCGAAAATCGCCGCCCGGCTCATCAGGAACAAAAAACAGCTCGCCGAAATGAAAAAGGCGATCGTCGATTGCAGCCTCCAGCGCGTCTGGATGCGGAACGAAATGTTCCGCGAACCGATGACGAGGGAAGAGGTCGAGCGGTTTATCGAAAGGCGGACAAAGCGGCTGGCGGCCTGAAACTCAAGCCTTTATCAGCGCGGCGACGCCGGGCAGTTCCTTGCCCTCCAGCCATTCGAGGAACGCTCCGCCGGCAGTGGACACGTAGGAAAACTGCTCCAGCGCGCCGGCAGCGGCCAGCGCGGCAACGGTATCCCCGCCACCCGCGACCGACAGCAAAGCCCCCGCCTGCGTCAGCCTTGCGGCAGCCCGCGCGACGATGTTGGTGCCCTCGTCGAACGGCTTGAACTCGAAAGCGCCGAGCGGGCCGTTCCACAGCACGGTCCGGCAGTCCTCCAGCGCGACGGCGAGCGCCTCCGCGCTGTCCGGGCCGATATCGAGGATCATTTTCCCGTCCGGCACGCCCGCCGTCCGCACCACCAGCGTTTCGATATTCGCTTCCAGCCGGTCGGCGACCACCACATCGGATGGCAGAATGACCTCGCAGCCCGCCTCGTCCGCTTTCGCCATCACCGCGCGCGCGGTTCCGGCCATGTCGGATTCGCACAGCGACGCGCCGACATCGGTGCCGAGCGCGTAAAGGAACGTGTTGGCCATCGCGCCGCCGATCACGAGCCGGTCGACCCGGCCGACCAGATTGGTCAGCACGTCGAGCTTGGTCGAAACCTTGGAACCGCCGACCACCGCCATGACCGGACGCGTCGGCGCACCGAGCGCGCCTTCCAGCGCCTCCAGCTCCGCCTGCATCAGCCGGCCTGCCGCCGCCGGCAAGGCATGGGCGAGGCCTTCGGTCGAAGCGTGCGCGCGGTGCGCAGCGGAAAACGCGTCGTTGATGAAGACGTCGCCGAGCGCGGCGAGCGCCTTCACGAAGCCGGCATCGTTCGCTTCTTCGCCGGGATGGAACCGCAGGTTCTCCAGCAGCGCGACGTCGCCATCCTCCAGCCCGTCGATTACCGATTGCGCCGCAGCGCCAATACAGTCGTCGGCGAACACCACCTTCCTGCCGCCGAGCGCATCCGACAGCGGCCCGACCAGCGGCCTCAGCGACATTTCGGGCACGACCTTGCCCTTCGGGCGGTCGAAATGCGACATCACGACGACCCGGCAGCCCTTTGCCGACAGATCCGCGATGGTCGGGGCGAGCCGTTCTATTCGGGTCGCGTCCGTCACCTTGCCATTGGCCATCGGTACATTGAGGTCGCCACGCAGCAGAATGCGCTTGCCCGCGCCGTCTTTCAGCGCGGGGAGCGTATCGAGCGTATAGAAGCTGCTCATAGGTATCCTACTTGTACGAATTCTGTCGTTCGTTCATCCCGTCATGGTCGGCGAAGGCCGACCATCCACGCGTTTTTACTTCATCGACGAAAAAACAGTACGTGGATGGTCGTGACAGGCACGACCATGACGGATTGTGTTGACCCGTCCCCGCAGACCTGGTCCGCGACCGCCGATGCGACTACTTAAGCTTTCCCATCTGCACCGCGGTATCGGACATGCGGTTGGAAAAACCCCATTCGTTGTCGTACCACGAGGCGACGCGCACCAGCTTGCCGTCGACGACCTGGGTCTGGGTCAGGTCGAAGATCGAACTTGCGGGATTGTGGTTGAAATCGGTCGATACCAGCGGCTCGTCGTTGGTGATCAGGATACCCTTGAACTGCTTGCTGGCGGCGGCCTTGACGATGGCGGCATTGACTTCCTCGACGGTCGTCTTGCGCTTGGCCGTGAATTTCAGGTCGACGATCGAAACGTTTGCGGTCGGCACGCGGATCGACGTTCCGTCCAGCTTGCCGTTGAGTTCCGGAAGCACGAGCCCGACGGCCTTGGCCGCGCCGGTACCGGTCGGAATCATCGAGTGCGCCGCCGCCCGGGCGCGCCGCATGTCGGGATGCAGCGTGTCCTGAAGACGCTGGTCGCCGGTATAGGCGTGGATCGTCGTCATGTAGCCCTGCTCGATGCCGATCGCCTTGTTGAGTACGGCGGCGACAGGCGCGAGACAGTTGGTGGTGCAGGACGCGTTGGAAACCACCGTATGGCTCTTCCGCAGCTTCTTGTCGTTGACGCCGCACACGACGGTCAGATCCTCGCCCGTGGCCGGCGCGGAGATCAGGACCTTCTTCGCCCCGGCGTCGAGATGCGCCTGAACCTGTTCGCGCTTGGTGAAGATGCCGGTGCATTCCATCACCACGTCGATCTTGAGCTTGCCCCAGGGCAGCTTCGACGGATCGCGTTCCGAGAATACCCGGATGTTGCCCCGACCGAGATTGATGCCGGTCTTGGTGACCCGGACCTTGCCCGGAAACGGTCCGTGCATCGTGTCGTACTGCAGGAGATGCGCGTTGGCCTCGACGCTGCCGAGATCGTTGATCGCCACGAACTCGATGTCCTTGCGGCCCGATTCGTACGCCGCGCGCAGGACCAGACGACCGATACGTCCGAACCCGTTGATCGCTACCCTGACTGCTGCCATTGGATTTTCCTCCTTCGAATGTTGTTAGAGCCGCGCGCGCGCCGCATCGGCGACATGTTGCGCGGTGATGCCAAAATGTTCGTAGAGTTCGGGCGCGGGCGCCGACGCGCCGAACGAGTTCATCCCGACAAACCCGCCATCCGTCCCGATATAACGTTCCCAGCCGAGTTTGATGCCGGCCTCGACCGCAACCCGAACCGTGCCGTCGCCCAGCACCGAAGCGCGGTAGGCCTCGTCCTGCCGGTCGAACAGCTCCCAGCAGGGCATGGAAACGACCTGCGTGGGAATGCCATCGGCGTCCAGAATAGCCTTGGCGTCGAGCGCGATGGAAACCTCGGACCCCGTCGCCATCAGCGTGACCTTCGCCTGGCCATCGGCTGCCGCGAGTACGTACCCGCCCCGGGCTGAGAGGTTTTCGCCTCTGTCCTCGGTGCGGACTGCCGGCAGTTTCTGTCGGGTGAGCGCCATCGCCGACGGTGCGTTCTTTTCCAACAGCGCCGCTTCCCAGCATTCGGCGGCCTCGACCGCGTCAGCGGGCCGGAACACCAGAAGATTCGGCATCGCCCGGAGACTCGAGAGATGCTCGACCGGCTGATGGGTCGGCCCGTCTTCGCCGAGCCCGATGGAATCGTGGGTCAGCACATGGATCGCCCGGACGCCCATCAGGGCCGCGAGACGAAGCGACGGCCGCAGGTAGTCGCTGAAGATCAGGAAAGTGCCGGAATACGGAATGACTCCGCCATGCAGCGCCATCCCGTTCATCGCCGCCGCCATGCCGTGCTCGCGAATACCGTAATGGATATAGCGACCGTCATAGGACCCGGGCGCGATCGCCGCCATGTTCCTGACGTAGGTGTTGTTCGACCCGGTCAGGTCGGCAGACCCGCCTATCATTTCGGGTACCGCAGCGGTCAGGACCTCGAGCGCCGCACCGGAGGATTCGCGCGTCGCCTTGGCCGGCGCCTCGGCAATCAGCGCCGTCTTGTATGCGGCCATCGCCTCCTGCCAGCCGGTCGGAAGATCGCCCGCAACGAGGCGTTCGAACTCGGCCTTTTTCGTGGCATCGGCACCGTTGAGCCGATCTAGCCAGGCAGCCCGGTCGGTTGCGCCGCGCGAGCCGGCGGTGCGCCAGACGGCCAGAATGTCGTCGGGTATTTCGAAGGGCGCGTGCGGCCAGCCGATGGCTTCGCGCGTCGCCGCGATCTCGTCGGCGCCGAGCGGCGCGCCGTGAGAGCCCGCCGTACCCGCCTTGGTCGGCGCGCCGTAGCCGATGGTCGTGCGGCAGGCGATCAGCGACGGCTTGTCGGATTCCTTCGCAGCATCGATGGCGGCGGCAACCGATTCCGGATCATGCCCGTCCGCAGAGGCTGTATCCCAGCCATAGGAAGCGAAGCGCTGCAGCACGTCGTCGGACCAGGCGAGCCCGGTACCGCCGTCGATCGAGATTCCGTTGTCGTCGTAAAGGACGATCAGCCGAGACAGTTTCAGGTGGCCGGCGAACGAAGCGGCCTCATGGCTGATGCCTTCCATCAGATCGCCGTCGGACGCGATCACCCAGGTATGGTGATCGACAAGGTCCGCGCCGAACCGGTCGGCCATCATGCGCTCCGCCAGCGCCATGCCGACCGCTGTCGCGATGCCCTGTCCCAGCGGCCCCGTGGTCATTTCCACGCCCGGCACATGCCCGTATTCGGGATGGCCGGCGGTAATGCTGCCGAGCTGCCGGAAATTCCGGATCTGGTCCATCGTCATCGCCTCGTACCCCGTCAGGTGCAGAAGCGCGTAGATCAGCATCGAACCGTGCCCCGCGGACAGCACGAACCGGTCGCGGTCCGGCCATGCCGGGTCGGCAGGGTCGAATTTCAGGTATTTGGTGAAAAGGACGGTCGCAACGTCGGCCATGCCCATCGGCATCCCGGGATGACCGGAATTGGCCTGCTGCACCGCATCCATCGCGAGCGCGCGGATTGCGTTGGCAAGATCCTTGTGCGGAACTGTCTGATCGATGGTCAATGTACCGGTTTCGCTGCTGTCGACGATTGGATTTACGGTTGCCATTCCGGACTCATCCCTTGCTGATTGGCGATGGCCGGGGCGCGGTCTTTATGCCTTGAGTCGCCCCCGTTGAAAACCGCTTTCTGGCCTTTTTTCGGCAGAAACGCGGTCTCCCATCACCCTACTGCGAATCGGGGCGTCTGGTGGAGTCGGGAACAACCTGATTCGCCGTCGCAACGGTGGATAAGTCAGTTTTCCGGCGTCAGCAGCGACAGCCCCAGCATCGCCCGACGTTTCAGCCACGGGCTCGGCCGGTAGCGCGGGTCGCCGTAAAATGCCTGCAGCTCGTTCAGAATGCTGAGCACCCTCTTCGCGCCGAGCGCATCGCCCATCGCGAGCGGGCCCTTGGGGTATCCGAGGCCGAGACGCACGGCGTTGTCGATATCGTCGGGCGTTGCAATGCGCTGCTGCGCGATGTCGCAGACGATATTGACCACGACCGCTACAACCCGCTGGTTCACGAAGCCGGGGCTGTCATGGATCGTGGTAACCGCATGCCCGCCGGCGGCAAGCGCCGCATGCATCTGATCGCGCAGGTCGCTGTCGGAAACAGGCGTCGACATCAGCGTCCGCCGGCCCTCCAGCCCGAACAGCGTATCCACCGCAAAGGCGCGTTCCGGCTCTATCTTTTCCGCCACGGCGCAGCTCGTGGTATCCCGGCCGACGGGCGCGAACAGGCACAGGCTGCGACTCGACGGGCGTTCGGCATCGTCGATGGCAACGACATCGGCGAGGATCGCGACCAGCGCGGCCCGCCCTGCCATATCGGAACGGCTGATCCAGACGGCGTGCGGGAGGGTGTCGGGAACAGGGCGCGCGGGCGGCGGGACCTTCCTGTTGTCCTCGTAGCGATAAAAGCCGCGGCCGTTCTTGCGGCCGAAAAGGCCGGCGGCACTCCGCTGACGGGTCAGCGGTCCGGGGCGGAACCGAGGCTCGTGATAGAACTGTTCGTAGATCGACTCCATGACCGGATGCGACACATCCAGACCGGTCGTATCCATCAGCTCGAACGGACCCATGCGGAAACCGGGGCCGCCCTCGCGCAGAACGTCGTCGATATCGGCGAAATCGGCGATGCCCTCGCTGTGGATGCGCACGCCCTCCGTGTTGAGCCCGCGCCCTGCATGGTTCACGAGAAAGCCGGGCGTGTCCTGCGCCCGAACCGGCGTATGACCGGCGCGTTCCGCGACCGCCGCGAGCGTATCGGCGACCGCCGGCACGGTTTCGACGCCCGACACCACCTCGACCACCTTCATCAGGGGGACCGGGTTGAAGAAATGAAAACCGGCGAGGCGGCCGGGCTTCTTCAGCCCCGCGGCGATCGCCGTCACCGACAGGGACGAGGTGTTGGTCGCGAGAACGCAATCGTCGCGCACGATCCCTTCGAGGTCGCCGAAGACCCGCTTCTTGATATCCAGGTCCTCGAGCACCGCCTCGACGACCACGTCGCAATCGGCGAACGCATCCATGCCGTCGACGACCCCGAGACGCCCGACGGCGTCCTTTGCGTCCTCTTCAGTGATCGCTCCCTTTTCTGCGGCGCGCAGGATCATGCGTTCCGCGAATGCGCGCCCCTCTTCCGCCGCGCCCGCCCGCGCGTCGAACATCAGCACCTTAATGCCGCCCGCCGCCATGATCTGCGCGATGCCGCGCCCCATCGCGCCGGTGCCGATGACGCCCAGGGTAAATTTACTGCTCGACGGACTTCTAGCCATGGTTTCCTGCCCTTCCGTTCGAGGCGATCTATAGCCTATAGGCGCAGCGAATTCACGCGGTCGCCGGCGTCGGCCGCCTCCGCCAGGATCGCATCGAAAATCGCCGCGACGGGCTCGATCCGGTCGGCGAAGACACAGCTCTGGCCCATCGACAGCGTACCGCGCTCCGGATCGCCCTCTTCGTAGGCACGGCGCTGGTTCGGTCCTTCGACCAGCGCGCGATACGCCTCGAAATCGGTAACGCCTTCCGCTTCCAGCGCGGCCACGGCGCGGGCCGTTTCATTGTCGAGCACCCGCGAATTGTCCTTGAAGATGGACATCACGATGCGCGTGTCGGCGACGCCGGAATCGACGACGCGCTGCTTGTATTTCCCGTCGGCCCAGATTTCCTCAGCCACCGTCATGCGGGAGCCCATCAGGATGCCGTCCGCGCCCAGCGCCAGCGCGGCGACGAGCTGCCGCCCGGTCCCCATCCCGCCGCCAAGGACGAACGGCGCCTCGAGCGATCGGGCCGCCAGCGCCCCCTGGACCATCGCGCCGATCATGTCCATGCCCGGGTGGCCGCCCGCCTCGGCGCCGAGCAGACAGATCGCATCCGCCCCGGCCCTGACCGCGCTTTCGGCGTGGCGCACGGTGGTGCATTTGTGGATCGAGCGCATGCCCGCCTGCTTGATGCGGGGCATGAAGGCCTTCGGGCTGAATCCCGCGGTTTCGACGTTGAGGACGCCTTCCTCGATCGCGATATCGAGCAGCCTCGCCAGCGCTTCGTTGGCTTCAGGACGGGCAGAAACGTATATGTTGACGCCGAAATTCAGCCCGCCGGTCAGGTCGGCGCATTTCTTCAACTCGTCGCGATACGCATCTTCGGTCGGAAAGCTGCGCGGCGTGATGAACCCCATCCCGCCCGCATTGACGACTGCCGCCACGTAGCTGGCGTCGGCCAGCCACATCAGCCCGCCGCAAAGAAGCGGGTGGTCGATGCCGAACAGCTCGGTTATGCGCGTGCGAAACAGCGGCGGAGTCATGTTCCTACCGGAATTCCGGCTTGCGTTTTTCCTGGAACGCCTTGCGGCCCTCTTTCAGTTCCGGCCCGACGAAGGAAAGCGACTGCGCCATCGTTTCCATCTCGAGTGCGGCTTCGAGCGTCGCGGGCTGCATCGCAAGGTGCCGCTTGGTCAGTGCGAAAGCGTGCGGCGGCATGGCGGCAAGCTCCTTCGCCCGGTCGAGAGCCCATGTTTCGGCCTCTCCGTCGGGGACCAGCTCGTCGGCAAGACCCTGGTCCACCGCATCCTGCCCTTTCAGCATCTTCGCATAGAGCAGGATCTGGCGCGCTTTCGCCGAACCGACGCGCCGCGCCAGCGTGAAAAGGATGCCGTAATCGGGCGTCAGCCCCACCCGGAAGAAAGGAAAGCCGATGGCGCCGCTTTGGGCCAGCATGATGGTGTCGCACAGAAGGGCGAGCCCGGCACCGGCGCCGACAGCAAAGCCTTCGACCGCGGCGACCAGGGGTTTTTCCGCCTCGGCCAGCAGGCGGACCAGCCGGTGGTTCTCCTTCATGCGCGCGCGCGCCGCCGCAACGTCGAGATCGACCATCGAATCGATATCGCCGCCGGCGCAGAAATGACCTTCGTTGCTGCCGAGAATAATCGCAGCAACGCCGCTATCGGCCAGCGCGCCGCCCAGCGTTTCGATCAGCTCGGCGCGCGCCTCGGGGCTGACGGCATTGCGCTTGTCGGGCCGGTTAATCGCGATACGCGCGATACCGGGTTCGATAAATCCCGAAGTGACGATAGACATGCTCTGGACCCCGTATTCGTTCGATCAGGAGGTTGATCCGTCATCAGCCAGCGCCTTGTCGAAGGCCGCTGCAAGGTCGTCCGCCGTGACGCCGGCGAACTCGACATCGTCGCGGGCGAGAAACGCCCCGGCGCATTGACGCAGGGCGTCACCGTCAGCGGCCACGCCGGCCAGCGCCTCCTCCAGCCAGCCGACGCTCGAAAGCGGCCGCGGATGCCAGTCGCCGTTGACGATGGCATGCAGGATTTTGCCATCCCGTAGCGCGAGCGTCGCGCGGATCAGACCGCCGACCGCCTTGGCGCGACCGCGGCCGACCCTGTCGCCGCGACGCAGCAGCGGCGCGAGCCGCACGCCTTCCGATTTCGCGTAGAGCCACGCGTCGCTTTCATATTCGGCGCGAAATTCGTCGGCCCAGGCGCGCTCGGCCTCGTTTACGGCGCCCGGCGTCAGGGCGTCTTCGCCAAACGCGTGGGCGACGGCGGCGCGCGTCATCGCTTCAAGTTCGGGCGCATCGATTTCCCGGCCTGCCTCGCGTTCGAGACAGGTAAAGCGCGACGTCATGTCCTTGAGCGCCTTGTCCTGCACCTTTTCGGGCGCCATCGGCATCGCCTTTCCGGCAAGCTCGGTGTCGATCGGCTTTACGTTGATGACGATGCGGAACGTCATCACACCGTTCTCGATCTTGAGCGATGTCGGCACCAGCTTGCGCCCCTCGACCTGAACGTCGTTGAGCGGGCGGTACTCGGCAGGGAAGCCGTACCGTTCCGAAAACGTTTCGGCCAGCGCCGTCAGGATTTTCGGAAAGGCCTCGGCGCTCGTCTCCGGCACTTCCGGATGGCTGGTCGGCAGGAAATAGATCAGGAAGGCGGAGCCCGCCCCGGCATAGACCGGTCCGCCGCCATTGGGACGACGGCGGAACGTAATCTCGTTGGCCCGGCAGAAATCCAGATCCAGCGCCTGTTCGGGGTCCTCGTTGACGCCGATGGTGATCGAATCCGAATCGAAGATGTTGAGATAGACCGTCGGCGGCGAAACGCCCTCGACCACCGCGCGTTCGATCGCCGGCGACACCGAGACGGAGAAATCGGCGTAGGAGTTGCGATCGACGATCAGCCGCCAGTTTCCGTCCGCCATGTTTCAGGTCCTTTCATCGACCGCGAGCGGTCCGTCGTCCAGTGCATCGACCAGCGCGATCTCGTCGACCGATACCAGCGTCTGGGATTTGAAGCGCCGCGAGACCGCCTCCAGCGCGTCGTCGCCGGCCGTGCCCGAGAGGACGAGGGACAGCCGGTCGCCGCCGCCGGGTCTGGCCGATACGGTCAGCCGGTACTTTCCGTCGAACCCGTCGAGCCCGAGCAGCAGGCCGCGAATTTCCGACGGGTAGAGCTTGACCCCCTTGACCTTCACCATTTCATCGGTGCGTCCGAAAACCACATTGGGCAGACACACCGTGCGGCCGAAAACCGAAGGCGTTTCGATCTTCACCGTCAGATCGCCTGTGCGGTAGCGCACCAGCGGCTGCGCTTCTTTCACCAGATGGGTCAGCACCAGCTCGCCGCGCTCGCCATCGGCAACCGGCGAGAGCGTTTCGGAATCAATGACCTCCGCATACACAAGCTCATCGAACACGTGCACGCCCTGCCCGCCCGGAAAGGTCCGCCCCACCGGCAGGAATTCCGAGAGCGAGAACGAATCCACCAGCATGGCGCCAGGCATGGCATCGGCTACGGCGTTGTACAGTTTCGGATTGCCGGTAAAGGGCTCCCCGCCGGCGAACAGCGCCTTGGGCGGCGCGATGCCGGATTCCAGCAGGCGCAGCACGAAGGACGGGTTGCCGGCGATAACGTTGACGCCATGGGCGGTGCAGATTTCGACCGCGCGGTCCGCCTCGCCCGGTCCGAGCGGGATACAGGCGACGCCGTGCGCTTCCATCTGCGACTGGTAGAACAGGCCGGCGACGAAAAGGTGGTAGCCGAACATCACGGAGCAGACATCGCCCTCGGTGACGCCGCAGGCATCGAGATGGGTGCGACAGGCGCCGATCATCCGGTCGAGATCGCGCCGGGTCTGCATCACGGGGACAAGCCCGCCGCCCATCGGGCTGAGATTGACCCTGACGGTCCTTACGCCGCCGAACGCGCCGTAGCCGGGCTTTCGCATCTCCGCGACCAGGTCGGCGCGGCCCATCAGCGGCACACGCGCCGCGAAATCCTCCGCGCCGTCCACCGACGCCGGCAGCCGGTCCCGGTAGAACGGATGGCGCGACAGCCGGTCGAGCGCATCGTTGACGGCGTTCATCGGAAAGCTCATGCGGCCTTTTTAGGGGTCGCCCCGTCCCCGGGCAAGGGACGCGCGCGCCATCGCGCTTGGTGCATTTCCGTCAGGCGGCGATTATTGTGCCGCCATGACGCTCGACTGGAAATCCGACAGGCGCTTCTTCTCCACCGAAGAACGCATCAAGCACGCCCTGATCCCGCCCCGGCTCTATCTGCGCAATCTCGCCTGGCGGCGCGGGCGCAAGGGCGAAAAGGAAATCGCCCTGCTGCCGTCCCTTGTCGAACCCGGCAGCGTCGCCATCGACATCGGCGCGAACAAGGGCGTTTACAGCTGGGCGCTCAGCCGTATCTGCCGCGAGGTGCAGGCATTCGAGCCCAACCCGAAAATGTTCCACCTCCTGACCGCCGCCGTGCCGGAAAATGTCAAAACCCATGAGGTCGCGCTGTCGAATGCCGGCGGCGAAGCGAAACTGATCCTGCCGATCCAGCGTTCGGGTCGTTTTTCCAATCAGGGCGCAACGCTTCAGGCGAAGAAAATGGACGGCGACAAGGGGTTCGAAATCCTGAACGTGGATCAAAAACCGCTGGATTCATACGATTTCCGCGACGTGTCCTTCATCAAGATCGATGTGGAGGGCTTCGAACTCGAAGTCATCGACGGCGCGCGCGAGACCCTGGCGCGCGAACGCCCGAACATGCTGATTGAAATCGACGAGCACCATGCCAAGAAACCCGTCGCGGATGCGGTGGCGGAAATCTGCGGGCTTGGATACGCCTGTTTCTATATGAGCCGGACAAGCCTGAAACCGTTCGCCGGGTTCTCGTCCGATACCGCGCGAACGCACACCGACAATTTCGTCTTTCTGCCGGTCTGATTGTCTGCTGCCGGTTACCCCCTGGCGGCGGCTGCCGGACGACTGGCCCGGTCCGCGCCCCGGCGCAGACGTTCTTCGTTAAGCGGCAGCTTCTCGCCCATCCAGAAACCGAAGATAATGTGGTCGTTCCAGGCATTTTCGGTCTCGGGGTGGACCAGAACGTCGAGCCCTTCCCGATTGACCGTCAGCCACTGCACGAAACTGTCGAACTGATCGGGCTTGAAGGCGACCTGATACATCGCGACCAGATGGGGCCCGACCGCATCGTCGTGCCAGCGGCCCATGATCGTTTCGGGAAACGCCTCGACGATGCGCTCGCGAAGGCGCCTTGCATTTCCCTTGGTCTTTTCGGGATCGTAATAGATATGGGCGTGCCATCCTTCGATAGCCTCAGCCGGCCGGTTGGGGAAGCTCATGATCGGTCTCCTTTCGACGAAAACTAATAGGCCGCGCGCGAAGGTCAAGGGAGCGTACGCCCTTGCCCTTTCGGTCCGGCTGGGCCAAATTCCGCCGCATATTCGAAAACCCCCAAATCAGGAGATAATATTCATGGGTTTTGTCATTCCTCCCTATGAAGTGCCGAGCCTGCCGGTCGCCGGCAGCGACGACCGTTTCCCGGTCCGCCGGATTTACTGCATCGGCCGCAACTATATCGAACATGCGCGCGAGATGGGCGCCGACGAGCGCGATCCGCCCTTTTTCTTCATGAAGCCGAACGACGCCATCGTGCCGAACGGCGCCTCGATTCCCTACCCGGTTCAGACCGAGGACTATCATTACGAGGGCGAGCTGGTAGCCGCCATCGGCAAGGGCGGCGAAAACATCAGCGTCGAGGATGCCAACGATCACATCTTCGGCTACGGCGTCGGCCTCGACATGACGCGGCGCGATCTTCAGATGGTGGCGCGGAACATGGGTCGCCCGTGGGACATGGGCAAGGGCTTCGATCAGTCGGCCCCCTGCAGCGAGATCTATCCGGCGTCGAAAATCGGCCACCCGGCAGAAGGGGCGATCACGCTCAAGGTCAATGGCGATATCCGCCAGAACAGCGACATCAAGCTGATGATCTGGAATATCCCGGAGAGCATTTCGTACCTGTCCGGCCTGATGCGGCTGGAGCCGGGCGACCTGCTTTATACCGGCACACCGGCGGGCGTCGGCGCGGTCAAGGCCGGAGAGACCATCGACCTTCACGTCGATGGGGTGTGCGACCTGACCGTCCATATCGTCTGACGGGCATATGGCTTCAGCCAGGCAGAAAGCGGCGGAGCGGAGCGATGAAATCGACATGGGCGAGCTGCCCGACCTGATCGGTTTCAACCTCCGCTGCGCCCAGGTCGCTACCTTCCAGCATTTCAGCCGGTCGGTCGGCGAGGCCGATATTTCCCCTCCGCAGTATGGCGCGCTAGTCCTGATCGACGCCAACCCCGGCATCAGCCAGAGCGCCATCGCCGGCGCGCTGCGCTTCGACCGGTCGACGCTGGTGCAGATTATCGACCGGCTGGAAGAGCGTGGGCTCGTTGTACGCGAAGTATCCGCCCACGACCGGCGGTCGCATGCGCTCAAGACAACCGATAAAGGCGAACTGGTCCTCCAGAGCCTGAAACGCCGCGTCGCCGAGCACGAAGCGCACATCACGCGCGCCCTGACCGAAGCAGAGAAGAAATCGCTGATCGCGCTTCTGTCGCGCGTTCACAATACGCCCTTCGACGACTGACGCCGCGCCTGCGTCAACGGGCTTTGTCAAATTTCAGGGCAGGCGTATAGTTGTCCACAGTTTTTTCGAAGGATTGGGCGTTGGGTTGCCCGGATCCCGCTACACAGGAGAGGTCACATGGCCACAGCCGTACAGGAAGCAACCGCTGCGAAACCCCGCAAACCGCAGATTTTCAAATACGAAAAACCGGAATCCGATGCCGGCAAGACAATCGTCAATCTCGGCACGTCCGGCCTGATCCGCGGTGCGGTACAGGTCGTCAAGAATGGCGCAGGCGACAACAATCTGCACATCCACACCGGCATGGACGGCATCTGGATGGTGCTGAAAGGCGAAGTGACATTCTATGGCGAAGGCGACGAGATCATCGGCGTATTCGGCGAGCATGAAGGCATCGTCATGCCGCACGGCAACGCCTACTGGTTCGCCAGCACGGGCGACGAGGACCTCGAAATCGCCCAGTTCGTCACCTGGGCGCCGGATGTCGAGGACAAGCGCGTCGACCTGACCGAACAGAAGGAACAGGTCGGCCCCGGCAAGGGCAACTATTTCGACGCCCGCATCCGCGGCTGATCGCGACCAGAAGAAATTACGCAAAAGAGAAGGCCCGCCCCGATGGGGCGGGCCTTTTTTCGTACGGGATTATGAGTCAGTGCGTGACGTTGCCGCGCCGTTCCCGGTACAGCCCGAGCTTCTCGTGCATGATCCGGTCGGAGAAGCTGAACAGGAACGCGTTGTCGCCGTCGTTTTCGTGATGATGCCTCGCCCAGCCCGGCACGCAAAACACGTCGCGCGGACCCCATTCGACCACCGTATCGCCGATGACCGTCCGCCCGGTCCCCTCGACCACCGAATAGATCCAGGCTGCGGTCGACTGGAAGGTTTCGGTCTTCATCTCGGGCGGCAGCAGCTGCATGTAGCAATCGAGCGTCGGCATTACCGGTCCGCCATTCGCCGGGTTGATGTAACGCATCTTGATGCCGTGCACCGGATCGATCTCGTCCGATTTCCGGAGCTGGAGCAGCGCTTCACGCGTGTCCTTGTACGGATAATGGAACACCGGCGAGTTTTCGGTCTCGTAGGTCTCTCCCATCGGCAGCATCTTGGCGCCGTAGCGCGAGACGTTGTCGAACGGGGCGCGGCCCGGCGGATACAGCTCTCCGCCGTTATAGAGTTCGGCGAAAACCGGGCCGAGGAACTTGACCGTCGGAATATCGAGCCCGTCGAGCCAGACGACCGGCGCATCGCCTTCATTGCCGTGATCGTGCCACACCATCGACGGGGTCAGGATCAGATCGCCAACCGTCATCGGCGACTTCTCGCCATTGATCGAGGTATAGGCGCCGTCTCCCTCGACGATGAAGCGCAGCGCCGCCGGCGAATGCCGGTGCGTCCCGGCGATCTCGCCCGGCATGATGAGCTGCCAGCCGGCGAACAGGGCGTCGGACGCGGCCGTCTGTCCCTTGAGGCCCGGATTTTCGAGGATCAGAACCCGGCGCTCCGCCTCCTCCGCCGTGATCAGGGTGGCCGTCCTCATCAGGCTCGGGCGGATCTCGTCGTATTTCCAGATATGCGGAAGGGCGCGAACGTTGGGCTCTCGCGTGACGAGTTCGAACAGGCGTTCCCACAGCGGCGCGACCGACATCGGATCGATCTGGTCGTAAAATTCCGCGCGCTCGGGTGTGGTTACGGGCTTGTCGTGCAGGCCCCTGCTGCTGGTCGCCATGTCTGTCCTCCTGTCCGGCCGGGCCGGATCGTGTGCAACGAATTCGGACGGCAGTTTACTCCGCCCGTAAAGGATATGCCATGTTGCCGTGCTTCCGGTTTAACGTGAATTAATCGGGGCGGACAATCAGCGCCCCGCAGGGCGTTCAGCGGGCGGGCGGGCGTTCGGCCCCGGCGCGCCTTTTTACGCCGGCCGCGCGGTCTACAGGAACGGGACCCGCCGCGTCCGGCGGCGGCATGGTGTCGGCGGGAAAGATCGCGTACTTGTCGTCGCCGGCGGGCTTGAGACCGGATTTCAGATCGCGCTGGTTTTCGCCCCGCGCCCAGACATAGCGTCCCTCGACATCTTCATGGTCCCACCACCATTTGCCATCGCGGTTACGCTTTCCGTAACCGAACCAGTCGTCCATCCGCGCCAGCAGACGCCGTAGCGGCGGCACGTTGATGGCGAGCCACAGCGCGAACCGGTGCGCCATCAGCCCTTCCTTGTTGAACGGGCACATTTTCATGCAGCGGCCGCACGATGCGCCCTTCTGGTTGGTGACGCGGTAGGAGGTGCAGCGCGCCACGTCGGGCTTCCACATCTCGTAGCCGTTTAACATGATCTTGTCGCCGAACGAGATGGCGCTGCACGGGCACTCGTTGGCGCATTTCAGGCACTTGGAACAGAAATCCTGCAACCCGAAATCGATCGGCCGGTCGACGGCGAGCGGCAGGTCGGTCGTCACCACCGTGGTCTTGAAACGCGGTCCGAGGAACGGGTTGAGCACCAGTTCGCCGATCCGGCTCAATTCGCCGATTCCCGAGAGGAGGGTCAGCGGCAAATGAAGCACGTCGGATTTGGTGGCCGTCTGCGCCCGCGCCGGCCAGCCGAGCTGGCGGATATAATCCGCGACGTTGCAGGCGATGGTGGAGCCGACCAGATAGGCGCGCTGGCTCTGCGCATTGGAAATCCAGTCGTCGCCCGAGGCCGCCTCCAGCGTGTCGTAGCCCTGATCGGTGACAATCACGATGGCGTATTTGTGATAGGGCTCGATCGGCGTTCCGTCATTGTCGTGCGAATACCAGGCGTAATCCGGCACCTCGCAAATCCCGACCATATCGGCGTCGAGAAAATAGCAGAAGGATTTGATGTGCTCCGCGATCTCTGCCGGGTCGTCCGGGATTGGCGCCTTTTCCGGCGCGACCTTGCCGTCATGGATGTCGTCATGGGTCGCCGACATCATGCGCAGCGCCATCGACAGCGGCGTCTTGGCAAACCGGTGGGTGCGCTCGGACCGCGCTTTTTCGCCCAGATCGCCCTTGGCCGCCCGGGTAAAGAAATTGGCGCGCTTGGGCACGCGCGGCACGTCGTCCGAAATATGGGTCGTCGGCCGGTCCACCCGGCGGATCTTTTCCATCGGGTAGGGCCCCATATGCATGGGCCGGCTGCGGCGGGAAAAAAGCTTCACCCGGCGTCCTCCCGGTTCCCTTTCAGACGCGCGCGGTTCTCCGCCAGCCCTTTTTCATAGAGTTCGGCGCCCAGTTTTCTGTCGACCGGCACCGCGACGCGGGCATCGCCCTCGGGTAGCGTGTCTGCCGGGAACATTGCCAGCCGCTGCTTGCGCTCGGACCGGTCCTCCTTGAGGTCGCGCTTGTTGGCGGTTGTCGGAACCGTCACCTTGCGGTCGACGATTTCGAGATCCCACCACCATTTTTTTACCTCGTTGCGGGTGCCGTAGCCCAGCCGGTCGTCGAGCCGCGCCAGCAGGCCGCGCAACGGCGGGACCTTGATCGCCAGCCACAGCGCAAGCCGGTGCGCGAGCAGCCCTTCCTTGTTGAAAGGGCACATCTTGAGGCAGCGTCCGCAGCCGCCCCCGTTCGGGTTCGTCACCCGATAGGACGTGCATTTGGCGACGTCCGGCTTCCACATCTCGTAGCCGTTGAACATCACCTTGTCGCCGAACGGGATCGCGTTGCAGGGACATTCGACGGCGCATTTCCGGCATTTGGCGCAGAAATCCTGAAGCCCGAAATCGATCGGCTGATCGACTTCCATGGGCAGATCGGTGGTGATCACCGACGATTTGAAGCGAGGGCCGATGAACGGGTTGAGCGCGACCTCGCCGATCCGGCTGAGTTCGCCCAGCCCCGCCTTCATCACCAGGGGAAGATGCAGCACATCGCTGTCGAAATTGGTGTGGGCCTGAGCCTCCCAGCCGAGCTGGCGAATATACTCCGCGACCGTGCAGGCGGTGTTCGACCCCCACATATAGGCGCCAAAGGACTGGGCATTGGATATCCAGTCGTCGCCGGACGCGGCATCGAGCGTCTCGAAGCCCTGGTCGATCAGCAGGACGATGGCGTAGCGGTGGCGCGCCGGCATCTCGTTGCCGTCGGTATCGTGCGAGTACCAGGCATATTCCGGCACTTCGCAAATGCCCGCGACATCGGCTTTCAGAAAATAGCAGAGCGCCTTGATATGCTCGGCAACGGCCTTCGGGTCGTCGGGCAGCGGTGCCTTTTCCGCCCGCGGTTCTCCCCGGTGCATCGGATGATGAACCTTGCAGACGGTGCCCATCGCGCGGGCCAGCGGGACCTTGCCGACGAAACGGGGACGTTCGCGCCTGGGTGCGGGACCGAGATCGCCGGACGCCGCCCGGTTGAAGAAATTCGCCCGCTTGGGCACCCGCGGCACATTGTCGGAAATATAGGTAGTCGGCTCCGGGACGCGCCGGATCTTCTCCATCGGGTAGGACCCGAGATGTTTTTTGCGGCGACGGCGGGAGAAAATACTCATCGACTGCCTGAAAGAATTCCGGCCCGACCGACCTGGAAGCCCGGTCGGGCCGGCATTGAGAAGACGCCTGGGCGTCCGGGGATCAGCCGCCGGCGCCGCGAAGCGCATTGAGGGTCGGCACCGCGTCCACACCCTCTTTCTTGACCCGGGCGATAATGTCCTGCTCCGCCTTCTTCAGCAGGCCATGCGCCTTTTCGACTTCGGAAGCCGGCAGCGTAATGGCGCTGCGGGTCTTGTCCTTCCTGAGGCCTGCCACGGTCCGTTCTCCGGCCTTCATGTAAATCGAGGCCGCTTTGACGCTCATGGCAAGGCCGGTGGTCCTGTCGATGATGTCCTTGTGCTTCTTCGACAGGGAGTCATACGACTTCTTGTTCATGACAGCGAAGAACGGCGACTGTCCCCACGCGATCCCGTCCGCGTGATGCTTGGTTACTTCGTTGAGCTTGAAGCTCTTGATCGCGCTGGCAGCGATCAGCACGCCGTCAATGACGCCTCGATCGAGCGAGTTATAGATCTTTCCGGCCGGCATCGGCACAGGGGTGGCACCCAGCGCCTGAATAAGCCATGCCTGATACTGAGACGGCGTGCGGATTTTCATCCCTTTCAGGTCGCTGATCTTGGTGATCGGCTTGATCTTGGAATGAAGCACCGGACCGTCGGCCGCCCAGATCGCCAGAACCTTCACCCGGCTGTATTCGGAAGCCAGATGCTCGTCATAGATTTTCCACATCCGCTTTGTCGCATCGACCGGATCCTTGGCTACGCTGATCAGCTCGATGAGGGTGGATTTGCGAAACAGGTTGGCGGTATAGCCCTGGAGCGCCCAGGTAATGTCGGCGACGCCGTCAACTGCGCGCTTGAACTGCTTGGTCCCGCCTTTGCCGAGCGCGCCGCCGTAATACATCTTGACGGTGAGATCGCCGCCGGATGCCTTCGCGACTTCCTTCGTCCAGGGGTCGAACACGAAACGGTTCATCGGATGCGGACCGCCGACAAAGGACGCGAATTTCAGTTCCTTGGCGAACGCCGGCGTTTCCACCGCTCCGGTTACCGCGAGGGCGGCGGCGACGGCCGCTACCGAAAGGGAAAATGTTCTAATCATCTGGTTTCCTCCATGTCTCAATTGTTTCAAACCCGGAAATGGATTTTCTTGGGTTTGCACCGCCGCCGGGTTTGTTGGATCCAGTCTGTGCAAACGCTGTTATTCCGTCAATCGTTCCGCCCCCCTCCCGTCAGCTCGATATCATCGTATTGGGCAGAATCAGGGCGATCTGCGGAAACACGAGCAGGATCAGGAGGCATACGGCCATCGCGATCCAGAACGGGATGATCCCGGCGAAAATCTGGCGCAACGGAACATCTTCCGCCACGCCCTTCACCACAAATACGTTGACGCCGACCGGCGGGCTGATCAGCCCCATCTCGAGCACGATCACCATCACGACGCCGAACCAGATCGGATCGTAGCCAAGCGCCAGTATGAGAGGGTGAACGATGGGCAATGTCAGCACCAGCATGGCGAAGCCTTCGAGGAAGGTGCCCAGCACGATATAGGCCGCCATCAGGATCAGCATGATTCCCCAGCGCGGCAGATCGACCTCGACCAGCAGTTCGGCCAGGTCGCCGGGAATCTGGGTCAGCGCCAGAAACGGATTGAAGATGTGCGCGCCGATCAGGATCAGAAAGGACAGCGCTGAGGTCCTCACCGTCTGCAGCAGGACCATCGACATCGATTCGTAATTGATCTTTCGCCGCACGGCCGCAAGCAGGAACGCCAGCATGGCGCCGACCCCGGCAGCCTCGGTCGGCGTAAAAACGCCGCCATAGATGCCGCCGATCACCATCGCCACAATGCCGATCATCGCGGCGGCATCGACGATGGAGCGCACCCGTCCCGCCAGATCGGTGCGCGGCCCGGCGGGCCCCAGCTCGGGATTGATCCGCGTCTGGATATAGATCGAGATCATGAACAGGACGGTCAGCAGCAAACCTGGCAAAACGCCCGCGAGGAAAAGCCGTCCGATCGACTCCTCGGTCAGGATCGCATAGATCACGAAACCGGTGCTTGGCGGGATCAGGATTCCGAGCGTGCCGCCGGCGGCGATACAGCCGGTCGCCAGCCGGTTGTCGTAATTGTACCGTCGCATTTCCGGCAGGGCGACGCGGCCCATCGTCACGGCGGACGCAACCGATGAGCCGGACAGCGCCGCGAAGCCCGCGCAGCTCGCGATCGTTGCCGATGCAAGCCCGCCGCGCCAGTGGCCGACCCAGGCATAGGCGGCGCGGTAAAGATCGCGGCTCATTCCGGAAATCGATGCGAAATTGCCCATCAGGACAAAAAGCGGAATGACGATCAGCTCGTAGGTCGATGCGATCACGAAAGATTCGTCGGTCAACGTCGACATCGAGGCCTGCCATCCGTTCAGGACCCAGGTGCCGATCACCCCGACGATGATCATCGCGATAGCGACAGGCGTCCGGATCGCCAGCAGCGCAAACAGGCCAAGCAGGCCGAAAATGCCGATCCAGGTGGCGCTCATGATTTCGGCGGATCCTCCTGTCCCCGGACGGACCGCAGCGAAAGGGCGATCAGAACGATCGCGTAAAGTCCGGCACCGACGACCATGACCCAGACGAAGGGATATTGCGGAATCTGAACCATATTGGTCGCCTCGCCGATTTCCTGGGAATCGAGGGCGAGATCGGCAAGTCGAAACGTCCAGAGACCAATAGTCGCAGCGCACAGCAGACGGACGAAGGCATCCGACCAGCGGACCAGATTGGGTCGATTCAAGGCACCGATCAGGTCGACCGCGATATGCCCCCCGGTCCAGCCGCAATAGGCAAGACCCAGCATCGCAATCGGGATCAGCATCATGCGCGACACGTCGAGCGTAAACAGGGGCGGCGCGTTGAAGACATAGCGCATGATGACCGCATAGACCGTCACCAGCATCAGCGCGAACAGGACGACACCGCACAGCTGGGCGAAAAAGCGGATCAACTTCTCAAGTGTCATGGTCTTCGTTAATGGCGCGAAGCCGACTCCCTGCATTTTCTTCAGGCTAGCATCAACCGGTGACCCTGTCCCGCCGCGCACGCGCGTCCGGAGCCGCCTCACAGATTGTTGACAGTCAAACAGTATTATCTGTGACTATTGGGCGCACCTCAAGGGCATTTGGAAGGCACCGACAAACCTGCGGGCAACGCCGGCCAACCTGTTTATTAATATGTTCTCGGGTATTTTGACGGGCGTGATACAACTGGCCACCTGACCGATCCGCCGCCGCCCCTGTCCATGCGCATTCTCCACGTTCTCGATCATTCGATCCCGCTCCAGAGCGGTTACACGTTCCGGACGATCTCGATCCTGACCGAACAGCGGGCGCTGGGCTGGGAAACGCATCACCTGACGTCGCCCAAACACTCGAGGCCGTTCGTCGCGGAAGAAGAAGTCGACGGCTGGAAATTTTACCGGACGCCGCCGGCAACCGGGTCCGCATCGTCGCTTCCGGTAATTCGGGAACTTGCGCTTATGCGGCAGACAGAGCATCGGCTCGACGAGGTAATCGAGGACGTTCAGCCTGACATTCTGCACGCGCACTCGCCCGTGCTCAATGCGCTGCCCGCCATCCGCGTCGGGCGGCGACGCGGAATACCCGTGGTCTACGAAGTCCGCGCCTTCTGGGAAGACGCTGCGGCGAGCCACGGAACCGGCAGCGAGGGAGGCCTGCGATACCGGGCGACGCGCGCGCTGGAAACCCGTGCGTTGCGGCGCGCCGACGGCGTGACGACGATTTGCGAAGGATTGCGGAAGGACTTGGTCGACCGGGGGATTGCGCCGGACAAGATCGTGGTCATCCCCAATGCGGTCAGCGCTGAAGAATTTTCGAGCGGAGAGCCGGACAAGGCGCTGGCCGGGTCCCTGGGTCTCAAGGATAAAACGGTTCTGGGCTTTCTCGGCTCATTCTATTCCTACGAAGGTCTCGACCTTCTCTGTCGGGCGATGCCGGCGATTGCGGCGGAAAGACCGGATGTCAGGCTTTTGCTGGTGGGCGGCGGCCCGGACGACGCTCACCTGAAATCCCTTGCCGGATCGCTGGGCATTGAGGACAGGGTCATCTTTACAGGGCGCGTGCCGCATGACGAGGTACAGAAATATTACGACCTGGTGGACCTGCTGGTTTACCCGCGCACGGCGATGCGGCTGACGGAGCTGGTCACGCCGCTCAAGCCGCTCGAGGCGATGGCGATGGGAAAAATGCTGATCGCCTCCGATGTCGGCGGACACCGGGAGCTGATCCGCGACGGCGAAACCGGAACCCTGTTCAGGGCGGGCAATGTCGACGCCCTGTCCGCCGGCATCCTGACCCTGCTGGCGGACCGGACCACCTGGCCGGCCATGATCGCAGCGGGTCGACGGTTCGTCGAAACCGAACGGACGTGGAAACGCAGCGTCGCGAACTATGCCGCCCTGTACGAACGGCTGGTGGAACGCTAACCGCGTCCCGACGCGACCCTTTGGTAAAGCGCTGCCTGGCGGGTTACGGTATCGCGCCAATCGAACCGCTCCGCCCATGAGCGCGTTGCCGCCCTGTCCGGCGGATCGGACAGCATCCCGCGCATCGCGGCCGCCAGCGCATCCGGCGTCCGTTGCGGCAGGATCAGCCCGGCTTCGGGCGCACCGATAATTTCCGACACACCGCCGACTTTGCTGGCGATCGCCGGCGCGCCGCAGGCCATCGATTCCAGCAGCACGTTGGGCCAGCCCTCCCGCATCGAGGCCAATACTGAGAACTCGGCGGCGGCGAACCAGGCCCCGAGTTTTTCCTGGGGCACGTGTCCGACGAACCGGACCCGGTCGGCGACCCCGAGTTCCCGCGCCAGTCTTTCGAACCGTTTCATGTCGGCGCCGGCGCCGACGACCGCCAGCTCGATATCGGGAACCAGCGGCAGCGCCCGGATCGCCACATCCTGACCTTTCGATTCAAGGACATTGCCGACCGTTACCGCGAGCGGCCGCGTGACGCCGAGCCGCTCCCGAGCCTCGTCCTTCGCCGTGAGAGAGAACATCTCGAGATCGACCCCGTTCCGGAGAACGTGGATTTTTTCCTCCTCGACACCGATCTCGATCATCGCGCGCCGAAGCGCATCCGATACCGCGATTATCGCCCGGGCACTGCGCGCCGCGTCGAGAATTCTCCGTTTTGGGCCATCGAATCCCGCAATCAGATTGATGTCCGATCCGCGCGCCGAAATAACGACGGGCAGGCCGAGCGCCTCGCCAATCCGGGCGGCGGCGACCCCGTCCGGGTAGAAATAATGGGCGTCGATCAGCACCGCACCGGTTTCGGCAACCCGTCGCCGCACCGCGCTCCGGGTCCCGCGGCGCATCAGTTCGGGCGCCAGCGCCATGCCGATTTTCGGAATCGATAGATAGCGCGGATGTTCCACCTGCAGGCCGAAACGGTTCTCCACCCGCTCGATCCGGGCGAAATCGGCGTACCGCCCAAAGATGCCGACAGCAGCCGGAAACCACGGCACCGGCGCGATTACGTCCGCCGTCACCTCTCCGGTCGCCACGATCCGCCGGAGACGATTTTCGACAAAGATGCCGTGTTGCGGCGCGACCGCGCTGGGATAAAGGCCGGTATAGGTGAGGATGCGGGTCACGGAACCGCCTTGTCGAGCAACTCGTCGAACAGCGCGCCATAGGCCGAGAACATCTTTTCGGCGCTGTAGGTTCGAACCACGTGCTTACGGTTGGCCGCGGCGAGTGAAGCGCGGAAGTTGGCATCTTCGAGTACGCGCGCCAGAAACCCGGCCAGCCCGTCCTCGTCCTGACGGTCCACGACATGGTCGCGGTTTGCCGGCGACAGGTTGGCCCTGACGTCGCCTGCATCGACCCCGGCCACCGGCAGGGACGACGCCATCGCCTGAATCAGCGTATTGGGCATTTGCTCGGTATCGGAGGTGATCGCGAAGACATCCATCAGCGGATAGACCTTCTCGGGTTGCTCGACATGCCCGGCGAAAACAACCCGGTCAGCGATCCCGAGCCGTGCCGCTTCAGCTTCCAGAGCGGGCCGTTCGGTGCCGTCGCCGGCGATCAGCAACCGGACGGGCTGAGAAATTCCAAGCTTTGCAAATACGCGCAGCAGACGGCGGAGGTTCTTTTCGGGGCGAAGCGGCGCGACCGTACCGACGATGAGTTCACCGGGCCTGCGCCCGAAACCGGGAACAGCGGCGGGATCCCCCGCCCCGCCGTAAAGATCGCAGTCCACCCCGTTGGGAATATGCCTGATTATTCGGCCGTCCAGCTTCCAGACGTCCCGGGCGATGTCGACCAGGGTAAAGGACGGGACTACCAGCGCGTCGATTCTCCGGAGCGCGAGCCGCCTGAACCTTACGCGCCGCGCAATCTGCCCGTCAGCCTCTTCGGGACCGAAACCGCTTTCGAGGTGGATGTGGCGGGCGACCGGCGACAAGCTGTTTACAAGCGCCCATTCGACGGAACCCCAGTTGAAGGTCAGCAACAGATCCGGCGCGAGGTCGCGCAGCATCCGGCGAATCCGGAACAGGGAAGAAACCGGGCTGCTCTTGTCGATGCGGGGATCAAGAAACCGCACATCGAGCCCGGGCTCGACGCGACTCCTGGCGCCCAGGGCCCCGTCAAGCGCCAGAATCGTATGGCGGTAGCGCCCGCCGAAATGATTGACGACCGTCGCAATGCGGATCGGTACGCCGCCGTGTCCGAAGGACGGAAACACGTGAACGAGGTGGGGCACATGGGGCCGGGTGGCCGGGTCGCCTGTCATGTCGTCGCGCGCCAATCTTCTCAATCCGCCGAATGTTTATGCTATGTCTGTAGCGTGCAAACTGCGGCATGACCACGAAGAATTCGAATGTTCCAGACAGAGCGACATGTTCCCGCCGTCCTTGGCAACGACACGCCACGCCTCATGGTGCTGATCGATACGGAAGAGGAATTCGACTGGTCGCGGCCGCACGCCCGCGAAAATACCGGCGTTACGAATCTTCGGGCGCAGCATGAAGCGCACCGCATCTTCGAGAAATTCGGGATCACGCCGGTCTATGTCGTCGATTTTCCGGTCGTTGCGTCCCGGGACGCCGCCGCGCCTCTCAAGGATCTGTTCGACGACGGAAAGTGCGTTATCGGCGCGCACCTGCATCCCTGGGTCAATCCTCCGCATGACGAGCAGGTGTGCAATCTCAATTCCTATCCCGGAAACCTGCCGGCCGACCTTGAACGCAAGAAGCTGGCGATCCTGACGGAGGCGATCGGCGATCAGTTCGGCGAAAGGCCGGTCGTATACAAGGCCGGACGGTACGGCGCCGGCCCGAACACGACCGCGACCCTCCAGGCGCTCGATTACCTGATCGACACGAGCGTGCTGTCGATAACCGACCTCTCCGGCCAGCAGGGTCCGGATTTTTCCGCATGCGGACCCGCGCCATACTGGTTCGGCCCCAACGGGAATTTGCTGGAAATACCGATGTCGGTGGGCTTTGCCGGGCAGCTGCGCCGCCGGGGCACGGCGCTCTATGCAGCCATCGCGGGGCGGACCGCGACGCGCCTGCACCTGCCGGGCATATTCGCGCGTCTCGGCATGCTGGAACGAATTACGCTGACGCCGGAGGGAATAACCCATACCGAGCATCGACGGCTGACGGAGGCTCTGCTGGCGGATGGCCAGCGCGTGTTCAGCTTCACATACCACAGCCCGTCGATGGCGCCGGGAAACACGCCCTACGTTCAGAATGCACGGCAGCTGGCCGAATTTCTCGACCGGTTCGAGCGGTATTTCGACTGGTTCCTGGGCGACCTCGGCGGCGTCCCGGCAACGCCGCTCGAAATCCGGGAACAGGCGGGGACCCGGAAGCGGTCCGGCGCCGCCTGAGACGATCCCCGGCCTAACCGCCGAGTGTCGCCAGAAGCTTGCGCGCTGCGCCCGCCTCGGAAAACTTGTCCGACAGGCTCAGTATCCGTTCAAGCACGCGGCGCGCCTCATTCGCTTTGCCCGACTTGTTCAGCGTGACCGCGTAGTGGTAAGCGATGTCGCCCTGCTGGGGAGCGGATTTGTGGGCCTGCTCAAGCAATTTGAGGGCCCGGTCGTTTTCGCCTTTCTCGTACAGAATCCACCCGAGCGTATCCATGATCGCGGGAGATTTGGGGGCGACCTTCAGTGCCTTTTCACCATATTCAACGGCTCTGCTGTCCTTCTGCTTGCTGTAGAGCCAGGCAAGATTGTTCAGAAGCACCGCATTATTGGGATCTTTGGCCAGAAGCTTTTCGGACTCCCGAATGGCGTCGCCATACTTGTTGCTGGAAATATAGCTGCTCGCCAGAACATGTCTGACGGCGGGTTCGTCTTTCTCGTCCACCCATTTTTGTAGCGAAGCGAGCGCCTTGTCTGTCGAGCCTCCGGCCTGGATGGCGTTATAGCGCCGGATCGCGAGGGTTCCGACATTCTCCCGTTTCATCGCCGCATTGTATTGCTCGACGGCCTTGTCGTACTGCTTGGCGCGCATATGAACGTCGCCGGCAAGCATCATGCCAAGCGACGATTTGGGTGCCTGCTTATCGATCTGGGACGTAATCTGCAGCGCGGCATCTACATTGCCCTGACGCGATTCGAGCTCGACGAGCGACTGCAGCGCCGGCATGAATCTGGCGTCGATCGCAAGCGCTTTCCGGAACGCCTCGCGCGCGCCGGTGGGGTCGTCAGTGACCGCCAGCAAACTGCCGAGCAGATGCTGCGCGTGGGCCGATTTGGGCGCGAGGTCGGTCAGTTCGCGGAACGTCGTTGCGGCCTCCAGCCTCTTGCCGGCTGCGATTTCCGTCTTGCCCATGATTTCCAGCGCCTGCGGATTGCCGGGCGACTTGTTCTTGAGGTCGCGCGCAACCGACAGCGCCTTGTCGTATTCCCGGACACTGCCGTAATGGCGAATCAACCGAATTCGCGGCGCCATCGATTTCGGATCCGCGTCGCTCGCCTTGCGGAACCATTCGACGGCATCGGCGGTCCGTTTCCCCTTCAGGGCCAGATCGGCAAGCGCCATCATCGCTCCGACGTGCTTCGGGTCCTGTTTGACGATTTCCTCGTACAGCGCGATCGCGCCCTTGTCGTCATTGTTCCGCAGCGCGATCTGGGCGAGGTTCATTCGCGCGGGCTGGAAATCCGATTTTTTGGCGAGCGCGCCCTCGAACGTTTTCTTGGCTTCGTCGAGTTTCCCCAGTCCGAGTTGCGCCGCGCCGATCAGATTATCGGCCAAGGGATTTTCCGGCATGCTCTTCTGAAGGCCCATGGCCGCTTTCAGCGCCGGCTCGAACTCCCTTTTGCGAAGGTGAACAAGGGCGAGCAGGATAGACGCCTGCCGCGCGTCGGGATCGAGGTTTATCGCCGCTTCGAGATCGCCGACCGCCTGATCCGACGCTCCCTGAGCCAGTCGGCTCAAGGCAAGCTGCGTGCGAATCGACGAGACCTTTGGCGCGGCGGCCGCTGCCTTTTCGAACAGTTCCGCACCCTTGGAAAAATTTCCCGTTCTCATGTAGGCGCTGCCGAGAAGCGACATGACCTGAGCGTCTTCCGCCTTGGTGCCGACAAGCGGCTGCAGCACCTCGATCGCCTTTCCCGGATCGTTCTTCCGGACGAGCGCCGCTCCCAGAAGCTTGCGGGCCCGGGGATTGTTGGGGACGGCGGCGACGTATCGCGTCAGATCGACGGTCGCCTGTTCAAGCTGATTGAGAACGTAATAGACAGCGCCGCGCAGGAATACGCTGGGCATGTGCCCGTCAAGAGCCGGACCGCCCTGCTGCAGCGCCTCCTGCGCGCCCTTGAAGTCCTTTTTCTTTGACAGGCTCAGCGCGGACAGGTAGCTCGCCAGCAGGTTTCGCGGGCTCTGCTGGAACACCGCGAGGAGATCCGCCTGGGCCTGCTCGTCCTTGTTGAGGTCGATAAGGGCCGCTGCCCGGCCGAGACGCGCGGGAACATTGACCTTTTTCGATGCCAGCGCCTTGTCGAAAGCCGCAACGGCGCCTTCGAGATCCTTGTTCAGACGACGCAGCTCCCCTTTCAGGACGAGCGCCTCAGCGGCATCGCCCTTCAACTCAATCGCCGCGTCTGCCTTGGCTTCCGCTTCCTTCAGCCTGCCCTTGCTGATCAGAACCCGGGCAAGCCCCTCCTTGGCCTCGACACCGCCGGGTTTCAGCTTCTCAGCCTCCATGAAGGCCTTTTCGGAGTCATCGAACTGGCGCAGCCCGAGATGCGCACGGGCGCGGGCCAAGAGCACCGATACGCGAATATTGGGATCGCTGACGTCGTCGGGAACGGCCTTGAGTACGTCTTCGAAGCGGTTCTGCAGCAGATAGGCCCGCCCCAGAAGAATCTGCGTTTCCTTGTCCTTGGCGCCGCGCCGGATGGCAGCGTCCAGCTCTTTGGCGGCGGCCGGACCATTCCCGACTTTCAGGTAGATTTCGCCGAGAAGCTTGCGTGCGGTAACATTGTTGGGATCCTTCTGCAGGGCGTTCTTGAGCTGGATTACAGCCGCGTTTATATCGCCCTTATTCAGGTATTTTCTCGCATCTTCGACGTATTCTTCGCCTTCGCCGGTGGCGGCGAAAGAAGATACGGAACTGACAAGCGGCGCGGCGCCAATGCCGGCTGCCAAGAGCGCCATCGCAAGTTTCGATCCAAGATACCGCTTCATTTCCAATCTCCTGCGTACAATTGCAGACCGGTCTGCAGGTCCGTAAATACAGACGAAATCTTTAACAATCGACTTCTATATTGTGTCGGCGCATCAAGTCGTAAAGAGTTGGGCGGCTGACGCCAAGTATTTTTGCGGCCTGTGTAATATTTCCTTCGACCCTCGACAGGGCCCTGGGAATGGCCCTTTTTTCCGCCTCCTCGCGCGCCGCCGCAAGGCTGAGCAGTTCCTGCGCCTCTTGAGACTCGGCGAGATCAAGGTCATTTGGCGCTATACGTCGTCCGTCGCACATGATCACCGCGCGTTTGACCCTGTTTTCCAGTTCGCGAACATTGCCCGGCCAGCCGTGCTGCGCGATGGCGCCCAGAGCATCCGCGCTGAAGCCGCGGACGCGGCGGCTGTTTTCGGCGTTAAAACGGGCAAGAAAGTTGTGGGCCAGCAGCTCCGCATCTCCCTCCCGTTCGCGAAGCGGCGGAATATCGACGACAATTTCGCTGATCCGGTAGAAAAGATCCTCGCGGAATCCGCCGGATTTCATCATCTCTTCCAGGTCCTGGTTCGTCGCGCAGACGATCCTGACATCGACGGGAATGGCCTGGCGACCGCCGATCCGCTCGACAACCCGTTCCTGAAGGAACCGCAGAAGCTTGACCTGCAGTGCCAGAGGAACATCCCCGATTTCGTCGAGGAACAGGGTTCCGCCGTTGGCAACTTCAATTTTGCCTTTGGTCTGCTTGACTGCCCCGGTGAAGGATCCTTTCTCATACCCGAACAATTCGCTTTCGAGCAGATTCTCGGGGATCGCAGCGCAATTGATGGCGGTAAAGGGTTTGTCGCTGCGATTGCTCAGGTCATGCACCGCTTTCGCCAGCAGTTCCTTGCCGGTGCCGCTTTCCCCGAGCAGCAGCACCGAGACGTCGGAGGGAGCCACCTTTTCAATGAATCTGCACACCTTGAGCATCTCGGGAGCTGCCGTGACCACGCCGGAGAGCGGTGAATTCCGCGAGCTGTTCTGAAGGCGGCGGTTTTCCGCTTCCAGCTCGTACAGGTGGAAAGCCCGTTCGACGATCAGGGAGAGCTGGTCGGAATCAATGGGCTTTTCGTAGAAATCGTAGGCGCCGATCCGAACCGCCCTGAGCGCATGCTCCCGGTCGTTCTGGCCCGTGACGACGATAACCTTGGTTGCCGGCTCGAGGCTGAGAATTTGCTCGACGGTCGCAAAGCCCTCGTCAGTGACGTCGGGGTCCGGCGGCAACCCGAGATCGACGGTCACGACGGGTGGCGTCGATGCCCGGAACCGCATCAGCGCCTCTTCGCGATCTCCCGCGACTTCGACATCGATACCTTCGAAACTCCAGCGCAGCTGACGCTGAATTCCGCGGTCGTCGTCGACGATCAGAAGTTTCCGCTGCGCCTTGGTCATGACACTCCAACCGATTTTGCGGGCAGATTCTCTTCGACGGAGGGGGGAAGGGCCGGGAGGGAAATACTGAATGTCGTGCCGTGACCGGGCTCTGACAGAACTTCCATTCTGCCGCCGCATTCCTGAACGAATTCACGGCTTTCGAATGTCCCCAGCCCGAATCCGCCGGATTTCGTGCTCCTGAAAGGACGGAACAGCTCGTTCCTTATGAATGCCTCGTCCATACCGGTTCCTGAATCTTCCACTTCAATCACGGCGTCCCTCCCCCTTACGCCAAGCCGCAGCGTCACGCAGCCGTCGACATCGACCGCCTCGAACGCATTGTCGATCAGGTGGGAAATAACAGCTTCCAGCCTCCCTCTGTCCGCAACCACGGAAATCCGATCGACCGCGGGCTCGAACCTCAATTCCGGAGACCGTTCCCGGTTCGCCTCGAAGATGGATTGCATCAGCGACCGGAGATCCACGGGAACGGTAGCAACCGCCTCCTTGCCGCTCTGGTGCAAGCGTACCAAAAGTCCGTTCATTTTTTCCACGGATTCCCGAACCGTTTGCAGCACATCTTCCTGAAAAGCCGGATTGTCCTTGTGTTTTTCGAAGTTCTGTACAAGCAACGACAACTGACTGACCAGATTTTTAATATCATGCAATACAAACGCAAAGCGGCGGTTAAACTGATCGAACTGCTGCGATTCAGCCAATGCCCGCGCCGACTGCTGTTCGGCGAGATAACTCGCGGCCTGCCGGCCCACCGTCGTCAACAGAACATAGTCCTCGTCGCCCACGGTTCTGGCAGCGCGGGGCTGCGCCAGCAGGATAAAACCGAGAAACCTCTCGTGATGCAGTAGCGGCACGATCAGCCAGGCCCTGCTGAGTTCCAGAATCCAGTCGGGCAGCCGCAGACCCGGATAGGCATCCGGATTCGCCCGATACGACACCACGTTTACGACGGTCTCCCGGTCCTCGAGAAAGCTTATGAGGGAAGGATCCACGTCCCGGGCGCCTGAGGGCACGCTGAAATTCCAGCTTTCCAGAAGTTCTACCCTGTCGGGACGGTGCGACACCCAGACGGCACCCTCCGGGCTGTCGACGATATTGCACACGCCTGCGAGGATGCGCTGCGCCAGTTCGACGCCGGCGTTACCGGTAGAAATGGTCGTGATGAAACGCGACCATTCGGCCCGGTAATCATACTTGTAGCTGAAGAAATGCCTGGAAATCGCCGACTTGAACCATGCGCGGACGGTTCCGGAAAAGACCAGGAGAAGCAGGCAGAGAATGGCCGCGAACAGGAACGCCGCTTCCAGAACAGTGCCCCACTCGCCGCCGAACTCCCTGATGTAAAACCCGGCGGCGGCCATCATGATCAGATAGGCGCCCGCGCCCACGAGCGTCGCGGAATAGAAAACAACCTGACGCGAAACGAAGACGTCGATAGACCAGTCGGGATTGCGGCGCGCGGAAATCGTGATCAGGGGAACGATCAGAGCGTTGGTAAGGCCCCGCGCCGCAAGGAGATCGGGACTGACCTGATAGAACAGAAGCGCGTCCGCATACAGAAAGAAATCGTAGAAGAACAGCCCGCCGACGCCGAAACAGAGGAATTTTATCGCCCACCTGTGCTGGGCGGGCGTATTGCGGAGGAAATTTTCGACCAGCAGGACGCCGAGCACGGCAAGAAGCAGCTTTCCGAACAGGCTGATTTCCTTCGGCGCCATGGGCAGCCATTCCAGCAGCGGAGATGATCCCCAGAGTTCGACCGCGAGAAGGGAAATGCTGATCGCCGCGATCGCCCCGGCGACCGGAGAGCGAAACCAGTAACGCCTTTCTCTGGCCGAGAAGGAGACGGCGTGCAGAAAAGCCAGCCAGCATCCGGTGCGCAGAATTTCCAGCGCGGCGACCAGCGAGTTTGCGGACATCGTGTCGAGGAACCGATCGGCCGCGATCGCCGACCACACCGCCGAGGCAGCCGCGGCAGCAATCAGCCAGGCGCCGACGCCGCCCCGACGCCAGCTGATGGCAACCAGCACGGCAAGCACCAGAAAGCTGATCGCGGCAACGAAATGACTGAGAAAGGCGAAAGCCGAGAGCGTCATGAACAGCAGGCCGGATCAACGAGCGTTCGGGCAGCCATCGATTATCGGGCCTTGACGGGCCACAGGACGACCCGAACTGTCTGTATCAGCACGATCAGATCCAGAAACAGGCTGTAGTTCTTGATGTAGTACAGATCGTACTGAAATTTCTCCTTGGCATCCTCGGTGGACGCGCCATAGGGATAGTTGAGCTGGGCCCATCCGCTAATCCCCGGCTTCACGCGGTGGCGTTCCATGTAATGCGGGATTTCCTTGCGAAGTTCCTCAACAAAGAAGGGCCGCTCGGGCCGGGGGCCGATAAAGCTCATCTCTCCCTTGAGGACATTGAAAATCTGCGGGATCTCATCGATCCGGGTCTTCCGGATAAAACCCCCTATGCGGGTTACGCGGCTGTCGTTCTCGGCGGCCCAGCGCGGAACACCGTCCTCCTCAGCGTCCTGGTACATCGATCGGAACTTGACGAGCATGAAGGTTTGTCCGTTCAGCCCTACCCGTTCCTGCCGATAAAATACCGGTCCCCGGGACTCAAGTTTGATCAGCGACGCGGTGAGGATGAGGATCGGAAAACTGAAAAGCAGCAGAAGCAGGCTGACGCAAACATCGAAGATCCTTTTTGTCAGCAGCTGAACCCCGCTGCCCGCAAACCCGTCCGAGAAAATCAGCCGGCTGGGATAAAGCGCATCCAGATCCATCTTGCCGGTCTCGCGTTCCCCGAACGCCGAATATCCGGAGACGGAAACGCCCTGCAATTTGCATTCAAGCAATGCTTCCACGGGCATGCCGCCTCGGCGGTCGTCAACCGCAACGACGATTTCCTCGATGTCGTTTTCCCTGACGACCTCCACCAGAGACTGGTCCTTCATGGTGACGGCCTTGTCGGAAATTTCCACGGACCTGTCGTTCATCGGCACGTAACCCGAAACCGTGTACCCGGGCGACTCGTCTTCCTGTTCTAGCTTTTCGATCTTGGCTGCGTGCTTGCCGGTGCCGAGGACCAGAATTCGCCTTTTGAAGGCGTCGAGATCGGCAAATTTGAGATACAGGTAACGAACGGCCATAACGCCGATAATCGCAACAGCGAAAGCGATCGCGAGGGCGCTGCGCCAGATGGCCAGGTTGGGATAGATATAGAACAGTAACGCAAGCGCCAGAAATCCGAAGAAGAAGCTGAACAGCAACCTCGTCAGGATGGTCCCGGTTTCCCTGACGTGGGCCTTGTTGTAGAGGCCCAGTGCAAACATGTTGACCGAAAACACCGTGGCGAAAGTAATCGCCTGCGGCAGATAAAGCCTGAGCGACTCGCTCAGATTGTCGATGTCCGCCCAGCGGAAAAACAGGGCGACGTACATCGTCACGATCAGGAGAAGATGTTCGACCATCCCCAGAATAAGCAGGGACGCAGGAACGTAATGCCTAAAGATTCGAACCATTTACGGTCTGTTCCGACACGCTGCACCGCCGGACGAAGTGGCCCCGAATTTGGAATCCGGCCTCGCCCCATCCGGTCGATACAAGCCGTTTGCCCTCGTCGACACCATCGTAACGTAATTTCACAAAGAAAATCAAAGGCATAAAGTTTTTTCATCCTTAACGCAGCAGGACCGCGCGGCAAGCCCGAAACTGCTCCGGACATCGGGGAAAACCCGGTGTCGCGCCGGGGGGTAGGTAATAAAAGGCTAGTAACATGCCCACAGCGGCCGCAATGACAAGCCGGCGACAATATAAAAAAAAAAAAACACAAGGACGGGAGGCAAAAACACCG
>JAYOEY010000006.1:124252-179542 GCA_038116945.1 Rhodospirillales bacterium
TCGGGGAAAACCCGGTGTCGCGCCGGGGCAAGGGAATAACCGGTTATTCCCTTGCCCCGGCGGCCCAGAATGCCGGAGCCGAATTAATCGTCCATGAACGGCAAACGCGTCCGGGTCGACGAAACCGGAGCCGGGATAAAGGATTTTCGACAGGAAAAAGCAAGATGTCTGCGTTATAGAGTGCCCGGGCCGGCGTTTCCGGTTTCCCGGCGCCGCTCCCGCCGACGCGGCGCCGATCATCGACGTCCGCATATCACCGACCCATGTTGAGCCGGGCCGGACGGTGAAATTATTGCGGTCAGGAAGCGGCGACGAATAAGATGCGGAATTGCAGTTCAGCGACGGCGTGAGAATGAACGCACACACGATCGGAACGGCTTGAAATGGCGCAGGGAAAGCGAACGGCTATCCGGATCGCTGCTATTTTGTGCCTTTCGTGCTTCTCTCACGGGGCAACGGCTTTGCCCTTGAACGATCCGGCGGCCGCGACGCCTGGCAGCTCGAACAACAGAAGTTTTCCCGGAATAATCGGCGAAACCGCACCGGCGACCGATCCAGAAACGACCGCTGAGGTCCCTTCGATTCCGGAAATATCATCGGAACTGACCCGATCGGTCTCGGAATCTCCCGAGCTTGGGGTTGGGTCGACCGACGGCCTGGAATTGTTGGAAGCGGCCGATGCACCCGCTGTTGGATCCTGGCTGTCGGCAACGCCACGCGGCGAATCGCTCGAAGATGTCGCTCGGGCGCTTGTGAACAGCGCCGAAAGCAGACCGTCCCGCCGAGCGAGCCCGCAACAAGGAAACGGCCGCGAGGGCGGTGCCGGACTTTCCTTGATCGCGTCGTTCATGAGCATGGAACTGAGCCCGGAGGTTATCCAGGCCATCGCCCAGATCACGACACCGTCGTTCGATTTCAGGGGCGCCGTTTCTTTCAGCGTGTTCGGAATGGGAGATTTTGCCTTTACGAGATCGGCAACCCCGGGGCTGATCAGCCTCACCGACCGTTCGAGCGGCTCCACCATCTCGATCAATTTTGGCGAGCGCCTGCGACCCACGCCTTATAACGCGGCCCAGAGGGTCCACCATACTCCGGTATACAGCACGGAAATGTCCGACCGTATCCTGCAGGCCCGGGACTGGCTGAACGATGCCGCCACCAGTCCCGTAACCATGATTGCGGCAATATCGATCGGTTTGATCGCGGCGTTCTGGAAGATTGCCGGATACGCCAGGCGCAAGAAAAATCCCCACAGGACCGCTTCGGCAAATCCGGTAAAACGCGCGCGCAGAAAACGCCGTTCGCGTTCGTCGTTCCGCCGCAGCCGAGAAACCGCATAGAGAATGAACCGTTTACGCGCTATGGGACGCGCGGTTCGGCCCCTTGCCGTCACGATCGATATGCGGTCACGGATGGCCTGGCAGCACAGACGGCGCCTGACATGATTCCGTCGGAAAAGCGTGGTCCTCAGGCGTCGTGAACTTGCCGGAGAAACGATTCGAACATCAGGATGCTCCAGAGAATGGCGCTGTGTTCGCGAACGCCCGACTGGTGATCGTCAACCAGCGTCTTCAGGAAATCCCGGTCGAATATCCCGGTATCGGCCAGCACCGGCCCGGTAACGGTTTCCCGGACCCGGTCCTTCAGCGGGCCGCGGAACCATGCCGCCAGCGGGATTGAGAACCCCATTTTGGGCCGATACATCACGTCATGGGGCACGAGCGGCTCCAGCGCCTTTTTGAAAATATACTTGCCTTCGCGCCCATTGAGCTTCAGAGCCGACGGTACGGTTCCAGCCCATTCCAGAAAAGGATGATCCAGCAGCGGCACCCGAACTTCCAGGGAATGCGCCATGCTTGCCCGGTCGACCTTGGTAAGGATGTCGCCGGGCAAATAGGTTTTCATATCCGCATACTGTACCTGCGACAGCGCATCGTCGGTGTCTGAATCCTTCATATGACGGATCAGAATATCGCCCGGCGAGTAACCGTCGATCTGCCGCCTGAACGAATCGCTGTAGAGCTTTCGCCGGACATCGTCGTAGACGACGGATACCGTATGAAAATAGCCGTCGCCCGAGTTCCGGGCGACGGCCTGCAATGTCGACTTGGCGCGCAACAGCCTCGGTGCCCAATCCAGCTTGGGGTAGATGCTGCCCAGCAGGCCGAACGCCGGCCCGCGAATGGCCTGCGGGATCGCGCGGCGCAGGATTTCCTCGTAGCAGTGCCAGCGATATCGCCGGTACCCGCCGAATACCTCGTCGCCGCCGTCGCCGGAAAGGCAGACTGTCACATGCTTCCGGGCAAGTTCGCATACGCGAAATGTCGGAATGGCGGAGCTGTCGGCATAAGGCTCGTCATAGAGGGTCGCCAGACGATCCACGAGATCGAAAGAGTCGGCCTCCACGCACTCGACGCGATGGTTCGTGCGGTAGCGGTCTGCGACGATCCGGGCATATGAGGTCTCATCGAATGCCGGATCGCCAAAAGAAATCGAACATGTGTTGACGGCGCCTTCGGAAATGCCGGCCATGGTCGCGACGACGCCGCTCGAATCGACGCCGCCGGAAAGAAACGCGCCCAACGGCACCTCGGAGATCAGCCGGCAGCGAACCGCCTCGCGGAGCCGTACGATCAGTTCCTCGGCAATTTCAGCTTCGTCGTTCCCTGCGGTCGCATCGAACCGGGCATCCCAGTACGGTCGCGACGCGGGCGCGTTCTCTCCCCGGCGCCAGACGAGAACATGGCCCGGCTCGAGTTTGTACATGTTGCGATAGATTGTGCGCGGATCCGGAACATATCCGTAGGCAAAATAATCGTCGACGGACCGGGAATCCATTTCGCGCGCGAGCGACCGATCCCGCAGGATGGATTTGAGCTCAGATGCGAACAGGACCACGCCGTCGGGCCGCAACGCATAATACAACGGCTTGATCCCCAGACGGTCCCGGGCGAGAAACAGCGTTTCCCGGTTTTTGTCCCACAGGGCGAAAGCGAACATGCCCCGGAATCTCTGAACGCACGCGTCGCCCCATTCCTCCCAGGCATGAACAATGACCTCGGTATCGCAGTGCGTGCGGAACACATGGCCTGCAGCCAGCAGTTCCTGCGTCAATTCCGGGAAATTATAGATTTCCCCGTTATAGACGACGACGACGGATTCATCTTCGTTGAAAAGCGGCTGCGCGCCGCCGGCAAGATCGATGATCGCCAGCCGCCGGTGGCCCAGCCCGATTCCGGGATCGACGAAAAAACCTTCGCCGTCCGGGCCCCGATGAATTTGGGCGTCGTTCATGTTCTTGAGCAGGGTCGCGTCGATGGCGCGGCCGCCCCTGCTGTCAAAAATTCCGACAATTCCGCACATTCAGCAAAGATCCGAATTCCCGCCCATCCGGGCGGCCGGCGTGACGCCGGCTGTTGGTCCGATCAGGACCCTCCGCGCGCGTATCGATCCAGGAACTGCGACGTGCGTTCCATGTTTTCAATGAAATCGTACAGAACGACATCGGCCTCGTACGGCACTTCATCGTAAGCCGTGCTCACGACGATGCTTGCCGCCGACTCCCTGAGCCCGAACAGCAGGCTGATCGACTGCAGAATTTTGGCGATTGTCCGCCCGCCCGTACCCCGGTTCCCGACCCAGAACCATTGATACACGACCCGGCCGGCGCGGCGCTTCAGGATGCGGTGCCGCTCGACCTCGATGAGCGGCCCGTCGATTCTCTGGAGCACCCTGTTGGACGAAGCCCGTTGCCATACGTCGCCGTCGACGACCTTATTGCGAAAATGAATGACCTCGCCGCCCTGCCGCTGGGACGCGAAAAAGGCGATAAAGAGATCCACCCGCTTGCCGTCCTTCTCGTACGCGCCGGTGAATTTGGCGTGGGAATTCGGATAGACCGGAACATAGGGCGGCTTAGATGCGGGAAGAAGTTTCCAGCCGCCGGTTACCTTGGGAGGCGGAATCGGCCCCGGGACCGCATCGATGGAACGGCCGGCAATTACCATCGCGTAGCCCGGAGCAATCGATGTGACCGCCAACATGACGGCGGCGACCACGATGAATCGCCGTGTATCGACAACCTTTGGCAGGAGCGTTCTCTGGATTTCGGGATCCGCCGCCTCGTCGACCGGCTCCTGATCGCGAAAGCTCATGCCGATGATAAGCATGATGATCGTGACGAACGCGAAGAAAATCCACCCGTAAACCAGGTGATCGACGCCCACGGCCAGCTTGTTGTTCGTGTAGTAGGCGAGAAGCACGATGCCGAAAGCGCGAAACCCGTTGGCGACGACCGGTACGACCATGGTCAGGAAAATGAAAATATACTTGCGCAGGCGGCTCACGTAATTGAGATGAGCGAAAAGCGTTCCCAGCGCGATTGTCGCGATCAGAAACCGGATTCCGGAGCAGGCCTCGGCAACCTCGAAATTGCCGGTAGGGATGGAAAGGAAAACACCATCGAGAAAAACGGGAATATTTACAAGCTGAAGGCCCTTTACGACGAACACCGCGGTAATATCCTGCAACGGCGCAACCATGAACTCGCCGAAAGGAACGGCAAACAGGATATAGCCCAGCGGAAAAATCAGCACTCGTGACGCGGCGATCCCAAAGACGGTGAAAAAAACACCCTGGATCATGAAGGCCAGCGCAAAATGCTGGACCTGGCTCACGCTTCCCAGCTCGCCCAGCAGCCACCCGAAACCGGCAGCCAGGATCGCTACGGCGCCTCGCAGGTCGGGCTGGGGAATTGTATTCGCAAGCGCCCCGCGTTTGATCCAGATCAGATAGACGACGATCGCCGGTATCAGGAATCCGTGGTTATAGGTCTTCGATTCCGACCAGATACTGACGATCTGTTCCGCGGTCTGCCAGAACATGCCGATCAGTGCGACTATGGATACGGCAACCAGAATCCAGGCGGTCCGCCAACTCAGCATGGCGGGATTGGCGCTTCCGGGAAGCAGCCCCATCGCCGCGAGCGCGGGATCCTGTACAATCGTGTTGCGGTCGGTCCGAGTAGACAATTCGTTACCCAAAACAAGCTCGATTGTTAATTTATAGCAGGAACTTCCAAGATTGTCTTAAGAGAAGAAAGCGTAGCCCTCCAGCCGTATCGTGCTTCGACGCATTTGCGCGCGCGAACCCCGATTTCGTCCCTCGAGGCGTCGGCAATGACGGCAATCGCCCGCTCGGCGAACCGGCCGGCGTCCGATTCGCAATAGAATTCCCGCCCCGGTTGCGCGTCGATCCCCTCGACGGCTTCGGGTGTGCCGATAACAGGCTTCGCGAGGGCCATTGCCTCCAGAACCTTGTTCTGGACACCGCGGGCCAGCCGCAACGGCGCAACGACCGCGGTTGCATGGGCGATATACGGTCGGACATCGTCGACCTGTCCCGTTACGGTCACGCCCTCCGCCCTGCCGAGCCTCGTTACATCGGCGGTCGGCTTTGCGCCGATTATCCAGAACTCCGCATCCGGCCGTCTGGCGCGGATCGCGGGAAACACCGTTCTTGCAAACCACAGGACGGCATCGACATTCGCCCAGTAATCCATCGCGCCCGTAAAAACCAGGCAGGGGCCAGCGTTGGCGAAGGGATTGTCGAACCGCAATTCCGGGTCGAAATAGGACAGATCGACGCCATTTTCGAGGGCCATGATCTTGTGGGCGCTCTCCGGCGCCAGACGGCGAAACAGATCCGCCTCGGCTTCAGAAACGAAGAGACCGGCATCCGCGGCTTCCGCGACGCGACGTTCGAACGAAAGCAGCGTCCGGCTTTCCCGCCTGTACACCAGCCCCGCGAGTCCGTTCCTGGCTTCTCCGTACTGGCGCCATTTGTCGGAATCGACATCGACGAAATCAACGATGCGTCGCACCGGACGCGGCGCTTCGTAAAACGCGTACTGAGCCATGGAGGACGAAAAGGCGAACACCCTGTCGACAGGCCGCTCGTTGAGCAGATCCCGGCACCAGCGAGCAAGGCCGCTGTCATAAAAATAACCGAGCGTCAGGGGTGATCCGCGGCCGAGCCGCGTCAGACTGCGAAGCTTCGCCATGCCAGGCGAAAGCGGGACGAAACGGCAGCTCCGGCAGATGCCTTCCAGCGTTGCCCGGTGCCGGTTGTCTTCGGGATCGTCGATGAAGCATCCGAGATGCACCGAATACTGGTCGGCAAGGGCCTTGAGAATGTTCCATGACCTGATCTTGTCCCCCTTGTTGGGGGGATAGGGAATTCGATGGGCGAGAAACAGAAGTTCGTCCATCTCGCTACCCGAGATCCCTGGCCAGAAACGGCCCGATCAAATTGGCGAGCGGCAAGGGAAGATGTTTCCAGGCCACGATAAACATCCGGTATTTCGGATTCAGGGGATTGACCTCGGGAATGGAGCCGAGGCTGAACAGCCGATACTCGTAATCGAGCGATTCAGGCTGAAAGCCCCAGTTTTTCTTGAAAAAATAGGCGCCGGTTCCGATCTTGCTGCGCCCGAAATCGAACAGGGTAAAGCCGCGTTCGACGGCGCGCCGCATGACTTCCCAGTACATGAAATCGTTCGCCGCGAGCCGCCGCGCTGCCGACGTGCCGCCGCCGTAATAGGGAAGAACCTCGTTGCGAAAATAGAAATTCATGACGCTTGCGACAGGCGTGCCGCCATCGAACACGGTTACGATGTCGGCGTTGTCGCCGAATTCGGCCATGAGCTGCTCGAAATACCGACGCGGAAAAACCGGAGTGCCCAGATTTCGAACGCTCTCGGCATATATCGCATGCATCCGTCGCGCGTCGTCGCCGACGTCGCTGGTCAGCCCGGATTTGATCCCCTTCCGCACCATGGCCCGCTGCTTGCGGGGAATCGCCAGCATATCCTGCTCCGGATCCGGGCCGATCGGTTTTCGGAAACCGGCATAAAGACCGCCGTTGCGGGCCCATTCGGGATGACGCGGTCCGCGTCCGCGATATTCGAGGTATCCGACGCCCAGCCTTTCGGCAAGGCGTTCGGCAGCGGCGTCGAGGATCCTGTGCACGGCGTCATAGCGTGGACCGTCGGACACGGCGGGGCCGCCACCGACCGTAAAGCCCGTCGATATCAGGCTGTTTCCGAACAGCAGGCTCCGGATATGAACGAGGGGAAGAACGCCGCATATTTCGCCCGCCGCTTCGGCGTACAGAAAATGGCATTCGTGATTAAGGGAATTCTCGATCACGTTGCGCCACCCGGCGCGGTGAAAGAAGGTCGCCTCCGGACAGGAATCGACGAACGCTTCCCACCGCCCGGCGGAAAGCGCGTCGAGCCGATGGACCGAACATGGATCGCCGATGGCGTCAGGCTGCGACGACATCCTCTCCAATCTCGCGCTCGAAAACCCGATCGATCCGATCCCAGGAAAAATCCCTCAGGAGACACGACAGTCTCGGTTCCATCCTGCCCAGATTCACATAATGACGGAACCGGGCCGAAAATCCGGGTTCGCACAGACGCGGCTGGTCGGGATCTATCTCCCATGGATGAAAATAGAAGATGGCGGACCGGCCTTCCTCCCGGTTCACCTTCTCAAGAGCCCGCCGGGAAAGCCCATAAGGCAGGAGGCGAAAATATCCGCCGCCGGCGCAGGGAAATTTCCGTCCCATAACCATGACGGTCGTCAGGGGAAACTCGGTCGCGCCGTTCACGCCGGCCGGCGCGTAGGTAAAACGGGGCGCGTCGGGAACGCCGTAAAGGTCATGAACGACCGGATAAATGCTGGAGCTGTACGCATATCCCTCTTCCGCAAGAACCGTATGCGCCCAGGGATTCGATCCATCGAAGGAAAAGCTGGCGGCGCGATACCCCCTGACCCCGACGCCGCCAATGTCTTCGAGAACCGCCTTGGTCCGGCGAACATCCTGACGAAATTCTTCGGCGCTCTGGTCGGTTGCGCGAATGTGGCTGTAGCCGTGACTCGCGAGTTCGTGCCCGAGTTCCACGATTCTCCGCACCATCGGCTTGTGCCGTTCGGCAATCCAGCCCAGCGTAAAAAAGGTGCAGCGGGTGCCGGTCTCGGCAAACAGCTCGAACAATCGTTCCATGCTCGCTTCGACCCGGCTCGGCAGGGCCGGCCATGTATCCCGGTCGATGTGACCGGCAAGCGCGCTGACCTGGAAATATTCCTCGACGTCGACCGTCATGGCATTGACGACGCGGGAAGCGGTATTTTCGGTCATGCTTGCGCCCGTTACCCCGCCGCTTTCAGCCTGGCAACCCGTTTGTCGAGGGATTGCAGTGCATCCGAGTACTTTTCGATATCCGACCATGCAACGGCGGCATGCCCGTTCGACGGCGGAGCGAACGCCAGTGCCGCGGGCGCTTCGTCGCCCAGAATGCGTCCGGACGGCAGGATCATGTTTGCGATATCCGGTTCGGGAACCTCCTTGGAAGAGTGCTGGGTGCCCTCCTCGGCCAGTTCCTTGACGACCTCGAGTACGACATCGCCGTCGATTTCATGCAAATTCTCCAGAGAGCCGAAGAGAAGAAGCCGTCCGCACAGCGTGTTAATGCGCCGCGGAACGCCACCGGTATGTTTCTGAATTGCGTCAAACGCGTCGGCTGCGAATGCTGGATCGTTTTCCCAGCCTACCATGCGCAGGCGGTGTTCGATATAGGCGCGCGTTTCTTCTGCATCCATCGGTTCAAGATGGCAGGATGCAATCACCCTCTGGCGAAGCTGTTCCATTGCGGGATGGGCCATGATCGCCCTGAACTGCGGCTGCCCGAGAAGAAAGCACTGGATCAGCGCCTTGCCGTCCGCCTGAAAATTCGACAGCATCCGCAACTCTTCCAGCGCCGAGGGAGTCATGTTCTGGGCTTCGTCGACCACCAGCAGGACGTGCTTTCCCCGCGTATGCTGCTCAAGAAGGAACCTTTCGATACGGCGGAGCAGGGTCGCCTTATCGAGCCCTTCGAATTCCATGTCGAAAGCGGACGCAACCATGCGGAGCGCATCGTCGGCCTCTAGCTGCGTTGTGACGACGTTCGCCAGCACGTAGTCCTCGCTGTCTATCTGGCTCATCAAATGGCGGACAAGCGTGGTTTTGCCGGCGCCGACGTCACCGGAAATCACGATGAACCCCTCTCGCTCGCTAAGCCCGAAGCTAAGGTAGGCCAGCGCCTTGTTGTGGCTCCGGCTACGGAAGAAAAACCGGTGATCCGGACTGAGCTGAAAGGGCCGCTCTTTCAGTTTGTAGTGCTCGGCGTACATCGTCGCTGTCCCCCGTTTCCTCAAAACGATTTGGAAAACCCCATGTTAACGGCGTTTTCCAACAGATCTTCATCGGCATTCTTTACCGTACGACGGGTAAGATTGTACGAAAATGTTAACGAAACGTCGGCCATCAGACGATAGGACAGGCCGGCACGGAGACCAAGCTGCCGGCTTACGCGCCCGTCATCGGTTCCGAAATCGTTTTGTTCCAGACTGATTCCGAAATTGCCGGATGTCCGGCTGTTGAAGGTCCTGCCCAATGTCATGCCCGCGGTCAAACTGGTGGCGGTGATTCCGGTCGCCTCGGTATTGCGCCGGTTCCATGAAGCGGAAAGGCCGAAAGTCGTCAGCCGTCGCGACCCGTTGACGGAAATCTGCAGGGTATCGGACCGAAAGGTGTTTTCCTCGATTCCGAGATTGGAGGAGGAGCCGTCGATGGGAAGCCCGGTTGCCGCATCGACGATTTCGCCGGTGAGCGGATCGACGACGGCATTTGCGAGCGCATCCGAGATCTGGCTCTGGGTCGTCTGAAGAACCTGGCTGAAACTGGCCGTCAACCGGGTCCTTTCCGAAAGTCGGTGCGTCGCGTTGAAATTTATCGTGGTGGAATTGTTCTGACTGCCGTAGGTGAACCCCAGGCTGGTCTTGCCGCTGGGACGCGCCTGGAATCCGGCGTTCCAGGTCAGTCCCGTCGCGTTGTCGTTCAGGCTCGAATCGTCGATCGTTTCGTATCCGAGACTCGAAGTAAGCGAAATGCGGGGACTGACGATGTAGCTGAGGTTCCCGTTGACGGTCCGGGTCCGCAGCGATGGACGATCGCCGTCATTCTGCACTTTCCTGGAGGTGACCAGACCCGACCAGCGAAAGGATGTAAACCGGCGACCGCCCGACGCGGACAGCCTGCTCGTAATCGACCGCGTACTCGTGAGATCGTTGGTCGCTGAATCGACCTTGCTGAAGGTCGTCCGCGACTCCGTTTCAACCCAGGTCCCGAAATGGTGGCGGAAGACCGGCGTAATGTTGACGGTACGCGTTTCCGTCTGGTTGTTGTTCTGGCCGGCGACGGATTCGGACGATGCGACTTCGTTGTCGACGATCACCCGGGAAATCGATGCCTGGGATTCGATAAAAGCGGTCTTGTCCCATACCTCGACCTGGCCGGTCGCGAGAAGGTTGTTGTTGACGGTGTCCCGGGCCGTGTCCTGTCTGTGCAGCAGCTTGGAAAACGAGTAGTTCAGCCCCATGCTCATTCTGCCGCCGCGACCGCGAAGGCCAATGTTGGGCGTGATCTGCGTAATCAGTTCAGAGTTGCGTTCGGCATCGCCGACAGCCAGCCCGACATTGTCCGAAAAGGTTTCCTGAACCGCCACGCCCGAACTCATGCGCCAGTCGCCCGCGCGGCCGGGAGACGAATTCGCGATAGCCAGTCCGGCAACGACGCAGCATGCGGTCATTGTCGGAACGGTCGTCCGGTTTAAAACCCCCCTCATACCGCTGCGTTCCGCTACCGGTGCGGACTAACGGTAATAACCATAATATCCGTCAAGGTTCTCCCCGCCGCCGATATTGCGAGCGCGATTGAGCAGCAGATAGATGTTTTCGCAGGAACTGACCAGGCGCAGCGCGCTGTCGGTCGAGGACTGTGTGCTTTTTTCGGCCAGCACCACGAAAACGATCTGTCCGACATGCAGCGACAGCACACCCGGAATACTGCTCATCAGAACAGGGGGCGAATCGAGAATGATAATCCGGTCGGAATAGCGCCGCGTGATCTCGGCGACGAGCTTCTCCATCCGTTCGCTGGCGAAAAGTTCGGTCGCAAGGTGGTGGGCGCGTCCCGCGGGAAGGACGGTAAAATTCTCGATATCGGTTCGAAGCAGGACATCCGACATATCGAGCGTATCGTCCGCGATAAGATCCATCAGACCGAGATCGGCGTCGAAACCCATCACGCCCGGAACGCTGGGACGGGCGACATCGGCATCGACCAGCATGACGGTAAGGTCCCGTTCGAGCGCGATGCTCATCGCCAGGTTGATGGCGCTGAACGTTTTGCCTTCATTGGGCTTGCCGCTTGTCACCATGATGAGGTTGTTGGGCCGGCCGCTCTCGCCGGGGTCATCGAATGCTTTCAACAGAAGCGGGCGCTTGATCAGCCTGAACTCCTCCGCGATCAGCGAGTGTTCCGCTCTGTTGTTGATGAGCCCTGCAACGTTCAGCCTGTTGTGATCGAGAACAATTCTCCTGCTGGCGCCCCGGCCCTTCGCTTCAAAGGAATCGGCCAGCCTGACAGGCCTGAGATTTGCGGTGCCCCGGCCCGGAGCCCGGTTAGCCGAAACCGGCCTGACGGCGGTTACGACGTTGTCTCCGCCGTGAATCTCGAGATCGTTTTCGACCGGTGCGATTCTCGTACGCCGACGAAAAAATCCTTTGGGAGCCTTGCTCATGCCAATACGCGCCGCCCGGACCGGATAAAGCGATCTTCCCGGCGCCTCAAATAATACCCAGACTTTTTATCTTGGCGATTCCGGAGTTCGCCAGATTGCCAAGCATCTTGCCTCCGTCGAACATTTCCAGCCCGACCAGTCCGCCGAATGCCATAAACAGGCAAACGCTGACAGCGGCGAACGCGACCAGTGCGCGGCGCTGCTTGCGGCGTTCCCGCACCGAAACGATGGCGCTGATACGACCGAGAACCGGCAGGGTAAAGGTCGACCGCAGTTTCTGGACGGTCGAAAACGTCGTGTTGATCTGACTGAGCAGGAAGGCGAACGCGACCCCCATGCCCAGCCCTGCGACCAGCACGACGGCAAACAGCAACGGGCGGTTGGGCCCGCTCGGCTTCGCCGGCAGTTTCGGCGGATCGATTACCCGGAATGTGATCTTCTGCGCCTTGGTTTCCAGTTCGCGGGCGAGGCGCGCCGATTCCTGCCGCTGACGCAGTTGGTCGTAGCCATGTTTGACGATCTGATAATCCCGGTTGAGCGCCTTCATCTGGGCTTCCACCTGAGGCACGAGCTTGGCGACCTTGGACCATTTCGCCTCGGCCCTGGCTTGCTGATCCAGACGGCTCTTGAGGGCCGCGAGGACGCCTTCCTGCTGCACGAGCTGGAGCTTGACCTGCTCGTAAACCGGATTGGACACCATCTTGTTTCCGGGCTTCTTGGCCGGCTGTTTTTCGTCCTCCTGGCCTTCGATCGGCGACACCATAGGCATTTCCTGCTGCGCCTCGAGTTCCTTCTGAAGGGCATCAAGGCGCCGCTTGGTGCTCTGCACGTCCGGATGCTTTTCGGTATATCGCGTCAGCAGCGAATCCATGATCTGCTGCATTTCCAGAATGCGAAGATGCAGATCGTCCATGGGACCGGTGACTTTCTGGGACATGACCTTTGCGTCGTCCGCTACTTCGAGAAACTGGGGAACCTCCTTCAGCTGGGAGCGCATTTCGTCGCGGATCATGGTCGCCTCGCCGATCTGGGCCTCTGTAGCGGACTTGATCTGACGAATTTTCTGCATATGGGCGTAATAATTTCCTTCGCCCGGCATCATGCCCATATTGTCCCGCTTGAATTTGGCGAGGCGCTGCTCCGCCGCGACAAGCTGGCGTTCGTAATCGCGTATCTGGCCGTCGAGAAACCGGCGCGTGGTTTCCATGTCCTTGCGGCTGGCGCCGAGATTGCCCTCGACGAAAATCTGCATGACCGCCTGAACCACGCGCTTGGTCAGGGATTTTTCGGTATCCTCATACGAGATACTGAACAGGTTCCGCCCTTGCTGCACGACCTTGATCTTGGCGGACATCGCATCGATCAGCGCTTCCTTGTCTTCCTCGTTCTTGAGCTTGAGGTCGAGGTCGGTCATCAGAATGATTTTTTCGATATTGGGCCGGCTCAGCAGGGTCCGGCGCATGATATCGATCTGCTGGAACAGGTTGACGTTTACCGCAATGCCCTGCATCAGCGGCCCGAGCATCGTATCCATGTCGACGTAAATTCGCGCCGAAGAGTTGTAGCGATCGGGCATACTCGCGACGACGCTCCAGCCCGCGCCGCATACGCCCCACGCCACGACGAGGACCCACCACCGGCGGCGCCAGACGCCGGCAGCCAGTACGAGGACCTGAACAAGAATTTCGTTCATTCAATCAACCCGTTAAGGCGCACCTGCAAACCGATGACCCGTACGACCGCCGGCCACCGGAACGCTTCCGATCGAAGACCAGGGTCGAATACGGTTCTTACATAGGCGACCGAATGCACAATACAAGCAGCCGCCCGGCCAATACGCGCGGTAAAACGCCTTGAAAAGCTAGCAGCGTCAACCGCGCCACGCAAGCACAAAGCCATTGGCCATATCGTAGGGAATCGTTGATTTACAACGTCTTAACGCCGGGAACCGAAGGACGGCCTCTACGTTCCGCCAGAAATGCGCTCCCTCCCTCTATTCCGGATATCGGAATAGAGTACGACTTCGCCTCGCTCCATCAGAACCACGCTTCCGGAATTACGATTATGTCGCCAGGCAGAATTTTCACATTGGCTGACATGTCGCCATTGCGGAGAAGATCGTCGATGTAAACACGGTAGGTTTTCGGTTTGCCTTCGACGGCCCGGGTTATCGTCGCGCGGTTGCCTGCCGCGAATTCGGTTATGCCGCCGACCGAAATCATCACGTCGAGCAGCGTCATGGTGGATCGATAGGGAAGCGCCTGCGGCCGGGCAGCCTCGCCGACGATGCGCACCCTGTCGGCGAAGGGACCGACGAACCTTTGAACGATGACCGTAACGATCGGGTCCTGAATGTATTTCGACAGTTCCTTTTCGATATCGCGCGCGAGTTCGGTCGGGGTCTTGTTTACGGCGGGCAGGTCCTCGATCAGGGGAATCGTGATTTTTCCGTCTGGCCGGACGGATACGCCGGTCGACAGTTCACCGTTCCGCCAGACGAAAATCGAAAGTGAATCGTCCGAACCGATCCTGTAGGGCAGCCCGTCCGTCTCTTCCTTGTTGACGAGCGGCGCGGTCGGCAGGGTTTCCGGCCACGAACACCCCCACAGAACGGAAAAAGCCGTCAGAAACAGGCAGTTCCGGAATAGTTTTTTCCAGCCGATCATCGCAAACCAGTCAAACGTTCCATTGAGCAAACACGCAAACGGCAGGCGGGACTATACTCTGCCCGGGCCCGCCTGTGTCAAAATCAAATAGCGCACGTCCATCCCCGTCGCCTGCTGCGCGGTTCAGGCCGCGAACCCGCGGGACTGCAACCAGAGTTCGAGCATCATGATGTCCCAGGCGCTGTTGGAGATATAGGGGGAGCCATCAGGCGCGAGGTTTTTCGCAACGAGCTCGATAAAGGCCTTACGGACATACCCCCGCTTTCCAAAGCCGCTCATCGCGTCCATCACGATGTCGTTCATGCGCGGGTCGAGCCGCATCCATTCCACCGTGGGGAGCCCGAACCCGTGCTTCTGTTTGGTCAGTGTGCCGGGCGGCAGGAAATCCCGGAAACAATGCTTGTAGAAGCCCCGCAACTCGCCTCCCTGCATCAGCAGGGATCCGGGAATTCCGGCCGAAAATTCGACGAGATCGTCATCGAGAAACGGGTAACGTACTTCGATGCCGGCCATTTCCGAGGCGCGCCCCACCTTGAGCAGATCGTTGTCGGCCAGCGTCCGCTGCAGGTCGACCGCCATCATTCGCTGCACCATGGAGGACGATTCGCAGTCTTGGTACAGGGCGCGAATCCCGGCGACGGGCGCATCGGGATCGATTGCAGACAGAAAATCGCTTTCGAAGATATCCTGAAGAGGGGTTGCGACAAGCACGTGATGAGCGAACGTGCGATCCGGCATCGGCATTGCGGCAAGCCGCAGAAAATTCTGCGCGCGCGCGGCAAGACGCGTAACGCCCATGCCGGAAAGCGCCGAAACCGCGGGTCCGACGAGTCCGTTTCGAAGAATTGCCGGCAGCGCATTGTAACGCTCGAAAATGCCGAAATGCCGGTAGCGGTCGTTGCCGGCAAAAAGCTCATCCCCTCCGTCGCCCGCGATCATGACATCGACGCCCCTTGCCCGCGCCTCGCGCGCGCAGCACCAGGTCGGCACCGCCGAGGAATTGCCGAACGGCTCGTCATAGCCGTCGGCCAGCCGGGGAACGGCGTCCATGAGATCGTCGGACCGAATGTAGTAAGCGACGTGATCGGCGCCGAAATGCTGCGCTGCGGCTGCCGCATACGGCATTTCATCGAATCCCTCGGAATCGAACCCGATGGTAAAGGCGCGGACGCCCGCTCCGCTCTCGCGACACAGGAGACCCGTCATCGTCGAGCTGTCGAGCCCCCCGCTGAGAAACGCGCCGATCCGGTCCGGGGGCTCGTTTGCGACGCAACGGGCCACTGACTCTCCCAGCAGCGTCCGCAGGCGTTCTTCGAGAGCCGCTTCGGTCCCGGAGGCAATCTCCCGATAGGGCATTCGCCAGTAGCGTTCGGTCCGGACCCCGTCGGCGTCGGCGATCAGCATTTCGCCGGCGAGGAGCTTCGACTGCTCGCGATAGATCGTCGACGGCGCGGGACTCATATAAAAAAACAGATAGTCGAAAATCCCCTGTTCCGAGAGGGTGGCGGCGACGCCGGGGTGCGCCGCAACCGCGTCGGCGGACGTGCCGAACGCCAGGCCGCCGTCAGCCGTCCGCGCGTGATAAAGCCGCCCGATGCCCATCCGGTCGACGGCAAGCAGCAGGCGCCGCCGGCCGTGATCGACCACGGCGACCGAGAACGAGCCTTTGAGGGACGACAGGAAACCGTCGCCGAACAGCCGGTACGCTTCGACAAGCGCGGCGGGGTGCCCGCTTTCCCGTGCAATTTTCGCGAGGCGGACGTCGGTCCATAGCGGCGCGCCGTCGATAGCCGCCAGCAGCCCTTCGGTCTCCACTGCACGCCGTACGCTCCGCCACGACCGGACAAAACATGCAGAATTGCCGGAAAAGAGCGATGTCGCCTCGCCGCCGGCACGGTCCAGAGGCCGGCTCATGCCGCCGAGGGCGGCGCGCGCCTCGGGCGCGGGGAGCGGTCTGCCAGCCAGCGCCCAGCCGCACAAACCTGTCAAACCAGCACCTCCGCCGGATCGGGATGGCTGAGAAAACGCGTCGGACTGGCCGTCAGCCCGTAGGCGCCCGACTGAAATACGACGACAAGGTCGCCTGCACGGGCCGGGGGAAGATCGATCTTTGCCCCAAGCAGGTCGAGCGGGGTGCAGAGCGGGCCGACGACATTGACGGTCCTGCGCCGGGCGTCGCCCATCCTGTTTCCGATCGCGAGCGGATAGTTGCGCCGGATGGTTTGCCCGAAATTTCCGGACGCCGCGAGATGCTGGTGCAATCCGCCGTCGGTAACCAGGAAGGTTTCGCCGCCCGAAACCTTTTTATCGACGACCCGGCAGACGTAAATTCCCGCCTCCCCGACAATGTACCGCCCGAGCTCGACGATCAGCCGCGCCTCAGGCAGTGCAGACGCTACCCTGTCCCGCAGCGCGGCGAGCGCCCTGGCGACGGGGCGCAGGTCCAGCGCCCGGTCGTTCGGAAAATAGGGAATGCCGAACCCGCCGCCGATATTGACATGCCTGACCGGCCCAGGCGCCTGTTTCGCCAGAGCGATCGCCAGCTCGACCGTCTTGGCCTGCGCCTCGACCAGCAGTTCGGCGCGCAGGTTCTGGGAGCCGGCAAAAATATGAAAGCCCTGAAAATCGAGACCGGATGCGCCGATACGCTTCAGGACAGCGGGAACCCGCGCGGCATCGATGCCGAACTGCTGCGCGCCGCCTCCCATATGCATGCCGGAAGCCTTGAGCGTGAAATCGGGATTGACCCGGACGGCGACCCGCGGCCGCACCCCGAGACGACGGCCGGCCTTTTCGATCCGTGCGAGTTCCAACGCGGATTCCAGATTGATCGTGATGCCGGCCGCCACGGATTGTTCTATCTCGACCGCGCTCTTGCCGGGACCGGCAAAACTGACACTGGCCGGATCCGTCCCCGCATCGAGCGCCGTCAGCAGTTCCCGGCCGGACGCGACATCGAGGCCATCCACCTGTCGCGCGACATGCCCGACCAGGGCAGGCATTGGATTCGCCTTGACCGCATAATGCAGATCGACGCCTTTGGGCAGCAGGCGTTTCAGCGTCCCGATCCTTTGCGTAATCATCTTCCGGTCGTAGGCATAAAAAGGCGTCTGTCCGACACGCGCGGCCAGCCGGTCGAGCCGGATGCCGCCGATCGTCAGGAAACCGTCCTCGATGTCGAACCGGGCTATGGGGTGGGGCCAGTCGTTCTTCGCGGCCATTTATACGGCCTCCTGCCTGTCGCGCCGCAAATCGAGGGCGATCCGCGGCCGGTCGATCTTGCCGTTGGGGTTACGGGGCAACGCCGTCAGAACCACGACATCGCGCGGTACCATATAAGGGGGGAACGCCTTGCGGCATTCGTCGATGATCGCCTGCGGATCGGCGACTCCTCCTTCGGGCGCGGTGACGGCCAGCATGACCGCCTGGCCAAGCGCCTCGTCGGACACGCCGAGCGCGACGGCCTCGCCCACCAGCCCGGTCGACAGCACGACCTCCTCGATCTCGGTCGGGCTGACCCGGTAGCCGGAGGTCTTGATCATGTCGTCGGCGCGCCCGACGAAATAGAAGAAACCGTCTTCGTCCTGTCTGACGGTATCGCCCGACCATACCGCGAGTTCCGTGATCGGCAGCGCCGGATCCTGACCCGGTGCAGGCCGGAACCTGATCGCAGTCCGTTCGGGATCGTTCCAGTAGCCCATCGCCACCAGCGCGCCGCGGTGAACAAGCTCGCCCGGCTGACCGGGCGGACAGGGTTTTCCGGTTTCGTCGACCACCAGAATTTCGGCGTTGGGAATGGCTTTCCCCATGGAGTCGGGTCGGCGATCGACTTCGGACGGCGGCAGATAGGTCGACCGAAAGGCCTCGGTAAGACCGTACATCAGATAGGGTGCTGCGTTCGGCAACGCCGCCCGCAGCCGTTTGAGCGTCGCAAGGGGCATGTGACCGCCGGTATTGGTAAAATAGCGTACCGACCTCCGCGCCTCCTCGGGCCAGTCGAGGCCGGCGAGCTGGTGCCAGAGCGGCGGCACGCCGGCAATGCCGGTAATGCCGTATCTTGCGGCTGTCGTCGCGACATCGCGCGGCAGCAGGAAATTCATCAGAACGGCCTGGGCTCCGACATGAAAGGCGGTCGTCAGCTGAGACAGCCCCGCATCGAAGCTCAGCGGCAGGATCGACAGAATCCTGTCGTCGGGCGTGTTCTCAAGATAGCTCGCCACGCTGCGCGCGCCGGCAACCAGATTTCGGTGCGACAGAACCACGCCTTTCGGCAGTCCGGTGCTGCCGGACGTATAGATGATCGCCGCCATGTCCGTGTCGATGACCCGGTGCAGGCGAGCGCCCGGCTCGCGCGGCAGATCGTCCCAGGCGACCCGCCCGGCAACGCCGGTCGTCCCCGATCGGCCATCCACCGTCACGATGGACCGCAGGTCCGGGCAGTTGTCCGGCACGTCGCCAAGAGCGTCGAGCCGGCTTTGCGACGTCACGAGAATCCTGACATTGCAATCCGTCAGGATGTGTCGAACCTGGGGAGCGCGCAGCAGCGGGTTGACGGGCACAAAGACGGCCCCCGCGGCCGATGCAGCGAACAGGGACACCACCGTCTCGATGCGTTTCTCGAGATAGACGGCAATCCGTTCGCCGCGGCCGATCCCGAGAGATACGAACGCCCTCGCCGCAGCCTCGATGCGGCACGCCAGATCGCCGTAGGCAAGTTCCGCTTCGCCATAGCGCAGGGCCGGCGCGTCCGGCGCGCGCGCCGCTGCCGATTCCACGAGGTCGGACAAGAGCTCGGTCATGGCTGGCGGTTTAAGCTAAAAGCGGCCGTCAAGGCAAATGAATTGAATTCAAGGTGTTATCGGGCGCCAATGAGCAATCCGCGCCGGATTGGCGCTTCGTTAACCGCGTCCCGTTATGACGGGAATTGGCGACACCGTTCCCCGAGACGAGCGGCGTGCCGGGCCGCAACCGGTAAGCGGTCGACGCTGGCGAACCGATCCACTATAAACTGCCCGAAATTCGACGGGCGCGCCGCCCTGGTAACGGGCCAAGGCGGGAACAAGGCAGGAAGCAGAAGATGGCGACGATCGACGCAGTGAAATCCATCCTGGGAGAAGCGCTGCAGCTGGGCGACCGCACCAGCCTGATCGATGCCGACACGCCGCTCCTCGGCGGCATACCGGAATTCGATTCCGCTGCCGTCGTCACTGTTATCCTGACCCTGGAGGACCGGTTCGGAATCGTGGTCGAGGACGAGGAAGTCAGCGCGGAAACCTTTGAATCGGTCGGCAGCCTCGCCGCGTTCGTCGACCGCAAAACCGCGGAGTAGTGGCGCTTTCCCCGCCTGAATGCGAACGGGTGCCCGCTTTTCTGGAGCGGAACGGCAGACGGATTTACACCATACGGTTCGACCCTCCCGGCGGCCCGGCTGCGCGTCCTGCCGTTATCCTGTTTCCTCCGTTCGCCGAAGAAATGAACCGGTGCCGGCGCATGATGACGCTTCAGGGCGAAGCCCTGGCGCGGTCGGGCGTGAGCACGACTGTGTTCGACCTGTCGTCGACCGGCGACAGCTCGGGCGGATTCGAGGAGGCGTCATGGGAAAACTGGACGGATGACGCCCGCGCCGTCATCGAAGCGGCCGGCGAAGCGGGAGCGTCCGCCATCCGGCTGCTCGGCATTCGTCTGGGCGCTGCGCTCGCGCTGGAAGTCGCTCATGCTGCCGATTACGGGATCGACCGCATCGCGCTGTGGCAGCCGGTCGCTTCGGGCGCCGTGCATCTGACCCAGTTCCTGAGGCTTCGGATCGCAGCGGCGATGACCGGCGGCGCATCGGGCGAGACCACGAAAGGGCTGCGGGAAAGGCTGGCGTCGGGCGAAACGCTGGAAGTGGGCGGCTATCCCGTGACAGGCGCGCTCGCCGATGCCCTTGAAGCCGCGACTCTGGCCGATACCGCGCCCAGAGGTCCGGTCTTCTGGATGGAGGTCATGTCGCAGGAACCCGGAACGATCCTGCCGGCAAGCGAACGCGTCATAAAGATATGGCGCGACGGCGGAGCCGAGATACAGACATGCGTCGTCGAGGGCGATCCGTTCTGGTCGATCCAGGAGACCACCCTCGCTCCGGCGCTCATCCGGAAAACGACAGAAATCCTGGCGAAGAGCTGACATGGCGCGGCAAGGCTCCGACGAATACCCGATCCTGTTCGACTGCGAAGGCGACGCGCTTGCGGGGATCGTTCATCCCGGCGACGAAACGGCGTCTTTCGGCGTGGTCGTCGTCGTGGGCGGACCGCAATACAGGGCGGGCAGCCACAGGCAGTTCGTTCTGCTCGCGCGACGGCTCGCCGGAGCAGGCATACCGGTCCTGCGTTTCGATCTTCGCGGCATGGGCGACAGCGGCGGCGATTTTCCCGGCTTCGAATCGATCGACGCCGACATTCGCACCGCCGTCGACGCGCTGGTCGAACGGATCCCATCGATCCGACATGTCGGCCTGTGGGGACTTTGCGATGGCGCATCGGCAATCGCGTTCTACGCGGCGAGCGATCCGCGCATAGCGGGCGTCGCGCTGCTGAACCCCTGGGTTCGGACGGAAGCGACGCACGCCCAGGCCCGGATCAGGCATTATTACGGGGCGCGGCTGTTTTCCGGCGCATTCTGGAAGCGCCTTGCAGGCGGCGAGGTCGATGTCGCGGGCGCGGTCCGGGGTCTGTTCGGCAGCGTTCGGCAGGCGCGCGCATCCGCATCGACGGGGTCCGAACGCGACGTCTCGCTGCCGGACCGCATGCGAGAGGGGCTAATGGCGTTCCGCGGTCGCATCCTGATCCTGCTAAGCGGCAACGATCTGACGGCCCGTGAATTTGCCGATGTCGCCGCGGCGTCGCCAGAGTGGCGCGGCCTGCTGGAGGAACCGCGCACCGAACGGGTCGACCTGCCCGACGCCGACCACACCCTGTCGCGTTCGGATTGGTCGGACGCAGCGGCGAATTGCACCGCCTCCTGGTGCACGGCCATCGCTGCCGACGGCGGAGAAAGCTGACCGTGCAGGGCGCCCTCTACCATTCTCTTGACGACCTGCCGCAGGCCTATGACGGGCTGATGGATGCGGCCGGCCGCGCAAATCTCTATTTCGGCCGTCCCTGGTTCCGCAACCTGATCGAAACGACGACCGATGCGGGCGACGAGCTGCTGCTCTTCGGAGTGGCGGACGACGATGGCCGGGCGCGGGCGCTTTTCATCGCCCGCCGGAAACCGGGAAACGGGTTTTTCGGGACGCGAACCGTCGAGACCTTCGCCAATTTTTACACCATGCTGGCGGGCCCGATCGTCCGGCCGGACGAAGAACGCCTCGTCGATACGCTCGGCGCGCTGATCCGGACGATCAGGGAAGAATGCCCCGACGGCAGCATACTCTCCTTGCCGTCCATGGACCCGGACTCTCCGGTTTTCGCCGCGCTTCTGACGGCATTGTCATCGGAAGGGTTTCAGACCGCCACGGAATTCGGTTTCGGCAACTGGTACGAGCCGACCGGGGGGATCGGTTACGCGGCGTATCACGATTCGCTCTCGAGCCGGACCCGAAACACGATCCGCCGCCGGACGCAGAAGCTGGAGCGGGAGCACGACGTACGGTATCTGCTGACCGACGGCAGCCACGATTTCGACGAAGCGCTGGCCGCCTACCGGCAGATTTACGATAACAGCTGGAAGATACCGGAGGCCTATCCGGATTTTATCGAAGGTTTTCTGAACGCCTGCGCCGAAATCGGCGCGCTCAGGCTCGGCATTCTGTTCGTGGACGATACGCCCGCCGCGGCGCAGATCTGGACGGTCCATAATGGCGAGGCGACGATCTACAAGCTCGCCTACGACGAAAATTTCCGGAATCTGTCCCCCGGATCCGTCCTGACGGCGAAAATAATGAAGGACGTCCTCGACAGGGACCGGCCGCGCGAGGTGGATTACGGTTTCGGCGACGATCCGTACAAGAAGGAATGGACACGGCATCGGCGCGAACGGGTGACGCTACGCGCGTTCCGGACGGCCAAACCCGCCGGTGCGCTGGCGGCGGCGCGCTTCCATGTACGGCGCGTGGCGGCGCAGATGCGCGACAGGCTGATTCGCCGGCCGACCTGACGCGCAGCCGGGCTGCCCCGACGTACGCCTTGAAATCATCACGGCGCCTTCTTAGGGTTGGGCGTCACGGACGACAAACGCAACACGGATCGAGATGGCCGTTTTCACCAGTCGCGGACTGTTCCTGCTCTCAGCCGGAATTTTCACTGCCATGATGACTGCAATGGCGGGCGGATTGGCGTCGGCCGAACCGAGTTTCAACAAGCCGGTCTACAATCCGGATACGAAGAGCTATTTCGAACTCTTCAGCCCCTCGGCGGACGACCCCAAGGTCACCAAGGTGAACAACACCGGCGCGATCAATTATTCCAAGGCCCTGAAGATTGCTGCCACTCGGCGGTACAAAGGCGTGCCCGGGCGACTTGCCGTCGTACCGAACGAACAGGTCCACAAGTTCCTCGCTGAAAAATTCCGACCGAACGTGTCGGCTTGGATCGGCCTTCGCTATTACTGCCGTTTCAAGAAACTCATGTGGGGAAACGGACAGGTCCTGAAGATAGGAAAGGATTTCGCGATCTGGGGTCCGCGAATGTGGAACGTAGACGGTCCGAGTCCGCGCACCGTAAAAGCCTCCGATTGCTGGAGCTCCGCCCGGGATTTTTACCTGCCCGTGCATTACTGGCCGATGTCGGACGGATTCCGCTGGAACGCCAACGGTTTTGGCAAGGAATTCAATGCCCTGATCATTGAATACCGAACGGGCAAGCCCTGAACGCCAACCGCATGATTAACGTTCACCTGATCGCCGCCGCGCGGCCCAACTTCATGAAGGTGGCACCGCTATACCATGCGCTTTCCGGCGCGGACTGGTGCCGTCCCGCGCTGGTCCACACGGGCCAGCATTACGACTTCAACATGTCCGACGCCTTCTTTCAGGATCTGGGACTGCCCGAGCCCGACTACCATCTGGGCGTCGGCAGCGGCAGCCACGCCGAGCAGACGGCAGGCGTCATGGTCGCGTACGAAAAGGTCCTGATCGAGACGAAGCCGGACTGGATCGTCGTTGTCGGCGACGTCAATTCGACGATCGCCTGCACGCTCGCCGCCAAGAAGCTGTGTCTTCGCGTCGCTCATCTGGAAGCCGGCCTGCGGTCGCGCGACTGGAAGATGCCGGAAGAAATCAACCGGATGGTCACGGATACGATCGCGGACGTGCTCTGGACGCCGTCGCGCGACGGCGACGAAAACCTGCTGGCGGAAGGCGTCGCCCCGGAACGGATCAGCTTCGTCGGCAATATCATGATCGACTCTTACGAGCTGTTGCGCGACAGGATCGAACGGGAATCCACGCGCGACGGGTTCGGGCTGGAAGCCGGTACGTACGGAGTCGTCACCCTGCACCGTCCGAGCAATGTCGACGACCGGAACACCCTTCATACGCTGATCGACACCCTGACGACGGCTGCGCGCGAAGTGCCGCTGGTCTTCGCCCTTCATCCGAGGACCCGCAAGAATCTCGAGACGTTCGGCCTGTACGAAACGCTGGCGAACGCAAAGGGCATTCATCTGAGCGACCCGCTCAGCTATATCCGGTTCATGGGGCTGGTCCGCGAATCCAGGCTGGTCATCACCGATTCCGGCGGCATCCAGGAAGAAACGACCTATCTGGGTATCCCCTGCCTTACGCTCCGCGACACGACGGAGCGCCCGGTGACGATCACCGAAGGAACCAACCGCCTCGCCACCACGGATGGCCTGGGCGCCATGATCGACACGGTCGTTTCAGGCGACTGGCCCGCGGGAAAGATTCCGGAACTGTGGGATGGCAGGACCGCCGCGCGCGTCGCCGAGGATATCCGGCGCAGGTCGGCCTGATCGTCAGCGCGCCTCTTCAGCGACGGTTTTGAGGAAGGCTTCTACCTTTGCGTACTGGTCCGAGCGCGACAGCCCGTCGCGGACGGCCGCCGGCAGCAGGGGCAACGTGCCCTTCTCGCGTTTCTCGGACTGCCAGCGGGCGAGCTGCCCCGCGATCTCTTCGGGATCGTTGACCACCACGCCCGCCGACCGCTCGGACAGGATACGGGCGGGCACGCCATCGACCGGACCGAGGCCGAGAACCGGCCTGCGGGCGGCGACATATTCGAAAACCTTGCCCGGCACGTTGCCGACCTCCCTGGGGTCGTTCCACTGCAGCAGCAACAGCACGTCCGCGTTCATCTGCAGGTCGATGGAGTCGCTGTAGGAGACCCGGTCGTTCGCCGTAATGCGATCAAGAACACCGTGGGCAGACGCCATCCGGCGCAGGACGACGGGATCGGCGCCGTAGAAATCGACCCGGATCGATTTGCCTGCCTCGCCCATCAGCTTGATGGCGGCAAACAGCGGCGACGGATCGCGCCGGTCGGTATAGAGCACGCCGGTATAAACGATCCGCAACATGTCGGGCGGAGCGAAGGACCGTTCTTCGCGAAGGGGAAAATCGTCTGGATCGAAACCGTTATAAACCACCGTCACCGGCAAACCGAAACGGGCCGCATAGTCTTTGGCCCAGGGCTCCGAGACCGTCACAATTCCCCTCGCGGGCTCCATCCACCAGTTCTCCAGCCGCCGGTCGATCTTCTTGCGGACCATCTGAAGGCCGCTGAAATCGTGATACGGGTCCTCGAAATAGCGGTCCCTGTATTCGACCACGAGCGGGGCGCCCGCCCGGCGCGCCAGCGACCGTGCGATCAGGATGGACGTAAAGGGCGGCGCAGAGCCGAGCACGACATCCGGGCTCCAGCCTCTGAGGACAGAATGGCCGCCGCGAAGCCCGTGCGGAAGCCACCCGACCATGGGATCCGGAAGCCCGACGATGGTGTCATAAAGATTGAGGGCGAATCGCAACAGGCCGGGCCGTGCGGTCTGCTGCTGCGTCTGCGGCGCCTGATCGCCCGAAGCGCCGCCGGCCGCCGCAGGACCGCCTCCCCGCAGCGCCACGCGAAGCCGCTGCACGGCCTTGGGAAACCACAGAATATCCGAATAGCCGGTCCGCTTTATCCTCTCTTCGGGAAATTCCAGCGCCAGGGTCCTCGCGAACGGCAGACCGGCGCAGCTCACCACCCGAACGTCGTGCCCCTGCTCATGGAGAAACTTGCACAGCTTTCCGACGCGCAACGCGCCCATCGTATTGAATGGCGGCATGTACCAGGAAACGATCAGGATGCGCATTCAGGCCGTCTTCGCTTCAATCCAGGGATCGTCGCGCCGCTCCAACCAGTTCAGGAACTCCGAAAAGCAGATCATCGGCATGATGCGCCAGCTGTTATGCACGGACAGTATGGTGCTGCGAACACTGTCGATCGCCAGGCGGGCCCGGTTCGCGTCATACATATCGTATACTTCGGGACGAATTCTTGTGCGCCGTATCTTTTTGCGAATTGTCTCGTTCACGGTCTGCCTGAGGTCGGTCTTCCATTCACGGGGGACCGATCCGCGCGTCGACGGCATGGCGCCGATTTCAGGGTCGAGAAACCGGATCGCCCTTGTCTGAAGGTACTCTTTTCCAGCCTCCTCCGGGTCACTGTACAGCGACTGTTCGAACAGCGGCATATGAAAAAACGGCGCGGCCGGAGCATGCCCGAAATAGCGCATCGCCTGATGCCATGCGCCGGTGGCGCGACGCGCGTGATTGAGAAGGTAATAGAGGCTAAGCGCATGCGCCGTAGGAGGCAGCCGCGACAGCTCCTTGCGGATGGTTCCGAATGCCATGTCCCGTCCGTCTTCGCGCAGCGGCACCATCGGCCTGTCGCCCAGAATCATTTCGGCGACCCTGTCGATATCGCGCCAGCTCGTCCGGTATTCGGGCATCCGGTGGTAAAAATGCCCGTTCACGGCAATATCGAATCCGACTCCGTCGATGGCGATCGATGGCTGGGAAACGCCACGGAACGTCTCGATCGCCCAACCGTGCTGAAACGTTTCCCAGTCGAACAGATCCCGGCCGAACCGGTCGTTCTCGACGCAGCGCTCGCTGTCGGGGCAGGGAATTTTCTCAAACGGCGCACCGAGCCTTTCCGAGATCATGCGGGCAACCGCTGTGTCCTCGTCCCACCAGTCGCCTCCTGGAGCTTCCTGGGACACGCATCGGAAGTCGAGCCCCGCACGAGACGCCGCCAGTGCGACACGACGCGAATCGTCGCCGCCCGACAACGTCACCACGAGGGGACGATCGGCCGTCCGCAGAAGGCCCAGGGCGTCTTCCAGCAATTCATTGTTGCGCTGCAGGAAGCCGTCTCCGGATTCGAACTTCAGGTCGAGCTCATGAGGCGACCAGACGGTTTCCCGCAAGACGCTGTCTCCACGAAGCCGAAGCCGTTCCCCGTATCCGAGACGATATACATCCCGCAATACGGTCCGGTTTCCCGGAATATCGCTAAGACGGTGAAGCAGCCGCCAGGAATCGAGGTCCGGCTTCGGATCGGGCATTCGGTTTTTTAGGACCGTCAGGGATGTCGAAAAATGCAGCCCGCCGTCATTCTCAAAATAATAAACCGGCGCAACGCCGAACCTGTCGGTGCCGAGGATGACTTCGTCCCGGTCGTCATCGATCAGGATATGGGCGTAGATGCCCGTCGCCTCGTGAAAGCTTTCCGGATCAGTCTCCCCGGCAGCGCCCAGCCGGTCGCCAAGCCAGATATGTCGTCGCCCGCCGGTCGCCTGTTCGCGAATGTGGGCGCCGAGTATCAGAGAAAGCGACGTATTTCGCGGCGCACCGCGCGCGCGTTTCTGCCAGTGACCGTAGAAAAACCCCGGCGAGTTTGCTTGCGAGGCCATCAAAACCCGAACGAATATCGCCGATGGAGACTTCGGCAACTCATTATCACGATTCTAGTACTTCCCCAAGAACAGCAGACCGCGCAGCCATTGCCATGTCTGCTGCTGTTTCAGGATATGGCAAGTCCACCTTAGCATATCGCCGGGGCCCTCCTTCGCAGCCGTGTAGTACAGTTCGAAAAACGTCCGCCGCGCTTCCTCCCTGCTCGTCCGCCTCCAGGCGTTCGAAACCCGGCCGGGATCCCGATACTCTTCGGTCAACCCGGAATGCCGGGCGAGAACGCCTTTGGCCTCGGGTCCGTCGGGCAACGCCGCGGGCAATCCCTCTTCGTTCAGCTTTACCGGATGACAGACCGGCTCAAGGACAGGCGGGCCGCCGTCGCCCGACGGAGAAACCGATACTTCCAGCAGCGCGCTGTAGCGCGACTGCGGGGTCTGGTTCTGATACTCGACAGGCCGGAAAACCCAGTTGCCCGTCGAATAGGCGATATAGCCATCCCTGTAACGTTCCGCCCCCTGCAGGACGTGGGGATGATGATGGATGACAAGATGCGCGCCCGCGTCGATCAGCGCGCGGCTTAGGTCGACGCGCCATGGCGCGGGAAAGTCGACGAACTCGATATCGGCGTGAACGACCGCTACGATCAGGTCGCAGCGCGGAAGCAGCGCCCGGACGGCGCGAAGCATTCGCCGACGTTTGAGCGGCGCGGCGCCGGCGCGGCCGGCACGGGCGTTCGCGTAGCTGAAACCCGATGCGCCGAGGAAGCCTATCCTCCAGCCGCGGCATTCGTGGATCAGAGGCTGCGAGGCATCCTCTTCGTCGGAACCCGCGCCAAAACTGGCGATACCAAGCCTGCCGAGCGCACGCCGCGTGCGCTCCAGCCCTTCGATTCCGGCGTCCATGATATGGTTGTTGGCGAGCGACAGAACGCGCAACGGCGTGCCGTCGAAACAGCCGATCGCAGACTCCGGCGCTGTCAGGATGCCGTCTCTCGCGGCCGGCGGCTCCTCGGGGGCGCGGCAGGCGCATTCCAGATTGCCGACGACCAGATCACACCCGTCGAGAAGGTCGCGAACGCCCGCAAAGATGACCGTCGGATCGTCCCCGGGAAGAGCGTCGAGTAGGGAATCGTTCAGGGCGACGTCGCCGACAAATCCCAGCCGAAGGGGTTGCGGAGCGGGTGACGCCACGGTCATGTCTCCGTTGCACGCGCGCCCGTCAGCACGCTCCTGAGCCGGACGAATGCCGCCCGGTCAATCAGAAACATGACGGCGGCGTAGGTCGCAGCGCCGATGGCGATATGAGCCAGCAGAACGAAGATGGCCTGAATGCTGCCTGCCGTCGCCCTGTCGACCAGAAGCGACGGCGCACGCCAGCCATATGTCGCCACGACCGCCAGGCCGACCGCCGCATACATGGCGAGCGCACCGGCCAACGGCCGCGAAATCGCCGCCGCGAAATCGTGAAGACGCATGCCCGTGATATGCCCGGTAACGGTCAGACAAATAACCACGTTGCACATGACAGCGATGCAGAGACCGGTGGCGACGCCGTTGACGCCCCATCGCGAGCCGTACCAGGCGGCGCCCGCAACGAACGCGATCGCGAGCAGGATCGTGAAGATCATCAATCTGGGATGTCCGAGGGCGTTCACCGCTTCGCCGACCGGCGTCGTGAGCATTCGAAACGGCATGGTCAGCGGAATCAGCATCATCGGAACGATTGCGGGACGCCAGGTTTCGCCAAGCACGATGGGAACCGCCTCGGGCGCTATTGCCGACATGCCGAAGAAAACCGGAAAAAAGACCATGGCGATCAGGTTGGTGGCTTTCTGGAGATAGGATTTTATCTCCTGTCCCTCCGCGTGCAGCCGGGAAAAAGCGGGATAGGCTACCTCGTTGATGATGCCGGCAATCTTGTCCCGCGGAATCGAGGACAGGTGCAGCGCCAGAAAGTAGATGCCCAGGTCTGCGGCGCTGAGCAGACGTCCAATCAGAATCTGGTCGATCGAGCTGTAAAGCCACCAGGCTATCCGCTGGAATATGATTTTCGAGCCGAACGTCACGATCGAGGCCATGCCCTTGAAGTTGAAAAGCGGCAGGTGCGGAAACGGCGACATGATGTTGAACCCGATCGCAGTAACGGCAGCGACCGCGATCTGACCGGTAATCAGCGCCCAGACGCCGCCGCCCATCAACGCAACCACGAGCGTCGAGACACTGCCGATCAGCGCCGAGCCTATCGAAATCAGGGCGCCGGGCCGGTAATTCATCTCGCGCATGAGAAGCGTGTACGGAATCTGGTGAAACGCCGAGAGAACGACCGGAACGGCAAGCACGGGAATGATCCGGAGCAGGCGCTCCTCGTTGTAGAAATCGGCGATCAGCGGCGTAATCAGGACGATCAGCAGCGCGAGTGCGGTATAGGAAAGCAGGATGATGCCGAACGCCTTGCGCAGGATTTCGGTACTGACGGTCTCCAATCTGATCAGCGCAGCCTGCAGGCCGAATTCGCCGATCACGGCGGTCAACCCGATAACGACCATCCCCATATTCAGCAGGCCGTAATCTTCGGGCTGCAGGAGACGTATCACAAAGAACGTGATGCACCAGGAGATCAGCGCAGTCAGCAGCCGTCCGAAAGCGGCCCAGCGCAGTCCCCTGAAAACGGCATCGGATATCGACATTGGAAATTCCGGCGAAACAGTCACTCACAAAACATCAGCCCTAGCCCTTACCATGGCAGATGCCGGAATACGACAACTCCTGACGGTGGGGTCTCCGCGTCCCTTCGCTTTCGAGCGGATGTCGGCGTGTGGTAGGATCGGCGCGAATTCCGGGTCAAAGGACCGACACCGAATCTTCTCCGAACGCTGGACATGGGTTTCACGGTAAAAACAAACGAGTCCCTGCCGCCGATGGCCTGGTACGCCCGCATCGACCGGTCCGCCATGGATACAGAAGTCGTGTGCGGGCGGGCGGTGGAAACCGGGTCCGACTTCCTCGTGGAAGGCGTCTGGAACGGGAATTTCGCCGACGGCGATTTCGGCGATACCGACTGTTTTTTCGGCTCGGGCCTGATTGCGCGAGATGGGGACGTCGTCATCGTCCCGTCTGCAGCGACCACGGATGCGGTCTACTATTGCGAGTCGTCAACGGAATTCGTCGTCGCGAACTCCCTGCCGCTCTTGCTCGCCATCACCGGCGACCGGCTGAAACCGGACTTTTTCGAGTACGACCGCATCCTCGATTCGGTCCTGAACGGCATTCACCGCTACGAACGCAATCTGCCGACGGCGCGCGGCGCGGTTAACGTTCTCGTTCACTGGAATGCCCGCGTCGGCGAGGGCGAGATCGAGTTCCTGGAAAAAAGAATGCCGCCCGCTTTTCCCGAATTCGACACGTACGCGGCCTATCTGCGCGAGAACTACCGGCTTATCGCCGAGAACGCCCGCTCACCCGACCGCAAGATGCCATTCCGGATCGTGACGACGCAGTCCCGCGGTTACGACTCGACCGCGGTCAACGCGATCGCGGCGCCGTTCGGGATTGACCAGGCATTTACTGTCGGAGAGTCGAAAGGAGAAAACGCCTGGGCAAACGACGATCTCGAAACCCAGAAGAACGACGACGGCAGCGAAATATGCGAAATTCTGGGCATTCCCTGCACGACGATCAGCCGTCGCGCGTTCGAAAACGGGTTTCCCAACGAACATCTGTTCCATGCCGCGGTTCACAATAACGAAGACGCCAATATTCTGGACATCATCGAAAGGATAACGGTCCCGTCGCTGCTGCTGACCGGCGTTCTGGGAGAGATCTGGTACACCGACCCCATGGAGGCGGGACTGGAAAACCGTATCGTCGACGGCAATCTGAAACGGTGGGATCTCGGATTCCACGGGTTGAAGGAAATTCAGCTTCACGCGGGCTTTGTCCAGCTGCCCATGACATATATCGGGGCGCGCCGGCGGCCCGACCTGTTCCGGATCACCAATAGCGACGCCATGAAACCCTGGTCGCTGCCGCAGATATACAACCGCCCTATTCCGAGGCGTATCGCCGAGGAAGCGGGCGTACCGAGAGCCGCGTTCGGACAGACAAAAATGGCGTCCGCCGTCGCGATGCCGGTCCCCAACGTACCCGTTTCCCCCGATCTGCGACGCGAATATTTCGCCTTTTTGAGGAAAAACGGCCTTCTATCCGGTCTGTCGATCCGTCTGATCGGCCTCGTGCACCGCATCAACGCCGTCATCCATTTTCATTCGCCCCGAAAAAGCAGGCCGGTGTATTACCTTTCGCGCCTGCTCTCGCGCATCCTCGGCGAGGATTTCAGGATTCCTTTCGTTTTCGGCCATCTGACCGGCACGCTCTTCGTGTTTTCAGCGAACCGGACGGCGGATTTGTACCGCGACTCCCTGCATTCCGACTGACAATCGCTGCATCGGACGTCCGGAAGGCTTGTACGGCGCCTCCGACGGATGTCCCGCCCCAAGCTGGCGATATCCACCGACGCCTCGATCGCGCCTTCCGGAAATTCGGCCGAAATTAACGACGACGACATGACCGGAGTCTATGATATCATGACAACAACGGACATTGTGCCGCCGTCGGGTTCCCGGCCGAACCGCTCGGGGACTCTGGAAGGCGAGACTTTACGGAAGGCCGTAAGCCGCAATGCGCGACATTCTGGTTACCCTGGTCATCCTCGGCTCTTTGCCGATGACGATGATGCGCCCGTATATCGGGGTCATCATGTGGTTCCTGGTGTCCTATATGAACTTCCACCGCATGTCTTGGGGCTTCGCCTACTCCATGCCGGTCGCCATGATGGTGGGCCTGACGACTCTGGCGGCATGGGCTACGACGCAGGACAAGAAGCCGATCCCGAAGAACAGCGTCTCCATTCTTATGGGTGCCTTCTTCCTGTGGACATGCGTAACGACAGTATTCGCCGTCGGCGACACCGCGACGGGCCAGTTGAAGCAGTTCTTCAAGATCATCCTCATGACATACGTCACGATCTCCCTGATGTGCACGGAGAAACGGCTGCGCATGCTGATCTGGGTGACGTTCATTTCCTTGGGGTATTTTTCCGTCAAGGGCGGGGTATTCACGCTCGCGACCGGCGGCGCCTTTCGTGTCTGGGGTCCGCCGGACACGTTCGTGGAAGACAACAACGCCCTGGCGATGGCAACGCTGATGGTCATCCCGCTGATGGTCTATCTCGGGAAAACTGTCAGGACCGACAAGTTCAAATGGGCTCCGCACGTCTTGTACGGTTGCGCGGGATTATCCCTGATCTCCGTGATCGGTTCATATTCCCGCGGCGCGTTCCTGGGCTTGATCGCACTCGGCCTCATCATGTGGTGGAAATCGAAGAAAAAGGGACTGATCGCGATCGTCGGCGTTTTCGGTATCGTCATTGCGGCTGCGGCGTTGCCGCAGAAATATTACGACCGGATCAACACGATCGGGAACTATGAAGAAGACGGCTCCGCTACCGGCCGCCTCGATATCTGGGCCGTTTCTCTCGACATCGCGGCCAGACGGCCAATTACAGGTGGAGGATTCTATGTCCACGATACCGACTTCGCCTATGTGAACCAGAGGGCGAACTTCTTCCGGAAAAGCTTCCACAGCATCTATTTCGAAGTCCTCGCCTATCACGGCTATGTCGGCCTGCTTCTGTTCCTGGCCCTGGGCGCATGCGCCTACTTCACCTGCGGCTGGATAAAGAAGCAGACAAAGGACAGACCGGATTTACACAACGATTATTTCCTGTCGGTGATGATGCAGTGCAGCGTGACCGTCTATGCGGTCAGCGGAACCTTCCAGAACCTGGCGCATTACGACATGTATTACGGGCTGCTTGCGATCATTATCATCCATCGCCATCTGGTCGGCGAAAAGCTCAAGCTTGCCGCAGGAGCCCCGGTGCTTGGAGCCGAACCGTCCGAACAAAGCGGCCGGGAACAGCCCGGCGGCCTGCTGCCGCAGCCGGCATTTGCCGACGCCCCGGTAGCAAGGAAGAGCTTCCTCCGGTCCGAGGCCGAGTCGGGTGCCATGCCTCGGGGCCGGTCTTTCCTCAGACAGAACTGAAGACAGAAATCTTATCTGAGAGAGAAGCCGGAGATTTCCGGCAGGTGCCCCGGTGCAAGCCCCGCCTCGGAGGGGGATGGAAAATACTTGTTACCGTCCTCCACACGCGGAAAATCGGCCCATGAAAAGGGCCCCACGAACCGGTTCCGCGAAAACCGCACGGTCGCCGACGCCTTGAGCTTCCAGGTCCCCATGATGCCGCCGGGCCGGTCGAAAACCATCCAGCCGTTCCGGAAAACAAACGCGTTCTCTTTATGCGGCCCGCAAATATGCGGCTCCGTCGCCATCGAGAAACTGTCGTTATTGTCGGAGGCCGAGCCTTTCTGAACGACGACATTGTCGAACAGAATCCGACCGCCGCAGGGAAAATCCGCTTCGCGCGAATTACGGCTCTCGAGACCGAGCAGATAGCTGTCGCGAACTTCCGTGATCCGGGCGCGGCTTTTCAGGATATGGCCGAGATGATGCGACCGCCTCAGGATGGACCGGCGAACCGACACCCGGTCGATCAGGCCTGCATAGATCAGGTGTTGCGGCTGGTTTCCGCGATCGTGGCCGATATCCTCGATAATCGACTCTTCGACCGAAAGGCGGCCGCCGCGATTGTCCGTCAGGATGCCCATCTCGGCATTCGAAATGCGCGCCCGGCGGACGGTGACGTCAAAATCCCGCCCCTCGACCTTGATCCCCGCGCAGTTGCCGCACCGGACCGGGTCGCGGCTGACGAAATCCTCGATAACGACGGGACCGCGAGCATTCCTGACCAGCAGGACTGACCTGACCGCCGTGTCGCCGACGACGCGGACCCCGTTGAGTTTCAGCGTCATCGGCGTCCTGACCACCGCGCCCGCCGTATAAATGCCCGGCGGTATCGTCACGGTCGCGCCCGGCCGCGCGATATCCAGCAACGCCTGAATCGGCCAGGTATTGACCTTTTGCCCTGCGCTGCTGTCGGGCAGGCGGTACACCCAGACCCCCTGCCGATACTCGCCGTACCCCACGAAAACGCCGAGTTGCGGCACCGCGACCCACTTCGAAAAGATCGGGCTGGCGGCAAAAGGCGGGGCGTCGGCTGCACCGTCGAAGAAACGCCATTCTATCTTGTCGGGGTCGAATTGCAGCACCGGCGCGCCGCCGTTCCAGAAGACCGGGCGGCCGTCGCCCGCCAGCGCTATCCCCGAAGCCCGATTGAGGCCGGGACCGAGCGCCGAGACCTGTTTTGCCGGGCCGTTCTCCGCTGCCAGGAACAGACCGTCGCCTGTGATCGTCCAAATCCTTTTTCGCACCGGATCGTAGATGGTCGACCCGCTGCCGCGTATTTCGCTTTCCGCCAGTTTTTTCCAGCCGGGGCTGACCGGGTCGAACAGGTACGAGGCTGTCGCATGGGCGACGTTCAGCCTGCCGTCTGGATAGGAGAAGGTCCTGAAATACGCGCCGCCGGCGCGGTCGGGTGGAACAGAGTGACGCCGCCACGACAGGGGTTTCAGACCGTTTCGCGTCTCTTCGCGGGACGGGTTGAATTCCCAGAATTCGGCGCGGGGGGATGAAACCCGTTCGCAGGCATGAAAACTCGGAAACAGCCACAATGTCTGCGTCGCCCGCGAATGGACGAACCCGTCGTGGGTGTGGGCGGCCGATGGCGATGTTGCCGTCGCCATTTCGCACGGCGCAGGGTCGGTCAGGCGCCGCCATGTTCCGGTCTTCAGCGCGAACGAATAAACCTCGTTGCCGCCATAGTCGCCGATCCCGCCGCCGTGAAAGTACAGGATCATCCGGTCGGGATCGTAGGCGGCCCCGTTCCAGCCATCGATCACCGTGGATGGCCCCTTCGTCATGGATTGCACGGGCGTCAGGTTCCGGGGAAACACGTCTGCGATCGACGCGCCGGCCAGTTCGCACCACCCGCCGCCCCGCTTTTCCAGAACGGCGACGCAGTCGAAGATGGTTCGCGACGCTGTCGCTTCGCGCCTGTCGGGTTCGGTCCCAGGCCTGTCCGCCGCGAACACCGAAGACGCGACAGCGGCCGAAACGATGGCGGCGCAGACCCGGAACCATCGCTGCGTCCGCCGTCCCATTCAGACCTTTTCGTATTCCTTGAACCAGGCGACGAACTTGGGAATGCCGATATCGATCGGCGTCGTCGGCTCGAACCCCAGATCGTTGCGGATCGCGTCGATATCGGCGAACGACGCCTTTACGTCGCCAGGCTGCATCGGCTGGAAATCGATTTCCGCCTTGCGACCCATCGCCTCCTCGATCAGCTCGATCATCCGCATCAGCGGCTCGCTTCGATGGTTGCCGATATTGTAAACCCGGTGCGGCACCGCGCCGTCCTCGACCCGAACCGGGCTGTCGAGCGACGCCACCACGCCGGTCACGATGTCGTCGATAAAGGTGAAATCGCGCTTCATGTCGCCGTTATTGAAGACGGGGATGGGTTTTCCGTCGGCGATGGCGCGGCAGAAAATATACATCGCCATGTCAGGCCGACCCCACGGCCCGTAGACAGTGAAAAAGCGCAGGCCCGTCTGGGGCATCCGGTAGAGGTGGCTGTAGCTGTGGCTCATCAGCTCGTCGGCGCGCTTGGTCGCCGCGTAGAGCGAAACAGGCGTATCGGTGCGATCGTCGACCGAAAACGGCAGCTTCGTATTGCCGCCATAGACCGAACTGGAGCTCGCATAAACCAGGTGCTCGAACCCTTCCTGGTGACGGCAAAGCTCGAGGATCGACATGTGACCGACGATATTGGCCTGGATATAGGCGAAGGGATGGTCGAGCGAATAGCGGACCCCCGCCTGCGCCGCCAGATGCACGACGCCGGTCGGCCCGTGCCTGGCGAAAACAGCCTTCAGCGCTTCGTAATCGGCGATATCGACCTTGTGAAAGGTAAAATTCGCATGGTCGGACAGGCGCGCCAGACGCGCCTCCTTCAGCCGGACGTCATAGTAATCGTTGACGTTGTCGACGCCGACAACCGTATCGCCCCGCGCCAGCAGCCTTTCGCAGACGTGATAGCCGATGAACCCGGCCGCGCCGGTAACCAGGACGGTCATGTCGCAGAACTCTCGAATCTCAATGACGTATCGCGCGTGGCCTTACTAACACGAAACCGGACCTGTTGTGGCGCGCAATATCCTTGCAGGAAACCGTTAATCCGCCGTGAGCGTTCAGCTGTTCGCAAAATGCGGGATGACCTTTTCGCCGAACAGGCGAACCGACCGCACCGCGTCGTCATGCGCCAGCGAGGCGAAATTGACCTGCATGGATGCGTCGTCGAATCCGCCAACCAGCCTGTCGTATTCGTGCACGACCTCGATGATGTCCTCCGGCGTCCCGACCCAGGCGGACGATTTCTCCATCTGGCTGTCCAGGTCCTCCTTCTTCAGCACCTCGATGATCTTGTCGTAATCCTTGTAATCGTCGGATCTGGCGCCGGTTCCCCAGTCGCTCGCCGCATCGACCAGCATCTCGAAATAGCGTTTGACGGGCTCGCGCGCGAGGCGTTTGGCTTCCTCGCGGTCCTCATGGCACAGCATGTGGAAGGCCAGCATGACGCGCGGCTTGCCGGGGTGCCCGGCCGAGTTCCAGGCCTCGCGGTAGATGCCAAGAAGCTCCTGCATGCGGCTGCCGGCTATGGGAATCCCCATGATCCAGTTGCCGACCCGGCCCGCCTTCTCGAACGATTCGGTATTGTTGAGCGCCGCGGTCCAGAGCGGCGGACGCGGCTTCTGCGTCGGCCGGGGCAGCGAGGTCACGTCCTCGAAGCTGTGGAATTTCCCCTTGCAGGTGACGTTCTCCTCTTCCAGAAGACGCCGTATCTGCTCGTACCCCTCATCGTAGCGCGCGATGGACTCGTCGAGGCTGATCCCGAAGCGGCGGAATTCATGCGGCAGGAACGCACGCGCCATGCCGATCTCCGCCCGACCGTTCGACACCGCATCCAGAATGCCGATTTCGCCGGCGATCTTCAGCGGATGGCCGAAAATGGGCAGGACCGCGCCGGTGACAAGCCGCGCTTTCTTCGTACGCTGCGACGCCGCCGTCAGGAAAACGATCGGGTTGGGGCTGTAGCCGCCATAGGGGTGGAAGTAATGCTCGACGGTGCGGACATGGGTGTAGCCGTAGACGTCGGCGAGGTCGCAGATCGAGAGACATTCGTCGAAATACTGCGCGCCCGGTTTTTTGACGGGATCGACGCATGGGAAAAACTGCATCCCGAATTCCATCGCCCTGTTCCTCTCTGTTCTGCGGCCTGTGGGGACTTCTTATCACGCGACAATTCCGGAAAAAACCTGTGACTCGGCGCAAAGGGGCATGTTAGGCCTGACCCGCTATCAAAACCTCAAGCCTCAGGTCGGATCACCGATACCGCTTCGTCCTTTGGTCAATCCCCGGACAGGAAAGGACGAATCAATGTCTGACAACGATTCCAGCAACACGGCCAGCGCCCAGAGCGGCGACACTGTAAAGATGCATTACACCGGCACGCTCGACGACGGCACGCAGTTCGATTCGTCCGCCGGGCGCGAACCGCTGGAATTCAAGATCGGCGAACAGACCATTATCCCAACCCTCGAACAGGCGGTTGTCGGCATGTCCGTCGGCGACACCCAGACGGTTAAGATTGCCGCCGCCGACGCGTACGGCCCGCGCCACGACGAAGCCGTTCAGACGGTCGAGCGCTCGATGATTCCGGAAGGCGTAGAGCTGTCTGTCGGCGGTCAGCTGCAGGCGACGACGCCGGAAGGCCAGCAGCTTCTCCTGACGGTCACGGCAATCGAGGGCGAACAGGTCACGCTTGACGCAAACCATCCGCTCGCCGGACAGGATCTGACGTTCGATATCGAGCTTGTGTCGATCGGATAAGGGCGCCTATTCCGCAGCACTGGCGACGTCGGAATCGACGGCGTCTAGCACCAGTTCGAGACGGTTTCCGTCCGGATCGGCCAGCGCCGCCGCTTTCGCGTTGGCGACTGCATCCGCCGCCGTGGTCGCCGGCATCTGGCCGGAGAGCGCGGCAGCGACGAGCCGGGCACGAATACGCGCATAATTCTCCGCGCCGCGGCGGAACGTATCGCCGTATCCCTTGATGAGGCCCGCGAGTGAGGCCACCTCGTGCGCGAGCGGCAGCGACAGGCGCGCCGCCCCAACCACATCGTCGAGCCAGCCGTCTATCTGCTTCTGTTCCTCGGCGAAGCGCCAGCTTCGCCGTCGCCAGCCGCGCAAGGATGCGAGCAGGCGCAGGCGGAGATAGCCGGAAATCGAGGTCGCGTTGATCCTCATGCCGAGATGCGCGCGGCCAATCCAGCCGCGCCTCCGCGCGAGGGCCATGACGGGAACCGCGAGCGCGGGCGGCAGGACGGAACAGAGCTCTTCGATCCCGGGCTTGAAATAATCGATCACGATCACCGGATCGCCGTCCGCGGCACGGACTTCCTCGCGGATGCGCGCCATCCGGTCGGGCGCGATTTTGAGCTGCGCCACCCTGATCACGTCTTCATAGCTCATCCGCAGCGCGAGCTGACGACCGGTCTCGAGCAGCAGCGTCCCGTCGCCGCCCGCAGCCGCTTCCGCGTCGCGAACGGCGGAAAGCCGGTCGAGATACCGGTCGGCATAACGCCTGTCCTGATAGGACAGAAGCCGTGCCGCGCCTTCCGCCAGAATATCCTGCGCGGTCTCCGGGAAATCTTCGCGAATCCCTGTTTCCGGCGCCGGCGCCTGTCTTTCCGCGGTCGAAGGGGCGGTTCTTCCGTCCGGAGAGAGCGCCAGCCCCGCTTCGAAACCCTTCAGGTTTGGCGTCACCGCGACGCCTGTTTCCTCGATCGCCTGCCGGTAGATCTCCGGTTCCATCGGCAGGCCGCCCCGCGCGGCCAGCACGCCGAGCAACACGGCGTTGAGGCTGACGCCCTCCCGCTCCGCGGCATCGCGGAAATCGGCGACGAAGGCCTCGCGCGCCCGCTCGGCAACCGCCGTTTCGAGACGCGCCGGATCGAACCGGCCGTCGCCCATCGCACCGCGCTCGTTGATCGCATAGACCCGATGGGTGGAGGCAATCAGCATCGTCCGGTCGGGGGTGACGAACCCGTTTGCGATGGCCCGTCCGGCTTCCGCGAATTCGCTGGCGATCATGACGTCGATATCGCCAATGCCGGGATAGATGCCCATAACCGGCTCGCGCCCGCCCAACTCGGATACGGGGACCGGGAACACCTCGATGTAGTAGGTGGTGGCGCCGGTCCGTTGCGCAACGCCGGGGATCGAGGTGCTCTGAACCGGATAGCCTGCAATGCGCGCCGCGCCGACAATCCAGCCGGCAAGGACGCCGCCGCCTTCGCCGCCGATGGCGGAAACCAGGATCGTGACCGGACGGTCAGCCATGGCCTGGCGCCATCAGGGAGATTACCCGCGCGCGGAAAGCGGCCAGCAGACGGTCCCACAGGCCCGGATTGCGAATGATGCGCGCCTCGAAGAAGGACGGGCACAGAACGGCGGCATGGCTGACCTCGCCGCATACGCCGCAGCCGACACAGTCGTTGTTGACGTGCGCCACGGGATCGGTCCGCAGCGGGTCGGCGCTGTCCTTGACGGTGAGCGACGGGCATCCGGAAAGCCGGATGCAGGAGTGATCGCCGGTGCAGACATCCTCATCGACCCCGAAACGGACGCGAACGTCCCGCTTTCCCTCGGAAAGCCGCTTCGCCACCTCGGGCCGGATGCGACGCTGGCGCGCCAGCATGCATTCGCCGTCGGCGATGATGACCTTGAGCCCGTTCTCCGCCGTCGTCATGGCCTCGCGCAGTGTGTCGATCATCCTGGCGATCGAATAGGTCCTTACCGTCCTGATCCAGCGCACGCCGAGCCCTTTCATGGCCTTTTCGATCGACATGTCGCGCTGCCGCCCGTGCCGGTCCTGACGGCTTGACGGCAAAAGCTGCCAGCCCGTCGCCGACGTGTAGCCGTTATTGACCACCAGCAGAACCTGGTCGCTGTTGTTCGCCTGCGCCGCCGCCACGCCCGACACCATGCCGTTATGCCAGAACCCGCCGTCGCCCATGATGCTGACGACCCGCTTGCCGAAATTTCCGGCGAGCCCGGCGGAGCTGGCGAGTCCAAGCCCGTACCCCATCACCGTATTACCCACATTGAAGGGCGGCAGGGACGCGAAGGTATGGCACCCGATATCGGCGCTGACATGGGCCGGTCCCAGCTCGCGTTCCAGGATCTTGATGGCGCTGAACAGAGGGCGTTCGGGGCAGCCGGTGCAGAAGCCGGGGGTGCGCAGCGGCAGATCGTCGAACAGCGCCGCCCGCGCCCTGTCCTTGTCGGCCAGCAAACCGTCGACCCGCGCCACCGCGTCGGCGACGTCGAGCGATGCTGGTGCATGCGTTCCGACAAACGACCGGACACCGCGCAGAACCGTTTCGGACGTGTATTCCCCGGCCAGCGGCAACACGTCCTTGCCGACGATCCGCGTATTGATGTCTGCCTTGCGGAGGATCGCATGCACCGCGTCCTCGATATAGGCCGGCTGCCCTTCCTCGACGATCAGCACTGCCGACTTGCCGGCGCAGAAGCCGGCGATTTCGTCAGGCACCAGCGGATAGGTAACGTTGAGCGCGAAGATCGGGATCCGGCTGTCGCCGAACACGTCGGCCAGGCCGAGCTGGTTCAACGACCGCATCAGCGTGTTGTAGATGCCGCCCTGCACGACGATGCCGATTTCGCCGACATCGCCATCGAAATGCTCGTTCAGCCCGTGTTCCGCGATGTAGCGGATCGCAGCCGGCAGGCGGTGTTCGATCTTGTGTTTTTCCTGGCTGTAGGTCGCCGGCGGCAGGCAGACGCGGGAGAAATCGAAGTCGGCCTCGGCAATCGGATTGTTGCGCGAAAAAGCGGCCGCGACATTGTCCCTTGCCGGAAACCGTCCGTAGACGTGACAGGCGCGGATGCGAAGCTCCAGCATGGCGGGCATGTTCGACGCTTCGGAAAGCCGGAACCCCTCCTCCACCATGCGCACGATGGTCGGCAGGTTGGGGCGCGGATCCAGCAGGCACATCGCCGATTTCATCGCGAAGGCGTGGCTGCGTTCCTGGATGATGCTGGCGCCCTCGCCGTAATCCTCGCCGACGACGATGAGCACACCGCCCATGACGCCGGCGGACGCGAGGTTGGAGAGCCCGTCGGACGCCACGTTGGTGCCGACCACCGATTTCCATGTCACGGCGCCGCGCAGAGGGTAGTTGACCGACGCCGCCAGCATCGCGGCGGCCGCCGCTTCGTTGCCGCACACTTCGAAATGAATGCCCAGCTCGTCGAGTACCGGCTCGGCATCGGACAGCACATCCATCAGGTGCGATATGGGCGCACCCTGATAGCCGCCGACATAGGAGACACCGGATTGCAGCAACGCCTTGGTGACGGCGAGGATGCCTTCGCCCTGAAACGTCCCGCCATCGCCGAGACGCAGAAGTTCCACCTCTTTTCTGAAAGACCGTTCAGTGGCCATCCCTGCCAAACCCCGTTGTACGGCGCGGCGCGCGCCGGTTCCGTTTATAGCGTCACGAATCCGCCAGTGCCATGCAACAGACAAATTGTTGGGTGCGCAACAATATCGATTTCGATATTATTTTTGTAACCGGCGGAGAACCGGATTAGGGATCGGACGCGGTCGGGTTTCACGGGATAAACATGCTGACGGGAGAAATTCTCAGGCAAAGCGCCGCGCGCCACCCCGACCGCATCGCGTTGATCTGCGGCGACCGCAGGACCGCCTACGGGGAACTCGATGCCGACGCGAACCGGTTCGCCAACGCCGTTCTGGGGCTCGGCCTCGGCAAGGGCGAGGCGGTCGCGATCATGAGTCGCAACCTCCCCGAATATGTCGCCGTCCATTTCGGCAATGCGCGGGCGGGGACAATTCTCGTCAACACAGCGCCGGCCTACGCGCCGGGCGAGCTGGTCGAAATCCTGAACCGAACGCGCGCCCGGCTGATCGTCGTGGAAGCCGCCTTCCAGGAAAAACTGGCCGGCGTACTCGAACAGCTGCCGCATCTCGATCATGTCGTCGTCATCGGCACGACGGATCGGCAGGGCTGGACCTCCTTCGAGGATTTTCTGGCCAGCGCGGACGATACGCCGCCTCTGGCCGCGCTGTCCGAGGAGGATGCGTTCGCGATGACCTTCACCGGCGGCACCACGGGCCTGCCGAAGGGCGCGGTGGTGAGCCACCGGTCGCGCTCCGTGAGCTGCTGGACGACGGCGCTGGAGCATGAGGTATCGCCCGGCGACATCGTCGGTCTGCTGACGCCGTTCTATCACGCGATGGGATCGGTCGTTTGGATGCCGACGGCGATCCTGATGGGCGCGACCGCCGTCATCCAGACAGGCTGGGACCCCGCCGTCTTTGTCGAAAACGTCGCACGCCACGGCATCACCAACACGCTGATGGTCCCGGTACAGCTTTCGCAGGTGCTGTCGGACGACCATTTCGACGCTGACCGGCTCTCGTCTCTGCGCAAAGTCGGTTGCGGCGGCGCGATCAGCCCGCCCAATCTGGTCCATGAGGTCGCGAAAAAAATGCCCTGGGCGCGGTTCGTCAACCATTACGGCCAGTCGGAAACCGGTCCTGTCTGTACGCTCCGCCCCGACGACCCGCGCGACAAGGCGGGCACGATCGGCCGGCCGGCGGTAGGCGTCGCGCTGTCCCTGCGCGGCACCGACGGGAACGCGGTTCCTGACGGCGAAACAGGGGAAATCGTGGTGCGCGGTCCGTTTCTGATGGACGGCTATTTCGAGAACCCGGAAGAAACCCGCCTCTATTTCCGGAATGGCGATGGCTGGGGCTGGACCGGGGACCTGGCGGTACGGGACAAGGACGGGTTCTACACGCTCGTCGGACGGTCGAAGGACATGATCGTCTCGGGCGGAATCAACATCTATCCGCGCGAGGTGGAAATCGCGCTGGAAAAACATCCGTCGATCCGCGACTGCGCCGTGTTCGGCATTCCGGACGAGAAATGGGGCGAGGCTCTCTGCGCCTATGTTGTCGCCGATGCCGCTCTGGACGAGCAGACGGTTATCGCGCACTGCACGGAACATCTGGCACGGTTCAAGCAGCCCAAGGTCGTTCGCTTTCTCGATGCCATCCCGAAGACGCCCGCCGGCAAGGTCCAGAAGCCGCTGTTGCGGGAAGCGTTCCTGCGCGAGGCGGGAATCGAGGATCGTTGAAGCCGCTGGAGCGGATTGTCCTTAAAACGTCCCGCCGCCCTGCAGGAACAGGACTTCCGTCCGGCGCGGCAGATTGTCGCGGCGGATTTCGACCTTGCTGTCGGGATGGGACCTGATCGCCCAGTGTTTTTTCGCCAGCTCGAAAAACATGTCGGCGGACCCGAAGAACCCGAAATGCATCGGGATGATCAGGCGCGGCGAAACCTGCCGGATAACGGCGATCGCCTGGTCGTGCGTCATGGTCGAGGACCCGTCGATCGGCACGAACAGCACGTCGATCCGTCCGAGCTCCCGGAGCTGGTCTCGCGTGAGCTCGTGATGCAGATGGCCGAGATGGGCGATGCAGAGATTGGAAATCTCGAACACGAAGATCGAGTTGTGATTGGTGCCCGGGTCGCCGAATTCGCCGATATTGGTCGGCAGGTTGAATACCCGCAGGTCCTTGTGGCGCACGTCGTGGCGCGCCATGCCGCCGCCGGGCTTCCAGCCGCGCAGCACGTGCCGGACACCCTGTTGAATCTGGTCGGTGTAATGCGTTTCGTGGGAAAAATTCATGGTGACGATATCGGGCGCAAAAGGCGGCGTGTGGACGCCGTTGTAATCGGTGACGGCGCTTGCCCCTTCCGGCGTTTCGATCAGAAAGCTCGAATGGCCGATGAAAGTGACGTTGACGGACCCTTTGGGCGCCGGCACGGCCTGAACGAAACGCGGCAGATCGGACCGGGTAATGGCGGTCGCCACCATGCTGTTCGGCGCGCGTTCGACCATTCCGAGCAGACAGGCGGCGCCCGCCACCTGCATTGACGCGAAAAACCCGGCCAGAGCCGCGGCAACCGTAAACCCTCCCGTCAGTATCCTTGTCACCAGAACCATCGTCCGTTTCCCCGCACCGTTTCGCCGGAAAGGATTCCCCAGAAAGGAAAAATTTCAAAACAAAAAGAAAGACCCTCTCGAACTTGACGGCGTTTTGTTCCCGGAGCGTTTCCGGTCTCTCAAGAATTTGTGACCTGGTTTGATTTCCGGCGCGGCGCGCACCTCGGTACGGTCGAAACCGACGAGCAGCAAAATCTGGAAACGAACCGGACCGAACCCGGCCGCTCCCGGAGTGCCGCCCGAAATGATCCGGAACCGAACATGCCCGGCAAAGCCACCGTCCTGGTCGTAGAAGACGACAAAGATCTGCGCGGAGCGCTGATCGACCAGCTGTCTCTTTATGAAGACTACGAGGCGGTCCCCGTCGGCACGGCCGCAGAAGCGCTTTCCCATGTAGACCGGCAGCATGTCGATCTCGTCCTGCTCGATATCGGTCTTCCCGACATGGACGGGCGCGAGACCTGCCGGCTGATGCGTCGCCATGGCCTTCACGCGCCGATCATCATGCTGACGGCGCTCGACGGCGATGCCGACACCATCCTCGGGCTGGAAGCGGGCGCCAACGATTACGTGACCAAGCCCTTCCGGATCGGCGTCCTGCTGGCGCGAATCCGGTCGCAGCTTCGACAGCACGAGACGAACGAGGATGCGGCGTTTTCACTGGGCCCGTACATCTTCAAACCCAGCGCGCGGCGGTTGGTCGACCGGCAAACGCGGAAAGAAATCTCGCTGAGCGAAAAGGAAAGCGCCATCCTGAAACACCTGTACAAGGCGGGCGATACGGTTGTGGGGTACGACGAACTCTATTCGGAAATCTGGGATCACAACGCGCCGCTCGCCACCCACACGCTTCAGACACATATCTACCGGCTGCGCCAGAAGATCGAACCCGACCCGTCCCGGCCGCGGATACTCAAGTCGGAGGCCGGCGGCTACCGGGTAGTTCGGTGAAGCGACGCGCACCGAAGTCTCACAAAGAAGTGAGACGATGTCATTGGCCGGAAAGACGCGCCTGTTGATAGCTTTCGGCATCCATAACGAACGCGCCTGCGAAACGGGCTGCACCGGCCGTCGGCGACGAACATCAAACCGGATGGGAGGACATTAACAATGAAACCGATGAAATCGAGAATGCTCAGCACGACGGTCATCCCGATCGCCGTCGCCGCCGCCGGCTTTACGCTGATCGCGGTCGGCGAACTGCCCGAAGCCCGCGCGGCTCAGCAGATTGCCCAGAGAGGCTGTAACCCCTGTGCGGCGAAGCGCGCTTGCAACCCCTGCGCCGCGAAGCGCGCCTGCAACCCCTGCGCTGCCAAGAAAGGCTGCAACCCCTGCGCCGCAAAGAAGGGCTGCAACCCATGCGCCGCCAAGCGGGCCTGCAATCCCTGCGCAGCGAAGAAAGGCTGCGGCCCGTGCGGCGCGAAGCGCGCCTGTAACCCGTGCAACCCCTGCAACCCGTGCGCGGGCGGCGCGGCATCCTACAGCAGCAAGTGCGTCGTACCGCGCCTTGCCTCGGCAAACCCTTGCGCAGCAAAGCGCGGCTGCAACCCCTGCGCAGCGAAGAAGGGCTGCAACCCCTGTGCGGCGAAGCGCGCCTGCAACCCCTGCGCAGCGAAGAAAGGCTGTAACCCTTGCGCGGCGAAACGTGCCTGCAATCCCTGCGCCGCGAAGAAGGGCTGCAACCCCTGTGCGGCGAAGCGCGCCTGCAACCCCTGCGCGGCAAAGAAGGGCTGCGGCCCGTGCGGCGCAAAGAATCCGTGCAACCCCTGTGGCGCCGCGCCTGAGGTCAAGCTGACCACCGCCGAAGCCAATGCCGTCTATGACTGCCTCAAGGGCGAGATGAAGACGGCCTATGCCAAGTCCGGCAATCTCTGGGCGAAATGGTACGCGCAGTGGGCGAAGTTCTCGAAACAGCCCTACGTGTCGGCCACCCATGGCGGACGCTTCGTCCACAACTACGCCAGCAAAAAAGCCGCAGGCGGCTACGGCAGGTTCGAAAAAGCCGGCAAGATGGCCCGGGGCGGCGTCCTCGCCAAGGACAGCTTCAGCGTGACCCCGAAGGGCCAGGTCAGCGTCGGACCGCTGTTCCTGATGGAGAAGATGAAGCCGGGCTTCATGAAGGCAAGCAACGACTGGCGCTATACGTTGATCATGCCGAACGGACAGGTCGTCGGCACCACCAAGGGCAAGGGATCGAAGAGCGTGCAGTTCTGCATCACCTGCCACCAGGCAGTCGCCGAGGAGCAGGACGCGATGTTCTTCCTGCCCGAGGAATACCGGGCGAAGAAATAACCCGTCCGGTTCGCGAACAGCGAAGGGCCGCCCCGCCTGTCTGAAGGTCGGGGCGGCCCTTTTCGCATCAGCTGAAATGTCGGACACTCCCGGTCGGAATTATTTCTGACAGGGAACCGGATCATGGCGCGGATGACAGGCGGGGCGGCGATCGTGAAATCGCTGCGGCAGTACGGTGTGGACACGATGTTCGGCATTCCGGGCGTCCAGCTCGACTGGCTATTCAACGCCCTCTATGACGAGCGCAACGGCATCCGCTTCATCCAGAACCGTCACGAGCAGGGCGGCGGCTACATGGCGTTCGGCTATGCCGCCTCTTCCGGCAAGGTCGGCGCCTATGCCGTAGTGCCGGGACCCGGATTCCTGAACTCCTCTGCCGCGCTGTCGACCGCCTATGCCTGCAATTCGCCGGTCATGTGCATCACCGGCCAGGTCGCGACGGACAAGATCGACCGGCATCTGGGTACGCACCATGAGATAAGGGACCAGCTCGGCACCATGCGGACGCTGACCAAATGGGCCGACCGGATCGAGCGCCCGGCAGATGCGCCCCAGGCGGTCGAGACCGCGTTTCGCGAACTGCGCTCGGGCCGCATCCGGCCAGTGGCGATCGAGGCCGCGCCGGACGTTCTGGCGGCGGAGGCGGAGGTAGAGCTGCGCGATCCGCTCGATGCGCCCCTGCCTTTCGCGCCCGATCCGGATGCCATCGAAAAAGCCGCGAAGCTGCTGGGTTCGGCGGAGCGGCCGCTGATCCTGTCCGGGCGCGGCGCGTTCGATGCGTGCGAAGAGCTCCTGGCGGTCGCGGAGATGCTGCAGGCGCCGGTCAGCATGTCGCGCAACGGCAAGGGCGCCATCCCGCCGACCCATTATCTCGGCGTCGCCGAAAGCGTGGGCCATCGTCTTTACGCAGACGCCGATGTCGTGCTCGCGGTGGGCACCCGCATGTACGAGCAGTATTACGGCTGGGGCGTCGATGAGTCGGTGAAGATCGTCCGCATCGATGTCGACCCGACAGAGGTGTCGCGGAGCGGCAAGCCCGCCGTCGGCATCGCAGCGGACGCGAAGCTTTCTCTCGCCGCGCTCGCCAACGCGCTCGGCAGGCACAACCGAAAGCGCGCCTCGCGCAAGGACGAGCTGCTGGCCGCCAAGGCCGATCTCCAGAAGGAGTTCGAAAAGCTGTCGCCGCAATGGGAATACATCTCGGTGCTGCGCGAGGAACTGCCGGAAGACGGGTTCGTGGTCGGCGAATCCACCCAGATGGCCTACATGGCGCGCATCGGCATGCCGTTTTACCACCCGCGCACCTATGTCTCGCCGGGCTATCAGGGAACGCTCGGCTACGGCTTCCCGACCTCGCTCGGCGTCAAGGTCGCCAACCCGGACAGGGAAGTCGTCTCGATTTCCGGCGACGGGGGGTTCCTGTTCGCCGGCAGCGAGCTGTCTACCGCCGTACAGCACCGCATCGGCACGGTGACGCTGGTGTTCAACGACGGCGCCTACGGCAACGTCAAGCGCACCCAGGTCCACAATTACGGCAACAGGGTAATCGGCACCGAGCTGCACAACCCGGATTTCGTCAAGTACGCCGAATCGTTCGGCGCACAGGCCTTCAAGGCCACCAACCCGGACGAGCTGCGCGCGGCGCTGAAGAAAGGACTCGGCAACGACTTCCCGACCCTGATCGAAATCCCGGTCGGCGAGCTGCCGAGCCCGTGGCATCTGATGCATCTGCCGCGCGTGCGCGGCGGCGCCGGAGCGCCGGTAAGCCCGAGGGTTTAGTCTCAAGCATGGTTGTCATCCCGGCCTCGAGCCGGGATCCAGTGAGCGGGCGATTCGTCATACTGGACGCACTGGGGCACGGAATTTCGGCGGAGACGCACCTTCCTTGCAACATCCTCTCCCGTCATCCTGGACTTGATCCGGGATCCACGTTTTTCTGTTCTATTCAATGACTTCCAGATCGGAAAACAACGAAACGTGGATGGTCGTGACAAGCACGACCATGACGATTGGGGGACAATGAAATTAAACCGGACAGCAGTGGACCTGACCCAGGGGTCTTGCGCCGGAAAGGCGCCGAAGCGGGGATTGTCATGATCGGCGGAGACCGACCGTGACGGGTGACGTAAACAGGGTTCCCTGTCAGAAAATCCTCGCGACGCGTACGAGGATGACGCGACCCGTCTCTACACGAACTCGGGCTTTTCCATCACGTAGTGCTCGCGCATGCGGTCGCGGAAATTTTCCATGACCTTCCGGTTCAGCGTGACCGGCGGTTGCTGGTCGGGCGGGACCAGCGGTTCGTAGACCACGTCGCCGATTTCTTCGGCGAACGTATCCCTGGCGCGCTGCACCAGGGCCGGATCGCGCATCAGGTCCAGTACCGTCGCCGCCAGCGTCTTGGCGCCCGCGACGGCGCCCTTGTGGGCGATGCCGGTGGCGAGCGCCGCGCCGCCGGCCCAGTGGTGGTAGGGCACGTTGGGCACGTTCGACGGAAACGACACGCGGCCCATCGGCACCTTCCAGGAAACGTCGCCGCAATCGTTGGACGGCGCGCGCTGCGCGGTCGGGCCGTCGAGCGCCGTGATTTCGGGCTTGAGTCCTTCCACCCTCACCCCGGCGGCTTCCTGCAGCCTGCGGGCGAATTCGTGCTCTTCCCCGGTCCAGTCCGGCATGCCGACCAGCTCGATATTGTTCTGGATGACCTCCGCCAGCCCCTGGTTGGTGCGCACCGGCCAGACCGCGCTCATCACCTCGATCTCGACCTCGGTGTTGGTCATCATCGCCGCGCCGCGCGCTATCCTGCAGCCCTGCTCGTAGACGCTCCGCGCCCCTTCCGCCATTGGCGCCCTGAACGTCCACCATACGGTGGCGAGCGCCGGCACGGTGTTGGGCTGGTCGCCGCCATGGGTGATCACCCGGTGCGCCCGCATGTCCGGTTCCATGTGCTCGCGAAACTGCGCCATGCCCATATCCATCAGCATCACCGCATCGAGCGCATCGCGCGCCTTCCACGGCGCGGTGGAGGCATGCGCGGTTTCGCCGTGAAAGGTGAAATAGGCCGAGATCGCCGCCGAATGGGTCAGCCCGTAGACCGTGTTGAACTCGCCCGCGACATGATCGTGAATCGCCACGTCGACATCGTCGAACCAGCCGTCCCGCACATAGTAGGGCCGGCTGATGAGCTGTTCCTCGCCCGGCGCGCCAAACACCTTGAGCGTGCCCTTGAGGCCGAATTCCTCCATCGCGCGCTTGGCCGCGATCGCGCCCGACACCATGACGGACGCGTTGCAGTTATGCCCCTCGCAATGGCCGGGCGCGTCCTGCGTGATGCATTGTCGCTCGGCGACGCCGGAGACCTGGGAGTTGTTGGGGTTGGCGTCGTACTCGGTATGAAGCGCGATGACCGGCTCGCCCTCGCCGAAGGTGGCGCAGAACCCCGTCGGAAAGCCGGATATGCCGCGCTCGACCGCGAAGCCCGCCTCTTCCAGCGTGTCGCACAGCAGCTTCGCGGATTCGAACTCCTGCATGCCGACCTCGCCGAAATAGAAGATCGAATCGGAAATGATCTTCACCGCCGCTTCGTTGCGGTCGATGAAATCGAAGACGAATTCCTTTTCCCTGCCGAGATTGGATGCGGTCATGGTCTTCTCCTACTCCCTGCTGCACGCCCCGCCGCCGAGAACGCAGAATTTCGCGCAGTGCGGATGGTTGAGCGCCACGTCGCGCGCGGCGCCTTCCAGCGTCGGGCCGAAATCGAATTCGTCGTCATAGGGCAGCAGCGTACAGGCCGCCACCGACGGGCGTTCCGCGCCCTTGCGCTTCACCACCATGCGCGAGGTGGCGCACATGATGTCGTCCGGATTCACGCCGAGGATCGACCAGCACTGCTCGGTAATCTCGGGCACATCCTGGGTCGGATCCATCTCGGGGAACAGGGTCAGCGCCACCGGATCGTCGGCATCGATGCGGATGTCGTGCTCGGCGAACAGCGCGCGGAATCCGGCGCGAATCGACGCCTCGTCCTCGCCCCAGAGCGTCCGCCCGGCGACATGGGTGACGAACTTTCCCTCCGAAAGAAATTTCAGCCCGTCGATCATCGGCTGCCAGCTGCCCGGCCCGCGCTCTTTTTCGTGCTGTTCCTGTGTGTAGTGATCGACCGAGACGCGCAATATCAGACGGTCGTCGAACCGGTAGCGCAGCTTTTTCAGCATCGCATCGTGGCGCCGCATCGGCCGCATGGCGTTTGTCAGCACCAGCGCCCGGAAACCGCGCGCCAGGACGGTTTCCAGTATGCGGATGATGTCGGGGTTCATGAACGGCTCGCCGCCTGTGAAGGCGATTTCCTTTGTGCCGAGACCAAGCGTCGCGATCTCGTCTAGATAGGCGACGGTCTCCTCGTAAGTTATGTAGGACAGCCGGTCGTTGCGCGGGGTGGATTCGATATAGCAGTTCTCGCAGGCGAGATTGCAAAGCGTACCGGTGTTGATCCACAACGTATCGAGCGATTTGAGACCGACCCGTGCGCGCTTCTCGCCCGTCGCCGTGACGTCAGGATCCCGGAACTTGGCGGGATCGAGCGGCCTGATGTCTGCAGACCCGTCCATCGATGACTATCGACGCCGCAAGGACGGATCGGCCAGCGTCATGTCCTGACCGGGCGGTGCGTCGTCGATGGCGTCCTCAAGCGAGGCGACCGGACGCCATTCGTTCGCCGGGCGTACGGTATCGTCGCCCGCAACCTGATCCAGACCCCAGTATATTTCCAGGCAGTGCCCGTCCGGATCGCGGAACTCGACCGCCACCTGACAGCCGCCGCGCCGCCGCCCCTCGAAATCGATCTCGACGCCGTTCGCAATAAGGTGGTCGCGCGCGCGGAACACCTCGTCGAGCGTCTCGACCTGAAACGCCATATGGTGGATTTCCTTGCCCTTCGGCGGCTCCTTCGCCCCGCCCATGATGGCAAGCCCGTGATGGTCGCTGTTGAACCGCATCAGCACCATGCGACCGGGCAGCATCGATTCCGGATAGGCGTCGGACACGCGGAACCCCATCACGTTCGTGTAGAACCGTGTCGATCGCTCCAGGTCGGTTACCTTGAGCACCACATGGCCGATCCTTGTGATGTCGAACGGCATGTCTGCAGGCGGCGCCATCGCGTGTAATGCCTGCATGTCTGCGCTGGCAAGCCCGTCGTAATCGACCACGGCGCGTGGAAATTCCCGTTTCATGGCGTGTTTTCTCCCCTGTCAGCTCTCGACGGGCAGGTCCGGATCGTTGCCCCATTCGGACCAGGAACCGTCATAGCCCCTCACTTTTTCGAAACCGAGTGATTTCAGCATCACATAGGTATGTGCGGAGCGATGATGCGTCTGGCAATGGACGATCACCTCTTTGTCATCGGTCACGCCGCGTTCGGAAAGCAGCGCCCGCAGTTCGGCCTCGGACTTCATACGGAAATTGCGCGACCGGTCGATCGCCATGGTCCAGTCCATGTTGACCGCGCCCGGAATATGCCCGCCGCGTTCGGAGCGAACGTCCGATCCGTCATATTCTGCGGGCGTCCGGCAATCGAGCACCAGAACGGAGTCATCGTCGAGGTGCGACAGGATGTAGCCCTTGTCGGCGATTCCGTCTTTTCCCAGGGTTGCCCTGTAATCGGCCGGAACAGGCGTCGCCGGGCCCGACTCCACGGGATGTCCTTCCTCGACCCAGCTGTGCAGCCCGCCGTTCAGCAGCGAAAGATTCCTGTGCCCGAGCACGTCGAGCGTCCAGAGCAGACGCGACCCTTTGGCCGTCCCTTCCCGGTCGCAGGCGACGATGTGGGTTTCGGGCGTCGCCCCGACAGAGGAAAGAGCCGCCGAAAGCCGGTCGGCGGACGCAATCGTTCCCATCGCCGGCGGGCGCGGGCCGATCAGCGACGGGTAGGGAAGATTGACCGCGCCCGGAATGTGGGCCTGCTCAAAGGCCGGCGGATCGCTCAGATCGACGACCAGCAGCCCGTCCGTCCCAAGCGCGCCTTCGAGCGCATCGGGTTCGACAATCAGCGGCAACAGGGGATCGGACATGCAAAAAGCTCCAGAATGAGGGAATTGACTGCGATTCCGTAAACCCTATCCCATCGCTCCGATATAGAAAATGGCGATCCCGGCGGCGGAGGCGACACCCAGCGTCGGAAGCATCCCGACGCGAAATTTGAGGACCGCGACCATCGCGCCGGCGGCAAGCAGCAGCGCGCCGAAATCGAGCGTGTTCCAGACCGGAACATGGAGCCGCAGCAGGCCCGTCTGCACGATGTCCACCTTGCCAAACAGAACATGCAGCGCGAACCAGATCGCGAGATTCAGGATCACCCCGACCACCGCTGCGGTAATGCCGCCGAGCGCCGCCGACAGCGCCTTGTTGCCTCGCAGTGCCTCGATGGACGGCGCGCCGAGAAAAATCCACAGGAAGCACGGCACGAAAGTCACCCATGTGGTCAGCACCGCGCCGAGCACGCCGGCCAGCATCGGATCCAGCATCCCGGGATTGCGGTAGGCGCCCATGAAACCCACGAACTGCACCACCATGATCAGCGGCCCGGGCGTAGTTTCGGCCATGCCGAGCCCGTCCAGCATCTCGCCCGGCGCGAGCCAGCCATAGGTAGCCACCGCCTGCTGCGCGACATAGGCCAGTACCGCATAAGCGCCGCCGAACGTGACGACCGCCATCTTGGAAAAAAACAGGCTTTCCTGGGTGTAAGTGCTGGAGGGGCCGAGAAACGCGAACAGCAGCGCCACCGGCGCAAACCACAGCACCGCGCAAACTGCGGTCACGCGGACGGCCCGCGCGGCGGACGGACGGGTGTGAGGCGGCGGCTCTTCCTCGACATCGCCGGCATCGCCGTGCTGTCCCGCGCCCGCCGGTATCAGCGCGGGCGAGAATCGCTGCGCGAGATAACCCGCCAGCGCCGCACCGGCGACGATCAACGGGAACGGTGCGGCAAAAAAGAAGATCGCCACAAAAGCGATGCCCGCGATCGACATCATGAAGGCGTTTCCGAGAGCCCGCTGGCCGATCCGGATCACCGCCTGAACGACGACCGCCAGCACAGCCGCCTTGATGCCGAAGAACAGCGCCTGCACGAAGCTGAGATCGCGGAAACCGGCATAGAGAATGCTGAGGATGAGAATGACGATGGCGCCCGGCAGCACGAACAGAACGCCGGCGATCAAGCCGCCCAGCGTCCGGTGCATCAGCCACCCGATATAGGTCGCAAGCTGCTGCGCCTCCGGTCCGGGCAGCAGCATGCAGTAGTTGAGGGCATGGAGGAAACGCGCCTCGCTGATCCAGCGTTTCTCGTCGACCACCAGCCGGTGCATCAGCGCGATCTGCCCCGCCGGTCCGCCAAAGCTCAGCAGCCCTACTTTCAGCCATAGCCGAAAGGCTTCGCCCATCGTTGGTCGCGGGCCGCCGGACCCGTCATGCTGCGCTGTCGTCATTGCGATTGTCCCGCGCGTTATCCGCGGAGTCGTAGGCCCGCGGCCGGTCACCGTCAAAGCAATTCTCGGTGGAGGACCGCGGCACCGCACTGCGCAATTTCAGGCGCTCAAGTTTGTTTACCGCCCAACAATATGATATCAAACTGTTATCCATGATCCCGGCGCTTCAGCGAATTCGAACGGTCGCCGCAAAGGTCTGAAAGACATGACGAAAACCCTTGTATCGATGACGCTCAACGGGCGCGGGCGGGACGATGCCGTTCCCGACAACATGCTGCTGGTCGACTTTCTGCGCGAGGTCGCGGGGCTGACCGGCACCAAGATCGGCTGCGACGGGGGCGAATGCGGCTGCTGCACCGTGCTGGTCGACGGCAGGCCGCGCCATGCCTGCCTGACGCTCGCCGCCGCCTGCAGCGGAAAATCCGTCGAGACAGTGGAATCGCTGGAAAAATCGGGCCGCCTGTCGGCCATCCAGAAAGGCTTTCACGAAAAGCTGGGCGCCCAGTGCGGATTCTGCACGCCGGGCATGATCATGGCCGCCGAAGGGCTTCTGCGCGACAATCCGACCCCGTCGGAAACCGACATCAGGCGCGGGATGGCGGCCAATATCTGCCGTTGTACGGGCTATGTGAAAATCATCGAGTCCGTTCAGGCCGCTGCCGAAGAACTGTCCGAGGCGGGGAGCGCCGCATGAACGAAAACACACCCGTCAAACCCGAAGACGTAACGCCGGTGCAGTCGGTCGGCGTACCGATGCCGCTGGTGGACGGGCCGGAAAAGGTCTCCGGCAAGGCGCTCTACGCCGCCGACTTCGTCGAAAAAGACGCGCTGGTCGGGCGCATCCTGCGGAGCCCGTTCGCGCATGCGAATATCCTGTCCGTCGACACCTCGGCCGCCGAGGCGCTGCCGGGCGTCGAGGCGGTCGTGACGGGCATGGATTTCGCTGGCCAGTTCGGCGTGCTGCCCATCGCGCGGACCGAGTGGCCGATCGCGCGCGACCGCGTGCGCTATCGCGGCGAAGCGGTCGCCGCCGTCGCCGCCATCGACGTCGCCACGGCCCAGAAGGCGC
>JAYOEY010000007.1:0-163407 GCA_038116945.1 Rhodospirillales bacterium
GTCTCCGAAGTGATCATGGGGCAGATTCTCACTGCAGGCGCGGGCCAGAACCCGGCACGCCAGGCGTCGATCGCCGCCGGGCTTCCCGTCGAGGTTCCGGCTTATGGCGTCAATCAGCTGTGCGGTTCGGGGCTCAAGGCGGTCGCCATGGGCATGCAGGCCATCAGAAACGGCGATTCCTCGATCGTGGTGGCGGGAGGCCAGGAAAGCATGACCCAGGCGCCGCACTGTATGCAGCTCCGCGCCGGGAAGAAGATGGGCGACGCGGAACTGATCGATACCATGATCCGCGACGGTCTGTGGGATGCCTTCAACGGCTATCACATGGGCTGTACGGCCGAAAACGTCGCCGAGAAATGGCAGATCAGCCGGGACGAACAGGATCGATTCGCGGCCCAGTCGCAGCAGCGCGCGGAAGCTGCCCAGAAAGCGGGACGTCTCAGCGATGAAATCGTTCCCGTCACCGTCAGGTCCCGCCGCGGCGATACGGTGGTGGCGGCCGACGAATACCCCAAGCACGGTACGACGGTCGACACGCTCTCCGGTCTGCGCCCCGCCTTCGCCAAGGACGGCACGGTTACGGCCGGCAACGCGTCCGGCATCAATGACGGCGCGGCAGCGGTGGTGCTGATGAACCGCGAGGAAGCCGACCGACGCGGCATCGCCCCGCGCGCCCGCATCGTCTCCTGGGCGCAGGCGGGCGTCGATCCGGCGATCATGGGTTCGGGTCCGATTCCGGCCAGCCGCAAGGCGCTGGAGAGGGCGGGCTGGTCTATCGGCGATCTCGACCTGGTGGAGGCCAACGAGGCGTTCGCCGCGCAGGCGCTTGCGGTCGGCAAGGATCTCGGCTGGAGCGAAGATATCGTCAACGTCAATGGCGGCGCCATCGCGCTGGGGCACCCCATCGGCGCGTCCGGCGCGCGCGTTCTCGTTACGCTGCTCTACGAGATGGAACGGCGCGACGCGAAGAAGGGTCTCGCCACGCTGTGCGTCGGCGGTGGCATGGGCGTCGCCCTGTGCGTCGCGCGCGACTGATTTTTTTGTCGGCCGAATTTTCCAGGAAGGAATTCTGAAATGTCACGAGTAGCGATCGTCACCGGCGGTACGCGCGGTATCGGCGAAGCCATTTCCATCGCACTGAGGGATGCGGGGCACTCCGTCGCCGCCGTTTACGGCGGCAACGACGAGGCCGCACAGGCCTTTAACAAGGCGACCGGCATCGCCGTCTACAAGATCGACGTGTCGGATTTCGAGGCCTGTCAGGCGGGCGTCGCAAAAATCGTCAGCGATCTCGGGCCTGTCGAAATTCTGGTCAATAACGCCGGCATAACGCGCGACGGCACGATGCACCGGATGGGGCATGACAGCTGGCAGGCGGTGATCGATACCAATCTGGGCGGATGTTTCAACATGTCGCGCTGCGTGATCGAATCCATGCGCGAACGCAAGTTCGGCCGCATCGTCAATATCGGTTCGATCAACGGCCAGGCAGGCCAGTACGGGCAGGTCAATTACGCGGCCGCAAAATCCGGCATTCACGGCTTTACCAAGGCGCTGGCGCAGGAAGGCGCGGCGCAGGGGATTACCGTCAACGCCATCGCGCCGGGCTATGTCGATACCGAGATGGTGCGCGCGGTGCCGCCCAACATTCTCGAAAAGATCATCGAACGGATCCCGATGGGCCGGCTCGGAAAGGCGGAGGATATCGCGCGCGGCGTGATGTTCCTGGTCGCAGACGACGCCGATTTCGTCACCGGCGCAACGCTGTCGATCAACGGCGGCCAGCACATGTACTGATCTTCCGGCGCGCGCCGTTATCCCCTATTCGGGCGCGGTATCGCGCATCGACGGGCGGGCGCTGATCTGATCGTACCATTTGGCCGTGTTCGGCCAGTCTTCGCGCCAGTCGCCCAGCACGTCGCTCATGCGGAACTCGATCCAGCCGAGACCGCAGGCAATCGCGATCTGTCCGATATTGAGTTTGCCGCCCAGCACCTCGTCGGCGCTGCCCTCGATCCAATCCATCGCGCTTTCGAACTTGTCCCACTGGCGCTCGACGACGGTGGCCATGCGCTTGTCTTCAGGGCGTCCGCGCTCCCGCTGGACCGCGATGGCCGCTTCCGTCATGCCGTCGCCGAGCCCTTCCAGGCTGAGCGCGCGCCAGCGCAGCAACGGGTCATCGGGAACAAGCCTGTCGCCGCCATGCAGCGAATCGAGATAGGCGCAGATGACGGGCGAATCGATCAGGATCGATCCATCGTCGAGGATCAGGGCCGGGACCTTGCCCAGCGGGTTGTGGTCGGCGATATCCGAATCGGGGTCGTTGTAATCGGTGGGCATTCGCTCGATCCGGCTGTCCAGACCGGTTTCGAATGCGGTCACCATGACCTTTCGGACAAACGGCGATGCCGGCGCCCAGCGCAGTTTCATTTTTTTCTCCCTGAATGACTTCTTTGAAAATTAAGCGGCGTTGAATTCAGAAATTGTCCTTTCGGGTCCGGACTTCGGCGAATACCGAGACCGGGTCCGACGCATCAAGCCCCACAGACTGCGCAACCGAAGAGATGTCGGCACGGAGAAACGGGTTGGTCGCCTTTTCCTTGCCAAGCAGGGACGGCACCGTCGGTTCGTTGCGGGCGCGCTTGTCGTCGATTTCCTGCGCGTAGTCTCGCAGCGCTTCGTTGGTCGTTTCCACCGTCAGGGCGAAACGGGCATTGGCCTGCGTGTACTCGTGAGCGCAGTAAACGCGCGTGTCGTCGGGCAGGGCCCGCAGCTTCTCGAGCGACGTCCACATCTGCTCCATGGTGCCCTCGAAAACCCGGCCGCAGCCCAGCGCAAACAGCGTATCGCCGCAGAACAGCGCGCCGCTGTCGGCGAAGTGGAAAGCGATGTGGCCGCGCGTATGGCCCGGCGTGTCGAATACAGTCGCTATCTGGCTACCGAACTGGAACGTGTCGCCATCGCCGACATCGATATCTATGCCCGCGATGCGGTCGTGGTCGGCCTTCGGGCCAACGACGGTCACGCCGTACTTTTCCTTGATTTCCAGATTGCCGCCGGTGTGGTCGCCGTGATGATGCGTATTGATGATGTGCGTCGGCGTCCATCCGGCGTCTTCGAGCGCTGCGATAACGGGCGCCGCATCCGACGGGTCGACGATTCCGACCTGACCGCTGTCCGGGTCCCTGAACAGATAAACGTAATTATCGGTCCGGGTCGGTATCTGCCTGATATCCAGTGTCGCCATAATGCATTTCCCGAAATTCTGGAACTCGTCGGGCGAAGCCTAGCAAAGGGCCGGCGGACCGCCAACCGGACCGGCCGGGTTTTATCGTCGGGACGTCACATTATTGGTGATAATATCCACGCCATGTGGGGAGACGTCATCGATCTGCGCGATTTTTACCGGAGCAGTCTGGGCCAGATGGCGGCCCGAACCATCCGGGGGCGCATCCGAACCATCTGGCCGGACCTTACCGGACGGTCGGTGCTCGGTTTCGGCTATTCGACTCCCTACCTGCTGCCGTTCCACGATGAAGCCGATCGCGTGATCGCGGCCATGCCCGCCCAGCAGGGCGTGCTGCACTGGCCCGCGGAGGGCGACGGGCGTGTGACGCTGTGCGACGAAACCGAAATACCGCTGCCCGATGTTTCGATGGACCGGGTCCTCCTGGTTCACGGGCTGGAATGCAGCGAGCAGCTTCGGCCCATGTTGCGCGAAATCTGGCGGGTGCTGGCCGATGGCGGAAGGCTGATCGCGGTCGTTCCGAATCGCAGGGGGATCTGGGCGCGGCTCGACAGGACGCCGTTCGGTCACGGCCATCCCTATACGCCGGCGCAGCTTTCCCGTCTGCTGCGCGATACGCTGTTTACGCCGGTGCGGATGGAGCGCGCCCTGTTTTTTCCGCCCAGCGGGTCGCGCATGATCCTCACAGCGGCCCCGGCCTGGGAGCGGTTCGGCGTCGCCATGTTCCATTCCTTTGCCGGCGTCCTGATCATCGAGGCCGGGAAACAGATCTACACAGCCTCGCCCGAACAGGTCGGCGTGCGCCGACGCCGATATGCCGGGGCCGTCATGCAGCCCTGACTGCCGGCCGCGAGCGGCACGGTACGGTTCGGGACGAAACGCCCTAGTTTCTGGAAAGCGTGAAGACGGCCTGCCGGCAGCGCAGGTTCGATATGATGCCGGCGGCGCGAATCTGGCCCACGCGGTTGTGCCGGTTCAGCGACTTCGCATCGCTGACCGTAAAGTCCAGCGAATTGCACAGCTCCACGAAATCCAGCAGGGAACACTGGTGGATATCCGGGTTGTCGTACCACCGGTGGTCCGTTCCCGCCGCCACCGGGGTGCGGCCTTCCAGCAGCAACGCCAGCCGGATTCGCCAGTGCCCGTAATTGACGAAGGATACGATGGCGTGCCGTCCGATCCGGACCAGGTTTTCGAGCACCGCGCGGGGATTTCTCGTCGCCTGGAGCGTACGACCGAGGACGACGTAGTCGAATGCGTTGTCCGGGTAATCCGACAGATCGGTATCGGCGTCTCCCTGGATGACGGAAAGGCCCTGGGCCACGCAGGCGTTCACCCCGTCATGGCTCAGTTCGATGCCGCGCGCGTCGATGTTTTTCTCGGTGGCAAGGTAAGCGAGCAGCGTTCCGTCGCCACAGCCGATATCCAGAACCCGCGCGCCCGGCTCGATCATGTCCGCAATCAGCTTCAGGTCGGGCCGCAGTTCGGCGCGGCCGGTTCTTCCGTTGTCGAACGGCATCAGGTCAGGCCCCGCTGGCGCGCCGCGCCGTCCAGAAATCCGCGCAGCGTACGGTGAAGCTCCGGCTCTTCCATCAGGAAGGCATCGTGCCCCTTGTCGGTCTGGATTTCGATAAAGCTGACGTTGGCGGCGACGGCGTTGAGCGCGTGGACGATGGTACGGCTTTCCGTTGTCGGATAAAGCCAGTCGGACGAGAACGAAACGAGGCAGAAACGGACCTGCGTATCGCGGAACGCGCCGGCGAGGATACCGTCATGCTCCGCCGCCATGTCGAAATAGTCCATTGCCCGGGTTATGTAGAGATAGGAGTTGGCGTCGAAACGGTCGACGAACGTGCTGCCTTGGTGGCGCAGATAGGATTCGACTTCGAAATCCGCGTCGAAACCGTAGGTGATGGCGTGACGGTCCTGCAGCCTTCGACCGAACTTGCGGTGCAGGGCCGCTTCCGAAAGGTAGGTGATGTGGGCTTCCATCCGCGCCACGGCAAGGCCGCGCCGGGGACGCTTGCCCTCCCTGGCGTAATCGCCCTGGCACCAGTCGGGGTCGGCGGTAATGGCCTGGCGGCCGACTTCGTGAAACGCGATGTTCTGTGCCGAATGGCGCGCGGCGCCGGCGATCGAGACGGCGCTGAACACGCGGTCGCCGTGGCGCGATGCCCATTCGAGCACCTGCATGCCTCCCATCGAGCCGCCGATCACGCTGAAGAGCCGGTCGATTCCCAGCGCATCGATCAGCATCCGCTGGGCGCGCACCATGTCTGCGATAGTGAGAACCGGAAAGCTCAGCCCGTACGGTTCGCCCGTCTCCGGGTTGTTCGAGCTGGGGCCGGTGGTGCCCATGCAGCCGCCGAGAACGTTCGAACAGATAACGAAATACCGGTTCGTATCGACGACCTTGCCCGGCCCGACCATCAGGTCCCACCATCCGGGTTTTCCGGTGACCGGATTCGGGTCGGCGACAAACTGGTCGCCGGTCAGCGCATGGCAGACAAGGATCGCGTTGGATTTGTCCTCGTTCAGAACGCCGTAGGTCTGATAGGCGATCGTGAAGGGGCCGAACTCGATGCCGCTGTCGAGGCGCAGTTTCGCCGCAGCGCCGAGCTCTATCCGATGACAGGGAAGCTCGCCGTTGGCAATCTGGCTCAACGACAGACCGGAAGTCGCCATTTGATGCGGTTCCCGAAAATATTTCCTTAATTGAACAAGATAGCTATGTCGCCTGCACAAATTTATCAATGTTTTCTTCGCTTTTGGTTGGAGGCTGCTCGCGGTATAAACGCGCGCCCGATGCCCGCGCCCTGTCGATGGTGCGTTTGGATCCGGCATGAGTTGAGGCTGGGATGACTACAAAAGACGACGCGCTGTCCGACCTGCGCGGCAGGATCGACGGAATCGACGACGCGCTGCACGACCTTATCTTGCAGCGCGCCGACCTGGTCGCGCGCATTCGCGATGCGAAGGAAAGCGACGACCCCGTATTCTTCCGACCGGCCCGGGAGGCGCTGATCATGCGGCGTCTTCTGTCCCGCCATGAGGGGGTTTTGCCGCCCGGCGTCATCGTTCGAATGTGGCGCGAGATGATGTCGGCCTTCGTCTCGCTGCAGGGGCCGTTCGCCGTCGCGGTCTGGGACGGCGAAGACGGGGCTTACTGGGATATCGCCCGCGACCATTTCGGTTCCGGCGTCTCCATGAGGCGTCATGCGACGCCCCGCAGCGTCGTGCAGGCCGTCGCCGAGGGGACGGCGCAGGCGGGAGTCGTGCCGTTGCCGCAGGCAGGCGAGGAACAGCCCTGGTGGCCCCTTCTGGGGGTCGGCGCGCGTCAGGTGAAAATTTCGGGATGGTTGCCGCTGGTATTCGGCGGCAACAGCCGGTCCGGCGACAGGTCTGCCCTGGTGGTTGCGACCGGACCGTTCGAGGAGTCCGGCGAAGACCGAAGTTTTCTGATGGTCGAATGCACGGAGGCGCTGAGCCGCAGCCGGCTCACCGGCGCGCTCGGCAAGGCCGGATTCCGGCATCGCATGATCGTCGACGCCGCCGCTGCCGTGCCCGGCGGACGGGTGCGCTATCTGATGGAAGTCGACGCGTTTTACACGGAGAATCATGCCGCCCTCGAGAACCTGGTAGAGGCAGACGAAATCGTCGAAGGCGCGCGGATCGTCGGCGGGTATGCGATTCCGCCCGGCATTCGCTGGGACGGGTCCGGTCGGGGCAACAGAAAATGAGCAATCCCGTCCCGCGTCCCGGGATCATGGAGCTAAAACCGTATGTCCCGGGCAAATCCGCAGCGCCGGGAAGCGCGGACCCGGTCAAGATTTCCGCCAACGAGAGCCCGCTCGGCCCGAGCCCGCGGGCGATCGATGCCTTTCACAAGGCCGGCGGCAGGCTGCATCGTTACCCGGACGGCGATGCGGCCGCTCTTCGCGAAGCGATCGGCGAGGTTCACGGTCTGAACCCCGCACGGATCGTGGCGGGCGCCGGTTCGGATGAGCTTCTCTACAACATCGCGCGCGGCTATGCGGGCCCCGGCGACGAAGTCGTGATGAGCGAGCACGGATTCAACGTCTATCCTATCGTGACGCATTGCGTCGGCGCGACGCTGGTAACCGCGCCCGAGACCGACCTGACTTTCAACGTCGATGCTGTGCTCGACCGGGTGACCGAACGGACAAAAATTGTCTTTATCGCCAATCCCAACAACCCGACCGGCAGCTACGTTTCCGCCGACGAGATGCGGCGGCTGCGCGCGGGCCTGCCGTCTCAGACGATCCTCGTGATCGATGCGGCCTACGCCGAATATGTCCGGAGAAACGATTATTCGGTCGGGATCGAGCTGGTGAACGAGACCGACAACACCATCATGACCCGGACGTTCTCGAAAATATACGGGCTGGCGGCGCTCAGGATCGGCTGGGCCTATTGTCCGCCCCCGATAGCCGACGTTCTGAACCGCCTGCGCGGTCCCTTCAACATCTCCACGCCGGCCCAAAAGGCAGGCGTAGCCGCGGTCCTCGATCAGGCCCACGTCGCCCGGTCGCGCGACCACAACGCAGCCTGGCTGCCCTGGTTTGCGGCGCAGATGGAGGCGTTGGGGCTCCACGTCTATCCGTCGGCCGCGAATTTCGTTCTGGTGCGGTTTCCCGACGATCCGGCGAAGAACGCGTCGGCGGCGATGAACTACTATATGGAACGCGGCGTCATCCCGCGCGAGACAGGCGGCTACGGCCTTCCCGGCTGTCTTCGCTTCACAATAGGCCGGGAGGACGAGCTGCGCAGCGCCGTCGGAATCGCGCGCGACTTTCTGACATCATGAACGACAGGCCCCATTTCAAACGGATCGCGCTGATCGGCGTCGGTCTGATCGGTTCTTCCCTTTCCCGCGTCGTCCGCCGTGACGGCCTGGCCGACGAGATCGTCGGCTGCGCTCGGCGCGAGCAGACGCGCGACGCCATAATGCGTCTCGGTCTGGCGGATCGCGTTACCGAAGATCCCGCCGAAGCGGCGCAGGGCGCCGATCTTGTCATCCTGTGCACACCGGTCGGCGTCTATGGCGACCTCGCGCAGGCGATCGGCCCGGTGCTCGGGCCCGGCGCCATCGTCAGCGATGTCGGTTCGGTCAAGAAATCGGCTATGGACGCCATTGCGCCGCATCTGCCGGAAAACGTGCATTTCGTTCCCGCACACCCGATCGCCGGGACCGAGAATTCGGGGCCGGAATCCGGCTTCGAGTCTCTGTTCGAAGGGCGCTGGACCATACTGACCCCGGCTGCCGGTACCGATAGAGCTGCGGTCGACGCTGTCGCCGCGCTGTGGCGTCAGACCGGCAGCATGATCGAGATCATGGATGCGGAACATCACGACCGGGTTCTGGCCATTACGTCGCATGTGCCGCATCTGATCGCCTACACCATCGTCGGCACGGCGACGGACCTCGAGGAACGCATCCGCTCCGAGGTCATAAAGTTCGCGGCCAGCGGGTTTCGCGATTTCACGCGGATCGCCGCCTCCGATCCCGTCATGTGGCGCGATATCTTTCTGGCGAACAAGGAAGCCGTCCTCGAAATGCTCGGTCGGCTCAACGAAGACCTGAGCAGCCTGCAGCGCGCCATTCGGGACGGCGACGGCGACAGCCTCGAGGCTGCCTTCGCCAGGACCCGTGAAATCCGCAGGTCGGTGGTAGAGGCCGGCCAGCATATACCGCCGCGGAAACCGGACGACGTCAGCTCCCAATAGGCGTCGCCGCCGTGCTGCGTTACCATGCGCGGCGCGGGCATGCGCCGGAGAGACAGATGGTCAGGAAACTTCTCATTTTGCCGCCCATCCTCGTCGGGCTGGCCTTTCTTCTTTTCATGGCGAGCGGGCGCGAAGGACCGGAGCGCCGTCCCGCTGCGGAATCCGCGCGCGCGGTTCGCGTGATAACGGTTCAGCCGACCGATTTCGTGCCCCGTGCGATCGGGTTCGGCAGCGTCTATCCCGGCAAGGTCTGGAATGCGACGGCCCAGGTCGGCGGCGAAGTCGTCTATACTCATCCCCAGCTGAAGAAGGGCGGAATTCTGCCTGCGGGGACCGAAATCGCCCGTATCGCGCCTGACGATTTCCAGCTCGCCATTCGCCAGGCGGAAGCGAACATACGTTCGGCCGAGGCGAAGCTCGCCGAGTTCGAGGTCACTGAAAAAAATACGACAGATCTTCTGGCGATCGAACAGCGCGGACTGGACTTGCGCAATTCCGAGCTGGCCCGGAAGCGGGATCTGCTCCGGCGCGGCGCCGTCGCGCGAGCGGCGTTTGAGCTGGAGCAGCGCGAGGCGCTCGCCCAGCGCAAGAAAGTCCAGGACCTGAAGAATACGCTTCGCCTGCTGCCCACCCAGCGCGCCGTACAGCAGGAACAGATAGCCGTCTACGGAAGCCAGCTCGCCTCGGCGCAGCTCAATCTGGAGCGGACTCGGATCGTGCTTCCGTTCGATGCGAGGATCGCGTCGGTGAGCGTCGAGGAGAAGCAGTTCGTTCAGGTCGGCGGGGCGCTGGCGACCGCCGACAGTGTCGATATCGCGGAAGTCGATGCGCAGATGCCCATCGCCCAGTTTCGCGCCATGGTGCGGGCGAGCGTACCCGGCGGGCTGCCGGGCGGCTTCACCCCGCAATCGTTTTCCGCTGCCATTCGGTCCTTCGGGTTCTCCGCGACCGTGCGGCTTCGCACCGGCAACGACTTGATCGAATGGCCGGCCCGCTTCGCCCGGGTCAGCGACACGGTTGACCCCAAGACGCGCACCATCGGCGCGATCGTCGCAGTGGACGGCGCCTATGCGAAGGCCGTGCCCGGCGAGCGGCCGCCGCTGACCAAGGGCATGTTCGTCGAGATCGAGATCAGGACGCCGGCGCGCAAAAACGCGGTCGTGATCCCCCGGTCGGCGCTGCATGACGGTGCGGTTCATGTCGTCGATACGAAGAGCCGGCTGGCCATCAGGCCGGTGACGGTCGCGGTGAGTCAGGACGATTTCGCTGTCGTGGAGAAAGGGCTGGCCGGCGGGGAACGGGTTGTCGTTTCGGATCTGGTGCCGGCGGTTCCCGGCATGCTCCTGAAACCGGTGGACGATACCGACGCCATGGCGGCGCTCAAGGCGCAGGCCGCCGGCCGGTTGGCCCCCAGATGATCTCCTATTTTGCGCGCCATCCGACGGCCGCGAACATCCTGATGCTGGCCTTTATCGTCGGCGGGCTGTTCGCCGCGCCCGGCCTGCATCGCGAGACTTTTCCGAGAATCGAACCGAGCAAGGTCCAGATAGAGGTTCTCAACCCCGGCATGCGCGCCGAGGACGTGGAGGAAGCGATCTGTCAGCGGATCGAGGACGCGGTCGATGGAATCGACAACGTCGACGAGGTCACCTGCGAGGCGCACGAAGGCCGCGCCCGCGCGGTGGTCGAAATGAAGGAGGGCGGGAATTTCGACCGGTTCACCACAGATGTCCGCACCGAGATAGACGCAATCACCGAATTCCCGGTTCAGGCTGAAGATCCGGTCGTCAAACAGCTTGGCCGGACTGATTTCGTCGTCCTGATCGTTCTGACCGGTCCCGCGGGTCAGCCCGACCTCAAGGCCTATGCCGAGGCCCTCAAGGACCGCGCGCTCCGGTTTGGCGGCATTCCAAAGATACAGATCCAGGGATTTTCCGACCATCAGATCCGCATCGAGATTCCCGATGCGGTGATACGGCAGTACGGAATCAGCATCTCGGACGTGGCGCGCGCGATCGAACGCCAGAGCCTCGACCTGCCCGCCGGCAGCCTGCAGACGCGCGATCAGGATCTGCTGATCCGGGTCGCCGATGAGCGCAAGACGCCGCACGATTTCCGCGACGTCATCGTCGTCGCTGCGCAGGGGGGCGGACAGATCAGGCTGGGCGACATTGCCCGAATTACCGACCGTTTCGAACTCGACGAGGCCAGGGTGCTGTTCAACGGCAAGCCAGCTGCGCTGCTCGAAGTCTCCAAGACACATGCCGACGATACGCTCCGCGTCATGGATGCGGTAAACGCGTTCCTCGCGCAGGAGCGCGAGACCGCGCCGCCCGGCATCGAGCTCGCGACGACGCGCGACATTTCCTCGATCGTACGGGACAGGCTCAACCTGCTCCTGAAGAACGGCGGGCAGGGTCTGGCGCTTGTCCTGCTGGTGCTGTGGCTGTTTTTCGGTCTTCGCTATTCGTTCTGGGTCGCGGCCGGGCTTCCCGTTTCGTTTCTCGGCGCGCTCATCCTGATGGTGTCCGTCGGTTACACGGTGAACATGCTGACGATGGTCGGGCTGCTGATCGTGATCGGGCTGCTGATGGACGACGCCATCGTGATCGCCGAGAACGTGGCGACCAAACGGGCGGCCGGGCTTTCCCCGGTCGACGCCGCGATCGAGGGCGCGCGGCAGGTGTTTCCCAGCGTCTTCGCATCCTTCGCCACGACCACCCTGATCTTCGGATCGCTGGCGTTCCTGAAGGGAGATCTCGGGCAGATCCTGCGGGTGGTGCCGGTCGTCATGCTGTTTGTTCTCGTGATTTCGCTGATCGAAGCCTTCCTGATCCTGCCCAACCATCTTGTCCATACGCTGGCGCGGAACGATCCGCACGGACGCGTGCAGCTCTGGGTCGACCGGCTCGTTTCGACGGCGCGGGACAGATGGGTGGGGCCGATCGCCGATGCCGCGGTTGCCTGGCGCTACATGACGGTGGGGATCGCCGTCGGAGCGATGCTGCTGGCGCTTGGCGCGGTTGCGGGCGGCTGGCTGAAATTCGCGGCATTCCCCGAACTCGACGGCAACGTGATGGAGGCGCGCGTTCTTTTGCCGCAGGGGACGCCGCTCGCCCGTACCGAACAGGCGGTGGAGCGCGTCACGGCGGCGCTCGTCCGCGTCAACAGGCGGCTGAGCCCGGCCCAGCCGGGAGGGGAATCGCTGGTGCAGAAGGTCCTGACCCGGTTCAACGAAAATTCGAGCGCAAACGAGACCGGCGCGCATGTTGCGACGATCACCGTCGACATCCTCAATTCGGAAGTCCGCAACAGCCGGATCGACGATGTCATCGCCCTGTGGCGGGCGGAGACGGGAGAGCTGCCCGATGCCATCTCGGTCAAGTTCACTGAGGCCCAGCAGGGGCCGGCGGGTCTCGCCTTCGATATCAGGCTCGCCGGCGACGAACTGAAATCGCTCAAGGCGGCGGCGCTCGACCTTGTCGCGGAACTGGAGCGCTATCGCGGTACTGCGAATCTGGCCGACGATCTAAGGCCGGGCAAGCCCGAGCTTCGCATCCGCCTGAAGGAGGGCGCATCGACCCTGGGCGTCGATGTGCGCCAGATCGCGGACCAGCTGCGCGCCGCTTTCTTCGGCGCCAAGGTAAGCGAAATCCAGCGCGGTTCGGAGGCCTATGAAATCGATGTCCGGATCGATCCGCGCGATAAGGACAGCCTCGCCGATATCGATTCCTTCACGATTTCCCAGTCCGACGGAAGCCTGGTGCCGCTGTCTGCGGTTGCCGAGGTCGGGATATCGCGCGGCTACGCGCGGATCAGCCGCGTCAACGGTCAGCGGACGGTGACGGTCCAGGGCGATGTCGACGTCAAGGTCGCCAACGCGAACGAAATTCTCCGCGACCTGGAAAGCAATTTCTTCCCCGCGCTGCAGGAACGGTACCCCGGCGTGGCCATTTCGCTGCAGGGGCAGAACAAGGAAGCCAGCACCACCCAGCAGTCGATGATCGCGGGTTTCCTGCTCGGGCTGATCGGGGTCTATCTGCTGCTGTGCTTCCTGTTCCGAAACTGGGTCGAGCCGGTGATCGTGATGGCGATCATCCCGTTTGCGCTGGGCGGGGCGATCGTCGGTCATATGGTGCTGGGGCTCGATTTCACCATGCCGAGCGTGCTCGGTTTCGTGGCGCTGGCGGGCGTCGTGGTCAACGATTCGATCCTGCTGGTGAATTTCATCAAGCATTATCACGGCGAGGCGCAATCGGTCGCCGCCGCCGCGCCGCTTGCCAGCCGGGCGCGGTTCCGGGCCATCCTGCTGACGTCCCTTACCACGGTTGTCGGTCTGATACCGATCCTGTCGGAAGGAAGCCTGCAAGCGCAGGTCCTGATTCCGCTGGTCACCAGCCTTGCATTCGGGCTGATGGCGACAACCGTGCTGGTGCTGTTCCTGGTGCCTGCCGTCTACGCCATTTTCGACGATTTCGGACTGGCGAAGCTGGATTGAAGCCGTATCAGCCGTCCCACCGCACCAGCGGCATCCTGAACAGCCTGACCGGTCCGACATGGAGCCATCCATCCTGGATCGCAAGCGACACGCGAATTTCGGCACGCGCGTTCTCCGACCCCTGTCTTTCCAGAAACGTCAGGGCCATGCGCGCCATGAGCGCTTCGCCCGGCTTGAGCGTGCCCGCCGCGGTCAGCGCCGTCAGGGTTTCCTGATGGCCCTGGATGGTTCCGCTCGCGCCGACGACCGGTTGCAGGTCGCTGTCGAGCGCCAGAGACCCCGACGCTTCCACCGTCAACCGCGACCAGCCGAGCCCGAACCGGTCGATCTCAACGATGCCTCCATCGTTGCGCCAGGCGGCGAGAACTTGGCGGGTGCTGCCGGCGGAAACCCTGCCGAGGACGGTTGCGTCCAGCTCAACGTTGCCGACGGTGCGGCCGAGCGGCATCGCGCCGTTTTCCGGGAGCGTGATTCCGGATGCCGAACCGACGAGACGGAGACTGGCCATCTTGTCCGCCGTGTTTTCGCCGCGCGGCAACGGGGCAGTATCGATATCGGCGGCGATCCGGTCGATCCGGATCTTGCGATCGCGTTCGGATTCCAGCAGCGCGCCGTCGATACGGGCGATCAACCGCTTCAGTCCGTGCGGTCCGCCGAACAGGATATCGCCTTCCGCCCGTTTCGACGTCAGGGATAGCTTTCTGCCGGGTCGCGGGCCGGTTGCGGCGATCCGGTGTTCGCCCGTTGCAACATAGCCGACCCGCTCCGGTCGCCACGGTTTCCAGCCCAGCGTAATCACCGGTCCGGACCAGCGGAATGGCGACGACGTCCGGTCCGATGCCAGGACGGGTTTTTCCAGCCGCGCCCGCCAGGCAAACGGAAATCCCTCCAGCCGCATGGAGTCGTATGTTGCGGTCCAGCCCTGCGCCCGCCGGTCGTCGATCCAGGCGAGGACGATGGTCTCGAGCCGGCTGGCGACGACATACCAGCCCGCGCTGTATGCCAGCGCGAGGGCGGTCGCGGCGAGGGCTAGCCTGCGCGCCAGCCGGTTCATAAGGAGGGATCCGGTTTCACACCGTCTTTATAGGGCGACGCTTTGCGATTGGGAAAGCGCCCGATACACTCCGCCCCCCATGACGACACCAGGACCGACCACCGGACAGAAGGGTCTGTCGCCCGCCATAACGGCGGCCGCCGGCGCGCTGTTCATCTTTTTCTGGGCGAGCGGGTTCGTTTCCGCCAAGTACGGTTTTCCCTACGCCGAGCCCTTTACCTTCCTGATCCTGCGCTTCCTGCTGGCGATCGCGATCCTGGTGCCGATGTGCCTGATCTGGAAGGCGGAATTTCCGCGCGGCTGGAACACGATCCGCCATATCGCCGTCGCCGGTTTTCTGGTCCAGACGGTCTATCTGATCGGTGTTTTCTACGGGATATGGCTCGGCGTCTCGACCGGGGTGGTGGCGCTGATCGTCGGTCTCCAGCCGCTGCTGACCGGCGCGCTGGCGGGCACCGCGCTGGGCGAAACGGTGTCGGCACGACAGTGGTCGGGACTCGCGCTTGGTTTCGCCGGGCTGGCGCTGGTCGTCTGGGAGAAGGTCGATTTCGCCGGCAGCGAGGGATGGGGAGCGGCGCTCTGCGCCATGTCGCTGATCGGCATCACCTTCGGCACCCTCTACCAGAAGCGCAACTGCGCCGATGTCGACATCCGCTGGGCGGTGGCGATCCAGAACGGGGTTTCGTTCGTCGTGATCGCACCGCTGGCGTTTGCGTTCGAGACCATGTGGATCGACTGGAACGGACATTTCGTGTTTGCACTGACCTGGTCGGCGGTCGGGCTGTCGGTGATCGCCATCGCGCTCTATTTCCTGCTGGTGCGACACGGTGCGGCGGCGAAGGTAACCAGCCTGATCTATCTCAGCCCGCCGACCACGGCGCTGATGGGCTGGCTTTTGTTCGGCGAGACGTTTTCGGCGCTCGCGCTCGGCGGCATGGGTGTGGCGGTGGCGGGTGTGGCCCTCGCGAACCAGAGACAGGCGCCAAGGGAGGCCAGGTGACCGATCCGCGTCGCCGTTTCGTCGTTTTCGAGCCGGGCGATGTCTGGGTCTTCGCCTACGGTTCGCTGCTGTGGGATCCGGGCTTCAGGCCTGCCGAGACCCGGCCGGCCCTGCTGCGCGGCTGGCATCGCTGTTTCTGCGTTTCCTCGGTGATTTACCGGGGAACGCCGGAGGCTCCCGGCCTGTCGCTCGGGCTCGACCGGGGCGGGTCCTGCCGGGGCGCGGCGCTTCGCATCGCCGAGGCGGAGCGCGACGCGGTTCTCGCCTATCTCGCAGAACGCGAGATGCCGGAGGAAATATACAGCGCCCGCCGGGTGCGGCTCGCGACCGATGACGGGACGGTGTCCGGCTATGCTCTGGTCGTAAACCGGGATCACCCGCTTTACGTCGCCGGTCTCGATCTCGATCAGGCCGCGACTCGTATCGCGACAAGCGCGGGCGCACGTGGGCCGAATACGGACTATCTGGCGCAGACGGTCGCGCATCTCGAATCGCTCGGTATCCACGACGGTGCGCTCCGCCGTCTGCTTGACAGGGTGCGCGAAACCGCGTGACGTGAGATATAGAAACAGGCATTAACGGCTCAATACGGATCAGGGGTTATCAGCATGAAACTCGTTAGCTATCACCGCGACGGCAAGGATGGATTCGGCGCGGTTGTCGACGGCGGAATCGCCGATCTTTCAGGCCTGCTCTACAAGGAAACGCGCTTCGCCAGCCTGCGCGAAGTCCTGACCGCGGACGCGATCGGCGATCTGCGCAAGACGGCAGAGGGCGCAAAGGCCGATTTCGGGTTCGACGACGTCACGATGCATCTGCCCATCGACAACCCGACCAAGATTTTCTGCGTCGGTCGAAATTACTACGCCTATCACGAGGTGCTGGAGGACGGTCGCCCCGAATGGCCCAGCATTTTCCCGCGCTTCCGGGATTCGTTCTCCGCCCATGACGAGGCCATCGTGCGCCCCGCCCGGGACGGCGACGAGCTGGATTACGAGGGCGAGCTGGTGGTGATCATCGGCAAGCAGGGACGCCGCATTTCCGAAGACGACGCGATGGGCTATGTCGGCGGCTATACCATCGCCAACGAAGGCAGCGTGCGGAACTGGATCGGGCGCGGCACCCAGAACTGCCCGGTCAAGAATCACTGGCGGTCGGGGTCCATCGGCCCCTGGATGGTGACGGCGGACGAGATCGACGATCCCATGCATCTCGGCATCAAGACCCGCGTGAACGGCGAAATCCGCCAGGACGGCAATACCGACATGATGATCTTCGACATCAAGTTCGCGATTTCCTACATCTCCCAGTTCTGCCTGCTGCAGCCGGGCGACATGATCTGCACCGGCAGTCCCGGCGGCTCCGCCATCGAGCACGACCCGCCCGGCTATCTGAAGCCCGGCGACGTGCTGGAGGTCGAGATCGAAGGGGTCGGAACGCTCAGGAACCCGATCGCGGCGGAGTAGGCGGGGGCTCCCCGTCAGGTTTTTTGGCCGGCCTCCGTCACCTCCGGCAGGTGGCGGAGGCGGGCGAATTGCCGAAACCGCCGGGTCAGCAGGATCGCGGCGCAGCTCAGCCCGAATATGAATCCGAGCCAAAGGCCGGCGCCCTGCAAATCCGCGCCGAATGCGAGGCCGATTCCCACCGCGAAACCGATCCCCCAGTAGCTGATGCCGGCGATTGCCATCGGCACGACCGTATCGTTCAGACCGCGCAATGCTCCGGCGACGACGGCCTGAATGCCGTCCGCCGCCTGAAAGAAGGCGGCGAAAAACAGGAAGGAAACGGCCAGCGTGAAAACCGCTTCGCTGTCGCTCCGCGACCTGTCGAGAAATATGGCGGCGAATAGATCGGGTATGCACAGCACGACGACGGTCATGGTTCCCATGAAGCACATCGTCAACGCTGTCGCTGTCCAGCCCGCCCGGTAGGCCCCGGCCGCGTCGCGGCGCCCCACCGCATGGCCGACCCTTACCGTCGCGGCCTGAGCCAGCCCCATGGGCACCATGAAGGTAATGTGCGGCAACTGCATGGCGATCATATGGGCGGCGATTGCCTCGGCGCCGAAATGCCCTATGACGAAAGCCGCGCCGATGAAGAACCCGGCCTCCATCAGGCTGGTGCCGGCGATCGGCAGGCCAATGCGGAAAATCTGGCGGAACTGGAGCCAGTCGGGCCGCCAGAATCGGCCAAGAATGGCATAGCGCGAGAACGGCGGGCGCAGGACAGCGATGGAAAGCAGGGCCGCGAACAGCGCCAGGTTGACGATGGTCGTGGCGAGACCCGCGCCCGTCAGCTCCAGTCGCGGCAATCCGAAATTGCCGAAAATCAGCCCGTAATCGAGCAGGGCATTGAGCGGAACGCCGGCCAGCATGACCCAGAGAGCAGGTGCCGGCCGGCCAAGGGCTGAAATGAAGTTACGCAGAACCGCGAACGCGATTGCGGGCGGCAGGCACCACATCAGCGTCGTCATGTAAGCGGCGGCATGGGGCAGCGTTTCCGGAGGCTGGCCCAGCGCCGCCAGTATTTCCGGCGTGAAGCTGAAGATCGCCAGAGAAGGCGCGGTCAGCACGATGGTTACCCACCAGCCCTGCCGCGTGATCCGTCGAATCCGTCTCGGCTGGCGCGCGCCATAGGCCTGGGACGCCAGCGAAGCGGTTGCCATGACGACGCCGAAGCACACGACATAGGCCATGAAAAAGACCATCAGCCCAAGGGTTGCGCCGGCCAGGGCATCGGCGCCGAGACGCCCGATCATGGCGGTGTCTGTGGCCAGCATGGCGACCCAGGCCAGCTGGGTCAGCACAATGGGCGAGGCGAGTTTCATCGTGGCGCGCAGTTCGCTGCGCCAAGGCGGGTATTCCGCGCTGTAAGCCGGTGGTGTCATCGCCTTCGTTCTCGCCAATCGTTCATCGCTGTCGGGCCGCATGAAACGGACCGAATTCCGTCTCCTGCGTGTCGCCGAACATGATCGACGGTCAGCTCAAGAGGCGGAGTCTTGTTGTGACGACGCTGCCAATGGCGCCGTCAATGCAGTGCACCGCGGTACCGTAGGGCGGCGTTCTCTGGTCGGACGCGGTTCCGCGTCCCGGAAAATATGGTTGTCCGGTCATCTGCATGGCCGCGCGTTATAGCCAGCTCACCGGTGAAAGGACATAAGAATCTGTACCGGAAGGGGGTTAACCCGGCCTCGAGTAACAGCGCAATGTTTCGTTTTCTGGCTGCGCGAGCACCGTTCCGGCGGGAACAGAGAGCCTGTCACCCGCACTTCGAATGACCGCAGGCGGTGCAGAGGTCGCAGCCTTCCTGACGGATCAGCGCGGCTTCGCCGCATCTGGGGCACTGGCGCGGGATCGCGCCGCTGCCGGATTTCAGGCCTCTGCCCGGCTCGCCGCCTGCCGTCCCGTCCGCTGCTCCCTCGGCTGCGAGAGCGGCGCGGCCGATCTCGGCCTCGCCCCAGCGGGGCAGGAAGCCGATATCGATCATGTGGCGTTCGATCACGCCGCCGATGGCGGCCAGCAGGGAGGGTACGTATTTCCCCTCGAACCACTGCCCGCCGCGCGGGTCGAACACGGCCTTGAGCTCGTCGACCACGAACGAGACGTCGCCGCCGCGCCGGAACACCGCGCTGATCATGCGGGTCAGCGCCACCGTCCAGGCGTAGTGCTCCATGTTCTTGGAGTTGATGAATACCTCGAACGGCCGCCGTCTGCCGTCCTGCACAATGTCGTTGATGGTGATGTAGATGGCGTGTTCGGAATCCGCCCAGCTGATCTTGTAGGTGTTGCCGGGCAGTTCTTCCGGCCGGTCGAGCGGGCACGTCATGTAGACCACGCCGCCGGCCTCGAACGCATCGGCCGGCCTCGGCGGCGGCGCGTCGAGCGGAAGTTCGGGCTGTTCGGCGGTGCCCGAGGGGGAAGACGGGGCCTCCAGCACGGCGCCGGTCACGTCGTTCGGGCGGTATGTGGTGCAGCCCTTGCAGCCCATCGCGTAGGCGTCCTCATAGACCGTCTTGAAGGCGTCGAAAGAGATCGCCTCGGGGCAGTTGATGGTTTTCGAGATCGAGCTGTCGATATGTTTCTGCAGCGCCGCCTGCATGACGAGATGGTCGCGCGGCGACAGCTGCGTCGCGTCCACGAAATAATCCGGCAGGGGGGCGTTCGCGCCGTTGAGGCGCCGGTTGAGCCTGACCGCGTAATCCGTGACCTCTTCCGCGCGGCGTTCGCCGTCCGGCATCAGGATGTTGCGGCGGTAGCTGAAGGCGAACACCGGCTCGATGCCCGAGCTGACATTGTCGGCCAGCAGCGAGATCGTCCCGGTCGGGGCGATCGAGGTCAGCAGCGCGTTGCGGATGCCATGGGTCCGGATGGCGTCCCGCACGTCCTCGTCCAGCTGCCCGATATGCTCTCCCTCCAGGTAGCGCTCCGCGTCGTAAAGCGGGAACGTTCCCTTTTCCGCTGCCAGCGCGGCGGAGGCGAGATAGGCGTGGCGCTCGATCGCGGCCATCCAGCGTTCAGCGGCGGCCGCCGCCGCGTCGGAGCCGTAGCGCAGCCGGCACATGATCAGCGCATCGGCGAGCCCTGTCACGCCGAGACCGATGCGGCGCTTGGCGCGGGCCTCCTCCGCCTGCTCGTCGAGCGGAAAGCGGGAAACATCGATGACGTTGTCCATCATGCGCACCGCGACAGCGACGAGGTCCGCGAGCGCATTCTCGTCGAGCGCGGCGTTCTCGGTGAAGGGTTCGCGGATCATCCGGGCCAGGTTGATCGAACCCAGCAGGCACGCGCCGTAAGGCGGCAGAGGCTGTTCGCCGCACGGGTTGGTCGCGGCGATGTCTTCGCAGTAAGAGAGGTTGTTGAGCGCGTTGATGCGATCGATGAAGATCACGCCGGGCTCGGCATAGGCGTAGGTCGCGCGCATGATCCGGTCCCACAGGTCGCGCGCCTCGACCGTCCTGAGGACCTGCCCGCCGAACGTCAGGTCCCAGGATGCGTCATTCCTGACCGCCTGCATGAAGGCGTCCGTCACCAGCACCGACAGGTTGAACATGCGCAGCCGCCCCGGCTCCTGCTTGGCCTCGATAAAGGCTTCGATGTCCGGGTGATCGCAGCGCAAAGTCGCCATCATCGCACCGCGCCGGGAGCCTGCGCTCATGATGGTGCGGCACATCGAGTCCCATACATCCATGAAGGAGAGCGGTCCCGACGCGTCCGCGCCGACGCCCTTGACCGCCGCGCCCCTGGGCCGGAGGGTGGAAAAATCGTAGCCGATACCGCCGCCCTGCTGCAGGGTCAGCGCTGCCTCGCGCAGATGCGTGAAGATGCCGGACATGTCGTCCGGTATCGTTCCCATGACGAAACAGTTGAAGAGCGTCACGTTGCGCGCCGTGCCCGCGCCCGCGACGATGCGACCGGCCGGCAGGAAGCGAAAATCCTCCAGCGCCTCGTAGAACCGTTCCCGCCATGCTTCCGGCTGTTTCTCGGTCGCGGCGAGGGCGATGGCGATGCGTTGCCAGCTGTCCTCGATGGTTTTGTCGAGAACCGTGCCGTCCGCCGCCTTAAAACGGTATTTCATGTCCCAGATCTGCTGGGAAATCGCTGAAATCGTGGCCATGGGAATTTCCTTATTGCGTGCCTGCCAGGCAGGACGCTCTCCCATGGTAGGGCAGGACGGCTCCTGATTCAATAATGTTCTTGTTATGTTCCCTCCTGCCGGACAAACGCGCTCCCGGAAATCTTATCCACAGGTTATCAACAGGGTTATCCCCGTCGATTGCCGGCAATCACCGGAACCCGGCAAGTCCCGCCACGAACCGGTCCTGAAACGGTACCCGCGGCAGATCGGCCGGCAGGGATATCTGCCCGATATCCGGGTAAATTTTCGCAGGCGTCTTTATCCACGTTTCGGAGACTAAGGACCGGTCTCCGACTTGCCGTCCCCGGGAATGCCGGGCGCCGCAGCCGTCTCCAGTTCCGCCTGCGCCGTCGCAATCGCCTGTTCGAGTCTTCCCATGAACGCCTTGCGGTCGAGACCGGGCCCGATAGGCGGCAGGAACCGGAGTATAATCACGCCATTGCGTCGGATCAGGCTTCGACGGGGCCAGAACTGGCCTGAATTGAGGGCGACAGGGACGACCGGAATTCCAAGATCGCGATAAAGCGCGGCGATGCCGGGTTGAAGCGGTCTCATTTCGCCCGGTGGCGCGCGCGTGCCTTCCGGAAACACCACCAGGGAACGACCCGAATCGATCGCTTTCCTGGCATCGCGCAGCAATTTTCGCAGCGCGGCCGCCGCCTGGCCGCGGTCGACGCCGATGCAGCCATATTTCTTCGCGAACCAGCCGTAAAACGGCAGAAGGAACAGTTCCTTCTTGATGACGATGACCGAATCCCGGATCAGCCAGGGAAAGATCATCGTGTCCCAGGTCGACTGATGCTTGGATGCGAAGATGACCGGGCCGTCCGGAAGGTTTTCCTGTCCTTCGATTCTGAATCCCAGACCGGTCGTCGCCTTCAGTATCAGGAATACCGAGGAGGTCCAGAAACGGGCGACGAATCGGCTGGCGCCGTAGGGCAGGACGAGCGACGGCAGGAATGCGAAACACATCAGAAACGCCCAGATTCCGTATAGCGCCTGGTAAATCAGCGACCGGAACAGGATCATTTGACGCCGCCCGTCAGTTTTTTCACTGCGTCGCCGAGCGCCATCCGCGCGATCAGATATTTGTTGAACTCGCTGACGAGCAGCATCGCGGTTCCCGGAAACCGCCACCAGCTGTCGCCCTTGAACTGTTCAGGAAAAACCGAGTGGGCGACGATCCGGGCGGCCGGCATGGCGCGCCGGAATTCGATCAGGCTCCTCGGCATGTGATAGTTCGCGGTAACAAGCCTCAGCGACGCAAATCCCTGCTTTTTCATCCATTCCGCCGTTTCGCGCGCATTGCCCGCCGTATCGTCGGCCTGATATCCCACGGCGATGCAACAGGCAAGGTTTTCGGGACTCCGGCGGGCCAGGCGAAGCAAGGCGGCCACATCCACGCCGCGCGCGACCCCGGAAACGAACAGGCTCCTCCCGCGATTGTCGGACAGAAGCTGCAGTCCCGTTTCAAGCCGTCCCGTTCCACCGGTCAGGACGACGATCGCGTCTGTCGCGACGGAACTGCGCTCTTCGGACATCGGAACCTGTTCCGCGAACCAGATCAGTCCCGCGCTCCATGCCGCAGCAGCCGTCGCCAGCCCGTAAAGGCCCCGCCGAAACCGTCGGCGCCCGCCGCCCCGGCGACGTCCTCGGCCCAGCCCCGTCATGGCGCGAGACATGTCATGGCAGACGTCCGACCGCCCGAATGACCGTATACCGCGCGGTAAGGACGCTTATGACCGTGGCGCAAACGGCGACCGAAACCAGCGATCCCCATTGCCAGGGCGTCAGACCGACGGGCGGAAGCAGGCCCGCCTCAATCCGGGAAAGGAGATAACCGAGCGCGGCAAGCGTTCCCGCCGCCAGCAGGAAGCCGACAAGCCCGCCTTTCAGGGACAGCCAGAATGTCTGCCGCTGGAACTGCGATGCGATGTAACCGTCTCGCGCGCCCATTACATGCAGCAACTCGATGACCTCGTGATGAATGGCGAGTCCCGTCCGTGTCGCGAACACCACGGTCGCCGTTGCCGCGACGGCGATAAAAGCAAGAATCGCGAGTGCAACGAACTCTACCGCGCGTGCCAGCTCGATCAGTCGCTCAAGCCATACACCGTGATCGTCCAGCATCGCGCCGGGCACCGCGGCGGCCAGCGTTGCGCCCAGCGCCTTTGCGTCGATGCTTGTTCCCGGTTTCAGTCGTACGTCGATCAGGACCGGCACCGGCAGGTTGAGGGCGCCCGAAACCGCGTTTTCTCCCAGCCAGGGTTCGAGCAGTTTCTGGATGCGATCGCCCGGCAACGGCTCGGCAGACAGAACGGCCGGCGTTTGCCGCAGCAGTCGCAGCGCGGCGTCCAGCCGTTCCTTTTCGGCCACCGGCGTGCTGTTCGGGCCCGGGACGATCTGGACCGTCAGCGTTCCCGACATGCCGCGCTTCCAGTCCTCGCTCATCGTCGACAGCGCCAGCACCAGCGCCAGAGCCAGGGTCGCCAGCCAGACCATGAAGGCGATAAGCCATGGCAGGAAACGGCTCGCCGCGTCGCGCGACAGCGGCATGATCGCAGACTGGCGGAACATTATCCGGACGCTCCTGCGCCGGGCGACGGCAGCGCTTGGGACAGCTCTCCGTTCACCAGATGAAGCTGGGGGTGCGCAAACCGGGATACCAGCTGCTGGTTATGGGTGGCGACGACGATGGTGGTTCCGATACGGTGGAGCTCCTCCAGCAGATGCATCAGCCGCATGGCGATGCTGTCGTCGACATTTCCCGTCGGTTCGTCGGCAAGCAGGAGGTGCGGTCGGGCGATCACCGCGCGGGCAATGGCGACCCGCTGTTTCTGGCCGCCCGACAGCGTGGTCGGGCGGGCGTCGAGATGGTCTCCCAGCCCTACCCATTTGAGAAGCTGTGGCACATGTTCCCTGATCTGCGCGTCGCTGGCGCCGGCCAGGCGAAGCGGGAGGGCGACGTTCTCGGTCGCTGTCAGGTGGTCGATCAGCCGGAAATCCTGAAAAACGACGCCGATCCTCCGCCGAAGCGCAGGCAGGACGTGCCGCGGCGTCGTTGCAAGATCGTGGCCGAACAGCGTTACGAGACCGCGCGACGGTCGTTGCGCCAGATACATCAGCCGCAGCAGGGTCGATTTTCCCGCTCCGCTCGCGCCGGTCAGGAAATAAAACGAGCCCGCCTGCATCCGGAAGGAAACGTCATGCAGGATTTCCTTTCCGACGCCGTACCGCATGCCGACGTTCTGGAACCGGATAATTTCTTCGTTTTCCGGCAATGCGTTCCCCCTGGACCGAACAGTTGCTGCAGAATGACATAGCGCAAAAGCACCCGTCCAGCGCGCCGATGGGGGCTGCTGGCTTGCTTGCCAGATAGGAGGCGACTCCGTATACACGAATTCGTTCTGACTTCTTCTGTTTGGAAAAACCGGTTCGAACTGGGGCCATGATTCTCACCTGTCCGGAATGTTCGACGCGTTACGTCGTCGACCCAGTAGCCATCGGGCTGGCGGGCCGGACCGTGCGGTGCAGCCGCTGCAGCCACAGCTGGCATGAACCGCCTCCGCCTGTCGAAGAGATCGTCTCGGCGCCGGCGGCGGCGGCGTCGCGCCCGGAATCGGCCGATATTGAGCGGCGTGCGCGTCCGAAGGGCACCAATCTTCCCGCCGTGCCTGGAAGTACTCCCAGCCGGACGCCCGCTGTCCTTTGGACCCTGCTTGTCCTGTTTCTTGTCGCGGTCGCGGGCCTTGCCGTCTGGCAGCGCGACGCAATTCTCGCCCGGGTGCCAGAGACCGCGGCGATATACGAAACGTTCGGTCTCGGTCCTAAGCCAGAGGGATTCGGCCTGGCGCTCGAAAACGTCCGGCGAAAAATGTCGACTGTCGATGGCGTACGGGTGCTGCGCATCGACGGCGTCATCGCGAACGTGTCCGATAAACCGCGTACGGTGCCTGGAATGCTCGGTATTCTGCTGGATTCATCGGGTCGGGAAATCAAACGCTGGAATTTCTCGCCGCCGCTTCCAAAACTGCTTCACGGCGAAAGGACGCCGTTCTCGACGGAACTGAAAGACCCGCCGCGACAGGCGTCGGAGGTTCGCGTCATGTTTGAAGACCGGCGGCCCGGCGGAGGCGCGGGCGGGAGATGACGCAGGAATCCCTGAATGAACGCATCGAGGTTCTGTTCAGCGCCGAAGAGATCGGAGACCGCGTCGATGCCCTGGCCCGCGATATCGTGGCCCGAAACGAGGGCGATCTCCTCGTCGTCGTGATCCTGAAGGGGAGTTTCGTTTTTGCCGCCGATCTGATTCGGGCGCTGGAACGCAACGGTGCTTCCGCCCGCGTCGATTTCATTACGCTTTCGAGCTACTACGAAGGCATGGAAAGCACCGGGCGCGTTTCGCTTGCGCACGACCTGTCGGAAGATGTCGCCGGGCAGAACCTGCTTATCGTTGACGATATTCTCGAATCGGGGCGAACGCTGGCGTTCGCGCGCGATACCATGCTGGCGCGCGGCGCAGCGCGCGTTCGAACCTGTATGCTGCTCGACAAGCCCGACCGTCGGAAAGTTCCGATTGAGGCCGACTTCGTCGGATTCTCGATTCCGCCCGAATTCGTCGTCGGTTACGGACTCGATCTGGCGCATCGATACCGGGGACTGCCATATATCGGACGCGTGATAACCACGGGCAAGTAACCGAATTTCAATGAATTTCCTGCAAAATACACGCCGGTCCTTGAGTGAATTCATAGGGAGTCAGGGGTGGCCAGTATTTTGCTTGCGGAAGACGACAAGGCTGTCCGCGAATTCGTCAGCCGGGCGTTGCGTCAGGACGGTCACGAGGTCCTGGCGGTCAGCGACGGTCAGCAGGCGCTGAACGCGCTTGAAGGACGCCTTTTCGACATGATGCTTGCCGACATCGTGATGCCGCAGGTTGACGGTATTGCGCTTGCGCTCAAGGCATCCAAGGATTTCCCGGAACTCCCTGTCCTGCTCATGACCGGGTATTCCGCCGAACGGCAGCGCGCGCACAATCTCGATGCGCTTGTCCACGAAGTGATCTCCAAGCCGTTCACACTGGACCAGATCCGGGAGACCGTGCGGCGCGTTCTCGACCCGTCGGCCGGCCGGCCGCTCCACTGAGGACGCCTGACCGCAGCCAGGCGGAACAGCGGGCGCTCAGAAGCGCTGCAGAAGCCTGTTGATGTAGTCCAGCTCCATGCGCGGCCGGTTGGACTGTCCGGAGCGTCGGCGCAGCTCGTCCAGTATGTGGCGCGCGCGCTGAATGGCACTGGCATCCGGTATCGTCACGTCATGCGTGTCGGCGTCTTCGCCCATGACCTCGCGTCCCAGCGGATCCCGGCGCGGATTGTTTCGCCCGTTCTGCTGATTGTTCGGCTGGCCGGATTCGCGGGCGAATCTTTCCATCATCTGGCGCATAAGGCCGCGCCCGGCGCGACGCAGGTTCTCAAGCGCCTGGCCCTGCGCGCCGACGGCATCCATCCGCTGTCCGCCCTCGAGCGCCCGCAGGGCGCGCTGCATCTCCTGGTCGGCGCGGTCGAGCATCTGCATGGGGCCGTTTCCGGGCTGCTGTCCCTGGCCGGGTCCAGGCATCATGCCCCGCAGCTGTCTCAGCATTTCCCGCAAAGCCTGCTGATCGGCGGCGCCGGGCATCGGCTGTCCGGGCTGCCCGCCCCTAAAGGTCCGGTTCTGCAGCTGCTGCTGTCGGCGAATCAGATCCTGCAGCTGCCGCATCGGCCCGCCGGCGCGGCCCCGACCGTTGCCGTTCCGCATCCGCACCATCTGCATGTTGCGCATGTTCTGGAGCATCTGCTGCAGGCGTGCGAGCATTTCGCGCGCCGCCTGCCGCGCGCCCGATCGCATGAGATCGCGAATTTGCTGCATCATGCGGGCGAGGTCCTCGGTCCGCATCATCCGCATCGTGCTCGGGTCGAAATCGACGGTCTTCTGGTTCTGCGGGTTGCGCTGCATCTGCTCGGCCAGCGCCTGCATGTAACGGGCGATCGCCTGGCGGAGTTCGCGCATCAGCCGTTCGAGCTCCTGATCCGAGGCGCCTTCCGCCAGCGCTTTCATCAGCGCCTGCTGTATCCGCCGCAGTTCCCGCTCGGCGACGGACAGACGTCCGTCCTCAAGACGCAACGCGGTGTCCCACATCAGCGCCAGAACCGGTTCGATCGCATCTTCCGTCGGATCGTGGAACAGGCGCGACCGGGCGGCGGCCAGCGCGAGATAGACGACGGAGTCGTGGTTGAATGCGCCAGGCACAGAGGCGATTTCCCCCATCCGGTTGACCGCCCGGCGGCGATTTTCCGGCTGCTCCGCGAGACGCTTGCGGGTCTCGATGATGGCGCGCGCTACGGGATGATTGAACTCGCGCTCCGGCAGAACCATTTTCAGCGGTTCGCTGGCGCTTTCCTGTCCCGCGGCGTCCTTGGCGAAAAGCTGCAGGATGACCGGCTGGCCGGCCCATCGGTGCGGCGCGAGGTCGATAACCATCCTTTCGCTGAACGTCCGCGCGCCTCGTGACGGCAGGGCGAGTTCGACGGTGTGCAGCGCCTTGCCGATGACGGCGCCGCGCTCGTACGTGCGTTTTATCTCCGCGCGTGCCGCAACCACGCCGTAATCGTCGCCGCCCTCGTAAAACAGCTGCAGCGCGGCGGTGGGGGTTGCCCCCGGCCTGGCCTTTTCCGGAAATCCGATGACCGGCGGCTTGTCAGGAATAACCTCGACGGTCCAGGCTGCAAGCTCCTTTTCGTCGGCGAGAACGCGCAATGTGCCGCCGGTGTCGATCTTGTGAGCGATACGGTTGAAGTTTTTGTCGACCGTTTCGAAATCGTGCGGCTTGCCGCCGCTTTCGAGCCTGAACGATTTGCCTTTAGCGCTCTGGACCTGGGCGGTAAGAACGCTGCCGGCCGGTATCCTGAGCGTGGGTACGGCCGGCGCCGTACCGCTCGCGACGGCTTTGTCGCCGGCGCCGCCTTCAGCGTCGGCGACAGCAGGCGCTTCGGTCGGCGCCCTGCCGCGCAGAGGGAACATGGGCGGAAGACCGGTATATTCCGGCGGCGTAATCCAGAGATCGAGAGCGGTCGTCTGGTTTCCCGCGCCGGATCCGAAAGACGGCACGAACGCGCGTTCCAGTCTGGAAAGCGGGTCCTGCCAGCCGGCCGCGACCGCCAGCACCAGCGCCAGCGCCAGCGCCGACCGCAGGGCCCAGGGATCGCGCCTGGCCAGGTCGGGCGACGGGGTTCCGACCTTGAGTCGCCGGACTTCCTCCGCCATCCGGGCGCGGTGCGCCTCCCACAGCGCCGCCGCCGCCGGGTCGTTGCGGCCGAGAGACAGGGTATCTTCCATCGCCTGCAGCGGGCGATGGTCGAGACCGGTCGCGGTTTCAAGGCGTCGACGGGCCTGTTCGCGGCCAGGCCATTTCAGAAGTCGGACGGTACGATACGCGGCGACGCAGAACAGGCCGGCGCACGCGGCGAGGATCGCCGCATGCAGCCAGGGCGGCAGATCCGGCAGGATGTCGAACAGCGCCAGGGAAAGGATCGCGCCGACAATGCCGACCACCGGCCACAGGGCCGGCCAAGCCGTCTCCCACGCCAGCGCCATGCGGGCCAGAAAAAGTTTGGTTTCGCCAAGCGCCGCCGAACGCCCGACGGTGCGCCTACGTATTCTGTCCATGGTTTTTCGCCCCTTCTCTCCGGGCAAATCCTCATTCGCCCGGCGAACCGGGCTAGCCGGTGGCGGGCGAAGTTGTCGATTCGAAGTCTTTCAGCCAATCCGGGATGCGGTCAAGCGATATCAGCGTTTCGACATCCATCCTCGGTCGAATAACGCAATATTGATCGCCGTTGACGAGGATTTCGGGCACAAGCGGGCGGGTATTGTAAGTCGACGCCATCACCGCGCCGTAGGCCCCCGCGGATTCGACCGCCAGCAGGTCGCCGTCGCCGCACGGCGGCAGAGCCGCACCCGCCGCCAGCACGTCGCCTGTTTCGCAGACCGGTCCCACGATTTCCGCCGGTTCGAGGTTCGACCCCTCCGGCGGTTGCCGTATCGGCGTGACCCGGTGGACAGCATCGTAGAGCGTCGGGCGGATCAGGTCGTTCATGGCAGCATCGACGATGACGAATTTCCTGGTATCGGTCGGTTTGGTGCGGACAACCCTCGTCACGAGAATGCCGGCGTTGGCTACCAGCAGACGGCCCGGCTCGACCGTCAGCTCGACATCGAGATCGCCAACGGTTTCGGCGACCATGCGGCCGTAATCGTCCGGATGGGGAGGGTTTTCGTCGATATAGGGAACGCCGAGCCCGCCGCCGAGGTCAAGACGCGTCACGCTGAGCCCGTCCGCGCGAAGTTCCCGGATCAGTTCGGCCACCCTCAGGAAGGCCGCCCGGAACGGCTCCAGCGAGGTGAGCTGCGATCCGATGTGAACCGCGATGCCGACCGGTTCGATGCCGGCCATCCCTGCCGCTTCGGCATAGAGCGCCGGCGCCCGGTCGATATCGATCCCGAACTTGTCCTGCTTGCGGCCGGTGGAAATTTTTTCGTGCGTTTTGGCGTCGACATCCGGATTGACGCGCAGCGCCACAGGGGCCCGGACGCCCCTGGCGCGCGCCAGCTCGTCGATCAGCGACAGCTCGCTGTCCGATTCGACATTGAACTGCCCGACGCCGGCTTCCAGCGCTTCGGCGATTTCCGGTCCCGTCTTGCCCACGCCGGAAAAGACGATATCGCCGGCCTTTATGCCCGCCGCCAGCGCGCGGCGCATTTCGCCGATGCTGACGACGTCGCCGCCGGAACCGAGTTCGGCCAGCGTACGGATCACGGCAACGTTGGAGTTGGCCTTGATCGCGAAACAGATGCGCGCGCCGACCGGTTCGAGGGCGCGGGCGAAGACCTCGTAGTGGCGCCGGAGGGTTGCCGTCGAATAGCAGTAGAACGGCGTTCCCACCGCCGCCGCGATATCGTCGATGGCGACGTCCTCCGCGAACAGGCGACCGTCTCGATACTCGAAATGGTTCATGGGCGCGGATACTTTCGCGGATAGTCGCTCTGCGTGCCCGGCGGCGGTTCGGGGTCGGCCTTCTTGCCGCATCCCGCCATCGGCATCAGCAGGGTGAGGGCGACGATCGTCATGAGCAGATGGCGCATCACAGGAATCTCCGTCTCGCTTCCGCAGCGGCGGCGCGCACATTGTCGGGCGCGGTGCCGCCCTGGCTGGTCCGGCTGGCAACCGATTTCTCGACGGCAAGCACCGAGAACACGTCGCCGGTAATGCCGGGTTCCACGGCCTGCATGTCGGCAAGGTCGAGCTCCGCCAGGGTGCAGCCATTCCGGTCGGCGACGCCGACCAGCGTGCCCGTTACATGATGCGCCCGCCGGAACGGCAGACCCAGCACCCGGACGAGCCAGTCGGCGAGGTCGGTTGCGGTCGTGTGGCCGTCTCCTGCCGCCGCGCGCAGACGGTCCTCGTCGAATGCGATGTCGCGCACCATCCCCGTCATCGCGGCGACGCACAGCGCCATCGCATCGGCGGCGTCGAATACCGGTTCCTTGTCTTCCTGCATGTCCTTGGAATAGGCGAGGGGCAGGCCCTTCATGACGGTCAGCAGCGTCATGAGATCGCCCACGATCCGGCCCGTCTTGGCGCGCACCAGCTCGGCGGCGTCGGGGTTCCGTTTCTGCGGCATGATCGAGCTGCCGGTGGTGAAGGCGTCGGTCAGCGCGGCGAAGGCGAACTGCGCCGAGCACCAGAGCACGATCTCCTCTCCCATGCGCGACAGATGCGTCGCCGCGATCGAGCAGGCCGCCATGAATTCCAGCGCGAAATCCCGGTCGGACACGGCATCGAGCGAATTGGCTGCCGGCCGGTCGAAACCGAGCGCCGCCGCCGTGCGCTCCCGGTCGATGGGGAACGACGTGCCGGCAAGCGCCGCCGACCCCAGCGGCGATTCGTTGAGCCGCCGGCGCGCGTCCGAGAACCGTCCCCGGTCGCGGCCGATCATTTCGACATAGGCCAGCAGATGATGTCCGACCGTGACCGGCTGTGCCGCCTGAAGATGGGTGAAGCCCGGCATGACCGTCCCGGCATGTTGCTCGGCGCGGTCGACCAAAGCCGCCTGCAGGCCCTGCAGGGCCACGTCCATGTCGTCGATCGCGTCCCGCACCCAGAGACGGAAATCGGTCGCGACCTGATCGTTGCGCGACCGAGCGGTATGCAGCCGCCCGGCGTCGTCGCCGATCAGTTCGGAAAGCCGTCCCTCGATGTTGAGATGAATGTCTTCCAGCGCGGTTCTGAAGTCGAACGCGCCCGACGCGATCTCGTCGCGGATGGTTGCGAGCCCGGCGACAATCTTCTCGCCCGCCGCGGCATCGATGATCCGCTGCGCGACCAGCATCTCGCAATGCGCGATCGATCCCCTGATATCCTGGTCGAACAGTCGCCGGTCGAATCCGATGGAGACATTGATTGCCTCCATGATGGCGTCGGGACCGCTTGCGAACCGGCCGCCCCACATCTGGTTGGAACCGGCTACCTCTTCCGGCGATTCCGGGACGGGCGGGTTGGTGTTATTGTCTGCCGTCATTGCTGCGTCCCGAACGAATTATGGATTCAATGCCAGAGTCGGTGATCAAAAAACTGCTTCTGCCGGTGGCCGCGATCCTGGCCGGGGTTGCGATTTGGGCCATTACCGCCCCGAAATCAAGCAAAAACCCCAACGAACCGCCCGTCGCCGGCGTAATGAAGAAGTTTACCCCGGCAAAAGCGCCCGGGCCAGCGCTGGAAGGTACGCTGATCGCAAGCGACGGTTCGAAACGCGACCTGAGGGATTTCCGCGGCCGCCTGGTGCTGGTGAATTTCTGGGCGACCTGGTGCTTTCCCTGCATCCGCGAGATGCCGCATCTGCTGGCGCTGCAGAAACGCCGCGGCGGCGAGGATTTTATCGTCCTGGCGCTGTCGCAGGATCTCAACGGGTGGAAAAAGGTGGCGCCGTTTGTTGCAAAGAACGGCCTGCAGGACCTACCCGTCTATATCGACGAAAATCTCGCAATATCCCGGTCGCTCAAGATTCCCGGCCTCCCGGTTACCGTCCTGCTCGACCGCGAGGGTCGCGTCGTCGGCCAGCTGGTCGGGGATGCCGACTGGGGCGGCAAGGACGCGGTGGCGCTGATCGATTTCTACGCGCGGCGCTAGCGCTCCGGCCGGCGATCCATGAAGCTTTTCGGCGGTATCCATGTGCCCGGGATGCGCGCATTGGCCCACCGGCAGATTTCCTGGAGGACCGGCAGCAGGGCCTCGCCGTCCTCGGTCAGGTTGTAGCTGTTCCGGACCGGCCGTTCCTGATAGGGCGTTTTTTCCACAATTCCGGCCTGTTCGAGCCTTTTCAGGCGGTCCGCCAGAATGTTGGTGGTAATTCCTTCGGGGGAGGCGAGAAATTCGTTGTAGCGCGTTTTGCCCACCAGCATGTCCCGAACGACGATCATGGACCATTTGTCGCCGATGATGTCGAGGGTTGTGGCGATGGGGCACCCCGACCTTGGTTCCAGCATTTCCGGTTGGATCATTTTCTTTCGCCGATCTGTCACTTTCGAATTGCAATCTACGCAGCCGATCTATAACTTGCAAAATGCAAGTTATAGATCGGAACGCCGGTCGCCGGCGAATTCAGCAGGAGGATAATGCAATGTCGGAAGGTTTCGAAGGTGGCTGCCTGTGCGGCGCCGTCCGTTATACATGCACCGCAGCGCCGGTTGTTTGCGGTCACTGCCATTGTATCGACTGCCGCAAGTCCAGCGGAACCGGACACGGATCGCATCTGGGCGTGCCGGCGGAGGCGCTCACGGTGGAAGGCGAAGTCCGCGTCTTCGATGCGCCCGCTGACAGCGGCAATATTGTCGGCCGGGCATTCTGTCCCGCGTGCGGATCGCCGATCTACTCGACGAATTCCAGCATGGCCGGAATGGCGTTCGTCCGGGCTTCAAGCCTTGACGATCCCGAGGTCTTCAAGCCCGACCTCGTCGTGTATGCGAGCCGCGCTGCAAGCTGGGACCGTCCCGACCCATCCTTGCCTGCTTTCGACGGGATGCCGCCGCCGCAGGCCATGCCGGACGCAGGATAGGAATCGGGCCCCCTATTGCCTGACCTGATTCCGTTCTATGAGCCGAGCAGCTTTTCGACAGCGCTTTCGACCGCCGTGCCCTTGAAATAGTCGGGGTTCATCCTGGTCGCGAAGGTCGTCGGGTTGACGAACACGAAATCGCGGAAATCCTCTTCCGTCATCAGCCCTTTCTCGACCGCCTCGTAGGTCTCGGACAGGACGTCGCCGTAATCGACCACATCCCAGTGCCCGAGGTCGGACGAGAACATGGCCTTCAGCTTGACGCCGAACTTGTTCGCCTTCGTGTTGAACGCCGTGTAGTTGAGCGCGTCGTCCGCTTCGCAGCCGAAATAGAGAGGCTCCACGAAAAGGTCGCGGATATCCTCTTTCCTTTCGATCCCGAGATGTTTCCAGTCGTCGACGAAATCGGGAGTCACGCCGGGTTCGGTTCGCCCGTCCCGCATGAAGGACGCCTTGTTCCGCTCGAACCGCTCGCCCGTCTGGTACGGCTTGGTGCCGTACAGGTCGAACATCTCCTTCGACAGCTCGACATCCCAGTTGGCCGGGTCGTGATATTCGAGAAGCCGGTCGAGGTTGCGTTTTTCCCAGAACTCGAACAGGTCGTTGTAGAGTGCCGCGGCCCACCAGACGCCGCCTTCCAGGAATCCGATATTGAGCCCCGGGAAGCGGCGTGTGACGCCGCCCATGAAAATGGCGCGGCAGGCCGCATGGCCGGCGGTTGCGAACAGCCCCAGACGGTTGAAGACGTAGTTGGTGGTCGAGCCGTGGGTGCCGCCGTAATTGATCGAATGGCCCGCCGGCGGGATCCCCAGCTCGAGGCATTTCGCCCAGAACGGGTCGTAATCGTAGGGGGCATCGAGCGCGATCGGCGTCCAGCGGATGGAGTACTCGGCCAGCTCCGGCGCATTCCTGACGATCTCGGGATGGGGGCGCATGACCTCGTTGCAGGTCATCGCCGCCTTCATGCCGAGTTCCGTCGCTGCAAACTCCAGCTCGGCGATGGCTTCGTCCGGCGTATGCATCGGTATCAGGGCGGCCGGTCGCATGTGACGGGACACGTCGGCGAACAGCTCCGCGTTCATCATGTTGAGCGCCCGGCACGCCGCGGCGCGAACATCGTCCTGCGGAAGCACCTGAATGAAGAAGCCGTAGGTGGGATACAGCGTCGAAAAATCGACGCCGGCTTCCTCCAGGCGCTGCTCGTAAAGCTTGGGCAGCATGTTGGTCAGCCGGTCGATCGTGTATTTGCCGGTATGGGCCGGCCAGAAATTCGACTTGGGTTCTCCGGGGCGGGATTGCTTGATCGCAATCTCGAACCGTTTGACCAGATCGGGCCCGCCCACTTCCTTGAGAAAATCGGGCAGCACGAAGGGACACTCGATGATGTGTCCGTCGCCGTCGATGACCGGGTGATCGAGCCTTGCCCTCAGTCGCGAAGAATCCGTACTCCTGACCTGATATCCGTCCATCGCTTTTCTCCCCGCGCGGTATATGGCCAGCGGATGGTATCGCGACTGGGCAATCGGAGAAAAGGGGACCCCGTTTCGTGGGAGCGCCCGCGGCGGCGGCCGGGCGTCCGATTTTGCGTCGCGCGCAATGCCGGTCGGCCGCGCTGCGCGCCGTCGCACATGGCCGCGTCGCGCCTTTCTCCGCCAGACGCAGTCTTCGCGCCCGGCGACGGCCTCGACATAAATTAACGCGTGGGGACGGGCTCCTCGCCCGAATAATCGTAGAACCCGCGGCCCGTCTTGCGGCCGTACCAGCCGGCCTCGACATATTTGACCAGCAGCGGGCACGGGCGGTACTTGCTGTCGCCGAGGCCCTCATACAGCACCTGCATGATCGACAGGCAGGTGTCGAGCCCGATAAAATCGGCGAGCTGCAACGGTCCCATTGGATGATGGGCGCCAAGCCTCATGGCATTGTCGATATCGATCACTGTGCCGACGCCTTCATGCAGCGTATAGACCGCCTCGTTCAGCATCGGCAGCAGGATTCTGTTGACGATGAAGGCAGGAAAATCCTCAGAATTGACCGCCTTCTTGCCGAGCGCCTGAGCCAGGGCGCGCACCGATTCGTAGGTCGAATCGTTGGTGGCGATGCCGCGGATCAGCTCGACGAGTTCCATCGCCGGCACCGGGTTCATGAAATGCAGCCCCATGAAGGCCTGCGGCCGATCGGTCGCCGCCGCGAGACGGGTGATCGAAATCGACGAAGTGTTGGTGGCAAGGATGGCGTCGGGCCGCAGATACGGCGTGACGGCTTCGAATATGCGTTTCTTGACGGCTTCGTTCTCGGTCGCCGCTTCGATGACCAGATCGCAGTTCGCGAAGGAGCTGTAATCCGTGGTTGTTTCGATGTTGGCGATAGCCGCGTCCGCATCTTCCTGCGACAGACGGTCGCGGTCGACCTGACGCTTCAGCCGGGAGGCGATGCCCTTGACCGATTTTGCCAGGATTTCATCGGAAATATCGGCGAGCGCTACCGGAAAACCGCTCTGGGCGCAGACCTGCGTGATGCCGCCGCCCATCTGCCCGGCGCCGATGACGCCGATCTTCTTGATCGTCAGCGGCGCCGCCGACGGGGAGTGGTTATCGTTGTTTTCCACGACCTTGAGGGCGGTGGAGTCGATACTGCTCATATGTTTGTTTTCCTGTCCTGATCGGTCTGCGGTCAGCGCGGTTTTACGCCCTGTTTTTCAAGTTCTGCATCGAGCGCCGGCACGGCCTGGAACAGGTCGGCGACCAACCCGTAATCCGCGACCTGGAAGATCGGCGCTTCCTCGTCCTTGTTGATGGCGACGATCACCTTGCTGTCCTTCATGCCCGCCAGATGCTGGATCGCGCCGGAAATGCCGACTGCGATATAGAGCTCCGGCGCGACCACCTTGCCGGTCTGGCCCACCTGGAAATCGTTGGGCTTGTATCCGGCGTCCACTGCCGCGCGCGATGCGCCGACCGCGGCGCCGAGCCTGTCGGCGACGGCTTCGATCATCGCGAAATTGTCGCCCGACTGCATGCCGCGCCCGCCCGAAATCACGATGCGGGCGGCCGTCAGCTCGGGCCGTTCGTTCTTGGTCAGATCCTGTCCCACGAAGCTGGAAATTCCCGGATCGGACGCTGCCGGTACAGGTTCTATCGTGGCGCTGCCGCCTTCGGCCGCCGCCGCTTCGAACGCTGTGCCGCGAACGGTGACGACCATCCTGTCGCCCTGCGCCTGTACCGTCGCCATCGCGTTGCCGGCGTAGATCGGCCGGACGAACGTATCCGGCGACTGAATCTCCATGATGTCGGAAACCTGGACGACGTCGAGCAGCGCCGCGACGCGCGGCGCAACGTTCTTTCCGTAGGCGGTGTGCGCCAGGACGATATGGCTGTAGTCCCCCGCGATGCCCACGATCAGCGCCGCCAGAGGTTCGGCGAGTGCATGTCCGTACCGGGCATCGTCGGCGACGCGGACCCTGGCGACGCCAGGAATTTTCGCCGCTGCATCGGCCACGGCCTGACAGCCGGCGCCGGCGACCAGCATGTCGATATCGCCCGCGCCGAGCGCGGCGGCGGCCGTTACGGCATTGAAGGTCGCGCCCTTCAGGGCTGCGTTGTCGTGTTCGGCTACGATCAGGACACCCATCAGATCACTCCCGCTTCGTTCTGCAGCTTGTCGACCAGCTCGGCGACATCGGCCACCTTGCCGCCGCCCTTGCGCGGCGGCGGTTCGTCCACCCGAAGCGTGATCAGCCGCGGCGCGACATCGACGCCGAGATCGGCCGGGGAATATTCGTCGATCTGTTTCTTTTTGGCCTTCATGATGTTCGGCAGCGACGCGTAGCGCGGCTCGTTCAGACGCAGGTCGGTGGTAACCACCGCCGGCAGGTTCAGCGAAACGGTCTCAAGTCCGCCATCGACCTCGCGCGTGACGTTGGCCTTGCCGTCGGCGATCTCGACTTTCGATGCGAAGGTGCCTTGCGGCCAGCCCAGCAGCGCCGACAGCATCTGGCCGGTCTGGCTGCTGTCGTCGTCGATCGCCTGCTTGCCGAGGATCACGAGCTCTGGTTTTTCCTTTTCGACGATCGCCTTCAAAAGCTTGGCGACGGCCAGCGGCTGAAGTTCGTCGTCGGTTTTGACATGGATGCCCCGTTCGGCGCCCATCGCCAGCGCGGTGCGAATCGTCTCGGAGCATTTCGCCTCGCCCATGGAGACCGCGATGACCTCCTCGGCGACGCCTGCTTCCTGCAGCCGGATGGCCTCTTCCACGGCGATTTCGTCGAACGGATTCATCGACATCTTTACGTTGGAGAGCTCGACGCCCGTATTATCCGCCTTCACGCGAACCTTGACGTTGTAATCAATCACCCTCTTTACGGCGACCAGGACCTTCATGATCTGTTTTCGACCTCGTGTTCTGGGGCAGCCAATGCCGCCTGTTTTCTTCCCGAATTAAGAGATTTCGTATGTATGAGAACCAAATCGACGGCGGCACGCTATCAAGCCCCCCGCCCTGCGCGCAAGCCCTCTTTTCGCACTGCAAAAAGATTCGTCCCCGGCGTCAGCGGTTCAGCAGAAACGCCGCAGCAATCAGGATAACGGCCGCAGCCTGAAACAGGAGTCGAAACCGCATCAGGATCTGGGCCCGGCGGGGCGCTTTCGGGCCGGGCCGCAGCATGGAAACCGCGCCGGCGACGAGAACGGCGAAGGTGGCCGCGACGGCGATTATGACAGACCATGAGAAACCCAGCTGCATGATGCCACTATAGCTGTCCGGTTGCAGCCGGGACAGCGCTCAGGGTGGCGGCAAGGCGTTGCGAATGCCATGCTTCGGCGCAAATCGGGAGAAGCGCAACGCATGTTTCAACATTCGATCTGGCGGGATTTCAACATGGCCTCGTTCTGGGCCGGCCTGACCGCCTATGTCTGGTATGCGTTCGGCGCCCTGCCGCTGCATCTGGAGGTTGCCGGGCAGCTCGGCCTCGACCGCGCGACGGCGTCGAGCTGGATTTTCATCATCTGGTTTACGGCGGCGGTTCTGTCCATCTGGTTTTCGGTCCGTTACCGTATTCCGCTCGCGATAACCTGGAGCATTCCCGGGCTGATTTTCCTCGGCGCGCTTGCCGGGCAGTTTTCCTTCGCGGAGCTGGTCGGCGCGAACCTGATGGCGGCGATAGCGATCCTCATTCTCGGCATCGGCGGGGTGGGGCGGCGGATCATGGACTGGCTTCCCCTGCCGATCATCATGGGGATGTTTTCCGGTTCGATCCTGGTCTACGTGACCCGCATGGTGCAGGCGAGCGTCAACGACGTGATGGTTGCGGGGATAACGCTGGCGGCCTATCTGGCCGGACGTCTCGTCAACAGCGCGAGGCTGCCGCCCGTGGGGCTGGCGGTGATCGTCGGCGGGATCGCCGTCTATTTTTTCGGTCAGGCGGAAATGGAAGCGGTCGCCATCGAATTTCCCGATCCCGTGTTTCCCGGCATGGAGTTTTCGTTCGGCGCGTTTCTCGGCGTCAGCCTGCCGATGGTAATCTTCGCGATGGGCATCGGAAATGTGCAGGGAATCGGTTTTCTGATGGCGCAGGACTACAAGGTGCCGACCAACGCCGTGACGGTGGCGATCGGACTCGGGTCGGTCGTGAATGCGTTTTTCGGCGGGCACGCCGCTTCGGTCGCCCGCTCGACAGCCGGGATCGTGGCGAGCGCCGATGCGGGGCCGCATGAAAAGCGCTACTGGGCGAACCTGATCGCCGGCGCGCTGGCGCTGACAATCGCGCTGGCGGCGGCCTCGGTGGCATCCTTGCTGACTGCCCTGCCGCGCAGTTTCGTCGTAACGCTGGCCGGATTAGCCATCCTGTCGGCGATGCAGGACGGGTTGCAGCGGGCGTTCAGCGGAAAGTGCCGCTTCGGCGCGCTGGCGGCCTTTGCCGTGGCTGCGACGCCGTTCAAGATCCTGGGAATTCCGTCCGCGTTCTGGGCCGTGCTGCTTGGCGTGATCGCCTCTCTGGTTGCGGAACGGAAGGAACTCTTCGATCAATGGAACAAGAAACATTAAGGAGGTCTCTGTGTCCCACAGCATTGGCATTCGCTTCGACGGTTTTGCGCACACGCGCGATTCGCTCGCGGTCGTCCGGGAGGCGGAGGCCGCCGGTGCGACGCAGGTCTGGATGGCGGAACATATGGGCTATCGCGAAGCGGTGGTCTCCTCGATGGCGTATGCCGCGGCGACTGAAAAGGCGACCATCGTTCCTACCGCCGTTTCCCCCTACATGTTTCACCCGATGCCGACCGCCATGGCGCTCGCCACCATCGCGGATGTCGCGCCAGGCCGCATCGGGGTGGCGGTCGGGGTCGGCAATCCGCTCTTCCTGAAGGAATCGGGGATAGAGCCGGTCAAGCCGGTCCGCGCCGTACGCGAATTCATCGAGGCGCTGCGCGCGCTGTGGACAGGCGAAGCGGTCCGGTACGAGGGGGAGTTCGTACAGCTTGACGGTGCGCGCATGGCCTGGGCGCCCGAGGCAGACATTCCGATTTATGTTGCGGCGACGCGCGAGCAGATGCTGCGCCTCACGGGGCGGATTGCGGACGGCGTCGTGCTGTCCGGCGGGCTGACGGTCGAGCACGCGAAATACAGCCTGGGCCAGATGGCGGAGGGCGCGCGCAAGGCGGGGCGCGATCCGGCGAGCCTGCGCGGCGCCGGGTTTCTCTATTTCTCGGCATCCGAGGACGGCCGCGCCGCGGTCGACTATTTGCGCGGTCGGCTCGCCTTCCTGTTTCGCAACCGGACCATGGCGGACAATATCCGGTCCTCGGGTCTGCCGATCGATCACGAGGCGATCATGGCGGCCGTGGCGAAGCGCGACATGGAAACCGCGAAATCGCTGGTGCCGGACGAGGCGGTCGACGCTTTCGCGGTCGGCGGCACGCCGGCCAATTGCCGCGACCGCCTGGAAGCATACCTGGCGGCGGGGATCACCGAACCGGTGATCGAGATCAGCGGCGAGCCGGAAAGCCGCCGGCTGGCGCTCGACATCCTGCGCGATTTTTCGGGCGGGTGATGGACGCATCCTGGCTTCGGGACGAGGACCCCAGGCTGCTGACCGGCGGCGGCCGGTTTCTCGACGATATCAGCCCGGCGGGCGCGGTATGGGCGGCGTTCGTGCGATCGCCCCATGCGCATGCGGCGATCGGCGAGATCGATGCGTCGGACGCCTTGAAGGGCCCCGGCGTTCTGGGGGTGCTGACGGGCGACGACTATCGCAGCGACGGCATGGGGCATCTCCCCTGTCAGGATGCATGCACCCGCCGCGACGGTGCGCCGATGGTCGTGCCCCTGCATCCCGCCCTGCCGAGCGACCGGGCGCGTTTCGTCGGCGAACCGGTCGCCATGGTCCTGGCGGACACGCAGGAAGCCGCGCGCGACGCGGCGGAGGCGGTGTCCGTCGGATGGGGCATCCTGCCGCCGGTTCTCGCGGCGGGAGACGTCCCTCCGATCCATGACGGTTACACCGATAACGAGGCGTTTTTCGCCCGCGCAGGCGATCCGGACAGGACGGATGGCGTCTTTGAGATGGCGGCGCATGTCGTCGAACAGACTCTTCTGGACCAGCGCGTCGCCGCAAATCCGATGGAGCCGCGCGGCTATATCGGATCGTATGACGGGGCGACGGGGCGCTTTACCCTGCGGGGCGGGGTTCACAGCCCCCATATCCTGCGCCGCCAGCTCGCCGAAGAACTGTTTCGCCTGCCCGCGGAGCGGTTCCGCATCGTTACCGGCGATGTCGGCGGCAGCTTCGGGATGCGGGGCGCGATCTATCCGGAGCTGGTGCTGGTGCTGTGGGCGGCGCGCCGGCTCGGGCGTCCTGTCAAATGGGTTGCGACGCGGTCGGAGGCGCTGACCGGCGACGATCACGGGCGCGACATCGCGAGCACGGCGGCGCTGGCGCTGAACGACGCGGGGGATTTTCTCGGCCTCCGGGTAGCGATGACCGCCAATCTCGGCGCGTGGCTCGGCGTCAAGGGTCCGCGCTCGCCGCTCAATGCGCTCAACCTGATGTCGGCGGTCTACCGGTTTCCCGAAAAGGACGTATCCGTCCGTGGCTGTTTTACGAACACGAACCCCGTTTCGCCCTATCGCGGCGCAGGCGGTCCGGAGGCATCCCTGATCGTCGAACGGCTGATCGACAAGGCGGCGCGCGAAGCGGGATTCGACAGGATCGAGCTGCGTCGACGCAACCTGATCCGGCCTGGCGACATGCCCTACGATACGGGGCTCGGTCTTGTATACGATTCCGGCGACTTTCCGGCGGTGATGGAAAAGGCCGTCGCGCTGGCCGATGTTGGTGGTTTCGCGGACAGGCGCGCGCATTCCGCGTCGCGCGGCAGGCTGCGGGGGCTCGGGGTGTGCAATGCGATCGAGCAGACGGCGCGGCCCGGGCTGGAATCGGCGGCAATCTCTGTCGCCGAAGACGGCAAGGCGACCGTTCGCGTCGGCACCGCGTCGCAGGGGCAGGGCCATGAGACGCTGTGGCGTCGTCTGGTCTGCGACGGGCTCCGGCTTTCGCCTGCGGATATCGAAATCATCGACGGCGACACGGACGGTCTGGCCGATGGCGGCGGTACGTTCAACTCCCGTTCCGCCGTCGGCGGCGGGATGGCGGTCACCGGCGCGATCGGCAAGATCGTCGAGCGGGGCAGGGCGGTTGCGGCGGACCTGCTGGAAGCGGCCGTTGCCGACATCGAATTTTCGGACGGCCGTTTTGTCATTGCCGGGACCGACCGTGCGGCGACCCTGCAGGATGTCGCGGCCGCCGGCGCTCTGTCGGAGACAGCCGACTATTCGCCGGACTCGCCCACTTTTCCCAACGGCACTCACATCTGCGAGGTTGAGCTGGATCCGGAAACCGGACGTGTGGAGGTGGTTTCCTATGCCGCTGTCGACGATGTGGGAGCCCCGCTCAACCCGGTTCTGTTGAAAGGACAAATTCAGGGCGGCGTCGCGCAGGGGATCGGGCAGGCGCTGGTCGAGGCGATCTCCTTCGATCTCGACAGCGGCCAGAACCTCTCAGGGAGCTTCATGGATTACGCCATGCCGCGCGCCGACGATCTGTGTTTCATCGCGACCGAAGACCATCCGGTGCCGACATTGCTCAACGCGCTCGGGGCCAAGGGCGCCGGCGAGGCGGGAACCGTCGGCGCTCTGCCCGCTGCCATCTGCGCCGTGTGCGATGCGCTCGGGACCGACGATGTTCCCATGCCGGCGACGCAGGAGTCCGTATGGCGGGTGTTGACTAACGCGCACGACCGTGGCGGAAAGGGCGCATGAGCCTGCTCGACCGGATTCTCGCCTGCAACAACGGCAACGACACCACCGCCTATTTTCCGTTTCGCGTCGGCGACGCGCGGGTCGGCTGGATCCATCGCGAGTTCGCACCCTCTCTGGCGCCGCTCGGCGACGTGTTCGTTCAGAGCGGGACCGTTGTTTCCCTGTCGGAGGCGTTCGCCGATTACGGAGCCCGGACGCGGGCCGTGGACGCTGCGCTGCGCATTCTCGATGGGGCAGGGTGGTTCACCGGCTGGCGTGACGAGCCCTATCCGGTGGGCACCGGATTCCATCGTCCGGCGCTGTTCGAGATGGAGCGCGCCGCCGTGCCGCGTTTCGGCGTGCCCGCCTACGGCGTCCATATCAACGGATTCGTACGCGACGGGGACGAAATTCATATGTGGGTCGGCCGCCGCGCCGACGACAAGCCGACTTACCCGGGCATGCTCGACAACATGATCGCGGGCGGCCAGCCGGTCGGACTCGGGCTGATGGAAAACGTCATCAAGGAAGCGGGGGAGGAAGCCGGCGTGCCCGAAGGCATCGCGGCGACCGCCAGGCCGGTCGGCGCGCTTTCCTACCGGCATGAAGAAAACGGCACGCTGAAACCCGACGTCATGTTCGTCTACGATCTGGAACTGTCGCTGGATTTCGCGCCCCGCAATACCGATGGCGAGATCGCCGAATTCATGCTGCTGCCCGCCCGCGAGGTCATGGAGATCACCGCCGATACCGCCGATTTCAAGTTCAACTGCTCGGTGGTCAATATCGATTTCTTCATCCGGCACGGGCTGCTGACTCCGGACGATCCCGATTACGTCGACATATTGCGCGGCATGCACCGTTGAAAATCCTGACGAAGAAGACACTGGCCGAAGGGCTGGAAGAGATCTGCGCGATCGATCCGGATCTGGCCGGGGTGGTGGATGCGTTCGGACCGCCGCCGCTGTGGCGGCGCAAACAGGGGTTCGAGACCCTGATATGCCTTATTCTCGAACAGCAGGTCTCGCTGGCGTCGGCCCGCGCTGCTTTCAACCGGTTGATGGACGCGCTCGGCGGCCGGCCCGAGGCAGGCCCTTTCCTCGGGCTCGATGACGAGACGCTGAAGGCCATAGGATTTTCGCGGCAGAAGGCGCGGTACGGGCGCATCCTGGCGCAGGAGATCGTGGACGGGTCGCTGAAGCTTGGCAGGCTTCGCCGCCTGTCCGACGGGGACGTGCGCGCGGAACTGACCCGAATCACCGGAATCGGCAACTGGACCGCCGATATCTACCTGCTGGAGGCGCTGGGGCGGCCCGACATCCTGCCGGTCGGCGATCTGGCGCTGCAGGAGGCCGCCGGACGCGTGAAGGGCCTGTCGTCGAGGCCCGATGCGGCCGCCCTCGAACGTATCGGCGAGGGCTGGCGTCCGTGGCGTGCCGTTGCGACGCGAATTCTGTGGCACTATTACTTGAGCGCGGTGCGCAAAAGCGCGCAGACCAGCTTTCCCTGATCCGCAACGAAAGGCGATGACGATGGCCGACCTTCCCACACTGTCGGGACCGAGCTATGGACCGGCTGCCGGCGCCGCGCCGCGCCAGCTTGTCCTGCTGCTGCACGGCTACGGCGCAAACGGCGACGACCTGATCGGGCTTGCGCCGCATCTGGCGCAGGTTCTGCCCGAAGCCGTGTTCGTGTCTCCCAACGCGCCTTACCCGTGCAGGCAGAACCCGTTCGGCGGGTTCCAGTGGTTCGATGTGTGGCAGGGCGAGGGCGCGGACCGCCTGACGCAGGTCAGAAGCGCGGCGGAAATCGTCAACGCTTTTATCGATTCGGAACTGGCCCGGCTTGGTCTTTCGGACGAGCGTCTGGCGCTGCTCGGTTTCTCGCAGGGTACCATGTTGTCGCTCCATGTAGGGCTCCGCCGTGCGAACGAGCCCGCCGGCATCCTCGGCTATTCGGGGCGTCTGGAATCGCCCGAACTGCTGGAGGAAGAAATTACCGCCCGTCCGCCGGTCATGCTGATCCACGGCGATCAGGATCCCCTGCTCCCTGTGGAACTGATGGGCCAGGCCGCGGCGCGGCTGTCCGAATGCGGCGTCTCGGTGGATACCCACGTCTGTCCCGGCGTGGGCCATGGTATCGATGCGGACGGCGTTCGGCTCGGCGGTGAATTCCTGCAACGCGCTTTCGGCCTCAATTAGGACATTGACGGTCCGTCACGAAGCTGTAACCTCACAAAGGTAGGGTTGTCCGAAAAACAAGATAAACGGTGTTCAGACCCGGTTTGAGACGACATTTAGGGACAGGAACGTGTCACCGCCATCCGACGCCCCGGCTCTGGTCCTCAACGCCGATTTTCGCCCGCTGAGCTATTTTCCGCTGTCGCTATGGTCCTGGCAGGACGCCGTCAAGGCCGTATTTCTGGATCGCGTCAACATCGTTTCCGAGTACGATCGCGAGATCCGCTCGCCAAATTTCAGCATGAGGCTGCCCAGCGTCATTTCGCTCAAGGAATACATCCCGCTGGCCCGTCGGCCGGCTTTCACGCGATTCAACGTATTTTTGCGCGACCGGTTCGATTGCCAGTATTGCGGCGAGCATTTTCCGACCCACGAACTGACCTTCGATCATGTCATCCCCAAATCGCGGGGCGGCCGGACCAGCTGGGAAAATGTCGTGACGGCCTGTTCGGCCTGCAACCTCCGCAAGGCCAACAAGATGCCGCGGGAAGCCGCGATGTATCCGCGCCTGGCGCCTGGCCAGCCTTCGACCTGGCAGCTCCAGGAGAACGGCCGCGCCTTTCCGCCCAACCACCTGCATGAAAGCTGGCGGGACTTCCTCTACTGGGACGCCGAACTCGACGATTGCTGACGCAGCGTCGCGGGAGTCAGCGGGAGTTCGGTGATATCGAGGCCGGTCGCATCGGCGACGGCGTTGGCGATTGCGGCGGCGACCGCGACGATGCCGCCTTCGCCCGCGCCCTTGAATCCCATGGGGTTCATTTTCGAAGGCGAGTCCTGAAGGGCGATCGCGGTAATGGGCGGAGTCTCGGCCGATGTGGGCAACAGATAGTCCGCGAATGTCGCCGACAGAAACTGCCCGTCCTCGTCGTACAGCATCTGTTCCAGCAGCGCGCCGCCGATGCCCTGTACCACGCCGCCGACTGCCTGGCCCTGTACCATGGCCGGGTTGAGCGCGCGGCCGATTTCTTCCGTTAGCACATACCGATCGATCCCGACTCCGCCGGTCGCAAGATCGACCCGGACCAGCGCGACATGCGCGCCGTAGGAATAGGAGACGCGGCCTTCGTTGGCGTAGGTTGCGTCGCCCGAGAGCGGCCCGGCGTACGACGCGATTTCAGCCATCGACATCGACTGATCGGCATGACGGACCGCACCGTCCGCGAACGTCACCGAATCTGCCGCGACATTCCAGCGGAGTGCCGCCTGCTCCACGCATTTTTCACGCAGCGCTTCCGCGGCCATCCGGACGGCGTTTCCGGCCATCACCGTGTTGCGGCTGTTGAAAGTACCGCCGCCTGAATCCAGCAGGGACGTGCTGCCGTGCAGGACGGTCATGCCCTCAAGGGGCATGCCGAGCGTCTCGGCGCAGATCTGGGCCATGCCGGTCTCCACCCCCTGGCCGACCGACGATGCGCCGATCCGGATCTCGATGCTTCCGTCGTCTGCGACGCTGACACGGGCGGATTCCGGCGGGCCGGCGGCGCTGCTTTCGACGAAGCAGGCAAAACCGATGCCGAACGCCTTTCCGTTCTCGATCGAACCGCTGCGCGCCTTCAGCGCCGGATAGTCGATTTCCGACAGCAGCCGCCGGAAGGCTGTCGGATAATCGCCGTCATCAAGCGTCGCGTCGGGATCGTTCAGCACCAGCTCGCCCATGCGGTAGGGCAGCTCTGCCGGCGTCATCAGGTTCTTCATCCTGACCTCGACCGCATCGAGGCCGAGATCCTTGGCCATCATGTCGATCATCCGCTCGCGGCAGAAATTGGCCTCCACCCGTCCCGGGCCGCGATAGGTGCCGACCGGCGTCTTGTTGGTGACCAGCGCCTGCATGTCCGCGGCAAAGGCGGGCACCCTGTAGGGACCGGGGAGGAACTGGATCGTCTTCGACGGCACCACGCCGCCATTGGTGCGGATGTAGGCCCCCATATCGCCCTGCACGGTGGCGCGCATTCCGAGGATCGTTCCGTCCCGTGTTGCGGCGATTTCCAGGTCGCAGACCACCTGCCGCGAATGGTTGCAGGCCATCAGGTTTTCCCGCCGGTCCTCGATCCACTTGACCGGCCGGCCAGCGCGCTTGCTGGCGAGGGGAACGAGGTAGTCTTCCGGGTAAAGCTCGCCGCGCGCGCCGAACCCGCCCCCGACATCCTGTTCGACCAGCTCGATGTCGCTCTCCGCCATGCCGAAGGCCGGGGCCAGATGTCGTCGGTTGAAATAGGTCACCTTGCCCGCGCCGATCAGGCGAAGACGGCTCGCGGCGGCGTCGAAGTCGGCGATCAGCCCGCGCGTCTCCATCGGGCAGGCGGCGTGGCGGTTGGTGACGAACCGCTCGCGCCGGGTGTAGGCCGCCTCCGAGAAGGCCGCATCGATATCGCCGCGGCCGACCCGATAGCGCGCGCCCATGTTCTCGTCCGCTTCCTCGAACAGCAGGATGTCGCCGGCGGCCGACCGGTCGACGTCGGTGACGGCGGGCAGTATTTCGTAATCGACGAGGATTTCCTCAAGCGCATCTTCCGCCAGATACCGGTTCTCGGCCACCACCACTGCGACCGGCTCGCCGACATAGCGCACCTTGTCCGACGCTATCGGCGCCTGAAGCATGCGCTCGAAGCCGGGAAACGGCGCGAGCCGGAGCGGGATTTTCGGCAGCGCGCCGTTGAATGCGGCAGTGACTTCGGCGCAGGAGAACGCATCGATGACGCCTGTCATCGAACGCGCCGCGGCAAGATCGATTCCAAGAATCCGCGCATGCGCGTGCGGGCTCCGCAGGATCGCCATCGCCGCCATGCCCGGCAGGGTTATATCGTCAACATACGCCCCGCGGCCGGTCAGGAAGCGCCGGTCTTCCAGCCGGTTTACCGATTTTCCGATATAAATATGGTCGGAGGCGATGTGCATTTTCCCACATTAATGCGCTATGATCCGGCGCACCATACGGGGAAATACCAAGGAATTTAATATGGACTTGCAGCTCGCTGGAAAATGCGCTGCCGTAACGGGCGGCAGCGCCGGTATCGGCAAGGCGATTGCACGGGGCCTCGCACGCGAAGGCGTCGATGTCGCCATCTGCGCACGCCGCCCCGGCCCGCTAGAGGAAGCCGCAAAGGAAATTGCCGACGAGACCGGACGCCGGGTCATTCCGATCACGGCGGACCTGACGAAGACCGCGGACGCCAACGCCTTTATCGACCGGGCGGCGCAGGAATTCGGGCGCATCGACATTCTGGTCAATAACGCAGGGGCCGCCGCCGGCGGCGTTCTGGAAACGCTGTCGGACGAGGCATGGGAAGCGGCGCTGCAGCTCAAGTTCTTCGGGTACGTCCGCTGCACCCGCGCCGTCATTCCGCACATGAAACGTCAGGGCGGCGGGCGCATCGTCAACCTGATCGGCAATGACGGGGTCAAGCATTCCTACTGGGAGATCGCGCCAGGCGCCGCCAACGCGGCGGGACAGAACCTGACCATGTCGCTCGCCATGCAGTACGGGCGCGACAATATCAGCCTGTGCGCCGTCAATCCCGGTCCGGTTCGCACCGAGCGCTGGGCCGGGCTGGTCGACGCCATGGCGCGCGACATGAACATCTCGCGCGAGGAGGCCGATCAGCTGGCGCCGCGCAGCATTCCGCTGGGGCGCATCGCCGAGGTCGAGGAAGTCGCCAATCTGGTGACCTATCTGGCGTCGCCGCTTGCCCATTTCGTCAACGGCACACAGATCGAAATCGACGGCGGGCAGCTAAAGCCGATCATGGACGCCGGCCGGGACGGCTAGTTTTTCGCCAGAGACAGAAAATCCAGCAGCGCCCGGTTGAACAGGTCGGGCTCTTCGCTGTTGATGGTGTGGCTGGCGTTCGGCACGACGCAAAGCGCCGCATCCGGCGCGACCCGTTTCATCATGAGGGAGCCTTCGAGACAGGCGTCGTCCTCGTCGCCGACGACGATCAGCAGAGGCGCCTCAAGCTTTGCGATGTCGTCCCGCATCTCGAACAAAGTGGGGCGCCCGGCCTGCACCTGCGCCATGGTGTACGCGCTGCCGATGGCGGAATGGGTCGCCAGCATGGCGGCGAATTCGGCCCAGCCCTGCGGGTCCTTTTCGCGGAACCGGTGGCGCATGGGAAAATCGGCGTAACGGCGCGCCGCTTCCTCAATGCCGTCCTCGCGAAACATGCGGGCGATATCGGCGATCAGGGCCTTGCTTTCCTCGCGCGTGTTCGGGTCCGACCCCCAGCCGCATCCGGCGACGGTGAGCGAGCGCACGCGGTCGGGTCGGCGAATGCCCAGATGCAGCGCGGTGTATCCGCCCATCGAGTGTCCGACGACATGTGCGGAGTCGCTACCCGCCGTTTCCATCACGCAGAACGCGTCTTCGATCGCAATATCCTGGCTGTATCGCTTCGGGTCATCCGGCACATCGGAGGGCGGATAGCCGCGCGCGTTGAAGGCGATGCAGCGATACTGCCGCGAGAGACGACGCACCTGCGGCGCCCATTCTTTCAGCGTGCCGGCGAATTCGTGCAGGAACAGAACGTCCGGGCCCTCGCCCGTCACCTCGTAATAAAGCTTTGTACCGTCCGTAGCAGTCGCGGTCGGCATGGTTTCAGACCTTGCCCAGTGCTTTCAGGATCAGCTCGGGCGTCATCGGCTGTTCGGTCACGTAGGCGTCGAACGGGCGCAGCGCGTCGTTGACCGCGTTCATCATCACCGCCGGCGCGGCGCCGGTGCCGGATTCGCCGACGCCCTTCGCGCCGAGTTCCGACACCGTGGTGGGAGTCTGGATATGGGTAACGTCGATATCCGGCATCTCGCCCGCCATCGGCGTCAGGTAGTCCGCCATCGTACCGTTCTGCAGCTGGCCCGTCTCATCGTAGATGCAGTGCTCGTACAGCGCGCCGCCAAGCCCCTGCACGCAGCCGCCGCGCACCTGCTCGTCGGCCAGTTGCGGGTTGATGACGCGGCCGCAATCCTCGACCACCCAGTGCTTCAGCAGCTTGATGAAGCCGGTATCGGGATCGACCTCGACCCAGGCGCCGTGAATGCCGTTGGTAAAGATGTAGAGCGCGTCGCGCAGCCGGAAGCGCCGTGTCGACGACAGGGTCGGCTGGATGTCGTTGGGAAGTTCCGCCACCTGGAAATGGCCGATGCGGCCGATCTCGGCCAGCGATACGCGGACGTTATCGGTGCCGGCATCGATAACGTTGCCGTTGACGATATCGAGCGTCGCCGCGTCGGCCTGCAGCAGGGCGCCGGCAATGGTCAGGATCTCCGCCCTGAGCGCGCGCCCGGCCTGCCATGTGGCCTCGCCGCCGATGGCGGTCGCGCGTGAGGCGTAAGTGCCGCCGCCATAGGGCGTTGCATCCGTATCGCCCTCGATCACGCGGACGTGGTCGAAGGGCACCCCGACGGCTTCGGCGGCAATCTGTTGCATCACCGTGTCGACGCCCTGTCCCTGGTCGGTGACGCCGACCATGCAGAGAACGCCGCCGGCGGGTTCCAGCTTGATGGTACAGGCGTCCTGCGAGGCGATGGGCGCGCCGCCCGCGCCGTAATAGCCGGCGGGACCGGGGGCGGTACCCTTGATGAAGGACGCGATGCCGATGCCGCGATAGATGCCTTTCTCGCGCAAGCGGGCCTGTTCCTCGCGCAGTGCCGCGTAGTCTATCTTTTCGACCAGCGCATCGATACAGGCTTCGTGCGACATGTCCTGCATCTGGATTCCGGCGGCCGAAACGCGCGGATAGGAATCGTCCTTCATGACGTTGCGGCGGCGGAACTCGATCGGGTCCATCCCGACCGCGTGCGCCGCGCGGTCGACCAGCCATTCTCCCACCGAGTTGCCGATGGGATGGCCGACCGAACGGTACTGGGATGTCGGCACCAGGTTCAGATAGACCACCGTTGCCTTCGCCCGGTATTCCGCGTGCGCGTACGGTCCGGCCGTGATGTTGAGAATCTGGTTGGCCTCGAATACCGAGGTCCGCGGATATTGCGAATAGGCGCCTGCGCCGGACAGAACATCGATATCGACCGCCTTGATGTCTCCGTCTTTGCTGACCGCCATGCGGGCCTTCACCCGGTTTTCACGCGCGTGGATGTCGGTGAGGAAGGATTCGAGCCGGTCGGCGATGAACTTGACCGGGCGGGCCAGCACCATCGAGGCCGCGGTTGCCGCGATTTCGTCGCCGAACGAATGGATCTTGAGGCCGAAGGAACCGCCCACGTCGGGCGCGACGACACGGACATTGTGTTCCGGAACGCCGAGCGTACGCGCCAGCAGCGCCTGGATCATGTGAGGCGTCTGGCTCGACGTATGAACCGTCAGCCGCTGCGTGCCCGGATCGTATTCCGACAGCAGCGCGCGGGGCTCGAGGCTGACCGCCGTGTGGCGGCCGAATTCGAACGTGTCTTCGAGGATGATGTCGGCGGCATCGAACGCGGCATCGACATTGCCGGTGTCGATGGTTTTCTCGAATGCCAGATTGTCGCCGAGATCGGCGTGGATCGGCGGCGTTCCCGCTGCCAGGGCCCGTTCCTTGTCGACCACGACGGGAAGCTCTTCCCAGCCGATCTCGACCAGCTCGCAGGCGTCCTCGGCCTGTGCGCGCGTTGCCGCCACCACCATCACGACGGGCTCGCCCTGCCAGCAGGCGCGGTCCACCGCCATCGGGTATTGCGGCGCGGATTTCATGTTCTCGAAACAGGTCAGCGTGCCGACCCACGGGCCGGTGCAGCGTTCGGCCAGCTCGGCGCCCGTCATGACGAGGACGACGCCCGGCGCGGCCTTCGCCGCATCGACATTGACGGAAACGATTCTGGCGTGCGCATAGGGGCTGCGGACGAAGGCGGCATGAACCATGCGGGCCGCCTGGATGTCGTCGGTATACCGTCCGCGTCCGGCCACCGCGCGCTTCGCGCTGTCGCGGCTCAGCGTCCGGCCGACATAGGAATGCTGGCGGTCCAGCGGCGTCAGGGAATTGATCGGTCTGGTGTTCATGAGTTCCGCCCCGAGCGCCGTTTCATGGTGGTCTCGACCGCATCGACAATGGCGTGATAGCCGGTGCAACGGCAGAAATTTCCGGACAGGTGCTCGCGGATGTCCTCGCGACTATGGACCTCGCCATCCTTCATCAGCTCGGCCGCGGTCATCAGCATTCCTGGCGTGCAGTAGCCGCACTGCATCGCGTTGCGCTCGACGAACACGTCCTGCAGATCGGCGATCTCTCCGCTGTCGGTCAGCCCTTCGATCGTCGTGACCTCGGCGCCATCCGCCTGTACCGCGAGCATCAGGCAGCCGCGCACCACGACGCCATCGACCCGCACCGAGCAGGCGCCGCAGATGCCGTGCTCGCAGCCGATATGCGATCCGGTCAGCCCCAGCTCGCCGCGCAAAAAATCGACAAGATGTTCGCGCACCCGGACGGTTCGCGTGACATTCTCGCCGTTGACGGTCAGCGTAACGGTCTGCATTTCCTCGCTCATGCCGCCCTCTCCATCGCAGCGTCCAGCGCCCGCGCGGTCAGTACGCGCTGCAGGTGAAGCTTTGTCGCCGGGCTGCCGAGCAGATTATCCATCGGGTCGAGGTCCTCGCCGAGCGCTGCCAGCACGGCATCCTTGGCCGGATCCGGCCAGGCCCTGCCGCGCAACGCCGCCATCGCGCCGGTTGCCAGCGTCGGTTTTACCTCGCTGCCGAAATAGACCAGCCGGGCGTCCGCCACCGTACCGTTTTCAATCGTTGCCCGGCAGGCGACGCCCGCCATGGCAAAATCGCCCTTGCGGCGGGCGAGTTCCCTGAAGACCGAGACCGTGCCGGGCGTCCGTACCGGGATGCGGGCCTCCACCAGGATTTCGTCCGGCTGCCGCGCTGTTTCGTATAGCCCGAGAAAGAAATCGTCGGCCGCGATCTCGCGCCGTCCGCGGACGCTCTCGACCACCAGAACCGCTTCGAGCGCGAGCGCGCAGGCCGGCATCTCGGCGGCCGGGTCTGCGAGGGCGACCGAGCCGCCGAACGTACCGCGGTTGCGCACCGCGACGTGGGCGACATGCGGCATCGCCTCCGCGATCAGCGGCAGATGTTCCGCGACGACGGACGAACCCAGCACTTCCGCGTGGCGCGCCAGCGCACCGATCCGGACATGATCGCCATCGAGGGAAATTCCCCGGAGAGCATCGATTCGGTTGATGTCGATCAGGAGGGCGGGCTGAGAGAGACGCATGTTGAGCGTCGGCATCAGGCTCTGGCCGCCTGCGAGGATACGCGCGTCGTCGCCATGTTCGGCAAGCAGAGACAGCGCCTGCTCAAGGCTTTCTGCGCGAATGTAGCTGAATTTTGGGGCTTTCACGTGTTCACTTCTGTCGAATTCAATTGCCGGACAATCCCACCTTGTCGTCGATTTCGCAAGCCGCGACCGTTTCAAATCCCGACGAAACAGGCTAACCATGACGGCGACGAAAAACGGAGACTGTTACGTGGCCAACAAGGATCTCAGGGACTGGCTCGCTTCGATCGAGGCAGCAGGCGAACTTCACACCATCACGGGCGCGAATCTCGAGGAGGATATCGGCGGGATTGTCGATATCGTGCAGCGCCGGATGGGCGATCCGGCGCTGATGTTCGACGACATTCCCGGTTTCCCGAAAGGCCACCGCGTCATGGCCAACCTGCTGACCTCTGTGCCGCGCATCAATGTCGCGCTCGGCCTGCCGCCCGACGCATCCGAAATGGACCTGATCCAGTGGTGGCGCGATTACATGGGCCGCGCACCGAGCCATCCGTCCAGGGAAGTCAACGGCGGTCCTCTGCTGGAAAACGTGCAGGAAGGCGCGGACGTTAACATCAAGTCGATCCCGACGCCCGTCTGGCACGAATACGATGGCGGTCCGTTCATCGGCACCGCCTGCATCGTGGTGATGAAGGACCCGGAATCCGGCTGGATCAATTTCGGCACCTATCGGGTGCAGTCGCACGAACCCGCCGTCGCGACGCTGATGATGTCGCAGGGCAAGCACGGACGCCACATCATGGAGAAGTACCATGCGCGCGGCGAAAAATGCCCCGTCGCCGTGGTGGTTGGGATGCATCCCGCCTACCTGATGATCGGCGGGCTCGAAATTCCCTACGGCAAGAACGAGTTCGAAGCGGTCGGCGGCATCATGGACGAGCCGGTCGAGGTCATAAACATGCCGAAGACCGGCTTGCCGGTTCCGGCAAATGCGGAAATCGCCTTCGAGGGCTTTATCGCGCCCGGCGACGAGCTGACAGAGGGACCGCTCGGCGAGTGGACCGGCTATTACGCGGGCGGCCAGCGGCCCGAACCGGCGATCCGGATCGAAACCGTGATGCATCGCGACAATCCGGTGCTGATGGGCGCGGTGCCGGCGGTGCCGCCCAACGATAACACGTTCTATCTCGGCACCTACCGGTGCGGCGCGGTGTGGAACCAGCTAGAAGCGGCCGGCATTCCCGAGGTAAAGGGCGTGTGGGCGCACGAGGCCGGCGGCAGCCGTTTCTGGCTTACCGTGTCGATCAAGCAGCTATATGGCGGGCACGCCAAGCAGGCCGGCATGGTGGCCGCGCACTGCCACGCCGGGGCGTACTGCAACCACTGGACCGTGGTGGTCGACGACGATATCGACCCGACCAACATGAACGATGTCTTGTGGTCGATGTGCACGCGCTGTGACCCGCGCGAGGATGTCGACGTGATCGACGGCGGGTGGAGCTCGCATCTCGACCCGATGTGCTACGACGACGACAATGACCGGCGCAATTCGCGCGTCATCGTCGATGCCTGCAAGCCATACCGTCGGAGGGACACGTTCCCCATCGTCGCCCGCAATTCGCCGGAGCTCGACGCCCGCATCCGGGAGAAATGGGGCCACGTCCTGCCCAGGAACTAGGCGTCTCTATTCGAACAGGCACATGATGGCGTAGCAGGCGTCGAACAGGTCGCGGAAGACCGTGTAAAGCGCGACATCGAGCAGCAAGCCGGCTCCCAGCAACGGGACGCACACGAACAGGACGAAATAGAGCGCGGCCCAGCCGGTGAAATGGCGGGGCGGGATGACGTGGCAGTGAATCGGCTCCGGGGCGCGGCGTGAGAAGCGCATGGCAAAGACTCTATCATCGGGCGAAGATGGCGAGAACGATTTCGTCCACCGCAACCGCTGCCGGTCCCGTCATATCCCCATGCGTATCCCGAGATGAATGGCATCGACGATCTCACCGACGATCCCGACGGGTGGGACGATCTGTTCGCCGCCGCGCCGCGTCCGGCGCTGGAACAGTCGCGCGCGTTCGGCGACGCGCTGGCCAGGACGGCGCCCGTGACGGTCGAGAGGTGCGTCGTCCGGCGTGGCGGGCAGAGGATCGCGCTGGTACAGGCGTTTCGCCGCCGGCTGATCGCCGGGATATCGGTGGTCCGGGTCGTGCGAGGCCCTGTCTGGCTTGCGGGGCCGGGGCCAGACGACATCGATGCGGTCCTGCAGCTTGTTCGGGAAAACTGGCGGTGGCGAAGCGGAGAAATCCTGTCTTTCGTTCCGGATCTGCCCGATGGGCATGAGTCCGATATCGCGCTCCGCTCTGCCGGTTTCCGCAGGATGGTTACCGGTTACAGCACTGTCTGGCTCGATCTCGCCGCCCCGCTGGAGGCGTTGCGGCGCAATCTCGACGTCAAATGGCGCAACGCGCTGGTCAAGGCGGAAGACAGCGGCCTTCGGGTTCGGGTGTCGTCGAGCGGCGACATCCTTCACGATGTGGCTTCGCGATACGACGCGTTTCGGAAGGAGCGGCGGTTTTCCGGACCCGATGGCGGCCTTGTGCGCGCGCTGGCGCAGAAGGACGGAGCGGTGACGGTGCTGAGCGCGCATCGCGGAGATGCGCTGGTCGCCGGAATTGCGCTTGCGCGGCACGGCAGGGCTGCGACCTACTACATCAGCTGGACCGGCGAAGCGGGCCGGGCCGCAAACGCGCATAACCTGCTGCTGTGGCGCGCGATGGAGACGCTCAGGGCCAGCGGCGTGCGCTGGTTCGATCTTGGCGGGGTGGATGCGGCGCATGCGCCGGGCGTCGCCCGGTTCAAACTCGGTCTCGGCGGCGAGCCGACGACGCTCGCGGGGAGCTATCTGTGAGGAGACGGACTTGACCGACAGGGCAAAGCGGACACGAGCGCCCTTCGCCGGACCGGCCTGGATGATCTTTGCCGGGATCGGCTGGGTCGCCATGATTTCGCTGGTGCGCGAACTTTCCGCCGAATACGCGGCATTCGAGCTGCTGCTGTTCCGTAATATCGTCGCGGTGTGCCTTCTGTTGCCGCCGGCGCTGAAACGGGGCGTCGCCACGTTGAGGACCGACCGTCTGCCGCTCCATACGCTGCGGTCGGCGTTTTCCTATGTCGCTGTGCTGGCGCTTTATTACGGGATCGCGACAGTCCCGCTGCCCGAGGCGACCGCGCTCAGCTTTACCCAGCCGCTTTTCGGCACGGTCCTGGCGGCCCTCGTGCTGCATGAGACGGTGGGGTTCGCGCGGTGGCGCGCGGTCGCCTTCGGGTTCATCGGAATTCTGGTAATCCTGCGGCCGGGCTTCGTCGACGTGACGTTCTCGACGCTCTGCGTTCTGACCTCCGCCGTTCTCTATGCCTGCGCCAATATCTGCGTGAAACGGCTGATGACGACGGATACGCCGCAGCAGGCGGTGTTCTATTTCAACCTGATCATGCTGCCCATCGCGCTGGTCCCCGCGTTGTTTTTCTGGGTGACGCCGTCGGTCGAGGATTTCGCCCTTATGATCGGGATCGGGTTGGCCGGGACGGCGGCGGTGTGGGGCTACGTCAAGGCGTTCGACGAGGCGGATGTCAGCGCGGTCGCGCCGTTCGATTTCCTGCGCCTGCCGATGGCCTCGCTGGCCGCGCTGGTGCTGGTCGGCGACGCCGGCGACATGTGGACCTGGCTCGGGTCCGCGATCATTTTCGGAAGCGCGCTGATCCTCGCCCGCAGCGAGGGAAAGAAACGTTAGGCGCGACGGCGCGCGAGGCTGAGACCGAAGAGCCCCAGACCGAACAGTGCCAAGGCCCCGGGTTCGGCGATGGAGACGCTTTCAAGACTGTTGAAATTGAACAGGTTTGAGATTTCCGTCGTCGTAAGGGCGTTGTCGAAAATATAAATTTCGTCCATCAGCCCGTTGAATTTCTGCGATGTGCCGCCCGAGTTTTCGCCGCCGCCCGCCGAAATGTTTCTCGTGCCAACGGCAAGGCGTTGCCCGTCAGGCTGCCCGACACGCCGGTGTCGGTATCGACCAGCACACCGTTCACGTAAAGTTCCAGATTGGCGCCGATTTTCTGGTAAACGAGATGCTGGTAGTCGATTTCGTCGTCGGCCGGGGCTGTTGTGGAAACGACTCCACTGGTTGCGTCGTTCAGGTCGCCTGAAACAATCGTACTCTGGCTTATCGCCCAGCCGGCATCGCTGGTCGACGTGTTCTTGCCAACCAGCGGCGAAAAGCCGGACTCGACTGCCCTGTACCAGAGCGACACGGCAAAATCGCCGTTGACGAGGTTAAAGGCGCTGTCGGCGCTGAACATGAATCCGCCGCCGGCAAAATCGCCGCCATTGCCGAACTTGCCTGTCACCGTCTGGACTGGGCCACCGGCCCCGAGAGCCAGGTTGCGGCCATTGCCACTGCTGTCCGCATTGACCGCTCCTTCGAAATCGTAGTGAGCGACAAGCCCGGCATTCGCACCGGCCGGCAAGGTCAGTGTCGCCGCGGCAACAGCCGCGATTTTCGAAAGGCGTGCAATCGTTTTCATGGCACCTACGCTAACCCGTCCCCCTGGCACGGTTCAACCCAAGAAACCATATTTTTTTCGAAACAATCAGGCGTAGCTGAGTTCGCGTTCGCCCTTTTCCTGCAGGTCCCGGTAATCGGATACCGACATGGCGCCGGTATAAATCTCGAAACAGATGCCGTTGGGGTCGAGAAAGAAAATCGCGTAGGACCCGCTGCCCGCGGTCAGCCCGTCCCCTTCCGGCCCCTGAATGCTGGGTCCGTTTATCGCCAGCCCGGCGGCTTCCAGCCTTACTTTCCACCGGTCGACCGACTCCCGCGAATCCGTCGGCATCGCGATATGGTGGATGCCCTGGCTCTGTTTCCGGGAATCGCCGTTCTTCATGCGCTCCCCGTCTTCGAACAAAGCAAGATTATGATGCCGGTCCCCATCGATGCTGACAAAGGCGATCCGGTTGCCGTTGGCCATCCGGTCCATCGATGTCATCTCGCCGCCGATCAGCGACAGAAATTCAATCTCTTCTTCGATGTTGCGGACATGCAGCCCGACATGGGCGATCGACAGGCCGAGAGTCATGATCGTTTTCTCCACGATGACCAGAGAGGTGCCGGGAAGAGTTTACCGGGAAGACGCAGATTTCCAAGCGCTCATGGATTCAACGCGCCTGCTGCGCGTTGACCCGGCGTTCGATCTCGTCGTGCCGCCGCTGAACCGCCTCCGGCCAGCGGCTCTTGATATAGCTCAGCACGTCCCAGATCTGCCGGTCGGTCAACCGGTCGCCGAACCCCGGCATGTTGGATGCAAAGGCGCCGCCCGACGCCTTCAGCCGGCCGTGTTTCGTGACGTCGAACAGCTGTTGCCCGTCGTGATGCCAGGTATGGCCCGTTTCGTCGTGCGGCGGCGCCGGTATGGAGCCGTCCGGCAGTCTGCGTTTCCAGTCGCGTACCTGTCCTTCGAGATTCTTGCCATGGCAGGCGGCGCATTCGCGGGCGTATATCGTCCTGCCCCGCGTAACGGCGTCCGCGTTTGCCGGATCGATCCGCGCCGCCTCGGCGATGCCGCCCTTTAACATCCAGTAGCCGGCGCCGCCTGCAATTGCGAGACCGGCAATGACGACGAATCTGCCGATCGGGTGCATGGTGTTCCTTCCGCTGGTGACCACAAATTTGCCGGATAAAACCAAACAGGCGCCGACGTTTCAACGCGAAACTCGCCATGACCAGCCATCCGGATGCCCTGCGGCCGATTGGGGCTTGTTGAGGCCGTGAGTCCCGAAGCATCATGGTGGAACACAGGAATTGCGGGACTGACGATGACGATACCGGGCGAATTCAACACCGGCGGACACTGGGGCGTCTTCAGGGTCGCGGTGGACGAGGCGGGCGCGATGACGGCGATCCCGTCGCCGAGGGACCCCGATCCGACGCCGCTGATCGCGTCCGCGGTCGCGGCCAATTCGGCCGAAAGCAGGGTGCTTGCGCCGATGGTCCGTAAGGGCTGGCTGGAGAACGGACCGGAAGGGACCGGCGCCGGGCGCGGCGGCGAGCCGTTCGTCGAGGTGAGCTGGGACAGGGCTGTCGAGCTGGTCAGCGGCGAGCTGACCCGGCTTTACGATGCGTACGGTCCCTCCTCGATCTATGGCGGCTCATATGGCTGGGCGAGTGCCGGGCGGCTCCACGCGGCGCAGAACACGCTCAAGCGTTTCCTCGCGATGGCGGGCGGGTTTACCAACTCGGTCGGCAACTACTCCAACGGGGCGGCGATGCTGCTGGTGCCCTACCTGCTGGGGTCGGGCCAGGCCACCAACGGACCCCTGACGTCGTGGAGCGCCATCGTCGAGCATACCGATACGCTGCTCTGCTTCGGCGGGGTGCCTCTCAAGAACACGCAGATCAATCATGGCGGTCTGCCGGAACATGACGACAGGGCGTGGCAGAAGCGGATATCGGAATCGCAGGTCGACGTGGTCTGTGTCGGGCCGACGCGCGACGACGTGGCGGCGTTCGCCGGTGCTGAATGGCTGGCGGCGCGGCCCAATACCGACACCGCTCTGATGCTCGGTCTCGCCCATACGGTTTACAGCGAGGGGCTGCACGACGCGGCCTTTCTCAAAAAATACTGCTGCGGGTTCGAGAAGTTCGTTCCCTACCTGACGGGCGAGACGGATGGCTGTCCGAAGGACGCGGACTGGGCATCGGCGATCTGCGAAATTCCGGCCGACACGATCCGGGCTCTCGCCCGAAAAATTGCGTCGGGCCGGACCATGATTACCGCCTGCTGGTCGTTGCAGCGCGCCGACCATGGCGAACAGCCCTACTGGGCGGCGATTACGCTGGCCGCAATGCTGGGGCAGATCGGCCTGCCGGGAGGCGGCGTCGGGTTCGGTTACGGTTGTCTGGGCGGGATCGGCACGCCGCGTGCCCGTGCGCAGTCGCCCCGCCTGCCGGTGCCGTCCAATCCCTGCAAGGAATACATCCCGGTGGCGCGCGTTACGGACATGCTGCTCAATCCGGGCGAGGAAATCGATTTCAACGGCAGGCGTCTGACCTATCCCGATATTCACGCGATCTACTGGGTCGGCGGCAACCCGTTCCATCATCATCAGAACATCAACCGGCTGCTCGAAGGCTGGCGTCGGGTCGATACGGTCATCGTGCACGAACCGTTCTGGACCGCTGCGGCACGGCATGCGGATATCGTTCTGCCATCGACCACCACGCTGGAGCGGAACGACATCGGCGCCGCCTCGGTGCCTGCCGCCTGGTTCGCAATGGAAAAGGCGATCGACCCGCCGGGCGTCGCGCGGAACGATTTCGATATCTTCGCGGACATGGCCGGCGCGATGGGATTCCGCGACGCGTATACCGAAGGGCGCGATGAGGAAGGCTGGCTGCGCCACCTGTATGATGTCGCGCGCCAGCAGAACGCCGAAAACGGGACCGAAATGCCCGATTTCGATGCGTTCCGGGAGCAGGGCTATTTCGAATTTCCGCGCCCCGACAGGCCCGTGGTGCTGCTGGAATCGTTCCGCAAGGACCCCGAGGGACGGCCGCTCAAAACGGATAGCGGCAAGATCGAGATTTTCTCGGAAAAGATCGCCTCGTACGGCTACAACGATTGTCCAGGCCATGCCTGCTGGCTTGAGCCGGCCGAATGGCTGGGATCGGACAGGGCCGCGACATACCCGCTGCACATGGTTTCCAACCAGCCGCGGACGCGGCTGCACGGGCAGCTCGATGCCGGGCCGGTCAGCCGCGGTTCCAAGATCAAGGGACGGGAACCGGTCTGGATGCACCCCGACGACGCGGCGGCGCGCGGGCTGGCCGGCGGAGACGCGGTGAGGGTCTTTAACGACCGGGGTTCCTGCCTCGCAGGACTCGTCGTAACCGACGCCATACGGCCCGGCGTGATCCAGCTGGCGACCGGCGCCTGGTACGATCCGGTCGAGCCCGGCGTCCCCGGTACGCCCGACCGGCATGGAAATCCGAACATGCTGACGCTGGACAAGGGAACCTCGAAACTGACCCAGGCGCCGGCTTCGCAGACCGCGCTGGTAGAGGTGGAGAGATTCACGGGCGAATTGCCGGATATCCGGGTTTTCGATCAGCCGGCGACCGTATGAAATATCCCGTTGTTCCAGCCGCGCTGTTGTTCCTGCTTTTCAGCGGGTTCGCTGGGCTTAACGCCCATGATGGTGCGACGGGGATCGTCAAGGAGCGCATGGTGCTGATGAAGGATATCGGTGCCGGGATGAAGAAAGTACGCGACATGATCCGCGGAAAAGCCGCCTTCGACGCGGCGGCGATCGTGACCGTTGGCGACCGGATCGCTGCTCACGGCAAGAAAGTCCCTGACCTGTTTCCGCCCGGTACGGTCAGCGATATTACCCGGGCGGCGCCCGGGATCCACCGGGACTGGACGGGTTTCACGGCCCTGTCTGACAGGATGCGCCTTGCGGCTTCCGATCTGGCGGCTGCGGCACGCTCAGGCGACCGGAAAGCCGTCGGGAATGCGTTTCGGGCGCTCGGAAAAACCTGCTCCGCCTGTCACAGGGATTTTCGGAGAAAGTAGCCCGTCCGGTCGGATCTAGATCCGGCTCGACAGAAAGATCGCGAGCCGGGACCCCGCCTTTACCAGGGTCGTCAGCGCCTCGTAGCCCGGCGCTTCCTCGGCGCCTTCGGCGACAGCCCGATCGCGGTGTTCTATCTCGTCCGCGCGGTAGTCCTCAATCATGTCGCGCAGTTCTGCCTCGTCGTCGCCGAGCTTCGCGGCCTGGCTCGCGTAATGTTCGTCGATGACTTCCTCAACCGCCTGGGTGCAGGCCATGGCGGCCTTGGGACCCAGCAGCGCGGTTCCCGCGCCCAGCGCGAAACCGGCGGCATGCCAGAGCGGCGACAGCAAAGTCGGGCGGACGCGGCGGGCCGCGACGAGCTCGTCGAATCCCTTCAGGTGGCGCTGTTCCTGTTCCGCCATTTCGCGGATCGGCGCTTCGGCGTCGGTTCCCTTGAGGACGGCGAGCTGGCCTTCGTAGATGCGCACCGCGCCGTGTTCGCCCGCATGATCGACGCGGATCATGGCTTCCACGATTTCGTCTCGCGTGGGATCGCCCGGCTGGCGTCCCTCTCCCGTGATCCGGGGCCTTTCATCGCGAACCGTCATGCCGTTCTTTCTCCGGGCCGTCGCAGCGCGGCATAGGCAGCAAACACCGCCATCGCGCCCGAGGCGAGAAAATTATAGCCCGCCAGCGAAATCCCGAACAGCGACCAGGGCGCCTCGTCGCAGCGGACGACCGGCGCGTTCATCAGGTTGCGGCGCAGCTCCTCCAGCGTTTCGCCCGAGGCGAGGCCGGTGCAGCTGTTCGGCCCCTGGATCAGCCCGTACTCGACGCCGGCATGGTAGAAACCCACCCCGGCGGTGATCGCGAAGGCCAGGGCGGTGAGGCCCAGAAGCCCGCGCCGCACCGCGAACGGCATCGGCGCCAGAAAACCCATGCCGCTGATAATGACGATGGCGGCGTGCGGCCAGCGCTGCGTCAGGCAGAGAGGGCAGGGCGCAAGGTCGGCAAAGAACTGGAAGGCGAATGCGCCGAGCAGCAAGGCGATCGCCATGACCTTGCAGATGGCGTGCGCGACCTGGATGTTGAGCGCGGCCCGAAAGAGCAATCCGGCGGAAACAGTCTGCATGGACCGGTCCCGGCCCGGCGCCTCAGAGAAGCGCCTTCAGGGCGACGAAGCCGCCAATCAGCAGGACGCAGAATATAATCGTGAGAAGCCCGAGCCGTTTCTCGATGAACTGGCGGATCGGCGGGCCGAGCCAGTACAGCAGGCCGGCGACCAGGAAAAAGCGGAGACCGCGCGACACGAGCGACGAAATCGTGAAGGTCCAGATATCGAGCTGCGTGACGCCGCTCGCGATGGTGATGACCTTGTACGGGAACGGCGTCACGCCGAACACGAACACGATCCACGCGCCCCAGTCGTTGTAATGCGACTGGAAGTCCACGAACTTGTCGGCATATCCGTAGAAATCGAGCAGCGGCTTGCCGAGCCCTTCATACAGGAACAGGCCGATCGCATAGCCGAAAAGACCGCCCAGAACGGACGCGACGGTGCACACGAAGGCAAGATGCAGCCATTTCGTGCGCGTCGCCAGCACCATGGCAATCAGGAGTACGTCCGGCGGGATCGGGAAAAACGAACTTTCGATGAACGAGATGATTGCCAACGCCCAGACGGCGTCGGGGCGCGCGGACAGCGCCATTACCCAATCATAGCAGCGTCTTAGCAAGGAAAGGTCTCCGGGTCCCCGACGGCAATGCTGTTTGGTAACAGTCCAATTGCGTCGCTGCAACAACATTCAGTTTGCAACCGGACAATCCACCGAATGTTGACCGGCCGAACGCGCGCACTATGATCGCGTTCGGCTGGCCCCTGTGGCGGAACTGGTAGACGCGGCAGACTCAAAATCTGTTGTCCTTGCGGACGTGGGAGTTCGAGTCTCCCCGGGGGCACCAGCTCATCATCTCACCCTGATTGCTTTTCCAGTCTAGGAGCGGGCGGATTAAGATTGCGTTAGTCGGCGGCCGGGCTAACGCCAGCAGCCGATCTGCGCGACGAACGTTTCCGCCGTCGCCATGAGCTGATTTTCATCGAGCTGATCGCCGGCCTTTTCCATGGCGATCGGGATCTTGTGCTTTCTGAGAAAATCCATCGCGACAGGCAGCCGGATTCCGAATCCCAGATCGGTAATCAGCTTGCCGGTCGAGGCATAGACGCCGGGAGAATTCACCTTGGCGACGACGACTCCGGCGATCCGTCCGCTCGAATCCAGGATCGGGCCGCCCGAATTGCCGCGGCGGACATCTATTTTCATGGCGAACATGGACGGTCGGGGCGCGCCTGCGCCGACGGAAACATGTCCCCGCACCAGAACCGGTTTGATGGCGACCCTGCCATGCAGCGGGTAGCCGATCACCGCCACGTCGTCGCCCGGCCGGATTCTGTCGTCCCTGAACTTCGCAAACCCCTTGCCGGGCAGGACGCTCTGCAGCAGCGCCAGATCGAGCGCCGGATCGTCGGCCAGCAACAGTGCCTTGATCGGTTTCCGCGCGCCGGCAGGCGTCACCGAAATGGCCTTGCAGCCGTCGATCACATGTTGATTGGTGACGACGTGGCCGGTGTTCGAAACGTAGAAACCGGTGCCCGTGCCCGTCTGTTTGACGTCCGGCGCGGGCGCCGTCCTGCGCGGCTCGAAGGACCGGTTGATGCGTCTGCGCCGGCTGTCGCGGATTTTCCGGGCCTCTTCTTCGCTGACGACGGTCCCCTTGCACCGCCAGCGCGCCGTACGCGCGATCAGCGAGCGGCCTTCATCGTGGCACCACACGATGTCGCCCGGCGCCTCTGCGGTTGCGGTGCCCGCCGGGGCGGCCGCCGACAGTCCGGCCAGCGCCGCGATGAAGAGTCCCGCCGGGCGCATCATGCAGCCCCGTCCCGGAACAGAGCCGTTGCGACCCGGATATAGTCGGCGCTGCGTTCGCGGGGCAGGTTATGTCCGCATTCGCCCAGCAGGATCAGGTCGGCTGCCGGAAGCCTCTCCGCCATCGGGCGCGCCGTAAGGTCCGGCGGACAGGGCTCGTCATTGCGGCCATGGATCAGCGTGATCTTCATCTCCGCCCTGCCGAGCGCCGAAATTTCCGCATCGTCCAGCACGGCGTCGTCGATAAAACGCTGCCGCGGCGGGGAAAACATGGCAGCGAAATAATCCGCGTACCCGTCGTCCTGCAGCAGGGCCCAGCGCTGATCGATCATTTCGTCGGTGACGGCTGACTGGTCGAACGCCATCCGGCTCATCGCGCGGCGCAACGCGCCCTTGTCCGTCGGCAGGGACCAGAAACCGTCCAGCGCGCTGTTCAGCTCGTACGGAACGCCGATGGCGCTGGAGGCCAGCACGCGCGTCACGCGTTCCGACCGCGCGGCCAGCTTGAGCGCAAGCGCGCCGCCCAGCGAATGGCCGGCGATGCCGCAGGGGCCGTCGGGCAACAGATCGAGCAGGGCGAGCCCCTGTTCGATCCAGAGCGCCAGGTCGAAGAACGGTTCGGTCTTTTTTCTGCCGGAGTCGCCGAACCCGATCAGGTCGGACGCGACGATGCGGCAATGCCCGGCAAGCGGCTCCAGCACCGGCCCGAAATTGCCCATGATCGACGTGCCCGGCCCGACCCCGTGCAGCATCAGTACCGGAAAGCCCTCGCCGCCCTCGTGATAATGGACGCGGTGCCCTTTTATGTCGGCGAAACGGCTTTCGAGGGGCATGATCTCTCAGTCGAAGCTCTGCGCGCCGTCTATCGCCGCGACGGCTGCTTTGGCGACCTCAAGGTCCTGCGCCCCGGTGCCGGACCCGACGCCGATCGCGCCCGCGATCTCGCCGTCGATGATGACCGGCAGGCCGCCCGGCAGGTTGATGCGCTGACCGTCGGTGCCGATCGCCAGCTTGATGTCGATGCCGGCTTCGATGTGGCCGGTCGGCAAACCGTAGGCGGCGGCGGTCCTGGCTTTTCTGAAGGATGTCTCGAGCGACATCGAGAACGCGCCGTCCATGCGGATAAAGGCGAGCATGTGGCCGCCGGAATCCACGATGGAGATACATTGCGGCACGCCCATCGATTTTGCCTTGGCGATGCCCGCCTGCAGCATCTTCATCGCGCCGTCCGAGGTCAGTTTCAGGGTCTGGGCCGTATCCGCCATGGTCGTTGTCTCCTCTGATTTATTGCGGGTTGGTCTGTTTCAATGCGCCTTTCGGCGTGCGCCAGCCGGCGCTCCGCCTTGCGCCCATATAGTCCTTGTAGATGCTGCGCGTTTCCTCGGCCCGGTTTTCCTTGTGAATATAGGGGCAGACATCGACGCAAATGTGACAGTAATCGGGCTCCAGCCGCGAATACGGGTAGCATCTCTCCATGTCGGTCAGCCAGCGCCGGTGGCCGTCTGTCGTGATGAATTCCTTGGGGATCGCCTCGCCGGGACAGTTGTTCGAACAGAGATTGCATTTCAGGCAGTAATCCTGGACTCCGAATTCGAGCGGTGCGTCGGTCGCCATCGGCAGGCTGGTGGTGACGAATCCCGGGCGGAAGCTCGCGCCGAACTGCGGGTTGATCAGGCTGCCGTGCCTGCCGAGCTCGCCGAAGCCGGCCTTGTACATCGCCGGGATCGCCTGGATATAGGTGCCGCCATTGTGATGGGCGAGCGCGTCCCAGCCGAGCGAGCGGATGTAATCGGCCATCTCGGTCGCGATGCGCGCGCAGTTGTAATAGACCGTATAGGTCTCCTCCTCGACGCCGCGCGGACCTTCCAGTACGCGTTCGTACTGTTCGTGGCGCAGGATGCAGATGACATATTCGTGCGGGCAGTCTACGCCGAGGTCGAGCATGTTGGGTTCGATCCGCGCGATGCCGACGAGGTCCGCACCTGACGCCCGGCCGATCTCCTTGATTTTTTCCGCCATGGCGGCGGGATCGGAGAGGTGCGTTTTCGCGTCCGCGACCGCACCCGAGCGGCGGTCGCCGAACGCGTAGGTCTGGCGCTTGGTTTCATCGATCTCGGGCGTCTGGTTGCCGAATACAGGCACCTGCCCGAGACCGCGTTCGCGCAGCATCTCGCGCAGCAGCGCGTCCTTGAGTCCCTGTTCGCGCCGCCACAGCGGGCCGTTCGGGTCGATATCGGGAACCAGCGCGCGTTCCCAGTCGCCCCGGCTGTATCCGAGAATGCGCAGCGGCTCGTCCGCGTTCCACATGAGATCGAACACCGCCAGCGGCGCATGGATCGTAAGGCGATGCGCGCCGGCCCAGCCGGGTTCCTGTTCCGCCACCAAGGCATACGACGCGATGTCTTCCGGCACCGTTTCGGGCGCCGCCGGTCCCCGGTAGGAAATGTCGAGGCCGATGCCTTCCGGTCCTGTCAGGGTCGCCGAACGGCCGTCGCCCGCTCGCAGCCTGGCAAGCGCGTCATGGGCAATTGAGCGGACATTGTCGTTGAGCGTCGGCATTCCGGACCGTTGCGGATTCGCGTGTGCGGCGACGGTAGCAGCCCCGCCGCGCGAACGCTATGCTGCGGCGCCATGACGACTTCCGATATCGATCTTACCGACCGGGGCGTTTACGCCGTCTGGTCGCGCGACCTGGTCCGATACCGCGACCTCGACCCGAACGGCCACGTCAACAACGGTGCGGTGAACCAGTTCTTCGAGGACGGGCGGATCGGGTTTCGGGACCAGCGCATGTCCGGCCTGCAACCGAACCTGCTGACCGGGTTCGCGGTGGTCAATTTCAACGCCACCTACCGCGCCCCTATTTCCTATCCGGCGGAGGTGGAGATCGGCACGGTGGTGCTGAAGATCGGCGGCTCGTCCTTCCATCTCGGCCAGGGCGTGTTTCACGAGGATCGCTGCGCCGCGACGGCGACCGTCATCCAGGTCTATTTCGATCCGAAGACAGGGAAGTCGAATACCCTGCCAGACGCCGTCCGCGCTGCGCTGGAAGGAGCGATGGTCCCAGAATGAACAATATCCAAAGGACCAGCGGTTTCGGCCCCGGCAATCCGGCGGTCTATTTCGACCGGCTTGTCAGAGAAGACTCCGATGGCGCGACACCGCTGGTGCTGGTCCATGGGGCCGGGCATACCGGCGCGTGCTATCTGCAGACGCCCGACGGGCGCGACGGCTGGGCCCAGTATTTCGCGCGGGCCGGCCATGACGTGTACGTCCTCGACTGGCCCGGGACAGGGCGCAGCGGGCGAATGGACCCGGCGGCGCTCACCGGCGAAATCGTTGCCGAGGGCATCGGCGCGTTTCTGGATACGCTCGATAGCCCGGCGATCCTGCTGACCCATTCGATGTCCGGCGCCTATGGCTGGAAAGTTCTGGAACGGTTTCCGGACAGGGTTGCGGCGGTAATCGGCGTCGCGGCGTCGGGGCCGGGCAATATCGAACCCGTGCCGCCGGTACTGGAGCAGGGCGACGGTTACGTCGTGGTGCGGCGCGGGCAGTTCGACCGCCGCGTCGATCTGACGCAGGCGCGCCGGTTCGACGACGAGATCATCGAAAAGAAGCTGATCGGCGACGGCAGCACGCAGTTCCCGCGCGAGGCGCTCGACGCCTATCGCGGATCGCTGACCGAGACGCCGCCCCGGCTGGCCTACGAGCGCTCCAACATCGAAGGCAGCCAGCTCAGGCTCTCCGATTTCGGCGCCATGGCCGGAACGCCGATCCTTCTGGTGACGGCCGAGGCCGATCCGGATCATACGCGCGAGACCGACGGAGCGATCGTCGACTGGTTCGTCGAGCGGGGGCTGGAGACCGGGCTCTGCTACCTGCCGGACCATGGCATATCCGGCAATGGCCACATGATGATGCTGGAGCGGAACAGCGACGACATCGCGGCGTTGATCGACCGCTGGATCGGCGAACACGTCAGGTAATCAGGAACCGGTCAGCTTGCCGCCATCATAGCGGTACCGCGCACCTTGCCGCGCTTGAGCAGCCGACGCTCGTCGGCCGGGAAATCGGTGCGGGCATGCACGGTGGAGCGGTTGTCCCAGATCACGTAATCGCCTGGCCGCCACTGGTGCCGGTAATCGGTGCGTTCGACGAAGGGGAACAGCTCTTTCAGCAGCGCTGCGCCGTCTTCCGCCGGACATTCGTCGCCGCCCGCGTCGAGCGCCGCCGACATCAGCCGGTCGACATAAAGCGCGCGCCGCCCGGTTTCCGGATGCTCCACCACCGCCGGCTGCCAGCAATGCGGCACGCCGTCGAGATGCGCGAGGTCCGGTTTCTCGCGCACGGTGTAATCATAGACCTGCAGGGTCTTCCGCCCCAGAACGCGGTTGCGCAGCGCCTCCGGCAGATCGTCCCACGCGGCGGCGCAATCGCCGAACAAAGTGTCGCCGCCCTCAGACGGCAGCTCGACCGCATAAAGCCATGTCGCCATGTCGGGCTCGGGCGTAAAGCTGTTGTCGTGATGAAACCACATGTCGCCATCGCCCAGCGCGCCGATCGGTCGACCGTTCTCGTCGAGAATATTGGAGACCAGAGCAATGGCGATATCTTTGTCGCCCCGCCGGTCGGTCGGCATGGAGATTTCGCTCGCCGCTCCGAGCCAGTCGGCGCTGCGCCGCAACATGTCGTCGGTCATTGTCTGGTCGCGAAATACCAGCAGGGCGAAACGCAGCCAGGCCTTGCGCAGCATGTCGGCGGATTCGGGATCGAGAGGGCGCGACAGGTCGACGCCGCGAATCTCCGCGCCGATGGTGCCGCCCAGGGGAAAGATCTCGACTGTCATATGAAAAGCTTAGTCCTGGCGGGTGCGGACCGCCAGAGCTTCGAGCCCGTGATGACTTCCGGCGCATCTTCTTTTCTTTTTGCTGACAGGCCGCGGGGTCAGGAATTATGATCGCGCTTCCGGTCCGGGTGAGAATCCGAATATGGTGAAATTCATTCTTGGGTTCCGCGTTGCCCAAGCGGCGATTGCCGCGCTGATTGTGTTCGGGACAGCAAAGGGCGTTGTTGCGCAGATACCGCCGGCTACAGATGCAGTCTTCCTTAAGGCATTTTATCCGCTGGATGAGCCGAGATTTCACTGTGTCGATATTCCCGGCCATCGCGACAGCGTGGATGTGACGCGTCCGCTTTCGGTCCATACCTGCAAGGAAGGGATCTGGCACAAGGACGCTTTGTTCGATTCTGCCCTTGTTCCTGGCGGGGCGCTCCGCATGCCGGAATACAATCTCTGCCTCCAGGCCGCCTCGGCGGGAGCCGGCGCGCGTCTGATCCTGCAGCCCTGCAGCAGTTCGCCGTTGCAGAACTGGCATTACGCCAATTTTCGACTGGTTCTGAAAGCGTACCCCGACAAGTGTCTGACGATCGGGGAAGAACCCTCGAGCCTGACTCCGGGCGGGAAGCGGCTACCGTCAAAACATATGGCGCGATCACTGAGCCTGTCCCCCTGTTCGGAAGCGGCCTTCCAACGTCAGATGTGGCGGTTCGAAAAGCCCCAGAAACGGTCCGGATCAATCCTGCCGCTTAAAATGTAGCGTGATTTATATCACGTAATCGGGCCCAGGCCTGATTGGCAGCGGCGATTGCTCCTGTTTATGATTGCGGCATGAAACAAGAGAATGTGCCGGAAATGCTCCGGCCGGGCAGTGTGAAGATGAGACCTGAAAATTTTCGCTTCGGACGTGCGTTTTCGGCGGTTCTGATCGCGATGCTGTTCATTTGCGACACCGGTCGTGCCGAAGACGGGCCCAATGGCCCGAACGAGCAGCTGGCGTTCTTTTTCTCCAGCTCATCCGACGACAAGGATTTCGTTAAGGTCTCCCCGGAACGGCTGGAACCGTTGATGTCGGGCGTGAGCGTTGAAGGAGAAAACGCCAACGGATTTCCCCTGACGATGAAGTTTCAGCCCGGGGGCAGGCTCGAAGGCGCATTCGAAAGTCCGATTGGAGGTAATGCCGACGAGGGCAACTGGTGGACGACGGCCGGCGGCGAGTTTTGCCGGCAGTGGCAAAGCTGGGACGGCGGCGCGAAGGCCTGCTATGTTTTGTCGCTTTCGGACGACAAGATCCGCTTTACGCTGCCGGGTTCGGCAGGCGGCAGCAGGACCTTTCACATCGCGAAAAAGGGCCCGGGAACCGCACAGGTTATCGCCAACCGGAACAACCCCGCGCCGGCCCGGATCGCCCGGAACGAGGCGGAAACCTTTCCGCGTACCGGCGCCTTCAGGAAGATTCCCGGCAAGGACATCAAGACCTTCGTTTCCGGAATGTCGATCAGCACCAAGAACGGGCGCGGTTTTCCGATGACGTGGGATTTCCGGCCCGACGGCGCTCTCGCCGGCCGGATGGAAACGCCGGGCGGCGACACCAGGACCGATGACGGCAAATGGTGGGCGAACGCGGTTGGCGCGCTCTGCTTCGAGTGGGACAGCTGGGCCCAGGGCAGAACAAGGTGCGGCATTCTGTCCGTGGACGGCAGGGAAATTCAGCCCTACCGGCTACGCGATGGAGCGCCCCTCCAAAACAGGTGGACCATTCAGCGGGCCGGACCCGGCATGGCGGGCGTGATTGCATCGCTTTCGAACGCCTCGCAACCCGCCGTGGCATCGCGTCCCGCGCCGCGACCGGTCGTGCCGCGCGCAAAGGTGGTTGCCGACAGTTCTCCCCCGATCATCGATGCGCCGGCCTCGCTGACCACCGACAACGCGACGGTCGAGGTCAAGGGACGGGTCGGAGACAGGTCGCAGATCGTCGAGCTGTCGGTCAATGGCCGGCCGGTGGCATTTGCCAAGGACGGATCTTTCAGCTTCTCGCGCGGAGCACCTGACCACATCCGATCCGACAACGGCAGTGAGTTCACGGCCATCGCGGTGCGGGAATGGCTGCCCCGGGTCGGCGTGAAGACGCTCTACATCGAACCCGGGTCTCCCTGGGAGAACGGCTACAACGAGTCATTCAACGGCAAACTCAGGGACGAGCTGCTGAACGGCGAGATATTCTACTCGATGACGGAGGCCAAAGTGCTGATCGAGCAATGGCGCAGGCATTACAACACCATCAGGCCGCATAGTTCGCTGGGCTACAGGCCGCCCGCACCGCAGACCATCGTGCCTCACCGCGGCGATCCGCCCTCCGCTGCCGGGAGGCTGCGGGCTACTCGCCGCTCGACAGACAGTCTAAACTAACCGCTGGTACTAAACGTGGGGGCAGGTCAGGATCAACAGCGGCGACATGCTGGTCGGCAATATCGGTTCGTCCCGGCGGTTCAACTATACCGTCATGGGAGACGCCGTGAATGTCGCGGCCCGGCTCGAAGGCGCGAACAAGTATTACGGCACCTCGATCCTGGTCAGCGAGGATACACGACGGGCCTGTTCGGCCGGCGGGGTGCCGCCATTCAGGGAGATCGACCGGGTGCGCGTGGTTGGACGCGATGCGCCGGTTGCGATCTTCGAACCCGGCGTCGCCGAAAGCGATGAATTCTCCGCAGCGCTCGAGGCCTATCGCTGCGGACGTTTCCGCGATGCCGAAGCCCGGCTGCGGAGACTGGCCGATAGCGGCGACCGCGTTGCATCGAAATTTGCCGACCGGTGCGCCGCCCTTGCGGAATCACCGCCTCCCGGCTGGGACGGCGTAACGGTACTCGACAGCAAATAGGACACGCCATGGCAATCGACATGCATTCGCACTGGTATCCGCAGTCGCTGGTGGACGCCCTCATGGCGCGGGACGAGTTTCCCCGCGTGCGGCCGGGCGACGACGACCGGCATTACGTCGAATATCCCGGCGCCCGCGCGCGGGTGTGGCACGGATATACCGACATGGCGGCGCGGATGGACAGCATGGCGGCGCTGGGCGTCGACACCCATGTCGTCTCGCTCGGCAACAGGATGCTCAACGCGCTGCTGTCGGCCGCCGCGGAAGACGCCGCGCCGCTTTGCCGGATCTATAACGACGGCGCGTCGGCGGTTTGCCGGGAAAACCCCGGACGCCTCTATGCGCTCGCCATGCTGCCTTACGAGGATATTTCGGCGGCGGCGGAAGAATTCGAGCGCGCCATGACGCTGCCCGGCATTATCGGCGCGAGCCTGCCCGGCAACGGTTTTCTCGATTCGGCGCGCGCGGAGCGGTTTCTTCCCGTTCTGGCGGCCGGCCAGAAACGGGGCGGTGCGCATTTTCTCGTGCATCACGCCTATCGGTACGAGGATTTCGCGGCGCTCCCCCCGCCGCCCTCAGACAATGCGGGGCCGCGGGCGTCGTCGCTCGAGACGCAGTCGAGCCTGTCCTCGATCGCCGTCACGCTGAACATGACCGATATTCTCGACGATTTTCCGGATATCACGGTCCAGGTGCACAATCTCGGCGGCAACGTAGCCATGGAAATCTCGCGCATGGATCATGTCTACCTGTTTCGGGGAACCGGCGATTCCCTGCCGTCCTCAAGGTTCAGCAGGACGCTGGTCGACTGCAATTCGCTGGGCGCGCAGGCGATCGAACTCGGCGTTGCGCTTTACGGGGCGGACCGGATCATGTTCGGCACCGACGGCAGCGATTTCGGCGCCGAATGGTCGATGCGCGCGATAGAGGAGGCGCGCATTTCTGAGGCGGAGAAACAGGCGATCCTGTCCGGCACGGCGTCGACGCTGCTGGCGCGCTACGCTTCCGCGTAGGCGACAAACACCCTAATCCCAGCCGAACAGACGGGCCGCGTTGCCGGCCATGATCCTGGCGCGCAGGGTCTCGTCGGGCACGAGCCGCGCCATCAGGTCGATCAGGTCGCCGTCGTTGGGGATCGCGTTGGGAACGAAATTGTTGCCGTGCGGCCAGTCGGTGCCCCACAGCATCCGGTCCGGCGCCGCCGCGATCAGCGCGTCGATAAAGGGCTGCGTGTCGTCCCACGGATAGCCGGTCGCCGACTGCCGGTCGGCGCAACACAGCTTGCACCAGATATGATCGTCTTTTACCAGCTCGACCAGCCGCTGAAACGGCTCGTACTCCACCCCGTGCCTGAACTCGCAGCGCCCGAAATGATCGAGGATGGTCGGGATCGGGATGGTGCGGAACCAGTCGGCATAGGTCATCAGCCCGTCCGGCAGGACGTGGAACTCGATGCACCAGCCGAGCTTCGCGATGCGCTCGATCGAGCGTTCAAACATGTCGAGATCGACGCCGCCGCCGAGCGCGTCGATGCAGTTGAAGCGCGCGCCGCGAAAACCCGCCTCGTGCAGGCGCGCCAGCTCGTCGTCGGTGGTGTCGTCGTTGATCTTGGCGATGCCGCGGAACCGGTCGCCCACCTCGATCAGCGCGTCGCGAACGACGCTGTTGTCGTTGCCGTGCGCGTTGGGCGTCACCAGGACGGTGCGTTCGACGCCGGTGATCCCGATCATCGCCAGATAGTGCTGCAGCGGCGCCGCCGGCGGCGTGTACACGCGGCGTGACTGGTAGGGGTAGAGATGCGGCGGCCCGAACAGATGCACGTGCGTGTCGCAGGTTAGCGGGGGCGGCGGCGTCGCCGGGCGTCTGGGGTTCGGGTCGGGCGGATAGCAGACCCGCTTCTGCAGGGCGTCGTAATCCTTTTCCATTTCGAGCTCCTCTCGCCGGGACCGGGCATTCGGGCGCTTGCGCATTCCGTTACGAAAACCTTGAACCTGCGCGCCGCCAGGCGCAAGCTGGCGCGGGCGGAGAATGTTTGGGAGTCCGGAGATGCGGCGTTGCCGTCACCGCTGGTGCATGATTTTTCTGGCGACACTCGTGGCCGGCGCGGCTTCGCCGTCCGTATCCGCCGCGCCGCTGACAGTCGTCAATGCGGGATTCGAAGACACCAGCGGCCAGACCGTCTTCAACGAATTCACCTTCGGTACGCCCGCCGGCTGGCAGATCCACGATCCCAACGGGCTGATCCCCGATGCCGACATTTTTCCTGGCACGCTTTTGCCCAACGGGACCGACTTCTTCAACACCACCGCGCCCGAAGGCAACCGGGTCGCCATCCTGTTCAACCAGGGGCGGCGCGATGAGGGCGAGTACGGTTTCGTGCAGGCTCTAAGCGATGTGCTGACCGCCAACACGCGATACACGTTGCGTGTCGAGGTCGGCAATATCGCCTCCGGATTCGCGACCAACGGGGCGTTTTTCAATCTCGACGGGTTTCCCGGTTACCGGGTCGACCTGCTGGCGGTCACGCTTGGCGGCGGCGGAAGCATCACCAGCAGCACGGTGATCGCGCAGGACCTGGATTCGCTGATTATTCCCGAAGGCGAGTTCGCGACCTCCGTCGTCACGGTCGATATCGGCGACACCCACGCCAATCTGGGCGACAACCTGGCGATCCGGCTGGTCAATCTCAACGAGACCCGCGGCGAGCCCGGCCCGCCCGATCTGGAAGTCGATTTCGACGATGTCCGGCTGGACGCCGAAACCATCGTGCTGGCCGCCCCTCAAGGCGCATTGCTGCTTGCGCTGGCGGCCGGGCTGCTGGTCCTGAATCGGCGACTGAACTGATCGCAGTCTCATTCGTCGCCCTGTCGCGGCGGCGTTTCATTTGATACATAGCGCTCCATAACCAGATATCGGATCAGGAGGGAGCCGCCATGACGACAACGATCTATCCAAGCCTCAGAGACCGTGTGGTCATCATTACCGGCGGCGGGCAGGCGCTCGGTCGCACCTACGCGCATGAATTTGCCGCCCAGGGGGCAATCCCGGTGATTGCCGAGTTGAATGCGGAGAACGGCGCGCGCGTCGTCGCCGAGATCGAGCAGAAGGGCGGCAGGGCGCTTTCGGTCCAGACCGATGTTTCGAACGAGAAGTCGACGCTCGACATGGCGGCGAAGGCGCTGTCCGAATACGGCCGGATCGACTGTCTGATCAATAACGCGGCTGTGTTTTCCAACATCACCATCGCGCCGTTCTGGGAGCTGCCGGTGGACGAATGGAATTCGGCGATGCAGGTCAACATCAACGGCGCGTTCTTCGCCGCGCGCGCCGTGGTGCCGGCGATGATGGAGGCGAAATGGGGCCGCATCATAAACGTCGCGTCGACCACCGTGCCGACCGGGCGCGCCAACTACCTGCATTACATCACGTCGAAATCGGCGATGATCGGCATGACGCGCTCCATGGCGCGCGAGTTGGGCCCCTACAACATCACGACGCATCTGTTCTGGCCGGGCGCGGTGGAGACGGAGATCGAACGGCCTTCCGTTTCAGGCGACATGTTCCAGAAACTCGCCGCCCAGCAGGCCATCGCCCGTCCGGCGACGATGGAGGAATACGCCGCCTACATGCTGTTCCTGTGTTCCGACGACGCAGAATACATGACCGGCCAGGCGCTGGCGGCCAACGGCGGGCTGGCGTTTACCTAGGCGAGGCGGAATCGACGCCGGGAAAGTCGGCAGGGCGGTATCAATAAGCGAAACTGCGCCCCGAATGCCCTATTTTGGAGGGAGGCTGGAGAACCAGAGATATCCCGCATACGCTTCGTCGTCGAAAAACACGAGAGCCATCGTGCGGCCGGAAGATTCCAGACTGCCTTCTTCGTAGAAATAGGTCCACAGTGTTCTGGCCTTCGTATCCAGAGGCAACATGGATCGTCCGGAACCGGTGGGCTCTCCCAGTGCGGCACGAACATCGGCGCGCTGCGCCTTCCCCAGCTGCAACTGTCCTTCAAAAGTCGCAGTATTCACGGGTTCAAACGCGCGATATTTTACATCGCAGGCCGAAAGCATGAGGGTCATTGCAACGAGAAGCAGGCCGCCGCGCATACGGATAGCCCGCGCCATGTCGCCTGTTGAAGGCATGGTCTTCTGGTCAGCGCTCATTACGGTGTCCCTCCGATCAGGTTATTGGCGGAAAACCACATATAGCCGTCATAACGGCCGTCCCGGAAAAAAACGAGCAGGATACGCGTATCCACGTCCGGTATCGCGGAACGGACGTATTCGTAGGACCATATCCGGCGGAGAACCGGATCGTCGGGGAATCGCGAGAGGCCCCGACCACTGGGTTTCCCGAGGGCCGCCATGACATCGCTCTCTCCGGATTGGCGTAACGTCAGTTTCTCCAGCTGGTCGAATTTCGGGCGAACGCCCTGTTCGATCGTAATGCACCCTGTCAGCGCGCCAAGTACGGCGAGACACGACAGTAACCGGATGAAATGTTTTTTCATTTCCGCCTCTACGGTTTGACGCTGACTGGGTCGGCTGCCCGTCCCATGCCGGCGCTGGAAAACCACATGAAGCCGTCAAACCGTTCGCGGTGGAAATACACCATCAGCATCTGCTGGCGGAGCCGGAGACGCATGTAGCCGTCCTTGGCATCGAGGATGTTTGCCGTCTGATCCTCGTAAAACCACATTTCGCGTTGGTCGCGGGGGCCTGACTGACCGGCTTTTATCAGTTTGGCTATCGCCTGATCGGTCAATGCCATGAACGCCGCGCCGCGTCCGTCCGGTTTGCCAAGCAGGCGTTCTACGTCCGCTTTCGTCGATACGCCCCGGGTCAGCCCGCTCTCGATGCGGTCGACCGCCAGAAATGCCCCTAAAGTGATTCCGTGCTCTTTTTGCTCGGGAACGCACCCTGCAACAGCGAGCGACAAAACAAGGAAACCAACGATCCTGAACATTTGCCGTTACCCCATTCTGCTTTTCGACCGGTCCGGGGACCCTCCAAAACGTATGCAGATTTCCAGCACCTGTATCTGGAAATGGCACTATTTTGGTAGTCTAAGCGGAGCTCGACGGAATGGAATAGACCCTACTTTTTTTTTGTAGGCAGATTTCCGACGTTAGTATTTGGGGATTGCACTTTTTTAATCTTATAAGCTGAACCCGAAGGATTAGACCATAATATTTTTCATCCTTTGTCGTGACCGAAAGGGTGACGATATGAAACGGTTCTGGGGGCTGATTTTCGTCCTGATTGGAGCGAGCGGATGCGCTTCGCCGACGCTGGACATTGCGTCGGTGGAAGATTTGCGGCTGCAAATCAAGGAGGAAACCCGCGTTCAGCGAATTGCGATTGTTAGAAATGCCTTTGAACAACAAAGGCGGCTTAACCGGATTTCGTATCGTCTTGGAAAAGCAGCCGGCGAGCTGTGCCGCGGACGTGAAGTCAATCAGCTCGGTGCCTATTTTTCCGACTGGGACGAGCGCGCGTCGGAATGGCTCGAACTCGCCATAGAAGCGACCCACATCAACCTGCATGAGCATGGGATCGAGGTTGTAGACGTTCTCGAAGGATCGGCTGCCGGTCGAGCCGGTTTGAAGGTCGGCGATCACGTAATTCGCATCGACGGTACGCCGTTGCCGCGCGGCCGTGGTGCCATGCGGGTTTTTCGAAAAAGGATCGAACGGCTTCGCAGCGCCAGCGACGGTAAACTGGAGTTAACGGTCAGGCGGGAAGCGACATTCAGGACCCTGACTGTTACTGCCGAAAAGTCCTGTGAATTTCCGGCGGTGCTGACCGTCGACCGGTCGTTGAACGCGGCCACCGATGGCGAGGTAATCTATTTCAACCGGGGCCTTGTCCGCTTCGCGAAAAGCGATGACGAAATTGCCGCTGTCCTGGCACATGAAATGGCCCACATTACAATGGGGCATCTGGAAGCAAAGCGTCAGAATATAGCGACCGGAGCGGCCGTTGGGCTCATTGTCGACATATTTCTCGGGGGCGTCGTACCTTTATACGGTCTGGCGCGGGTCGGAGTCTTTTCGGAACTGGGCGCGAGGATCGGAGCCGTTCAATGGTCGCCGGAGTTCGAATCAGAGGCAGATTACTTATCGATGTATCTGATCGCCCGGGCCGGATACGACATTGCGTCGCCTCCCAATCTCTGGAAACGTATGTCCGTGGAGCAACCCGACGCCACCGAGGAAAAATTCCTCGCCTCGCACCCGACGGCGCCAAAAAGATTTGTCCAGCTGGAGAGCGCCGCCCGGGAAATCGGAGAAAAAATCAAACGGGGGAAGCCTCTCGTTCCAAACTCGTTGACGGCAAGGTTCGGGCGATAAACGAACCGGTCCGGCACGGGAGCTGGCTGGAACGAAGCCGCGTAAGCGGACCCTGCTCTAGTTGTTCTTTGTCGCCGCTTCCCGAAGACGTTTGAGCAAGCGTAGTGAAGCCACCGGTGATCGGCCGTAGATATCCCGAAGAATGGGATTATTGTCAAAATCTTCGCTGTTTTTTTGCCGGCTTTCCTGGTCTTCGGGTGATGCCTGGGGACTTGCTTCCTGTCCGTCCCGGAGTCTGAACGCAGGTTTTTGTGCGTCTGCATCACTTCGTTCGGCTGCGGCAAGGGTTTCCTGCGCTTCCAACGCGAGTTCGAAGGCTTGTTGCGGATCGCGACGGTGAATATCCTTCAGCAAGGCATTGGCGCTTATGGTCTGGGCGACCGACAAAATTCTGTCCGTCGCTACAGCGGAACCTGCAACGACTGTCAACACCAAGGCAGCCGGGATCAGAAAACAACGACTAAACCGGGATGTTCGCATATCGCACCGTCCTTGTTAGCAGAGCCTCTATTTTCACTGAACGGGAAATTCATGTAACCCCTTGCGAAACGAGCGCAGGTAATCGCCGTAAATTTTCTCCAGCATGCCGGTGGATTGAATCAGGATCGCTCCGAACGGAGATTTCACGCTCGTGAAATATCCCGCGCCTGAAAGAATCTTTACGGTCTTTCGGCAGGACTCCGAGCTCATATACTCGACCAGAAATCGCGCGAGATCGGATTGCGACAGCCGGATGGTCCGGTTGCCGCAGTTAACGACCAGTCTTTCGAGTTTTTCCGGTGTTTCGAAACGCGCGTCATGCAGTCGCTGCGGCTGGATGCCCAGCTTTTCGCGCTGATCCCGGTTTTCCAGCAACTCCTCGATATTGCCGTTGTGGGGTTCGGCGAATCTCTTGAGCTTTGGCGCGCTATCGATGCCAAAAACCTTCAGCAGATAAAAGAACTCTGCGATGGCATAGACGTTTTCCTGACGCAGGTCGCGGGCCTCGATAGAAGAGTCCATTGCCCGGTTTTCGACGATCTGGTCGAAGAAACGCGCCTTTGCGGAGAACATTTCCTCAAAAAGGTGAATGTCGGCTTCCAGCTCGGCATCGTTGGCTAGTGGATTTGACATGGAATCCTGATCCGGTTTCGGCCATTCGCCAGTTTTGATTTATGTTTGTCCGGTGTGCCCCAAGACCGGATCCAGTGAAAAGTCTAGTAAGCACCGAATGGCTGTTCAAGCGTGGGGTAAGTCTTCGGAAAAAGCGGGCATTGCCATAATCCGGTAGTCATTTCCGATTTATGACCGAGAAACAATGATCTCCGTTCAAGTCAGAATTGCTTCGGTGTATGATGATTTTGGAGCGGCGGCGTCAAACAGGCAGTGTTCCGACGCTGCCGAATACATGACTGGGACTCGTTCCCGGTCCGAAACTCCCGGCCGATCCGTCGGTGAAGGGGGCGTGTGACCAATGTCGCAAAAATAAATATTGCCAGGCGTGTCGAAATTTTCGCCCGGCCGGATATAATCCGGGACGCGATGGACGGGAGAGCCTGTAATGGGCAAGGGCAGACCCATCAGCCGATTGTGCGGCATGTTGTCTGCGGCAGCGCTTGCGCTGGTTACCGCGGCGCCGTCGTTCGCGCTCACCATCAACATCAATCCGGGCGCCACGCTGGCCGGCAACGCGGCCGCGCTGGCGGCCTTCAACCGGGCCGCCGACCAGTGGGAGGCGATCTTCTCCGACGATGTCCTCGTCACCATCGACGCGGACCTGCTCAATCTCGGCGCGTCCAACATCATCGGCCAGGCCAGCTCGGTTCAGCTCGGCGCCGGCTACGACGTGATCCGCAACCAGATGGTCGCCGATGCCGCGGACGAGTTCGATAACGGCATCGTCTCCTTCCTTCCCACCGCGGCGCAGTTCAGCGCCGTCGTGCCTGTCGGGTTCGGGCTCGACGGGACGTTGCAGGCGACCAAGGCCAATCTCAAGGCCATGGGGTTCACCGGGCTGGACGCGACGTTCGGCGTGACCGATTCGACCATTCAGTTCAACACGCAGTTCGCGTTCGATTTCGACAATTCCGACGGCGTCGGCGCCGGGCTGACCGATTTCGAGTCCGTTGCCGCCCACGAAATCGGGCATGCGCTGGGCTTCGTTTCCGTGGTCGACGCCATCGATTCCCTGATCAATCAGAGTCTGACGGCGAACGTATTCCTGAATCCGCTGGACCTGTTCCGGTTCGGCGATGCAAGCGGCAACCCGGAGACCACGACTGAATTTACGAATTTCGACCGCAACCTGATTCCGGGCACCGGTGCATTTTTCGACGATCTGTTCACTGAGATAGCGCTTTCCGAGGGTGTTTTCACGGGAGACGGGCGGCAGGCAAGCCACTGGAAAGCGAACGAGCTGACAGGGACGCTTATCGGCGTCATGGACCCGACGCTCGCCACCCAGGAAGTGCTGACGATCACTGCGGCGGATATCCGGGCGTTTGACCTGATCGGCTGGGATGTCGTGCAGGCCGAGACATTTTCCGTTCCCGCGCCGGGCGGCCTGATGATTTTCGCGTCCGGCCTCCTGTTCCTGCGGCGTCGCGCTGAGGTCTAGCTCCTGTCCGGCTGCTGGTCGTTGAGCATTTCCAGCGTGATGTCGATCTGGCTTCTGAGCTTCTTCAGCCAGGTCGTTACCCGTTCGTAATCCTCGTCGGAATACTCCTCGCGGAACAGCTCGTGTTCCGCCATAAGCTTGGCGAGGATTTCAACGAACTGCAGCTGGTCGGGGTCGAGTTTCTGCACGGGGCCATTCCTTGTATCCGGTTTCTACCGGGGTAGCGCAGCGCCGACCGCAGCGCAAGCGGGTGCAACGATCCGGCCCATGTGATAGAACCTCCCGCCATTTTCCCGGAGCGGCCTTTTGGAAACCGTTACGCAACTCCTGACGCAGGGGACCGACCTGACGCTCGTCGTCTTTTTCGGTCTCTGCCTGCTGTCTTTCGTCGGCAGCCTGATCGCCGCCTCGCTCGGGCTCGGCGGCGGTCTGCTGGTGCTTGCCACCATGACGCTGGTGCTGCCGCCGGCGGTGCTGATCCCGATCCACGGGGTGGTGCAGATCGGCTCCAACGGGTTTCGCGCCCTGATCATGATGAGGCACATCAAGTACGGGCTGGTGCCTGCCTTCATGGTCGGCACGCTGATCGGCTCCGTGATCGGCGGCAAGACCGTGTTCGCCCTTGAAAACTGGGTGCTGCAGGCGGTGCTTGGCGTGTTCGTGCTTTACGCCACCTGGGCGAAGGGGTTCCGCAGCTCCAACCCCGGTCCCGGAAAATTTTTCGGCGCCGGCATCGCGGGCGGGTTCGCCACCATGTTCATCGGCGGCAGCGGCCCGCTGATCGCCCCCTTCGTCAACGCCGCCTGCAACGAACGACAGCAGGTGGTGGCGACCCATGCCACGCTGATGACCTTCCAGCACCTGTTCAAGGTGATCGCGTTCGGCCTGCTGGGTTTTGCATTCGGACCTTTCATCCCGCTGCTGATCGGGCTGCTGCTGTTCGGCGCGCTTGGCACGCTCGCCGGAAGGCAGATCCTCAACAAGCTGCCGGAACGCGTATTCCGCGTCGGGCTGCAGACCATCCTGACGCTGCTCGCGATCAAGCTGCTCTACGAGGCGATTTCCTTCCATCTTTAGCGGGAAGAGAGACACTCCCGCAGCGACCGGGCGAGGGTCAGCATCGTTTCGTTCCAGTGGCCCGCTCCCGACCGGATTTTCGAGCCGAGAGGATCCAGCACCGCGATTGTCGCCCTTGTGCCCTCGGTCAGCGTCTGCAACAGCGAAGACGGAAATTGCGGTTCGGAAAAAACGCAGCGGACGTTTCGTTCGGAAAATTCCCGCCTGAGCGCGCTCAGCCGTTTCGCGCCGGGGCGGCGAGAGGCATCGACGGCGACCCAGAGCCCGCCGGTCAGCGCAAAAGCGCGCTCGAAATACTGAAAGGCGTCGTGAAAGGTTGCGTAGGGCGCGGCCCTTACGGGTGACAGCAGGACGGCGATGTCCTGCTCGGTTTTTGCGATCCCGGCGAGCGTCCGTTCGAGGTTCAGCGCATAGGCCCGTTTGCGGCCCGGGTCGATAGCGGCGAGCCGCGTGGCGATCGCGGTTGCGATGGTTCGCGCGTTGCCCGGGGAAAGCCACAGATGCGGGTCGGTGCTGCTCTCATGGTCGTGTCCATGCCCGTGATCGCGATGGTGGGTGTCGCGCGCTTTCAGCAGCGTCATGCCCTTCGTCTGGGTAAGAGTCAGCAGCCGGTCGGTCCGCGTCAGCGCCTTCAGCGGGCGCTCCATGAAATTTTCCAGCTCTGGCCCCACCCGGACGATCAGGTCTGCCCCGGCGAGGGCGCGCGCAGCCGACGGGCGAAGCGAGAAGCTGTGGGGCGTAGCCCCCGGCGGCAGCAGCAGTTTCGGCTCGGAGACGCCCTGCGCGATCGAGGCGGCGAGCCCGTGCAGCGGGGCGATCGAAACGACGATATCGGGCGGTTTTGCGCTCGCATTGCCGTTTGCAACAAAGAGGCAGGCGAACGCCGTCAGCAAGACGAAAACGCGACGCATCGGGACGGGTTCCGGGATGATTGTGTGCCGAATAAAACTTATTATGATATAACATAACAAAATTTTTCCGTCGATGGAGAAGCGACCGTGACTCCCAGAGACGACGTCATCGCGCCCTTTCCCCCGAAAAGCCACGATCACGTCCATTGTATCGAGGAAGCGCTCGACGCCGCGGAGCAGAAATGCCGCGACGAAGGGCTGCGTCTGACCCCGCTGCGCCGCCGCGTGCTGGAGCTTGTCTGGTCGAGCCATGGCCCGGTTGGCGCGTATGAAATCCTCGACTCGCTGCGCAGCGAGCGCACCGGGGCCGCGCCGCCCACCGTCTATCGAGCGCTCGATTTCCTGCGCGATCACGATCTGATCCACCGCATCGAGTCGCTCAATGCTTTCGTCGGGTGCGGCGATCCGGCGCGCCGCCATGGCGGCCAGTTCCTGCTCTGCTCCCAGTGCGGTGCGGTGGCGGAGCTCGACGACCCGGATATCGCCGGCACGGTCGCGCGTCGCGCCAGGGCGCTCGGCTTCACGGTCGACCGCCAGACCATCGAGGTCAGCGGCCGCTGCGGCGCCTGCGCCGGGAAAGGGAGCTGACCCGGGATGGATGCCGCATCGCCCCATGCAACGGCGCCGATCATCGCGGCGCGCGGTCTCTGCGTGTCGTTCGGCGCGGAAAAGGTGCTGGACCGGATCGATCTCGCGCTGCGCCCGGGCGAGATCGTGACGCTGATCGGCCCCAACGGTTCCGGCAAGACAACGCTGGTGCGCACCCTGCTCGGGCTGGCCCAGCCGACCGAGGGAGAGGTCGAACGCGAACCGGGCATCGTTGTCGGCTACGTGCCGCAGCGGCTCGAGATCGACGCCACCCTGCCGCTGACCGTCGGAAGGTTTCTCGCGCTCGGCACCCATGCGAACCCGGCCGATTGCGAAGCGGCGCTCGACGAGGTCGGCGTTTCCGGCGCGATGGCGAAGGCGATCCAGGCGCTGTCGGGCGGCCAGCTGCGCCGCGTCCTGCTGGCCCGTGCCCTGCTGCGCGACCCCGATCTGCTGGTGCTCGACGAGCCCACATCGGGCGTCGATTTCGCCGGGCAGGCAGAGCTCTACGAGCTGATCCGCCGCATCCGAGATGCCCGACAGTGCGGCGTGCTGCTGGTGTCGCACAATCTGCACCTGGTGATGGCGGCGACCGACCGCGTGGTGTGCCTCAACCATCATGTATGCTGCGAAGGGCTGCCGGAATCGGTGTCGCGTAACCCGGCCTATCTCGAACTGTTCGGCCCCGAGGCGTCCGGCGCGGTCGCGGTCTATACCCATCAGCACGATCACCAGCACGATCTGACCGGCGAACCGGTCACGCATGATCACGCGCACGAAGACGCTCACGACCACGCGCGCCACAAGGCGGGGGAAGAGGCACTCGATGGATGATTTCCTGATCCGCGCCGCCGCCGCCGGGATCGGCGTCGCGCTGGTTGCGGGGCCGCTCGGCTGTTTCGTGGTGTGGCGGCAGATGTCCTATTTCGGCGCGGCGATGTCGCATTCGGCGCTGCTCGGCGTCGCGCTCGGTATCCTGATCGACATCGACCCGATGATCGGCATCACCGGGGTGTGCGTCGCGGTGGCGCTCGGGCTGCTCGCGCTCGAACGCGATCCGCGCTTCGCCCGCGACACCATCCTCGGCATCCTCGCTCACGGCACGCTCGCCATCGGGCTGCTGGCGGTGGCGTTCCTCGATTCCGTCCGGCTCGATCTGATGGGCTACCTGTTCGGCGACATCCTGGCGGTGACGCGGGGCGATCTCTGGTGGATCTACGGCGGCGGCGCGGCGTGCCTGCTGGTGCTCGCGCTGATCTGGAACCGGCTGCTGACCATGACGGTACATGAGGAGCTTGCCGCGGTGGACGGCATCAACGTGGCGGCGACGCGGCTGGTCTTCATGCTGCTGATCGCTTTCACCATCGCCGCCGCGATGAAGGTTGTCGGCGTGCTGCTGATCGTCTCGCTGCTGATCATTCCCGCCGCCGCCGCCAGACGCTTCGCCGCGACGCCGGAGCAGATGGCGGCGCTCGCCGCGCTGGCCGGATGTATCTCTGTTATCGCCGGCCTCAGCCTGTCGGCCACTGCCGACACGCCGGCAGGCGCATCGATTGTCGCCGCCGCGACGGTGCTGTTTTTCGCGACGCTGGGGGGACGGCGGACGGCCTGACGCCGTTGATTAGTGCCCGCCGCAGCCGCAGGCTTCGAGGTGAAAGAGCTGGTTGGCGAGCGTGCCGAGGATGCTGGTCTTTTCCGCGTCGGTCAGGACGGTTGACGCCTCGATGATTTTCGTCGGCTCCAGATCGCCGAGGGCGAACGGATAGTCGGACCCCATCATTACGCGGTCCGCGCCCAGCGTGGCGCAGAGGAATTCCAGCGCGCCGGTATCCTGGACGACCGTGTCGTAATAGCACCCCTCAAGACTGGCCTGGGGATCGCCATAGTCGGGGTTGAGGGACTGAACGCAGCGCATCCGCCCCAGCAGGAAGGGCAGCCCGGCCCCGCCATGGCTGACGACGAAGTTCATGCCGCTGTATTTCAGCAGCTTGCCGGAGAAGATCATGCGCCCCATGGCGGTCATCGTGTCGGTGGCGCGGCCCAGCGTGTTGATCAGGCTGTAATCCAGCATGCGTTCGTCGCCGCATCCGAACATCGGGTGCAGATAGACCGTCGCTTTCAATGAAGCGGCGGCCTCCCAGAACTGGTCCAGATCGTTGTCGTCGAGATTGCCTGACCCGCCCTTTGGCTGGGTACCGATCATGACGCCGGCAAAGCCGTTATCGATCGCGTCTTCCAGCACCTTTGTAGCCATTTTCCCGTTCTGCAGCGGAACGGTCGCGAGCGGTGCGAGACGGCTGGACCCGTCGGTCGCCTTCATCAGATGCTCGTTGATGAGCCGCGACCAGCGAAGACCTTCCTCGTCCGGAATCTCGTAGCCGAAACTGTCCAGCCATCCGGCGCAGACCTGGACGTCGATTTTCTGCTCGTCCATCCACTCGATCCGCCGGCTGGCTTCACGGAGACCCGGCAGGATCGGGCGGGTCAGCGCCCGCCCGGCGAAGCCCAGCTTCCAGGCGCCGTCCTGTTCCATGCAGTTGACCGACGGGAAATCCGACGACCGGTTCGCGGCCTCTTCGAGCAGGGGCTGCGGCAGATAATGGGCGTGGGTGTCGACGATCATGCCGGGCGGCCTCTCAGTGATCCTTCTTCATCGCCTGCGCGGTGTTCACCATCGAGTGGAACGCGCGGGCGTAGTCGGTCGCGCCGCGTTCGTTCATGTGGGGCGCGTTGTGGAGATATTCCTTGAGCGCCAGGATCGCCGGGCGCGGGCGGCTCAAAATCTGGCCGCAGAATTTCTCGACTTCCGCTTCGAGCCTGTCCGCGTCCACCGCCCGGCTGACGATGCCGTACTGCACGGCTTCGGCCGCGCTGATGAATTCGCAGCTATAGGTCATCCACGCCACGGCGTTGCGGTTCATCCGGTCGTAGACCGCCGACATCACCATGGTCGGCATGATGTTGTGTTCCATCTCCGGGATGTTGAACGTCGCGGTGGAGCTCGCGAAGGTGACGTCGCAGACCGAGGCGACGGCGGTGCCGAATCCCATGCACTTGCCCTCGATCACGCCGAACACCGGCACGATGGCGTCCTTGATCGCCTTGTAGCAATAGAAGATCGGGTCGTATTCCGGGCGGCGTTCGTAGGCGCCCGGCGCGGGCGGTCCCTTGCTCGCGTCGCGGATGCGCCCGGTGCAGAAATGCTCGCCGGCGCTCCTCAGCACCACCAGGTCGGCGGTCTCGTGCGCGGTGGCCAGCGCGTCGATCAGCTCTGCCGCCATGTTGTCGGAAACGCCGCAATCCTCGGTGCGGTTGAAGGTGGCGCGGAGGATCCGCCCGTCCTGTTCCAGAATAAGGTCGCTCATTGTTCTCTCCCGTTGATGAGTTTTTCGATATCGCGCACCCGCATGGGCAGCGTATCGAGATGCAGTCCCAGCGGCTCCAGCGCGTCATTGACGGCGCTGGCGATACCCGCCGGCGCGCCGAGATAGCCGGATTCGCCCGATCCCTTCTGGCCGAACTCGGTCAGCGGCGAGGGGGTCGAGTGTTTGACGATCTCCACCGGCGGCACCTCGTGCGATGACGGCAGCAGGTAATCCATGAACGAGCCCGCCATGAGCTGGCCGGTCTCGCGGTCATATTCGAACTTTTCGTAGAGCGCCGCGCCGATCCCGTGGGCGATGCCGCCCAGCGTCATGCCGCGCACGATGTCCGGGTTGATGACCGTGCCGCAATCGTGGCCGATGTAATAGTCGAGGATTTCGACCTGCCCGGTATCGCGATCGATGGCGACCAGCGGAATATGCGCCTCGAACGCGTAGCACGGATACATCTGCACCGTGCCGTCCTCGGCCGGCAGCGCGCCTCCGGTCGGTACTTCCCAGGTGAAGTTGGCCTGCAGTCCCGGCTCGGAACCGAGCGGCATGTCGTGATATCTGCGGTGCGCGATATCGACGATTTCGAGCCAGGTCATCCTGCGGTCGGGATTGCCCTCGACATGGACGTCGCCGCCGTCATAGACCAGCCGGTCGACCGGAAGCTGGAAGTTATGAGCGGCGATTTCCATCGCCTTCTGTTTGATCTTCTTCGCCGCCCCGGCCGCGGCGCCGCCCAGCATGATCGCCATGCGCGAGCCCACCGGGCTGTTCGACGGCAGCGCGTCGAGCGATTCCGCGTGGATCGCCCTGATCCTATCCGGGTCGATGCCGAGCGTCTCGCCGACCGCGACCGAGACCAGCGTTTCGTGTCCCTGGCCGGAGGTCGATGTGTTGATGGTCGCCGTCACGCCGCCCAGCATGTCGACCTTGATCAGGCAGGCTTCCATCCAGGTGGTGGTGTCGTTCTTCGGGTTGAACAACGGCTCGAAGGACGAGTTGCCGCCCGACGGCTCCAGACAGGTCGACAGGCCGAGCCCGGCGAGCTTTCCTTCGGCGCGCAGCGCATCGCGCTTTGCAAGCAGATCGTCCCAGCCGGCGGCTTTCATCACCTTGTCCAGCACCGTGTGATAGTCGCCGCTGTCGTATTCCGAGCCGGACGGGATGCGCCACGGGAACTCGTCGGCCCGCACCAGGTTGCGGCGGCGCACCTCGTCGCGGTCGAGCTTCAGCGCGCGCGCGATCCTGTCGATGCCGGTTTCGATGGCGAAGTTGGTGGGCGCCTGGCCGAACCCGCGCACCGCCTCCTGGCTGGTCTTGTTGGTGGTGACCGACATGGCCCGGTACTGCGCGCTGGCAATCCGGTAGGGGCCGACGATGGCGCTGACCGGCTTGCCGAGCTGCAGCGGCGCGCGACCCGGATAGCAGCCGGCATCGTCGGTCGCGTGAATGCGGATCGAGCGGATCGTGGCGTCGTCGTCATAGGCCATCTCGATGTCGAAGATGCGGTCGGGCCCGTGCATTTCGCCGCCGGCCAGATTCTCCAGCCGGTCCTCGATAAAGCGCACCGGCGCGCGCAGTTTCCGGCTCAGATAGCCGACGATGATGGTCTGGCGGATGCCGCGCTTGAGCCCGTAGGACCCGCCGACATCGATGTCGAAATGGACGTTGACGGCATTGACCGGCATGCGAAGCCCGCGCGCGATCTGTTCGGGATATTTCGGCATCTGGATCGACGCCCAGACATCCAGCACTTCGCGGCCCGGATCCCAGCTTGCCGTGACGGCGAAGGTCTCGATCGGAATGGTCGAGCAGCGGCTCCACCGCGCGCGGTACTTGACCGAATGCGCGGACGCCGCGAAATCGCCGTCCACGTTGCCCCATGTCCAGGTTTTGTCGAACAGAACGTTCGAGCCGTGTTCCGGATGGACCAGGGGCGCCTCGGGTTCGATCGCCTCTTCCGGGTCGATCACGTAATCGAGCATGCCGTAATCGATCTCGACCAGTTCGGCCGCGTCTTCCGCGATGGCGCGGCTTTCCGCAACCACGGCGCAGACCCATTCGCCCGCATAGCGCGCCCGGCCGCGCGCCAGCGGCACGCGCTTGACGTTGGGCAGATCGAGACCCGACAGGAGCGGGTTGATATGGTCGAACAGCTCGTCGCCGGTCAGCACGTAGCGGACGCCCGGCATGGCCAGCGCGGCGCCGGCATCGACACTTCGGATCTCGGCGCAGGCGTAGGGGCTGGAGACCATCGCCACGTGGAGCATGCCCGGCAGGCGCAGGTCGGCGGCATAGCGGCCCCGGCCCGTCACGAAACGGCGGTCTTCCTTGACCCGGCGCTTTTTGCCGACGAACTTGAAATCGCCGTCCATCAGCCTTTCCTCATCTTTTCGGCGGCCATCTTTACCGCCTCGACGATCTGCTGATAGCCGGTGCACCGGCACAGATTGCCGCCGATGGCCTCGCGGATATCGTCTTCGTCGGGATCGGGGTTCTCCGACAGCAGCGCATGGGTCGCAATCAGCATGCCGGGTGTGCAGTAGCCGCACTGCATTGCATGGTTTTCCCAGAATGCGTCCTGAAGCGGCGACAGTTCGCCCTCGGCCCCTTCGAGCCCTTCCACGGTGGTGATCTCCGCGCCGTCGGCCTGCACCGCATAGAGGAGACAGGACCGGACCGGCCTGCCGTCCATGACGACCGAGCAGGCGCCGCACACGCCGTGCTCGCAGCCCACATGGGTGCCGGTCAGGTCGAGCGTGTCGCGCAGGAAATCGACCAGCGTGGTGCGTGCCTCGGCGTTGCCTTCCATCTCGCGACCGTTGACGGTCATCCGGATCGTATGTTCGCTCACGATGTCGCCCCGTTTCGGGCAGAGGCAATCGCGCGGATCGCCATGACACGGACGACGCGGCGGCGGTAATCGGCATCGGCGTGGACATCGCCCTGCGGCTCGACCAGCGCGGCGATCCCCGCGCAGGCGGCCTCGATGGCGTTGTCGGAAAGGTCGGTCCCGGTCAGCGCGTCTTCCACCGGTCCCAGACGTGTCGGTGTCGGCGACGCGCCGCCTATGGCCACGTTCAGCCGGACGCAGGTCCCCGATGGGTCGAGCGTCGCCTGCGCGGCGGCAGCGGCCAGCGCGAAATCGCTGTCGCGGATGCTGACCTCGTGGAACCCGTATCCCGTCGCGGCGTCTCGCCAGATCGGGAACCTGATTTCCGTCAGGCATTCGTTCGGCTCAAGCGCCGTCGTCATCGCGAAATCGAAGAAATCGGCCGCCGCAATCGTCCGTTCGCCCGCAGCGCTGCGGGCGGTCATGACCGCATCCAGCGTACGGGCGACCAGCGGAATTTCCGCCGACGGGTCCGCGTTGCAGAGCGATCCGCCCACCGTGCCCCGGTTGCGCGTCTGCGTATGGCCCACATGCGACAGCGCATCCGTCAGCAGCGGGCAGGCATCGCGCACGATATCGGAAGCCAGCGCATCCGCCTGACGCGTACAGGCCTTGATGAGCAGGTGGTCGCCATCGACCGAAATGCCCGACAGCTCTGCGATTCCATTGATATCGATCAGCAGCGACGGGCGCGCCATGCGCATCGCCATCAGCGGCACCAGCGTCTGTCCGCCCGCGATCAGCCGCGCATCGTCCCCGGCCTCGGCGAGCGCCCGGCAGGCCTCGTCGATTGAGGCGGCGCGCATGTAATCGAAAGGGGCGGCCTTCATGCGGAACCCGGCTGTTCGGCCCCGTTTGCGGAGCCCGGAAAATCGCTGCGAACCTATGTGGCCCCGCCGGGGGTTGTCAATCCGGGGCGGAACGGCATATTGACGGCCAATTCCCGAAATCCAGCGAGCATTGCGCCATGAGCACCGACCGCGGTTATCCCGATCTCCACGAACATATCAGAAAGCTGGACGAAGCCGGCCTTCTGGTTACCGTCGACGAACAGATCGACAAGGATTCCGAGATGCACTCTCTGGTCCGCTGGCAGTTCGTCGGCGGGCTGAAGGAAGCCGAGCGCAAGGCGTTCCTGTTCCGCAACATCGTCAACGCCAAGGGGCAGAAATACGAGCTGCCCATCGTGGTCGGCGCGCTGGCGGCCAACCAGGACATCTACAGCGTCGGGATGGGCGTTCCGGTCGAGGAGATCGGCAAGCGCTGGGACCATGCCATCGCCAACCCCGTCGATCCGGTGATCGTCGAGGATGCGCCCTGTCACGAGGTCATTCTCGAGGGCGAAGACCTTCTCGGCGACGGCAAGGGGCTGGATGCCCTGCCGATTCCCGTCTCGACGCCGGGTTTCGACGCGGCGCCCACGCTGACCTCAACCAACGTGGTGACCCGCGATCCCGAGACCGGGGTGCAGAACATGGGCACCTATCGCGCGGCCTTCAAGGCGTCCGACCGGCTGGTGGTCCGCATGGCGACCCGCGTCGGCGGCGCCGGCGGCTATCAGCACTATCGCAAGCACCGCGCGCGGGGCGACAGGGAGATGCCGGTCGCCATCGTGCTCGGCTGCCCGCCCTGCGTCGCCTTCATGGGACCGCAGAAGCTGCCCATCGACATGGACGAGGTAAAAGTCGCCGGCGGTCTGGCCGGCGCACCGATCCGCATGACGAAGGCACGCACCTCCGACCTGCTGATCCCGGCCGAGTCCGAACTGGTGATCGAGGGCGTCATCGATACCGAAATGCTGGAGCCGGAAGGCCCGTTCGGCGAAAGCCACGGCCATGTCGCGCTCGAGGAATTCAACATGCCGATGCGGGTGACGGCGATCACGCGGCGCAAGGACGCGGTGCTGACCTCCTATATCAGCCAGGCGGCGCCGTCCGAATCGAGCGTCATCAAGCGGGTTGCCTACGAACCGCTGTTCCTCGCCCATCTGCGCGACGGGCTCGGCATCAAGGGCGTGACGAAGGTATCGCTTCACGAACCGCTGACCGGGCTGTTGCGCGTCACCATCGTGACGCTGGAACGCGGAACGCCGAGGACGGAAATCTGGCGGGCGCTCTATGGCGCGGCCTATTTCAAGGGCGACTGCAGCAAGATCTGCATCGCGGTGAACGACGACATCAATCCCGACAATGCCGACGCGATCCTGTGGGCCATGGCGTACCGCCTGAACCCGACCGAGGATGTGCAGACGCTGGCGCATCGCGGGCAGGGGCATGGGCCGAAGCGCGAACACACCGGCGAGGAAGATTCGACGCTGCTGATCGACGCCACGATGAAGAGCCCGATGCCGCCGGTGGCGCTGCCGACCCAGGAATATATGGAGCGCGGACTCGAGGTCTGGAACCGGCTCGGTCTGCCGCCGGTGCGCCCGCAGCCGCCCTGGTTCGGCTATTCGCTCGGCGACTGGACCCAGGACTGGGCCGATGCCGCAAAACGGGCGGCTCAGGGCGACTATCTGGAAAATGGCCGGCGCACCCTGCAGCGCCAGCAGAAAAACCTCATCCCCGAGACTTCCGTACGCGACGTCGAGGCAGGCTGGGACGATAAAGACTATTATTAACAATGACTTGAAAGGCAATCGTGTCGATTGACAGCGACGCTTGCGCTCGACACACTACGCGCGAGTTCTGCAAACGTCTGCAACTCTGCGGCCGCACCTGATTTACCGCCGCGACAACCTGATAGGGAGAGATCCATGAAATTCGTGAAACTCGGCTTTGGCGCCGTTGCCGCCGCCGGACTGATTGCTGCCGCGCCGACCGCGTCGGTTGCCCAGCAGAAGACGCTGAACGCCGTCACCGGCCTGCAGCAGACCAACATCCTTACGAAATCCTACCTCGAGAAATTCGTTAAGGTGCTTAACTCGGTCGACGGGCCGGTCGCCATCAAATACATGGGCGGCCAGGAAATCGTGCCCCCGCGCAAGGCCGCCGCGGCGCTGAAGCGCGGTCAGTTCGACATGCTGTCGAGCCCGACCGCCTATTATATCGGCACCGTGCCGGAAGGCTACGCGCTGCTGGCCTCCAACCAGGGCCCGCGGGTTCTGCGCACCAATGGCGGCTGGGAGCTGCTGCAGAAAATCTACGCCGAGAAGGCCGGCGCGCATCTGCTGTCCTGGGGCGCCAACATGACGTCCTACAACATGTATCTGTGGACCGCGCCGAAGTTCACCAAGGACGGTCTGCCCGACCTTACCGGCTTCAAGATGCGGGCCACCGGCACCTACCGCCCGCTGTTCCGGGCGCTCGGCGCGACCACCATCAACGTGCCCAGCAGTGAAGTGATCACGGCGGTTCAGCGCGGTACGGTCGACGGGTTCGGCTTCACCGACGTGTCGCTGCCGGCGATCGGTCTGCACACCGTGACCAAGTACCGCGTGCAGCCGAATTTCTACCAGACCAACACGGTCGAGACGATCAACATGGATACCTGGAAGTCCCTGACCCAGGCCCAGAAGGCGCTGCTGGAGCGAATCGCCCTCGAGTTCGAGATCACCTCTGTCCAGTTCGTCGAGGCGGAGCGTCTTCGCGAAGAAGAAATCATCAAGAAGGCCGGCATCAAGGACGTTGTGCTTAAAGGCGCGGCGGCCGCCAAGTATCTCGAAATCGCGCATGGCGAAGTTTGGAAGGAGCTGAAGTCGAGGTCGAAGTATCATGACCAGCTTCGCCCCCTGCTGTACAAGCCGGGCAAGGCGAACCGCAACCTGTCGATCGGACAGGCGCTCGACGAAAAGCGGTAATACGCATATCTGTCAAACGATTGCCGAACGAAATCGCGGGGCTGTCCTAAGGGACGGCCCCGTTGCCGTTCGGGATTTGACAGGGCCTGAAACCCTCGTCACTATGCGCGCCATTACCGCTGAGTAATAAGGAGGCCGCCCGGAGAACAGGCGGCAAACCCAAACGTTCGACAGGAGAGATTTACAATGAAGGCAAGAATTGCATTTGGAACGATTACTGCCGGCGTGCTGCTGGCATCCGGCGCGATGGCCGCCGAACGCACGCTGACCACGGTTACTGCCCTGCAGCAGACCAACATTCTCGCAAAATCGTATCTGAAGACCTTTGTGGGCGAAGCGAATGCTCTCGGTAAGGGCATCATCCAGATGAAATATCTCGGCGGCCAGGAAATCGTGCCGCCGCGCAAGGCTGCCGCCGCTCTGAAGCGCGGTCAGTTTAACGTCCTCAGCGCGCCGACGGCCTACTACATCGGCACAGTTCCGGAAGGGTACGGCCTGCTGGCGGCCAACAAGGGGCCCCGGGCGCTGCGCGCCAATGGCGGTTTCGCGCTGCTGCAGAAGATTTATGCCGAAAAGGCGGGCGCCCATCTTCTCGCCTGGGGCGAGAACATGACCTCCTACAACATGTTCCTCGGCATCAAGCCGAACATGAAGGACGGGCTTCCCGATCTGACGGGCGTCAAGATGCGCGCCACCGGCACCTACCGGCCGCTGTTCCGGGCGCTTGGTGCGACGACCATCAACATCAAGTCGTCCGAAATCATCACCGCCATGCAGCGCGGTACGGTTCAGGGCTTTGGCATGACCGACAGCTCGGTCATGGCGATCGGTCTCGGCCCGGTGATCAAATATCGGGTACAGCCGAATTTCTACCAGACCAACCAGGTCGTCACGGTCAATCTGGACGTCTGGGCCTCGCTGACCAAGGAACAGAAAGACTTCCTGAACAATCTGGCCCTGCATTACGAGACCTCTTCGGTTCTCTATGTTGAGCTCGAACGTCAGAAGGAAGAAGTTCTGGTCAAGAAACAGGGTATCCAGGATATCCAGCTTACCGGTGCGAATGCGCAGAAATACCTCGACATCGCGCATAGCGAAATCTGGAAAGAGCTGAAGAAGCGGTCTGACTATCACGATCAGCTCAAGCCGCTGCTTTACACGCCCGGCAAGCCCCAGCGTCAGCTGGACCTTGGCGATACGCGCCTGAAGCAGTAATCGGGACGCTGTCAAACAGCATACGGGGGGAATCCGGTGTTAGAGGCATTTGACCGACAACTCGGCAGGGTGAGCACGTGGCTTGCATGGTTTGCGTGTGCCCTGATCCCCTGCATGTTTCTGATGATCACCATCGACGTGTCGATACGATCATTCGGTTTGCGGCCGCCGCTGTTCACGTCGTCGGTGGTCGAGTACGGGCTTCTGTATCTTGCGATGTGTTCCGCGCCGTTCCTTGTGCGCGAGCGCGGACATGTCGTGATTGAGGCGCTGGTGGCGGCAATGCCGGATGCAATCCGGCAGCCGCTCGCCAAGATCGTTTATCTCACCTGCCTGCTGGTTTCGTTCCTGTTTGCCTATCTTTGCTGGGGCATTTTCTGGGATTACTGGGTAGGCGGAGAACTAGATGTCCGTGGCGTCGATATGCCTTACTGGCTGCAATTCCTGCCATTACCGCTCTGTTTTGCGTTGGTTGCACTTGAGTTTACCATGTATTTCGTCGGACTGCGGTCTTACTACTCCTACGATCTCGGCGAAGTGAAGGACGGGGTCTGATCTATGTTGTGGTATGAGGCCGGGGGGCTCCTTCTTGGGTGCGTTGTTGGTGGCATGGCGCTGGGGTTCCCGGTCGCCTTCACCTTCATGGTCACCAACATTATTGGCATCTTTGTATTTTCGGGCGGTTGGCCCGTTCTGCCGCAGATTGCGGATAACGCCACCAACCTGATCACCTCCTTCACCCTGTCGCCCATCCCGATGTTTATCCTGATGGGCTCTCTGTTCTTCCATACCGGTCTTGCGATCAAGGTTTTCGACGCGCTGGACAAGTTGCTTGGAAAAATACCGGGAAGACTGTGTTTTCTGACGGTTATCGGAGGGTCGCTGTTTTCGACCCTGACCGGCTCGACCATGGCCAACACCGCGATGCTGGGCTCGTTGCTCGTGCCCGAGATGACCCGGCGCGGCTACAGCAAGAAGATGTCGATGGGGCCGATTCTCGGTACCGGCGGGCTGGCGATGATCATTCCGCCTTCTTCCCTCGGTGTCCTGCTGGCGTCGATTGCCCAGGTCGATGTCGGGCGGCTGCTGATCGCGGGTCTGTTGCCCGGGATCCTGCTGGCGGTGCTTTATGCGGCGATGATCGGGTTCCAGCTCTGGCGCAATCCGGAATCCGCCCCGAGCTATGAGGTCGAACCCACGACCTGGGGCGAAAAGTTCTATCAGATTGGCGTCAATATTCTGCCGATGGGCCTCGTGGTCTTTATGGTCATCGGCTTTATCGTGCTCGGCTGGGCCACGCCGTCGGAATCCGCCTCATTCGGCGTTGTCGGCGTGCTCATTCTGGCGATCGCGAGACGCATGTTCACATGGAACGCGTTCACGACGTCTCTGATGGGAACCATCCGCGTGGCCGGCATGGTGTTCTTCATCCTGATGAACTCCACCGTGTTCAGCCAGCTTCTGTCGATGTCGGGCGCGAGCCGCGGCCTGGTCGGCTGGGCAACCGGCTTTGATGTGCCGCCGATCCTGATTCTTAGCTGCATGTTCCTGGTGCTGATCCTGCTCGGCATGTTCATGGATCAGGTGTCCATGATGCTGATTACCGTGCCGATCTTCTATCCGCTGGCCGGATCGCTCGGCTACGACCTTATCTGGTTCTCGCTGATCGTTCTGATGTCGCTGGAAATGAGCGCCACGACCCCGCCCTTCGGCCTGTTGCTGTTCATCATGATGGGGATGGTTCGAGGGACGACATTGTTCGAGGTCGCGGCTGCGGCGTTGCCGTTCCTGTTCTGCGACTTCATCCTGATCCTGATCCTGATCGCGGCCCCGGGGGTGGCCCTTTACCTGCCAAGCCTGATGGGTAGTTAGCGGCGATCGGAAGACGAATCCAGACGGCCCGGTTTTCGACCGGGCCGTTTCCGTTTGGGCGGCGGCGCCCTGTCTTGTGAGGGGCGCGGCCCGCTGATACGCTTTTCGACATAACGAAACTGCCGGAAAGGGAGGCAACGAAATGGCGGGCATGAAATCGCTCAACAACGTAAAAATGGAAAAGAAGGACGGGATCGGCTGGGTCATCCTCAACCGTCCGGAAAAGCGCAACGCGATGAGCCCCGCGCTGCATGCGGACATGAACGAAGCGCTCGACATGATGGCCGACGACGACGAGGTCAAGGTCGTCGTGCTGACCGGTGCGGGGGAGGCATGGTGCGCCGGGCAGGATCTTGCGCTCTACTTTCGGGCCAATGAACGCGACGCGAAGGCGCGGTCTCACGCCAACAAGATCAGCCATGAATGGCGCTGGAACAAGCTGGTCAAATTTCCCAAGCCGACCATCGCGATGGTCAACGGCTATTGCTATGGCGGCGCGTTTACCCAGCTTTGCGCCTGCGATTTCGCCATCGCGGCGAACGAGGCCATCTTCGGCCTGTCGGAAGTCAACTGGGGCATCATCCCCGGCGGCATCGTAAGCTGGAACGCGGCCGACGTGCTGAGCTACCGCGACGCGCTCTACTATGCGGTAACCGGCGACCCGTTCGACGGCAAGGAAGCCGAGAAAATCCGGCTGGTGAACTATTCGGTGCCGAAATCGAAACTGCGCGCGGAGACCGTCAAGCTCGCCAAAAAGCTGATGACAAAATCGCCCAACGCGGTGCGCTTTACCAAGGATGCGATTCGCGCCGTGCGCCGCATGGCGGTCGAGGAAGCGCAGGATTATCTCGCCATGAAGGGCATCGCCTGCAAGGCGACCGACCCCATTCCGGGCCGGGACGAGGGCATGCGCCAGTTCCTGGACGAAAAGACATACCGGCCCGGGCTCGGCCAGCTGGACCTGAAAGTCGCGGCGGAACGCGGCAAGACGGGCGGCGGCAAAAAGGCGGCAAAGAAATCCGCACCCAAAAAGGCCGCGAAGAAGGCGGGCAAGAAAGCCGGGAAGAAAAAGGCCGGGAAAAAGGCCGCCCGACGGTAATCAGCCGGCCAGTTCCGCGCGCACGATCGCCGCGCCGTCGGCAAGCGCCTTCAGCTTTCCGAAGGCGGCATCGCGCGATAGGTACTTCATGCCGCAATCGGGGGCGGGAATCAGCCTGTCCGGTTCGACGATTTCGAGCGCGGCGCGGATTCGATTCGCCACCGTGTCCGCGGTCTCCACCCGTTCGTCGCCCAGGTCGATGACCCCAAGAACGATGGTCTTGCCGGAAAGCGCCTTCAGCGCGGCGACATCGAGCCCCGGCTGCGCCGCCTCCACCGAAATCTGGTCGGCGTTACAGGCGGCGAGCTCGGGCAGAAAGGAATAGCCCTCCGGCTTGTTCTTGACCGCGTGGGCGTAGCCAAAACACATATGCACGGCTGTCGTGCCGGTTACGCCCTCAAGCGCCCGGTTGATCACCTTTACGGCGTAGCGCTTCGCCGCGTCCGGGCGCGCCTGCATCCAGGGCTCGTCGATCTGAACGATGTCGGCGCCGGCGGCGAACAGATCCCTGATCTCCTCGTTTACCGCCTCGGCGAACGCCATGGCGCAGGCCTCGTCGTCGCCGTAATGCTCGTCGACAGCGGTCTGGGTCATGGTGAACGGGCCCGGAATGGTGATCTTGACGGCGCGGTCGGTATTGCCGCGCAGAAATTCGATGTCGCGCACCTCGACCGGGTGCCGCCGCCGGATCGGGCCGGTGATGCGCGGCACCGGTATCGGCTTGCCGCTGCGGCCGGGCACCTCGGCCGGGTTATCGACATCGACCCCGTCCAGCGCGGTCGCGAACCGGTTGGAATAGCTCTCCCGCCGGATTTCCCCGTCCGTGATGATGTCGATGCCGGCGCGCTCCATGTCGCGGATCGCCGCCAGCGTCGCCGCATCCTGCGCGTCTTCCAGCCCGTCCGGATCGATCCTCCAGATTTCCGCAGCCCGGACGCGCGGCGGAACGATGGCGCGCAGCATGGTCTGGTCGACCAGCCAGCCAGGCTGGACGTAGGAGCCGACGACGGTAGTGGGGATCAGCTTCTCGGGCATGGGAACACTCCTGCTAACGGGTCCGCCGATCATCGGCAATTCCCCCCGATATTGCAAAGCGCCGGATTATTTTCGGGACCGTATTGCGGGGTGTTCGGCCCGTTCCCATTTTTCACTCGGCCCGGGTGGAACTCGGCGCCACGGAAGTTTTTCTTTGATACGCACCGGTCCTCGCTTGTCTGTGCTCCTGCTGGGAGCGCCGCCTCAGCCCGTGCCGGAATGCCGGAGGCAATTCATGTCCACGCACTTCAAATCCACACTCACCAGGTCGGGTGTTGTCTTCGCCGCTGGTCTCGCAAGCGTCATTGCCGCTGCGTCGTCGGCCGCCGCAGCCGAGGCAAGGCTGACCGCCATCACCAGCCTGTAGCCGACCAACCCGATAACGAAGAGCTTCGTTGCGAACTTCGTCAAGCCGCTGAACGAAAAGGCGAAGGGCGTGGTCGCCGTTCGCCTCGTCGGCGGGCCGGAGGTCGTACGGCCCAATAACGGCGGTGAGGCGGTCGGCAAGGGGCAGTTCGATATCCTGCACGGCCCGACATCCTACTACATCGGCGCGTTTCCCGAAGGGTACGCCATGCTGGCCTCCAATATTCCCGTCTCTGAACTGCACAGGAACGGCGGGTTTGCGATGCTCGACGGCCTCTACCAGAAAAAAATGAACACCAAGCTGATCGCCTGGGGAGAAAGCGAAACCGGGTACAATACCTATCTGACGGTCGTGCCGAAGATGCGGGCGGATGGCGTTCCCGACCTGTCGGGGTTGAAGATGCGCGCCACCGGTACTTACAAACCGCTTTTCGAGGCGCTCGGCTCGGTAACGATCAACATGAAGGAAAGCGAGATCTACACCGGCCTTCAGCGCGGTCTCGTTCAGGGGTTCGGCTGGCCCGAAACGGGCGTTCCCGCGCTCGGCCTTCACAAGCTGGTCAAGGTTCGCGTGACCCCGCCCTATTACCGGTCGAACACCGTCGTCACCATGAATTTGTGCAAGTGGAACTCCCTCACCCAGGCGCAGAAATCGGCGATCGAGAGCCTGTCGCGCGAATATGAAAGGACCGCGCTCGTCTTTATGAAGAAGGAAGTCGAAGCGGACGACAGGACGATCCGACAGTCGGGCGTGAAAGACATCGCCCTTCAGGGGGCAGCGGCGCAAAAATATCTGTCGGTCGCGTACGATGCAATCTGGGCGGAGTATCGCAAGCTCGCCAGGGACGGCGACATCGGCGCGCTCCGGGCCCACCTCTACCGGGCGGAATAGCGGGTCGGCACGTGTCACGGGCCGCAGCAATGCTTGCCTCTTTCGACCGTGCGCTCTCGCGGGCATCGATGGCGCTGGCCTGGGTTGGCTGCGCCATCGTTGCCGCGCTTTTCGCGCTGATCGTTCTCGATGTCGGCCTGCGCAGCATCGGCGTCAAACCGTTCGCGTTTACGCTCGCGGTGGTCGAATACGGACTGCTTTACTTCGCGATGTGCGCTGCTCCTTATCTGGTGCGCGTACGCGGCCATGTGGTGATCGAGGCCGTCGTCGCGCAGCTGCCGCGTCCGGCGCAGCGTATCCTGGCGAAACTCGTCTATCTGATCTGTTTTGCGCTCTGCATGCTCATGGCCTGGTATTCGGCCGGTCTGTTCGTAGAGGCGCTCGTGCGCGGGATCCTCGATGTGCGCGGCGTCAACCTGCCGTACTGGCTGCTCTACCTTCCGCTGCCGTTGGGATTTTTCCTCTCGGGGCTCGAATTCGTCCGCTATCTGGCGGGACTCGCCTCCTACTACACATACGATCTCGGCGAAGTGAAAGACAACATGTAGGCCGGGGAGAAAACCGACAATGGAATGGTACGACGCCGGCGCGCTCCTGCTCGGCATGATCATCGCAGGCATGGCGATCGGGTTGCCGGTGGCCTTCTCCTTCCTGCTGACGAACGTCATAGGCATCTTCGTTTTCTCCGGGGGCTGGTCGGTGATGTCGCGCATCGTCCAGGATTCCACCAATCTTCTGACGACCTTCACGCTGCTGCCCATTCCGATGTTCATTCTGATGGGCGCGCTGTTCTTTCAGACCGGTCTGGCGGGTCGCGTGTTCGATGCGCTGGACAAGCTGCTCGGTCGGCTGCCCGGCCGTCTCTGCTTCCTTACAGTTCTCGGCGGCTCTCTGTTTTCGACACTGACCGGCTCATCGATGGCCAACACCGCGATGCTGGGGTCGCTGCTGGTTCCCGAGATGCAGCGGCGCGGCTATTCGAACCGGATGGCGATGGGGCCCATCCTCGGCACCGGCGGGCTGGCGATGATCATTCCGCCCTCGAACCTGGCGGTACTGCTGGCATCGGTGGCGAACATCGATGTCGGCCGGCTACTGGTCGCCGGACTGATTCCCGGATTTCTTCTGGCCGGGCTGTACGCCGCGATGATCGGTTTTCAACTCTGGCGGAACCCGGAAAGCGCGCCCAGCTATGACGTGCCGAAATCGACGGTCGCGGAAAAGCTCCTCAGCGTCTGCGTCAATCTGCTGCCGATGGGCCTGATCGTGATGCTGGTTGTGGGATTCATCATCCTGGGCATCACAACCCCGTCAGAAGCCGCCTGCTTCGGCGTGCTCGGCGTACTTCTGCTGGCCGCGGCGTTCCGCTGTCTGACGTCGAAGGCGATCCGGGAAGCGCTGATGTCGACCTTCAAGACTGCCGGGATGGTATTCATCATCCTGATGAACTCGACCGTGTTCAGCCAGCTTCTCGCGATGTCGGGGGCGAGCAGCGGGTTGATCTCCTGGGCCACGGGCTTTCAGGTATCGCCGCTGGTCATTCTCGTCGCCATGTTCGCCATTCTGATCGCTCTCGGTATGTTCATGGACCCGGTATCGATGATCCTGATCACGGTGCCGATCTTCTTTCCTCTCAGCACGTCGATCGGGTTCGATCCCATCTGGTTCGCCGTGGTCGTTCTGATGTCGCTGGAAATGAGCCAGACAACCCCGCCGTTCGGGCTTCTGCTCTACATCATGCTCGGCATGGTCAAGAAAACCACGTTGTTCGAGGTTGCCTCCGCGGCGGCGCCGTTCCTGCTATGCGATCTGATACTCGTGGTGCTGCTGGTAGCCTTCCCGATGCTTGCCCTGTATCTGCCCGGCCTGATGACCTGAGAGACATCGTGCCGCGTTGTGCGGCCGGGCGGTTTTGCCGATAATCGCCGCGACCGCGATCAAACGCAGAACCGAGGGATGATTCAGTGACGATCGAGCTTTACCACAACGGCATGTCCACCTGTTCTCAGAAGGTGCGGATCACGCTGGCGGAAAAGGGACAGGATTTCGTTTCGCACCATTTCAACCTGCGGGCCGGCGATCAGCACAGGCCCGAATACATCGCGATCAATCCCAACGGCGTGGTGCCGACCATCATCCATGACGGCAGGATCGTCTACGAATCCGCCGTGGTCGACGAATATCTCGACGACATCTTTCCCGACCCGCCGCTCAAGCCCGCCGACCCTTACGGACGCGCGAAAATGCGGCTCTGGGTCAAGCAGCTCGACGAGGGGCTGCATGCGGCCTCGGCGACGATCAGCGCCTGCATCGCCTTCCGCTACCAGTTCATGGAAGGCAAGACCGACGAGGAGCTGAAGAAGACGCTCGACGGCTATGTCGATCCGGTCAAGCGCGAACGCATGACCGAAAACGTTCTGGAAGGTGTCGAGTCCCGCTTCTTCAGACCGGCGATCCGGCGGGCGGTAAAAATGCTGGACGACATGCAGGCGTCGCTCTCGGAGACGAGCTGGATGGCGGGCGATAGCTACTCGCTGGCCGATATCGCGTTCGCGCCTTACGTCACGCGCGTCGCGCACCTGCAGCAGACCTGGCTGTTCGACCAGCGCCCGCGCGTTGCCGACTGGCTGGAGCGGACGCGCGAGCGGGCGTCCTACCAGAAAGGCATGGTCGAGTGGTTCAACCCGGATTTTCTGTCGCTGATGGAAGAGAAGGGCGGCGAAAACGTCGATGGCGTGAAGGCTGTACTCGCCGCGGGCTGAACCGATGCTGGCGCTCTATCACAACGACATGTCGACCTGCGCCCAGAAGGTGCGGCTGACGCTTGCCGAGAAGGGGCTCGACTGGGAAGGCATTCATTTCAACCTGCGCGAAGGCCCGCAGCACCGGCCGGATTATCTCAAACTCAACCCCGCAGGGGTGGTACCGACGCTGATCGACGACGGCAGAGTGGTGATCGAATCCACGGTCATCATGGAATATCTCGACGACCGGTTTCCCGATCCGCCGCTACGCCCCGCCGATCCGTACGGCAAGACGCGGATGCGGCTCTGGATGAAGCAGCTCGACGAAGGTCTGCACGCGATGACCGGCGTGCTGTCGTCGTCCATCGCGTTCCGTTACCAGCATTTCGCCATCAAGACCGAGGAAGAGATCCGACGGACGATCGAGAACATCCCCGATCCGGGCAAGCGCGAGCGACAGCGCGAAAACATCCTGAAGGGGCTCGACTCGAAGTTCCTGCCGGGCGCCGTCAGGCGGTTCGACAGGCTGATCGGCGATATCGACGCCGCGCTGCAGGAGGCCGACTGGCTGGCGGGCGACGGGTTTTCCCTCGCCGATATCGCCTATACGCCTTACATGGTGCGGCTCACCCATCTGCAGATGACATGGCTGTGGGACAGCCGTCCGCGCGTGCCGGCATGGTTTGAGCGCATCCAGATGCGGCCGAGCTTCCAGACCGGCATCGGCGACTGGCTGAACGAAAAATATTTGCCGCTGATGGCGGAAAAGGGCGCGGAGGCAGCCGACCGCCTCAAGACGATGGCGGCGGGCTAGCGCAGAAACCGCCCCCGGCGGTCGTTCCAGAGCCGCTTGTCGGGCCTTACGCCCGAGAGGGCAGGACGCCGCCCCACACATCCGTCGCAATCTCGACCACGAGACCCAGCTTGGCGATTTCGTCATCGACCGTGACCGGGTTGCCCTTGTCGCGGCTGGCAAAGCCGCATTGCGGGCTGAGGCAGAGGCGATCCAGCGAAACGAAGGCGGCGGCTTCGTCGATGCGACGCTTCAGGCCGTCCTTATCCTCCATCTCGCCGGTCTTGGTGCTGACGAGGCCGAGCACCACGACTTTGCCGTCCGGCACATGGCGCAGCGGACCGAAATCGCCGGCGCGCGGGCTGTCGTATTCCATGAAGAGCGCGTCCGCTTCGAGCCCGCCGAACACGATTTCGGATACCGGATCGTAGCCGCCCTCGGCGACCCAGCGGCCCATCGAATTGCCGCGACAGAAATGCACGGCGACGGTCATGTCGTCGGGCCGGCCGGCGATGATGCGGTTGATCATCTTCACGTAAAGCCGCGACAGCCGGTCGGGATCGTCGCCCCGCGAGCGAACCACGCCGCGGATGCGCTCGTCGCACAGATAGGCCTGGATAACCTCGTCGAACTGCACGTAGCGCGCACCCAGCGCGGCCAGCGCCCCGAGCTCCTCCCGATAGATGCGGACCAGATCCTCGATATACTCGTCCGGGTCGGGATAGGCCGCCTTGTCCGGAGCGCGGTAGAAACAGTGATAGGACGGCGCCGGCAGGCAGACTTTCGGGGTGCGCGTCGTACGGTCCTTGAGAAAGGCGAACTCGTTGGTGGCGATGCCCCGGTTGCGCTGCAGCTTTGCCACGGCGACCGGTGCGTCGCCGAGAGGGTGCGAATGCCCGTCCTCGTCCCGGGCGGCCCAGACCGGATCCTGCGGTACTGTCCTGAACCCGTCGATCTGCGACACCACGGGGGATCGGAACGAACCGCGCCGGAATTCGCCGTCGGTGATCGACTGCAGCCCGGCCCTTTCCTGCAACGCGATGGCGTCCGGGATGTGACGGTCCTCCAGCGCCTTCAGCGCGTCTTCGGTGGGCGCTTCCGCGCCCTCGGCGTAACGCGCGGCGAGCAGTTCCGCCGGACGCAGCAGGCTTCCGACATGGTCCGCGCGGAACGGCGGTTTCGTATGGGTTTCGGGCATGAAAATTCTCCGGGGTGGGCGGCGCGTTCAGTCTAGGCGATACTGAGGGTCCGATACAAAGCGGTTCACCAAAAGGAATTTCCGCCATGCTGACGCTCTATCACGGGCTCGCCTCCACCTGTTCCAAGAAGGTGCGGATGTGTCTCGCCGAAAAGGGGCTGGAGTGGGAAAGCCGCCTGCTGAATCTGCAGAAATTCGAGCAGCACGACCCCGATTACCTGAAACTCAACCCGAAAGGCGTCGTGCCGACCCTGGTGCACGATGGCGAGCCGATCTGCGAATCCACCTTCATCATCGACTATCTGGAAGAGAAATTCCCGCAACCGTCGCTTACCCCCGCTGACGCGGTCGGCAAGGCGCGGATGAAGGAATGGGAAAAATGGTCGGACGATGTCGGTTATGCCGCGGTTTACGTGCCAACCTGGGACAAGCTGAGCCGGCCGGTTGCGGAAAAACTGTCGGACGACGAACTTGAAGCCGTTCTGGGCCGCGTGCCGACCGAGGAACGGCGGTCGCGCTGGCAACAGGTGGCGCGCGGCGGTTTCACCGACGAAGAGCTCGAAGGCGCCTATGACAGGATGCGCCAGACCTTCGAGCGGATGGAAGACGCGCTGGGGCAGGGGGCGTATCTCGCCGGCGACGTCTTCTCGCTGGCCGATATCGCCATGGTGCCTTTCGTCGAACGGATGACCGACCTTCGGCCCGATATCGCGAATGCGCATCCCCGCGTGGCGGACTGGATCGCGCGGCTGGCGCTGCGGCCGAGCTGGAAGGATACGTTTTTCTTCGGCGGGATGGATGCGCGCACCGGCGCCGTGGCGAAAGCGGTCGCGGAACTGGCGGCGCGTCTATGACCGTAGAAAATTGAGAGGATTGGCCGTCAAAGGCTCTTACGATACTATCCGCGCAAGTGTCTGCATCAGGGAGAACGCGACAATGAAGAAAACATTTCTTTTCACGATTTCGGCCCTCGCGATGGCGATGGCAGCGCCCCAGGCAATGGCGGCGAAGGCAAGCAAGGTCAAGATCGGCTTCGTGACGACGCTTTCCGGCGGCGCCGGCGTGATCGGCAAGGACATGCGCCAGTCCGTGGAAATCGCGCTCGACCATCTCGGCGGCAAAATGGCCGGCATTCCGGTCGAAGTGCTGTTCGAGGACGATCAGGTCAAACCGGAAGTCGGCAAGCAGAAAACAGAGAAGCTGCTGAGCAAGGACAAGGTCGACTTCATGTCGGGCTTCATCTGGTCGCATGTCGCGCTGGCGTCCCGCAACTCGATCGTCAAATCCGGCAAGATCTGGGTAATTTCTAATGCCGGTACGTCAAAGATCGCGGGCAGCCTGTGCCACCAGAACATTTTCTCGACATCCTGGCAGAACGACCAGGTTCCGATGGCGATGGGCGAGGTGCTCAACAAGCGCGGCGTGAAGAGCCTTTACGTTGTCGCGCCGAACTATGCGGCGGGCCGTGACATGGTCGCGGGCGTGGAGCGGACCTTCAAGGGCAAGATTCTCGGCAAGGATCTTACCAAGTGGCCGACACAGCTCGATTTCTCGGCGGAGCTCGCCAAGGCTCGTTCCGCCAGCCCGGACGGGGTGTTCATTTTCTATCCGGGCCGCGCGACCAACGCCTTCATGCGCCAGTATGCGCAGGCCGGGATGACCAAGACGCCGCTCTACAGCGTGTTCTCGGTCGATTCGCTGAGCCTGCCGAAGCTGCAGAGCGCCAAGCTGCAGAACGTGCTCGGAACATACTCGACGCAGTTCTGGTCTCCCGACCTCGATACGCCGGTCAACAAGAAGTTCGTGGCGGACTATCGCAAGAAGTTCGGTTCCTACCCGTCTCATTACGGCGCGCAGAGCTACGACTCGATCATGCTGATCAACAGCGCGGTCGCCGCGGCCGGCGGCGACCTCAAGAAGGTCAAGGCCATGCGGGCGAAGATGCGTCAGGCGGATTTCCCGTCGGTGCGCGGCAAGTTCACTTATGGCAACAACCATTTCCCGATCCAGGATTTCTACCTGCGTCAGGTGGTGGCCGATGCCAGCGGAAACTGGACGACCAAGATCGTGCAGAAAGTCTACGAGAACCATCAGGACGTCTATCACGGCAAGTGCAAGATGAAGAAAACCTGGTGATCTGAACGGCGTTTGACGGAACGGGGGCGCCGGTCGCGCCCCCGTTTCCGTATTCGGGTCCGGGTTCCTCTCCTCCATGGTCGATAGCGCTCTCCTCTTCGAACAGCTCTTCAACGGCATCCAGTACGGCATGCTGCTGTTCCTGCTCGCCGCCGGGCTGACGCTGGTGTTCGGCATCATGGATCTGATGAATCTGGCGCACGGGTCGCTTTACATGATGGGCGCCTATATCGCGGCGTCCGCGACCCAGTTCTTCGGCTCCTTTCTGCTCGGCATCGCCGTTGCGCTGCCGGCGACCCTGTTGCTCGGCATCGTTGTCGAGATGCTGGTCCTGCGGCGTCTCTATGCCCGGGGGCACCTCGACCAGGTGCTGGCGACGTTCGGGATGATCCTGTTCTTCAACGAGACGGTGCGGCTGATCTGGGGGCCTGCGGGAATCGAGGTCGCTCTGCCGCCGGTGCTCAACCAGGCGCTTGAGCTGTTCGGCGTGCCATTGCCGATATACCGGATCGTGGTGATCGGGGTCGGGCTGCTGGTGGCCGCGTTTCTCTATGTGCTGGTGGTCAAGACGCGAACCGGGATGCTGATCCGGGCCGGCGCATCCAACCGCGAGATGGTCGGCGCGCTCGGCATCGACATCAAGAAGGTGTTCACGCTGGTGTTCGGGCTCGGCGCGGCCCTGGCGGCGCTTGCCGGCGTGCTCGCGGGCCCGATTTTTGCCGCGACGATCGGGATGGGCGAAAATATCCTGATCCAGGTTCTGGTGGTGATCGTGATCGGCGGCATCGGCTCGATCCGGGGTGCGTTCGTCGGCGCCTTGCTGATCGGGGTGATGGAAATCCTCGGCCGGTCTTTCCTCGACGTGTTCTTCAAGCTGTTCCTGCCGGTCAACGCCGCCGAGACAGCGGCGCCCGCCGCTGCTTCGATGCTGATCTATATCCTGATGGCCGGCGTGCTGTTCTTCCGGCCCCAGGGCCTGTTTCCGGCGCGGTCGGGGTAGGCGATGGCGAATCGCGCGCAGATCCTCATCGTTATCGGCATATTTGCCGTGCTGGCGTTTGTCCCCGCCATTGCGGAGTGGACCGAAGTGCCGTTCTACGCCGATTTCGGCCGCCGGATAATGATCCTGTCGATCGGCGCGCTGTCCCTCAATTTGATCATGGGCTATGGCGGGATGATCAGCTTCGGCCACGCGGCGTTCGTCGGAATCGGCGCCTATACCGTCGGCATCTGCGCCGAACACGGGCTGGCGAACGGCTTTCTTCAGTGGCCGCTGGCGCTTGCGGCGTCCGCCGTCTTCGCGCTGGTGTTCGGCGCGATCAGCCTCCGGACCCGAGGCGTCTATTTCATCATGATTACGCTGGCGCTGGCGCAGATGATGTATTTTCTCGGCGTCAGTCTCGACCGCTACGGCGGCGACGACGGGCTGCCTCTGTCGGAACCCAGCGATTTCGCCGGGCTGATCGACCTGTCCGACAAGGCCAACCTGTATTATCTGGTGTTCGTCCTGCTGATCCTGTGCCTGTGGATCTCGCATCGCATGGTGAATTCCCGGTTCGGCATGGTCATCCAGGGCGCGCGCTCCAACGAGGCGCGGATGGAGGCGATCGGCTTTCCGACTTTTCGCTACAAGCTGACCGCCTTTGTGATCGCGGGCGTCATGGCCGGTCTTTCCGGCGTGCTGCTCGCCAATCACACCTATTTCGTGAACCCCGACATGATGCACTGGACCCGGTCGGGCGACCTCATCATCATGGTTCTGCTGGGCGGCATGGGCAGTCTTGCCGGGCCGATCGTCGGCGCGGTCGTCTTCCTGCTGCTGGAAGAGCTGCTGGCGGGCGTTACCGAGTACTGGCAGCTTATCTTCGGACCGTTCCTGATCGTCGTCGTGCTGTTTGCCCGCGGCGGTCTGCTCGGGTTTTTCGGCCGGAAGGAGGGGTAGATGGCTGAGCCCCTGCTGAAGGTCGAAAATCTGCGCAAGAGCTTCGGCGGCGTCAGCGCGACCGACAATCTCGATCTTGCCGTCGAGCCGCTCGGCGTTCACGCCGTCATCGGCCCCAACGGCGCCGGCAAGACGACGCTGATCTCCCAGCTTTCGGGCGCATTGAAGCCGGATTCCGGCCGCATTCTGTTCGACGGGCGCGATATCACTGCGCTGCCCGCGCCGGCGCGGTCGGCCCTCGGGCTCGCGCGGACGTTCCAGATCACCAGCATCTTTCACGAGTTCACCGCGCTCGACAATGTCGCCATGGCGGTCCAGGCGCATGACGGCCATTCCTTCCGATTCTGGCGCGCGGCGCGCGGCGAGGCCCGGCTGCGAGATCCGGCCCGGCAGGCGCTCGATCTTGTCGGACTCGGCGACCGGGCCGATGTGACGGCGCGGGACATGAGCCATGGCGAACATCGCCAGCTCGAAATCGCGATGGCGCTGGCGGGAAAGCCCACCATGCTGCTGCTCGACGAGCCGATGGCGGGGATGGGACCCGAGGAATCCAGCCTCATGGTGGAAATCCTGAAGGGACTCAAGGGCAAGCTTACCATCCTGCTGATCGAACACGACATGGATGCCGTGTTCGCGCTGGCCGACAGGATTTCGGTGCTGGTCTACGGCCGTGCGATCGCGTCGGGAACGGTCGATGAAATCCGCGCCAACCCGGACGTGCGCACCGCCTATCTCGGCGCGGATGAGGAGGCCTCATGCTGAGGGTCGACTCCATCGAAACAGCCTACGGGACCAGCCAGGTGCTGTTCGGCATGTCGCTGGACGTCAGCGCCGGCGAGGTCGTGACGCTGATGGGTCGGAACGGCATGGGCAAGACCACGACGGTCCGCTCCATCATGGGGCTGGTGCCGCCGCATGGCGGCTCGATCAGCTTCGAGGGCCAGCAGATCGGCGGCCAGACGCCTTACCGGATCGCCCAGGCCGGGATCGGGCTGGTGCCCGAAGGGCGTCAGATTTTTCCCAACCTGACGGTGCGCGAGAATCTGGTCGCGACATCGCGGGTCGGGGCCGGCGGCAGCTGGACGCTGGAACGTGTGCTAGACCGGTTCCCTGCGCTGGTGCCGCGGATCGACGGGATGGGGAACGAGCTTTCCGGCGGCGAGCAGCAGATGCTGGCGATCGGCCGGGCGCTGATGACCAATCCGAAACTGCTGATCCTCGACGAGGCGACCGAAGGGCTGGCGCCTCAGATCCGCGCGGAAATCTGGCAGTGTCTTGCCGACCTGAAGGAAGAGGGCCAGTCGATCCTCGTGATCGACAAGAACCTGTCGGCGCTGATGAGGATTGCCGACCGGCATTTCATCATCGAGAAGGGCGTTTGCGTCTGGTCGGGCGACAGCGCGGCGCTGGCCGCGGCGCCCGACGTTCAGCACCGTTACCTGGGGGTTTAGGGGATTCCGAAAAAAAACCGGCGCCCAAAGGGCGCCGGTTCATGACTGACGAAAGATACCCGTTATTCGGTATACATCGCCTTACGAATGACCTCGTACGGGACGGTCAGCTTGCGCTGCTTCGCGTCCGCCCAGGTCGCGCCGTTGACGGTATTCAGATAGGCCTTGGCGTACTCGCCTTCGAGCTTGATCTTCTCGACGCCAGCGGCAAACACTTTCGCGTTGTCCGCATCCGCGATCTTGCGCAGCGTCTTGCCGCTTTCCGCTTCCAGGTGCAGCGCCCATTTGTGCACGAAATCCTTTTCCGCCTTGGTGAGCGAATTCCACTTGTCGTCATTCATGACGACCATGGTCGACGAGCGCCAGAAGCCCGGCTCGATGCGGTACTTGATGTATTGCTGCCAGCCGTACTTGGTGATGGCGCCTTCCGGCCATGCCAGGCCGTTGACCACGCCGCGCTGCAGCGACGTATAGACCTCGCCCGGCGAGATGACGATCGGGGTTGCGCCCATCGCCTTCAGGAAAGGGTTGTAGAGCGCCGTGCTGCGGAGCTTCTTGCCTTCGAGCGAAATGCCCGTTTTCTTGTTCAGCTCCGGCTTGAAGGTCGTATAGATGTGGAACTCGCTGCCGCCCCAGAACGGCCAGGAAACGATCCGCGCATTCAGCCCCTTCTTCCAGGCCTTCTGCATGATGTCGATGGCGCCTTCCTTGCGAAGCTGGACCGGCCCCTTGTTGGAAATCGACGTCAGGCGCGATTCAGGAACCATGCCGGCATAGTAGGAGGACGGGCTGGCCAGCACGTCGAACAGGCCGCGCTTCAGCGCACTGCCCTGCTGCTTGCGCGGGGTGACTTCCGGTCCGCCGATATATTTGAGCGAAACCGGTCCCTTGGCGGCGTTCAGCGGATCGTGAAAGTCCTTGAAATAGGTCACGATCTGGTCGTGATTCTTGACCAGGCCGGAAACGACCTTCAGTTCGGTCGCTGCCTGCGCGGCAGACGCGATCGCCAGAACGGCGGCGGAAACGGTGCCGGCTACGGCCAGCCTGTTGCGGAAAATACTCATTACTGTTTCTCCCTGTTTCAGATATCGGGGCAACCACTGTATGACCCCCGGACGATTTGTACAAAAAAAGCGGCCGGAAAAAACGTTTCCGGCCGCTCGGTGCTGATTGAGGGGCTTATTCCTCGTAGAGAAGCTTACGAAGCTTCGCGTACGGCACGGTCAGCTTCTTGTCGGTTTTTGCGGCGTCCCAGGTCGCGCCGAACACGGTCTTGATGAAGGCCTTCTTGTTCGCCGGCGGGAGTTCGAGGCGCTCCAGCCCTTCCTTGAAGAGCTTTTCGTTGTCGACCTTGATGATCGCGCGCTGCGCGGGACCGCTTGCGTCCTCAAGCTTGCGCGAGGCGGCCTCGATATAGTCGCGCTCTTTCTTCGACATCGCCTTGTACTTGTCGAGATTCATCACGAGCAGGGTGGAGGACCGCCAGAAGCCGTGGTCGACCTTGTATTTGATGAACTTCTGCCAGCCGTACTTGGTGATCGCGCCTTCCGGCCATGCCAGCCCGGCGACCACGCCGCGTTCGAGCGCGGTGTAGACTTCGCGGGGCGAAATAACGATCGGCACCGCGTTCATCGCCTTGAGGAACGGCAGGTAGAGCGAGACGCCGCGCATCTTGATGCCTTTGAGCGTGATGCCCGTGTTCGGGTCCAGCTTGGGCTTGTCGACCAGATAGACGTGAAACGTCGTGCCGTTGGCATAGGGCCAGGCAAGCAGGCGCGCGTTGATACCTTTTGCCCACGCAGCCTGCAGCGCGTCATAGGTGCCGTTGGCGCGGAGCGTCTTGTGGTCCCGGTTCGAGATCGCGATATAGCGACCTTCCGTGACGTTGCCCGCATAGTAGGAGGACGGAGAGATCAGCAGGTCGATCAGGCCGCGCTTCACTGCGGAGCCGAGCTGCTTGCGCGGTGTTACTTCCGTGCCGCCGAGATATTTCAGCTTGAACGGCGCGCTCTTGTCCGCGTCGATGATTTTATGGAAATGATCGAAATATACCTCGATCTGGTCGTGATTCCGGGCGAGCCCGCTGACGACCTTGTATTCGTTCGCCGCCTGCGCGGCGGGGACTCCCGCCAGCAAGGCTGCTGCGGCGACGCTGCCGAGCAGGGCGCCGGTTCTGATGCGTGGCATGACGTGTTGCCTCCTGTAAATTTGTTAATTTGCGCGCTGCAGCCCGTTTGCCGGAGCAATCTGGCCGTTCTGCGCCCTCTATTGCTATCTGACCGGTCCTGATGCCGCCCAAACTGCGGCGATACAGTGCCATTACGAACCAGCCAACGCAACGTGTGTTCTATACGGGCGAATTAAGGCGTTTTTGCGTCCCGTTCCTCGAATCGCCGGATTGTGCTGTTGCCCATTTCGCGGACCTTGCCGCGATATAGCGCCACTGCGCGCTCGTACCGTTCGACGGTTTCGCCGTCGTCTTCGGAGACGGGCGGTTCTTCCCGGTCGAAATTCCCGTACCGGTCCTCGCCGCGGACCAGAAGGGCGCTGGTGCGCACGTCGCCGGCCTGTTTCAGGTGCGGCGGATGGTAGATCAGCGTCATGCCCATCCGCATGCTGTCGGTCTGGTTGGGCAGGGATCCGTGGATCAGGAAAGCATGATGAATAGAAGCCTCTCCGGGCTGCAGTTCGATCGCCACCGGATCGACCCTGGAGGGGTTGAAATCGACGGTCTGGCCGCTGGTCAGCATGTTTGCGTCGTTGACGTCGTTGCCGGCGAGCGGCAACTGGCCGAGCGCATGGGTGCCGGGCAGGAACTGCATGCACCCGTTCTCGACATTGGCGGGCGTCAGGGCGATCCACACCGACAGAACTTCGCACGGGTAATGGCCGAAATAGGTGTTGTCCTGATGCCAGCTTACGTAATGCCCGCCGCCGCCCCGCTTCGCCCAGATCGAATTGTGATAGAGCATGATATCGGGGCCGATCAGGTCCTCAACCGCATCCAGAATATTGGGGTGGGTCGCCAGCTCGTGCACCCATGGAAAGCGGAGATAGAACTTGGTCTCGCCGCCCCTGGCCTTGAGCTTTCCAGCCGCTTCGTTCTCGAGAATCCGGTTGCCGAATGTCCGGGCATCCTCTTCCGGCATGATTCGGACCGGGAAGACGAAACCGTCGCGGTCGTAGGCCGCGATCTGTTCGTCGCTCAGGCGTTTCGACATTGCAGTCCTCTTCAGTAGCGGCGGTCAGGCGTCCGCGACTTTAACGCCCGGGCGCGCGGTGCGACAAGGATTCTCCTGAGGGGCGGACTATGACGCGGCGGGTGAATATGATAAGCAGGTAACCTGCGAGACCGGGAAAGGTCCGCAGAAACAAGAATCCGACAGGCCGTGTCGCGGCCGGTCGGACAGAGCGACAGGGCAGTTTGCATAAAGGCTGACATCGTCATGTATACCGAAAACCGATTTGCGGCGCGTTCGCGACGTAGTCGCGCGACGGCGGAGTAGTCGTCATGGGTGCGATCGTAAGAATTTATAATTTTATTCTGCACGGGCTGGCGTTTCTGTCCGGCTGTATCATCTTCACCGGGTTTCTGATGATCGTCATCGACGTGTCGATGCGCATCCTCGGATTTTCCCCGCCCGCCTTTACCATCGCCGTAGTGGAATACTTCCTGCTCTATTTCACGATGTTCGCGGCGCCGTGGCTGGTGCGCATCAAGGGGCATGTCTTCATTGACGCGGTGACGCAGTTTTTTCCGCCCGCGGTCAAGAAGGTCGTTGCCAAGATCGTCTACGCCCTCTGCATCACGTCCGCTTCGATTTTCTGTTACTTCTCCTTCGGTCTGCTGGTCGAGGCCTGGGTGGACGGAACGCTGGACGTGCGCGGCATCGACATGCCGCAATGGTCGCTGTTCTTCCCGATCCCGATCTGTTTCTCGATGGTCGCCATTGAATTCTGCCGGTTCCTGATCGGCATCGACGACATGTATGGCGATCGCACCGAAGTCAGGGAGGCGATGTAGTCATGGAATGGTACTGGGCGCTTGCCACCCTGATCGGGATGGTCATCTTCTTCATGGCGATGGGGGTTCCCGTCGCGCTGACCTTTATCACCACCAACATCATCGGCGTGATGATCTTCATGGGAGCGGTCGGTCTGCCGCAGATCGTCGATAACGCGACCGCGCTGATCACCACCTTCACCCTCGGGCCGGTGCCCATGTTCATCATGATGGGCGCGCTGTTCTTCCATACCGGTCTCGCGATCCGGGTGTTCGACGGGCTCGATGTGCTGTTCGGCCGTCTGCCGGGACGGCTCTGCTACCTGACGGTCGCGGGCGGGGCCATGTTCTCGACGCTGACCGGGTCGTCGATGGCCAACACGGCCATGCTGGGCTCTCTCATGGTGCCCGAAATGCAGCGCCGCGGTTACAACCAGCGCATGTCGATGGGGCCGATTCTGGGCACCGGCGGTCTGGCGATGATCATCCCGCCGTCGGCTCTCGGCGTCCTGCTGGCGTCGGTCGCCAATATCGATGTCGGCAAGCTGCTGATTGCGGGCTTCCTGCCGGGGTTCGTGCTGGCCGGCCTGTATGCCGCGCTGATCGCGCTGCAGATCATGATGAACAAGAACGCGGCCCCCGCCTACGATGTTCCCAGGGCGAACATGGCGACCCGCATTAAGCTGATCTGCACCAACATCCTGCCGATGGGCTTCGTGGTCTTCATGGTGGTCGGGTTCATCATCTTCGGCTGGGCGACGCCCACCGAGGCGGCGGCGTTCGGCGTCGCCGGGGTGATTATCCTGGCCGGGGCGTTCCGCGTGCTTACCTTTGCGTCGATCCGGACCTCGGTCGAGGCCACGGTCAAGGTCGGTGCGATGGTGTTCTTCATCATCATGAGCTCGACCGTTTTCAGTCAGCTTCTGGCCTACTCCGGGGCCAGCGCCGGGCTGCTGAAATGGGCGACCGGGTTCGAGGTTTCCAAATACGCGGTCCTCGCCGTGATGTTCGTAATCCTGATCGCGCTCGGCATGTTCATGGATGCGACCTCGATGATGCTGATCACCGTGCCGATCTTCTTTCCGCTGGCACAGTCGCTCGGCTTCGATCTGATCTGGTTCGGCCTGTTCGTCCTGATGACGTTCGAGATGGCGGGGACGACGCCGCCATTCGGATTGTTGCTATACGTCATGCTGGGGGTGGCGCCAAAGGGCACCAAGCTGTTCACGGTGGCGTCGGCGGCGTTTCCGTTCCTGGTCTGCGACGCGATTCTCATCCTGCTGATGATCGCCTTCCCGGGGCTTGTGCTGTATCTGCCAAGCCTGATGTAGAGGGAGTGGCGGAATCCGTAAAAAGGGCAGGCGAAAGCCTGCCCTTTTTGCATCCGGCAGTCGCGTTCGGGGCCAGACAGGCGGTCATTAGTGCGCTAAACTGAGCCATGCCCGAAACTGCGGTCCATAATTTTTTCCCGACGCCGGTCTGGGTGGTCGATTTCGAAGAGGAAATCCATCGGCCGCTCAACGAAACGCTCATCGCGACCCTGAACCACATGATGGGGGAGCGACCCGATGTGCCGCCTGGCTCCACGCTTCAGACCGACACGAACCTTCACGAATTCGAGGAATTCGCCGATCTGTTCGCGCTTGTCGGCGAAAGCGTCGAAGGCGTGTTGAAATTTCTCAAGCTGAGAACGACCGAATTCCTGTTCACCGGCAGCTGGGTGAACGTCAACCCGACCGGCGGCGTGAATACGCCGCACACGCATCCCAACAACTATCTGTCGGGCGTCTACTACGTCCAGGTTTCCGACAACGAAGACAGCATATTCTTCGGCGACCCGCGACCGCAGGCCACTGTCGTGTCGCCGCCGGTTTCCGAGGAAAACATCTACACCGGAAACGAGGTGGTGGTGGATGCGCGGGAAGGCCGCCTTGTGATGTTTCCCGCCTGGCTGAGCCACGGGGTGCCGGCAAACCGGTCGGCGCGCGATCGCATCAGCGTCGCTTTCAACGTCATGTTTCCGGACTACACCGAATCGATGAGCGCGCCGAAATGGCAGCCGACGGTGCGCCTCAGGCGGAAATGACCTCCGCCTGACAGGACGCCGCGTTAGCGCCCTTCCGACCGCCAGGCTAGAAGCAGCGTTCCCAGCGCCAGCAGCAGGACGACAAGGGCGGGCAGCAGCGGGACCTCGCGGACGTTCCGAATGGCGAAGTTGCGATTGTCGACGACGCCGAACCAGCCAGCGCCCGCCGTCAGCCGGTCGGCGCGCACGCGCCTGAGTTCGGGAGCGCTGTCGGTCAGCCAGTGAATGCCGCCCCCGGTCTTCTGCGAGAGCGCCGCGAACCGGCTGCCGGTGGTTCGCATGTCGGAAAATTCGAGCGGGTTGATATTGCCCACGGCCGCCAGCGTCCGGTGCTTGCCGTCGCGGATACGGTAGATCCCCGTTTCGCCAACCCGCACCAGCGCGCGGGCGCGGCCGCCAATGCCCTGTTCCAGCGTGATCGACTGCGTTCCGCCCGATGGCAGGGTCAGCTCTACCGGTGTCGTGTCCGGCTCGACGCTGCGCCGCGTGATGGCGAGCTGCGAGCCCTGCATCCCGGCGGTCAGGCTGTTCTCCTCGAGTTCCGGTTCCTTCATCAGCCAGTGCGCGATGCGGCGCAGAAGCTCGGCATGCGGCCCGCCCCCGTTATAGCCGCGCGCCCAGAGCCAGATATGGTCGCTCGCGAGCTGTGCGACCCGGCCTTTCTGCACCCGATCCACCATCAGGACGGGTTTGTCGCCGCTGCCGCTCATCAGGGCCAGCCCGTTCCGGGGGCGGACCTCGATCTGGCGGAACCAGCGGCCCCAGCGCGGCAGTTCCTCCCCGAGACCAGCGCCCGGCAGGTCGGCGGTGATGGTGTGGCGCGCGCCCTTGTCTGTCAGCCGGGGCCGCATGGCGCCGGTCATCACGACGCCGGTCGGCTCGCCCGGCAGAATGCGCCCGAGCGGCGTCTGGAAAAGCGTGTCGACGCCGGAAAATTCCGGTCCGGAGGCCTCGAGAACCGCCCCGCCTCCCTCTACATAGCGCGCGATATTGTCGAGATAGATCGACGGCAGTACGCCGCGACGGCGGTAGCGGTCGAAGATGATAAGGTCGAAATCGTTGATCTTGATTTCGAACAGCTCGCGGATCGGGAACGCGATCAGCGAAAGCTCGCGCACCGGCGTCATGTCCTGTTTCTCGGGCGGTCGCAGGATCGTGAAGTGAACCAGGTCGACCGAAGGGTCCGCCTTCAGCAGGTTGCGCCAGGTGCGCTCGCCCGGATGCGGTTCCCCTGACACCAGAAGAACGCGCAGCCGCTCCCGGACGCCGTTGATGGAAATCACCGTCCGGTTATTGACCGGCGTAAGCTCCCCGGGCAGGGCGGCGACCTCCATCTGCAGGATATTCGCGCCCGCTTGATCCAGCGGGAGCTTGATCGGGTGGTTCTTGCCGACAGGAATCCGGATCTTGCGCGGTGTCCCAACATCCTGGACAAGGTTGAGGTTGACCTGGCCGCCGGCGCCGCTCGTGTCTTCAATTCGGACGGTGACGGTCACCTCCTTGCCGACGATGCCGTATCTGGGCGCGTTCTCGACGACGATCCGGCGGTCGAACTCGTTCTTTTTGCCGGTCAGCAGCACATGAACGGGTCCGCCGAACGGCAGGGCGCCACCGGCGGCGGGAACGTCATGCACCTGCCCGTCGGTAATGACGATGGTCCCGGCCATCCGGGATTGCGGAATGTCGGCGATTCCCCTGCCGAGCGCCCGGAACAGGCGCGTGCCGTCGACCGGGCCGGCCGCATCGTCCGGACGTCCCGCCCGGATGACCCTGAGTTCGACATTGCTGAGCCGCCCGGCGGCCGCAGTAACGTGAGCGAGCGCCCTCTCGGTCGCTTCTTCCCTGCCGGCGATTTTCTGGCTGGCCGATTCGTCGACCAGGACCGCGAGGACGTCGCTCCTTGCCTCGCGGTCCTCTTCCACGGCGACAGGGTTTGCGATCGCCATGACGAGGCCCGCGATCGCCAGCAGCCGCCACCCCATGCCGCGCGCGCGACGCACGAATCCGAACAGAAGCAGCGCCGTGGCGATCGCCGCCAGAACGGCGATCCAGCTCCAGGGGAACAGGGGGGAAAACTGGATTGTCAGCATTCGACGTCCCGTACGGTCATTGTCCCAGCCTGTCGATGATGGCGGGCACGTGTACCTGGTCCGTCTTGTAGTTGCCCGTCAGCGCGTACATGACCCAGTTGACGCCGAAGCGATAGGCGAGTTCCCGCTGCCGCTCGTTGCCCGACGAAACGGGAAACATCGACATTCCCTGCGCGTCGACCGCCCAGGCCGCCGCCCAGTCGTGACTGCCGATGACCACGGACGAAACGCCGTCATTGTGCCTTCCGCCGCGCCGTTCGACCCACACGGTCCCGTCGGTCCATCGTCCCGGGTGGCTCTTGAGCAGGTAGAAAGCCTTGTTGATGACGTGGTCCTTGGGAACCGGGATGAGAGCGGGGATGTCCAGCGAGCTGAGCATGTCGCGCAGCTTGGCGGATTCCGGCCCGCCCACGCCGAACGGGTCGAAATTCAGCTGCGACTGTTCGCGCGTATCGAACAGCACGGTGCCGCCCCCTCTCAGATAGGCGTTCAGCTTTTCCACCGCCCGGTCGGACATCGGGCGCTGGCGAACCGAAACCGGCCAGTACAGAACCGGAAAAAGCGACAGCTCGTCGCGTTCGATGTCGACTCCGATCGGATCGCCCGGTTCGACCGCCGTCCTTTGGCGAAGCATCGTCGAAAGGCCCTTCAGGCCGGCGCGGCTGATGGAATCGAGCGAGGCGTCGCCGGTGACGATATAGGCCAGGTGCGTGTTCAGCGTGGCCTTGATCGCGAACGTTTCCTCCGCGTCTTTCGGAGGCGATGCGCGGACGGTCTGCGCCGATGCGCCATCGGGCGCCGCTGCCCCTGCCACGGCCACCATCACAAGGATCGCCGCCGCCGATGCGGCGCGGCGCGGTCCAAGTCCGCGCAGCGCATAGCTGATCGCCAGGTCGGCCAGCAACAGCAGCAGGCCGGCCAGCAACAGCCATGGCTTGGCGTCGAATGCGGGTTCGAACGAGTAATCGGTCAACGTCACGCCGCTTGGCGGTTCGCCGAGCGGCGCCAGAGATTCTACCCCCGCGGCTATGTTGAGCGCGCGCCGCGCGTCGCCCTTCCCGTAATAGCCCGGCGGTGTCCTCGGTTCCGGTTTGGCGGTCAGGAAACTCTTTCCGGGGATGGCGATCGCGCTGGCGAGCGCAGGTCCGAGCACGCCGAATCCGTCGAGCGTCTGCAAGGGCGGATAGACAGCCTGCCCGTCGTCTCCCGCGACGCCCTGTCCGAGATTTGCGATGCGCTGGAGCATTTCGACAAACAGGCCCGAAAGGGGGAGGTTGGACCATTCCGTATTCGCGGTCGTGTGAACCAGAATCAGCCAGCCGTTGCCGCGCCGGTCGGCCGTGACCAGAGGAGTCCCGTCGCTGAGGCGAAGCCAGGTCCGGGTCTGCAGCTCGAGGCTCGGTTCGGCCAGCACCTGGCGCTGAATCCTGATATCCGGCGGTATGACGAGTCCCGCGAACGGCGTCGTTTCCTCGAACGGCATCAGGCGCGCCGGCTTGGCCCACGACATTGCGCCGCCCAGCGCGCGGCCGCCGCCCCGCAGCCTGACCGGGATCAGAGGGTCGGTGCCCTGCGCCATGCGCGGGCCCGCGAAACGCAGCAGTACGCCGCCGCTTTCGATCCATCGTCCCAGCCGGTCGACCTCGGATGGCGCGAGCTTGCCGATATCGGCAAGGACCACGACCGACAGTTTTTCCTCGATCAGCTCGTTGACCCTGGCCGTGCGCACGTCGCTGAACGGTTCGAGCGCGCGCGTCAGATAGTAATCTTCGCTCAGAAGCGGCTGGGACCCTTCCGACATGCCTCCCGACGCGACGCCCACCGGCCGCCGCCGCCAGCGATCGTCCATCAGGAAAACCCCGCCCGCGCCGCTTTCGCCTTCGATTTCGACGCGCGCGATGCGATTGCGGAGATTGGGCGGCAGCTTGAACCCGATCTCCGTTTTGGCTTCGCCGTCGGCAAAGACCGAACTCTGCTGTCCGATCAGCCGTCCGTCGTCGTCGATCAGCCGCACGCCGACCGTTGCTTCTCCCCTTCCGTCGGCGCGCAGCACCGGCGCCGCCAGCCCGTCCTGCGTCGAACGGGGCGTCGCCGCCAGGCGCGCCAGCGAGCCCGCCTTGTCGCGATATACCTTGAGAGACCCCAGCTGCTGCAGCCGTTCCATCAGCTTCGTGTCGTCAGGGCCCGAGAATCCGTTCGACAGCCAGACGACGGGGGCGGATCCCGAAACGGAAAGTCCTCGAAGAGCGTCTAAAGCGTCGCCGCGGCTGACGGGCCAGGGCTTTGGTCGCATGCCGCGCACCCGCTGGCGCGCCGCCGCGGGTCGCATGAGCTCGCTGACCTGCAGAGGATCGGTCGGATTGGCCTTTGCCGTCGACAGTATCCGGATCGCGCGACTCTCGCGCTCGGCCTGGTCGATCAGCGCCTCCATCGCCTCCACGCGTTTGCGCCAGCCCGGCCCCGCCGCCCAGCCGTCATCGACGACGAGCAGCAGCGGACCGCTGCCGCGCAGCTTTTCCCCCGGATTCCAGAGCGGATGGGCCAGCGCGAGTATGATCAGCGCGGCGATCAGCATCCGGAACAGGATCAGCCAGAGAGGGGTCCGCGCGGGCGTCTCTTCCTGCGGCTGAAGCGCGAGGAGGAACCTGAGAGGCGGAAAATCGCGAATCTGCGGCGACGGCGGCGTAATCCGCAGCAGCCACCATAGAATCGGCAGGGCCGCCAGCGCTGTCAGGATCCATGGGGCGGTAAATATGAGGGGGCCGAGATCCAGCATGCTCGCCGTTCCTAAAAACTTTCCAGCGGCGCGGACAGCGCGTTGTACAGTGCCAGCAGGGCGGTCTCCGGCGGCTGGTGCGTGCCGTGGGTCGTCAGCGTCCAGCCAAGGCCGCGCGCAATGTCCTGGATCGCCTGGCGGTGGCTTGCCATCAGGGCGACATAGTCGCTGCGCACCGCCTCGACGCGACCGATCATGGTCGATCCTTCGCCTTCCAGCCCGTCGAACCTGACGCGGCCGTTGAACGGCAGGTCGAGCTCCGCCGGATCGTAAATCTGCAGCAGGTGCCCCCGGACGCCCAGCGCGGCGAATCCACGCAACGACGTCTGTAGCGCTTCAGGCTGCATCAGGAAATCAGATGTCATGACCACGCGCGAATAGCGCGGCAACGCCGCGCGCGGCGGCTCGCTGACATCCAGGCATTCGGCGCCGGAAGGAGGCTCCCTGGCGAATTCGTTGGCGTAGCGTTCCAGGACCGCGCGCCCCGTCGCTGGCGTTTCCATTGATCCGAGGATGGCGATCCGTTCGCCGCCGCGCACCAGAAGCGACGCCAGCGCCAGGGTCAGGACAGCCGCGCGATCGAATTTTTCCGGCCGCTCCGGAACGGCGCTGTAGCGCATCGACGACGAGCGGTCGAGCCACAGCCAGACGCTCTGGGCGGCCTCCCATTCGGTCTCCCGGATGAAGACGTGCTGGCGCTTGGCGGTTTGCCGCCAGTCGATCCGTGACAGGGAATCGCCTGGCTGATACTGGCGGAACTGCCAGAAGGAATCGCCCTGTCCGACCCGGCGGCGCCCATGCACGCCTTGCGCCACGGTCGCAGCAACCCGGTCGGCGGCCACCATCAGGGGCGGCAGACGGCTCGACGCCTGTTCGGCGCGGTGGCGGATGCCGGCGGGGCCTGCCCCGCCGGCTTCGTCCCGCGCAGGGTTGTTCAGGCCAAAGGCGCGCACAGCCGTTCGATGATCTCGTCAAGCGTTACGCCGTCGGCGCGCGCAGCGAAGCTGAGCGCCATGCGGTGCCGCAAGACCGGTTTGGCGAGCGCCACGACGTCGTCCACCGACGGCGCGTAGCGTCCGCCGAGAACTGCGCGGGCGCGGCAGGCAAGCATCAGCGCCTGGCTGGCGCGAGGTCCGGGTCCCCAGGCGACATGGTTGCGGATCGAGGCATCGGCCGAGTCGTCGCCGGGCCGTCCAGACCTCACCAGCTTGAGAATGGCATCGACCACTGCTTCCCCGACCGGAATCTGGCGAACCAGCTTCTGGGCGGAGATCAGGTCGTCGGCCGTCATGACCTGTTCCGGGAGGTGCCGCTCAACCCCGGTGGTCGACAGCAGGACTTCGCGTTCCGCCGATTCGGATGGGTAGAGAACGTCGACCTGCATCAGGAACCGGTCGAGCTGCGCTTCGGGCAGCGGGTAGGTGCCTTCCTGCTCCAGCGGGTTCTGCGTCGCCATGACATGGAAGGGCCGGGGCAGGGGATGATACTGGCCGGCGACGGAGACGCGCTGTTCCTGCATCGCCTGCAGCAGCGCCGACTGGGTGCGCGGGCTGGCCCGGTTGATTTCGTCGGCCATCAGAAGCTGGCAGAACACGGGGCCCTCGATAAACCGGAAAGACCGGCCGCCTTCGCCGTCTTCGAGGATTTCCGAGCCCAGGATATCCGCCGGCATCAGGTCCGGCGTGAACTGTACGCGCTTGTCGTTGAGACCGAGAATGGTGCCCAGCGTATCGACGAGCAGCGTTTTCCCGAGACCGGGAAAGCCGATGAGCAGAACGTGACCGCCCGCCAGCAGCGTGATAAGGGTTTCGTCGATGACCTGTTTCTGGCCGTATATTATGCGGCCGATACGGTCCCGGACCGTCGCCAGCCGCTGTCCGAGCGCTTCGATATCGGCGACCAGTCGCGCCGGCGGTTCGCCGGTTCTGGCTGGCGCGGCGACGTCTAGGGAATCTGCATCACTCAATCCGGTCTCCATAGGTAGGGGCGAGAAAAGCGGTCGATGGATAGAATGAAATCAGCCAGTCTCGCGGAAACGCTCCAAAAAGGGCTTGGCGCCACGCTGTCCGGTTCCGGGTCATCGCCAAATCAGCAATTTTGCGGCGATATCGACATGCGGATCGCGCGTGACGGCACCTGGTTTTATCATGGGTCACCTATTGGACGAAAACAACTGGTAAAGCTGTTTTCATCCATTCTGCGCCGCGATGAAGACGATAATTTCTGGTTGGAGACGCCGGTCGAAAAATGCCGTATTCAGGTCGAGGACGCGCCGTTTCTCGCAGTTGAAATGACGGTCTCCGGCAGCGGTTCCGGCCAGGCGCTCAGTTTCCGCACCAATGTTGACGATATTGTGATAGCCGGGCCCGATCATCCGATCCGCGTGTCAATCGATTCCCGTACCGCAGAGCCGTCGCCCTACGTGCGGGTTCGGAGCGGTCTCGACGCGCTGATCGCGCGAGCCGTGTTCTACGATCTGGTGGAACTGGCGACGGAACGGGAGGTCGACGGCGAGATGCTGTTTGGCGTATGGAGCGGCGGCGCGTTCTTCCCGATAGGAGATCCGGGTGAAATCGTCGAGTAGCGTATCGGTGGCACGGCATGCGTGACTGGGTAAGGGAACGGCTGGCCGGCATGGCGGACCGCGGCAGCGACGCGCGGTCCTGGCCGGCGACGGGGGAGCTGTCGCCTGTCGGCGAGGTGTTGAGGTCCGCGGCGGTTCTCGTGCCGCTCGTCGACCGGCATGACGGCATGACTGTCCTTCTGACCCAACGGACGGCGACCCTGCCCAAGCATGCGGGGCAGATATCGTTTCCCGGCGGGCAGGTGGCTCCGGGCGAAATAACGCCGGAAACGACGGCGCTCCGCGAAACCCATGAGGAGATCGGCGTCCCGGCGTCCGCCGTCGATCTGGTTGGCCGGCTCGGCGTGCGCGACACGAACACCGGGTTCCGGGTCGCGCCCGTCGTCGGATTCCTGACGCCGCCTTTCGACATCGTCGAACAGGCATCGGAGGTCGACTCGGTCTTCGAGGTGCCGCTCGACTTCGTTTGCGATCCCGCCAACCACAGGATCGACCGTCTCAGGGTTCGCGGCGAAGACCGGGATTTCCGTGCAATGCCATACGGCGATTATTATATATGGGGACTGACAGCCCGAATTCTGCATGAGCTGTCCGAAATTCTGGGGCAAGAATGATCCGTATCCTGTTTTATTTCGTCTTTGCGGTCGGCCTTCCGTTTCTGGTCTTTATCCTGTGGCGCGCCTACATGCCCCCAAGGTTCGGCGGGTCGCGGTCGATCGCGCGCGAGGAATGGGAGCCGCTGCCCTGGGTGTGGCTGGGAATTGCGAGCGCCATATCGATGGTGACGGCGTTTGCGCTGATGATCCTGTATCCGGAATGGTTCGGCGCGGCCTGACCGTGCGGCCCGATCCGTTTCCGAGCCCTGGGTAACCCGGTGGAACCGGCAGGAAAAATCGCCGTTCAGGACTGGATGAAGCGTCCGGAAACCGTCGCCGTCATGGCGGCGCTGGCGGCCGGCGGCCGGCCGGCCCGGTTCGTCGGCGGCTGCGTGCGCGATTCCCTGATCGGCCGGCCGGTCACCGATGTCGATATCGCGACCCCTGAACCGCCCGAGACGGCGACCCGCCTGATCGAGGACGCCGGCATCCGGGTGGTTCCGACGGGCAGGGCGCACGGCACGGTGACCGCCGTCGCCGGAGGCAAGCCGCATGAGGTAACGACCCTCAGGCGCGATATGGAGACGGACGGGCGGCATGCGGTGGTGGCGTTCACCGATGACTGGGCGGCGGACGCCGCGCGGCGGGATTTCACCTTCAACGCGCTCTATGCCGATCCTGACGGGACCCTGTACGATCCCACCGGCGCCGGCATCGAGGATGCGCGCTCGGGTCGTGTGCGGTTTGTCGGCAATGCCCGCGACCGGATTGAGGAGGACGTGCTGCGTCTGCTCCGGTTCTTCCGGTTCTACGCGCATTACGGTATCGGTCCGCCGGACGGCGAGGCGCTCGCCGCCTGTCGCGCGATGGCGTCCGCAATCTCGACCCTGTCGCCCGAACGGGTCTGGTCGGAGTTGCGGCGGCTGCTGCTCGCGCCCGATCCCGCGCCGACGCTCGCGCTGATGGAAAATGCGGGCGTCCTTGCCGAGTTGCTTCCGGAGGCGCGGCGGTCGGAAAGGCTGGCCGCGCTGGTCAGGGTCGAAACCGGCCTGCCGGTTCCCGCCGATGCGATCCGCCGTCTCGCCGCGCTGGTCGAGACAGATGCGGCGGGTGCGGAAGCCATCGCCATAAGAATGCGTATGGCAGCGCGCGAGGGAAAGCGTCTGGGGAGTCTGTCGGTGGCAGGACTTCGCCCCGATGCCGACGCCGGGGATGCCGAAAACCGGGTCGTTCTATACCGTCTCGGCGACGGGCTGTTTCGCGACCTCGCGCTGCTGGTCGCCGCGGACGCGGGCGGCGATGAAACTTCAGTTGCCTGGAAGACGCTCTACACGCTCCCGGAGCGGGCGCCGGTGCCCGAATTTCCGCTGTCGGGCCGCGATATCCGCGCTGCGGGCGTCAGCGAAGGCCCGGATGTCGGAAAACTGCTGGCCGAGGTCGAACGATGGTGGATCGGGGGCGGATTCGCTGCCGACAGGGCCGCCTGCCTGTCGCGACTGACGGCGCTTATCTCCCGGTCTTGATCAGACGGCCCTTCACCACGCGCTGGCGGTCGCCGTCGCTGTGGCTGGTAAAGGTCAGGAACATGCCGGATCCGCGCAGTTCGCGGTCGTATTGCTGCAGCGTGTAAACCCCGTCTTTTTCGATGGTCATCAGGAACAGCGACAGGGTCGCTCCCTTTACGTAGCTCCAGCAGAGCTCCTTTCCGGCCAGCGGGTCGCCGCTGTCGGTGCATCGGAACACGTTCGGGGACCCCGCCGGCACAATCGTCTTGGAGGATTTGCGTCTGCGGATTTCAGGTTTCGCGGGCGAACCGCCCTTGCGGATGACGGTGGTCCAGTCGATGCGGTATCCGCCACCCTCCCGGCGAATAACCACGTCGAAATCCCGCACGGTGGTCTGGAAATAGAGGCTGTCGTCGTTCTCCGCGACGCCGCCGCCGCTCCAGGTCCCGACAAAGGCGTCGATCGAGAGATTCTGCTGCGCAAACGCCGACGCGCCCGACAGCGCGAACAGCAGGGCGGAGGCGAAAAGGGCGAGACGTTTCATCAATGCTTTCCGTGCTGATCTGGTTTCGGCATCCAGTTTACAGCATGAAAGCCGTTCGGCCACCGTTTCGCGTGGCGCTGTCTATGGCCACTTCGCTTCCGGCGGCATCGACATCAGTATGGCCTCGGTGTTGCCGCCGGTCCTCAGCCCGAACTTGGTGCCGCGGTCGTGCAGCAGGTTGAACTCGACATAACGGCCGCGCCGGACGAGCTGGTGTTCGCGCTGTTCCGGCGTCCAGTCCCGATCCTTTCGCATCCGGACGATGCGGGGATAGACGTCGAGGAAGGCCCTGCCGACATCCTGGGTGAAGGCGAAATCCGCTGCCCAGTCCCCGGTGTCGCGGTAGTCGTAAAAAATGCCGCCGGCGCCGCGCGGTTCGTTCCGGTGCGGCAGGAAGAAATACTCGTCGCACCATTTCCTGTATTTTTCGTGGTCGTCGCCGTGCGCATCGCACGCGCCTTTCAGCGCCGCGTGGAATATCTCGGCCGCCTCCCCGTCCGGATACATCGGGGTCAGGTCGGCGCCGCCGCCGAACCAGGCCTTCGAGGTGACGATATGGCGCGTGTTCATGTGAACCGCGGGCACCAGCGGCGAACGCATATGCGCCACCAGCGAAACTCCGGCCGCCCAGAAATCGGGGTTTTCGTCGGCGCCCGGAATTTCCTTGCGGAATTCCGGCGAAAACTCGCCGTATACGGTGGAGATGTTGACGCCGACCTTCTCGAACACGCGGCCGCGCATCACGGACATGGTGCCGCCGCCGCCGTCCGCCCCTGTGTGGTCGGTGCGGCTCCAGCTTTCCCGTTCGAACCGGCCGGGGGGCTGGTCGCCGCCTTTTGCGCCCCCCTCATCCTCGATCGCCTCGAACGCGGCGCAGATCAGGTCGCGCAGTTCAGCGAACCAGGCGGCAGCGGTGGCTTTACGGTCTTCGATTGTCTGTGACGTCACGGGGGAAATGCTCTCGGTGGATTTTCCTCAATTTAGCACCGTAGCGCATTTCTTCGAATCAAATTCCGCTGCTTCAGCTTTCACCGAATCCAAAGTCTTACGATTTTTGGCCAGAACGAAGGACAGGGCCTCGCACCTTTTTTTCAGTTTTTTCGCCTCGTGCTGCGCGATAATTGCTTCGGCGACTGCCTTGTCTAACTGCAGCGGGCTGGGGTGGGTGACCTCGACTCGATATTTATCGTCATTTTTTTCCGTTCGAGTTATCCGGGTATTACGCAAATCTCGCTTAAGCGTTGTGAAGTGCCGAATAAACGCGTGTCTATTATTGGTTTCTGTGAGAATACGTAAGGCACAGAATGCTGCAAACGGTGACCCTTGGGTGGCCAGCGTGCTGACGATGTTTCCGTATAGTCTCGTATCTAGGTTTGCGCCATTGGTTGCGCCCTGCGGTTTGCCAGGTTTTGGAGCCTTGGTTCCGTCGTCCTGCGTACCATCCTGGCTTTGGCCTCGCTCGCTTTTCTTGCTAGGGGTTTCTTTGGAGATTTCTTTCAATCCGAAATTTAGGCGTACCAAGTTGAGCGCAGTGGATTTTGTGTTGTCGTCCGGCGTTACCGCATCCATTGCCACAACACATGCGTCGATCAACTGTTCCAACCCGTGATCGTCAAGATAATTCCGGTGTAGACTGACAATACTGGCCGGAATGGTACCGGAAGAATCCTTGCTGCTTGACCCACCGTTGATCTGTCCTAATGACGCCATCAGGGCGTTGCCGGCTGCCGATGTGCGGGCCGACTGCAATTCGAGCGCAAACAGTTTCTGGTTGGCTTCCTCAAGATTCTTTGAAGCTTTTTCTGCCTTTTCTTTTCGTTTGGCGGCGTCCGTTTCTTCGGAAGCCTTCTTCAATTCTGCAGCAGCGCTGGTAACGGCGGCTTGCGCCTTTTCCATCTCGGCGGGGTCGACGCCGCCGGTGCCTGCGGCACCCCCAAGTTGGGCAAGGCTGCGACCGAAGGCACCTGCAACCATTTCCGCTGACAGGAGGGTCGCCATCGTCTTATCGAGGCGCGCCAGCATCAGTGTATAACCGCTCGCCTGAACCGCACCGTTGGCATAGGCCTCGCAGGCGCGGTACATCTTGTCGCGCAGAAGCTGGATTACCGCCAGCCGTTCGCCGAGTTGAGCGATGCTGTGCGAGAAACTTCGGTCGACGCCAAGGCCTCCCTGCCCCCTGCCCTCGACCTTCACTTCGACGGCTAGTTTCAATGCTTCCGACAGTGCCTGGGAAACGTCCGGGCTCGGTTCTGCGCAGAAAACCCTGTTTGGAGCCTGCGGATCAAGTTTCCCAGCGCGGTTGTTCGGGACATTCATTATCATTCGCTGTTTGGCATCCGTAATTACAAAGCCAGACCGCATATCGTCGTTCTTGGTGAATTTCTTTTCCCGAAAGATCGACGATTCCCAGTTGGTCTTGTCGCACCCGGCCAAAAAAAGGGCCGGCACCATTGCTGCCAGCAGAAAACGGCTTTTCATAATGTTCCCCCCAATTCCGAATTTTTCTTGTTTCGGTTTAGGGAATGATCTCGGTTGCACTTTATTGTGGCAAGTGACGGTCACGAACATGTGTCCAATGAAGGGAATCCCCCCGTCTGCCGCAATGCTTCGCCGAGCGCCATGGCGGCGGAAACGGCGACGTTGAGCGATCGCGCCCCGGCCGCCATCGGGATTCTGAGGCGGGCGTCCGCCGCCTTGTGGACTGCATCCGGCACGCCGGCGCTTTCGCGGCCGACCATGATGGTATCTTCGGAACCATACGCGAAATCGCAATAGGAGATATCGCCGGATGTGGTCAAAAGCAGCAGACGGCCCGATTCGGCGTCGTTCCGCTTATCCGCAAAGGCCTTCCACGAGCTGTGACGCACCAGCGAGACGTTTTCCAGATAATCCATGCCGGCGCGCCGCAACCGCCGGTCGTCGAGCAGAAAGCCGCATGGCTCGATGATGTCGACCCCGACCCCGAGGACGGACGCGAGTCGCAGCATGGTTCCCGTGTTCTGGGGAATGTCCGGCTCGTACAGCGCGAGGCGCATGGTTAATCCTTGGTTAACGATCTTTGCATTACAGATTATTTCCACTATACCCGTGCCGCGATTCTCGGCACAGGCGCGCATCCTGGGTGCGGGTCGGCCCATAGGCTGTATAGGGGGCCTGTATTAACCGGGCCTCATATGCTAAATCACCGCCCGAACTTTGCGGGGGAAATGCGAAACCCTCCGGTTTTGCCGAACAGACAAGAGGAACGACATGGCAAGTTCTGCTGATACGGCTGCCTCGGGAGGTCAGGATCAGGGCGACGGCGAAACCCGCCGCGATTTTCTGATGCTGGCGACCGGCGCGGTCGGTGCGGTGGGCGTGGGCGCGGTAGCCTGGCCCTTTATCGACCAGATGAACCCGGCGGCCGATACGCTGGCGGTCTCGACGACAGAGGTCAATCTCGAGCCGATCAAGCCGGGCCAGCGCATCCTGGTCAAATGGCAGGGCAAGCCGGTCTTCATCATGCACCGCACCAAGGAGCAGATCGAGAAGATGAAGACCGAGGACGGCGCGGCCCTGCCCGATCCCCAGAAGGACGGCGACCGGACGGTCAAGCCGGAATGGCTGGTCGTGGTCGGGGTGTGCACGCATCTGGGCTGCATCCCCACCGGCACCAAGCAGGGCGAAGTCCGCGGCGAGTTCGAAGGCTGGTTCTGCCCCTGCCACGGTTCGCATTACGACCTGTCGGGCCGGATCCGCAAGGGCCCGGCGCCGACCAACCTGCCCGTACCGAAACATGTGTTCCCTGACGGGAATACGGTCAAGATCGGCTAGGAAAGACAAAGAAATGACTACACCCACATTCCGAAATCCGATCGTCAAATGGATCGATTATCGCCTGCCGGTGTTCACCTTCATGCAGCACGAGCTGCATGAATATCCGACGCCGAAGAATCTGAATTACTGGTGGAATTTCGGCTCGCTCGCCGGAATCGTACTGGTCATCATGATTTCGACCGGCATCGTGCTGGCAATGCATTACACGCCGCATGTCAATTACGCGTTCGATTCGGTCGAACGCATCATGCGCGACGTCAATTACGGCTGGCTGCTGCGTTATATTCATATGAACGGCGCGTCGGCCTTCTTTATCATCGTCTATATCCACCTGTTCCGCGGCATGTATTACGGCTCCTACAAGGCGCCCCGCGAACTGCTGTGGATGCTCGGCGTTGTGATCCTGCTCTGCATGATGGCGACGGCCTTCATGGGCTACGTGCTTCCCTGGGGACAGATGAGCTTCTGGGGTGCGACGGTCATCACCAACCTGTTCTCGGCCATCCCGATCATCGGCGATTCGATTGTCACCTGGCTGTGGGGCGGTTTCTCGGTGGACAACCCGACGCTCAATCGCTTCTTCAGCCTGCACTATCTGATGCCGTTCGTGATTGTCGGCGTGGTGGTCGTGCATATCCTGGCGCTGCACCAGCACGGTTCCAACAACCCGCTCGGCATCGACACCAAGGGGCCGCAGGATTCTATCCCGTTCCATCCCTACTACACGGTGAAAGACCTGTTCGGGCTGGGTGTGTTTCTGGTGGTCTATGCCTGGTTCATATTCTTCGCACCGAATTTCCTCGGACATCCGGATAACTATATCCAGGCCAACCCGCTGGCGACGCCGCCGCATATCGTGCCGGAATGGTACTTCCTGCCGTTTTACGCGATCCTTCGGTCGTTTACCGCCGATGCACTGATCTATCTGCCGATTTCCTGGCTGATGTCGGCCAAGCTGGCGGGCGTGCTGGCGATGTTCGGGTCGATCGCGGTGCTGTTCGTGCTGCCCTGGCTGGATTTCTGCAAGGTCCGCAGCGCCAAGTTCCGCCCCATCTATATGTGGTTCTTCTGGCTGTTCGTGATCGACTGTTTCATTCTCGGCTATTGCGGAGCGAAGCCCGCCGAAGCGCCCTGGACCTATATCTCCCAGGCCGCGACGGCCTATTACTTCGCGCATTTCCTGGTGATCATTCCGCTGCTGGCCAAGTTCGAACCGACCCGGTCGCTGCCCGCAAGCATTGACGAGCCCGTTCTTGGCGGCGGCGGCAGTAGCACCGGGGCCGCAAGCCAGCTGATGGAGAAAGCCTGATGAAAATGCGTTTCCTCAGCGCCGTCGTCGCGGTCTCGGCCGTTCTCGCTACCTCTTCGGCAGCCCTTGCCGCGGGCGACACGGTCAAGCCGCCCAAGCAGGACTGGGCACATGACGGTCTGTTCGGCACGTTCGACCGGGCCTCCCTTCGTCGCGGTTTTCAGGTTTTTAACCAGGTCTGCGCCGCCTGCCATTCGCTGCGGCTTGTCGCCTATCGCAACCTGTTGGATATCGGCTTTACCGAAGCGGAAGTGAAGAAGATCGCCGGCGAGAAAGAGGTCCAGGACGGGCCGAACGACGAAGGCGAAATGTTCACGCGCCCGGCGCGGCCGAGCGACAAGTTCGTCAAGCCGTTCCCCAATCCGCAGGCTGCCCGCGCGTCGAATAACGGCGCGTTTCCGCCCGATCTCTCATTGATCGTCAAGGCGCGGATCGGCGGACCGGATTACATGTACGCGCTGCTGACCGGCTACAAGGAAGCGCCCGAAAACGTCAAGATGGCCGAAAACATGGCCTATAACGTCTATTTCCCGGGCCACCAGATCGCCATGCAATCGCCGCTGAGCGAGGACGGCGTCGAGTACGCCGACAAGACCAAGGCGTCGGTTGCGCAGATGGCGCGCGACGTGACCACGTTTCTGGCCTGGGCGGCGGAGCCCGAGCTTGAAGAACGGAAGCGGATCGGCATCAAGTCGATCCTGTTCCTGATCGTGCTGACCGGCATGCTTTACGCCGTCAAGCGCAAGGTCTGGAAAGACGTGAAGCACTGAGACCGTATGGTCGTGACTGCTGAAAAAGGGGCCGTTCTCGGCCCCTTTTTTTGATTTTCGAATTTATCGTTGCCCGTGATTCTTGATCGCCGTTTCGATCTGGCTCCGGATTTTTCTTTTCAGGGACGAAATAATCTCTCCGTGTTCCGTTCCTGGTTTTACCCACCTGGAGTCATCGTTCTCTTTCGGGGGTTCGACGATTTCGACGCGACCGATATGTCCCGGCATGGATTTTGCCTTGCTGTCGGCGCCCCAGGGCGATTTGTCCGCGATCCCCTGCCGCTTCATGGATGCGCCCATTCCCTCAAGGCCGGACGAGCAATGCCCCGCTAACGAAACTTTGTGATTGGGGTTTCGGTCGATCCAGTCCATCGCGGCCAGCGTCGTTTCAAGAGGTACTTTGAGCTGCGTCAGACCCTGCCGCCTGACAGCCCCTTTAAACTGATGGTCATAGTTGTAATAGCGCGCCCCGACCGACTTGTCCTTGCATAGAGCAGAGTCCAGGGAGAACCTGATTCGGGCGACCCGCCACCAGAACACGGCCTTGTCCGGGTCGTGTGGCAGCATTCTGATGGCAAACGCATACAGCATGCCAGGGGCCAGCCTGTGCGCGTTTTCTTCGAGCCACTGGATATTCGATGCGAACACCGGGCGCGGGGCCCGGGCGATGATACCTTGCGCCAAATCGCGCAGGGATTTCTCAAGGCTTAGCTCCATGATTTCACGAAACTGTTCGTCGGTAAGATTCGACAGCGGGTCGGCGGTTGGACCTTTCTGAACCGATCCGGGAGGATCGGCAGCTTGGGCGCAGGTAATCCAGATCGTCGCAGCCATGATTCCTGCGAATACGCGAAGCCTCATTTTTTCGCCTCACCGATACGGGGTAGAAAATACAACCAACAATATACCGAATTTCTATGCGCCGTATCTTTATGACGTGGTCGCCATGTCGGCGGTTACAAATATTGGGCCATTTGTCGCACGCGGAAGCCATTTTGGGCTCAAAGCCTTGCGATGGGTGAAAACATCCTTACAACTCCTGTAAATCACGGGCACATAGGCGAGCGTTTCCCCAATGAACAGCGTCAAATCGATTCCGACCCCCGTCCTCGGCGTCATCGGCGGCAGCGGGCTGTATGAGATCGACGGGCTCGAAAACACTGAATGGGTGACGGTCGAGTCGCCGTTCGGCGCGCCGTCGGACGATCTGCTGACCGGCACGCTGGACGGCCAGAAAATCGTGTTCCTGCCGCGACACGGGCGCGGGCATCGGGTGCCGCCGAGCCGGCTGAATTTCCGCGCCAATATCGACGCGATGAAGCGCATGGGCGTTACCGAGATCGTCTCGCTGTCGGCGGTGGGCTCGCTTCGCGCCGGCCTGCCGCCGGGCCATTTCGTAATCGTCGACCAGTTCATCGACCGGACCTTCGCGCGCGAAAAGAGCTTCTTCGGCGAAGGGCTGGTGGCGCATGTGTCGATGGCGGATCCTGTCTGTTCGCGTCTCGGCGACTTGATCGAAAAGGCGGCCTCGAACGCCGGTCTCCACGACATCGCGCGCGGCGGCACCTATCTGGTGATGGAAGGGCCGCAATTCTCGACCCGCGCCGAATCCGAACTTTACCGCAGCTGGAACTGCGACGTCATCGGCATGACCAACATGCCCGAGGCCAAGCTCGCCCGCGAGGCGGAGATGTGTTACGCGACCGTCGCCATGGTCACCGATTACGATTGCTGGCATGCCGATCACGACGACGTCTCGGTGGAAAGCGTCATCCGGGTTCTGAACGACAATGCCGCCCATGCGCGCGACCTTGTGCGGGCGATATCGCCCCTGATCGGCGGTCGGGCCGCGCCGTGCGGCGCAGGCTGTCACAACGCGCTGGATGTCGCGATCATCACGCCGGAAGGCGCACGCGACCCCGGCATGGCGACGAAGCTCAACGCCGTAGCAGGACGGGTGCTCGGGAAATGAACGTCGACGGCGTTCCGTTCCGCACTATCTGGCTTGAGGATGACGGCGAAAGCGTCGGGATCATCGATCAGACGCGCCTGCCGCACGAGTTCGTCACCATACGGTTGCGTACGGTAGAGGAGGCGGCCCACGCCATCAGCGCCATGCTGGTGCGCGGCGCGCCGCTGATCGGGGCGACCGCGGCCTACGGCATGGCGCTCGCGATGAAAGACGATCCGGGCGATGAGAACCTCGAGGATGCCGCCCGGCGGCTGATGGCGACCCGGCCCACGGCGGTCAATCTGCGCTGGGCGATCGACGACATACGTACCCGTATGGCGGCGCTTTCCCCCGACGACCGGGCGGTGGCGGCCTATGCCCGCGCTGCCGAAATCTGCGACGAGGATGTCGATATCTGTCGCGCCATCGGCGATCACGGGCTGTCGCTCATTCGTGCCGCCTGGGAAGCGGCGGGCAGGGACCGTCCGGTCGAGATCATGACCCATTGCAACGCCGGCTGGCTGGCCACCGTCGACTGGGGCACGGCGACGGCGCCGATCTACCGCGCGCATGAGGAAGGCATTCCCGTCCATGTCTGGGTCGATGAGACGCGCCCCCGCAATCAGGGCGCGTTCCTGACCGCGTGGGAGCTCGGGCAGCACGGGGTTCCGCATCACGTGATCGTCGACAATGCCGGCGGCCACGTCATGCAGCATGGCATGGTCGACATGCTGATCACCGGCACCGACCGCACTACGGCGGGCGGCGACGTGTGCAACAAGATCGGCACCTATCTCAAGGCGCTGGCGGCGCGCGATAACGAAGTGCCGTTCTATGTCGGTCTGCCGGGCCCCACCATCGACTGGACGATCACGGACGGGCGCGATATTCCCATCGAGGAACGCGCCGGGGAAGAAGTCACCCACATTTCCGGCCGGAGCGGCGCGGGCGCGATCGAGACGGTGCGTCTGACGCCGGAGACGAGCCCGGCGAAGAATTTCGCGTTCGACGTTACGCCCGCGCGGCTGGTGACCGGGCTGATTACCGAGCGCGGCGTGTGCGAGGCGAGCGCCGGCGGGCTGCTGGGGCTGTATCCTGAAAGAAGGGTCAATCGATGAAATCTCTCTGGTCGAACGCGGACGCCAAGGCGGCGGTCCGCAAATACGCGCGGCAGGGCGTTGGCGAGGATCTTGCGCTTCGCGTGTACACCACGAGGCTGCTGGGCGGCGATCCGAGGCTGGTGCTGCATGGCGGCGGCAACACGTCGGTCAAGACGCGCATGGCGGAAATCACCGGCGACGAGATCGAAGTGCTGTGCGTCAAGGGGTCGGGCTGGGACATGGGCGACATCGAACCACCCGGCCTGCCTGCGGTGCGGCTCGACGCGATTCGACGGCTCAGAAAGCTGAAGAAACTGTCGGACGAGGACATGGTCAACGCCCAGCGCAGTGCATTGCTGGATTCGGCGGCGCCCAACCCGTCGGTCGAAACGCTGCTGCATGCCTTCCTGCCGCACAAATTCGTCGATCACACCCATTCCGACGCCGTGCTCGCGGTTACGGATCAGCCGGACGGAGACCGGATCAGCCGGGATATCTGGGGCGACCGCGTGGCGCTGGTTCCCTACATCATGCCCGGATTCGATCTCGCCCAGGCGTGCGTGACGGCGTGGGAGAAGAACCCGGATGTCGAAGGGCTGATCCTGCTCAAGCACGGCATTTTCTCGTTCGGCGAGACCGCGCGCGAGGCCTATGACCGGATGATCGGTCTGGTGACGCTGGCCGAAAAGCGCCTCGCCCGGGCGAAGCCTGTCGCCGTTCCGAAGAAGGCAGCCGCCCGGCGCGTCGCCAAAGCCGCCGACATCGCTCCGATCCTGCGCGGCGTCACGACGGACGAGGCGGCCGGCTGCAAGCGCATGGTGATGGATTTCCGGACCTCGAAGGCGATCCGCGAGTATCTCGCACGGCCCGAGCTGAATCGCATCGCGACGGCCGGGCCGGTGACGCCGGACCATGTCATCCGCACCAAGCCCGAACCGCTGATCCTGCCGGCGCCGGAAGCGGGCAGGCTGGATGCGTTCCGCAGCGCTGCGCAAAAAGCCGTGGCGAAATACGCCGCCGATTACGTGAAATATTTCGAACGCAACAACCGGCGTCTCGGCGGGATCAAGAAACAGCTCGATCCCATGCCGCGGGTGATCCTGGTTCGGGGCGTCGGCGTGTTCGGCCTCGGTAATTCGGCCGGCGCCGCATCGGTCGCCGCCGATCTGGCCGAGACGACGCTGAGGGTGATTTCCGACGCCGAACGGCTCGGGAAGTTCCGCTCGATACCCGAAGCCGACATTTTCGATATCGAGTACTGGTCGCTGGAGCAGGCCAAGCTCGGCAAGGGGACGGAAAAGCCGCTCGCCCGCCGGATCGTTGCCGTGACCGGCGGTGCGTCCGGCATCGGCGCGGCGACCGCCAAGGCCTTTGCCGCGGAAGGCGCATCGGTCGCCGTGCTTGATCTCTCGCCGGGTCCAAACGGCATTGTCTGCGACGTGACCGACCCGAAGTCGGTCGACCGCGCGTTCGCAGAGATTTGCGAGAGGTTCGGCGGCGTCGATATTGTCGTTTCCAACGCCGGCGCGGCCTGGCAGGGTCGCATCGGAGAGGTCGACGAGAAAATCCTGCGTGACAGTTTCGAGCTGAATTTCTACGGCCATCAGCGCGTCGCCCAGGCGGCAGTCGCCGTTATGAAGGCGCAGGGGCTGGGCGGATGCCTTCTGTTCAATACCTCCAAACAGGCCGTGAATCCTGGCAAGGATTTCGGGCCTTACGGCCTGCCCAAGGCGGCAACCCTGTTCCTGATGCGGCAGTACGCGCTCGATCACGGAGCCGACGGTATCCGGTCGAACGCCGTGAACGCCGACCGGATCAGGACCGGCCTGCTGACGGACGGCATGATCGCCGAGAGATCCGCGGCGCGGGGCGTGTCCGAGGCGGATTACATGTCGGGCAATCTGCTGGGGCGTGAGGTCACCGCCGCCGACGTCGCCCGCGCGTTTGTCGATCTGGCGCTGTCGGAGGCTACGACCGGCGCCGTGATGACGGTTGACGGCGGCAACATCGCGGCCGCGCTCCGCTGAATCAGCGCCTGTCGGGCGGCGGCGGACCGGTTGTCCGCCCCGGCGGGGTCGTTCTAATTGACGATAATCCGGGAAGCGGGCAGCCTGACCGTTACCGTCGTTCCCGCGCCTACCTTGCTTTGCAGGTCGAACGATCCACCGTGCAGTTCGATCAGCGCCTTGGTCAGCGGAAGTCCAAGCCCGGTTCCCTCGTACGTCCGGTTCAGGTCGCTGTCGACCTGACCGAACTGCGACAGGGCCTTCGGGATGTCTTCCTGGGCGATTCCTATTCCGGTGTCGGCGACCTGCATGACGAGGCCGCTGTCCTCCCGGCACCAGGACCGGATCGCGACGTCGCCGCCGGACGGCGTGAACTTGACCGCGTTGCTCAGCAGGTTGATGAGCGACTGGCGGAGTTTTCTCTCGTCTCCCTTGAATCTCGGGATGGCTTCTTCAAGCTCGACGGCTATTTCGATTTCCTTCCTTTCCGCCTGTCCCCGGACGATGGAGACCGACGAATGGACGAGACCGGCTACCTCAACGACCCCTTCGTTGAGTTCCTCTTTCTCCGCCTCGATCTTGGAGAAATCGAGAATGTCGTTGATGAGCTGAAGCAGGTGCTGTCCCGCCGCCATAATGTCTTTGGCGTACTCGATATATCTGCGGTCGCCGACCGGGCCGAACGTCTGTTCCCGGATGACTTCGGAGAAACCGATTACGGCATTGAGCGGCGTCCTCAGCTCATGACTCATGTTGGCGAGAAACGAAGACTTGGCGACGCTGGCTGACTCAGACCGGATCACCGACTGGCTCAGCTGTTCGTTTATTTGCATCAGTTCCCGGCCCTGCTCATCCTCCCGGTCGAGGGTTTCGTTCAGGGCCCGGGCCACTTCCGAAAACTCGTCCGACCGATGAAACGCCACGCGGGCCCCGGCATCGCCGGCCCGCCGCCGTTCCATAACGCCCCTTATGGCCCTGATCGGCCCCATGATCTGGATTTCCAGCGCGACATAGGCCATCAGCAGGATCACCAGGATAGAGGCGACGACGGCGATGGCGTGCTGTTGCTCTATTGTCGAGGCGCCGCGCGACGCGGCCGACCTGCTCATGCGGATCAGGATGGCCCCCCGGTAGGCCTGATTTCCTTCGCCGTGGGCGTGTCCTGCGGACGGTGCGAGCGAACCGGCCATGGCATCGTTCTCGGGGACGACCGACCCGCTCTTGCCGTCATGCGAGCGGGCCGGATGTTCGCCGTCGGCGTGTCGTCCGCCGTGAGTCGCGGTCCGGGCTAAACTCAGCGGCGAAATGATAATCAGCTCGCCGGAATGATCCCATCCGTCGCCATGTTCGACGTGATGACCGAACGCCCCGTCACGGATAGCCTTCGACACTTCGGAAACGATATGCGTCATGGGCACCTGGTCGAACGGCCCGGTGCGCCAGCCCCCCCCTGCCGCGACGACGACCCGGCGGTCGGACCGGACGACGACGGCGATCGACTTGATGTCGGGCTGTTCCTTCATGACCTCTTCCGCCATGTGCTGAAGGGGCGTCCATTCCGTAGAGGACATCGCGACATGATTGATCGCGGAGGCCAGCGTTTCGGCCCGAATCCTGAGCCGTTCGCCAAATTCCGCATCCGCCGCTTTGTACGAAAGCCACGTGCCGATCATACCGGCAATCGTGCCGCCAATCAGAAGAAGCAGGATGAACTTGATCTTCAGCGAACGAAACACGTTCCCGTCCGAGCCCTTAAAAACCTGCGTCGTCGCCTGACGACGCTCCGAAAACTCTCAACGCACCAATGATTTACCGATAAAACTTACGATTCGTTAGCGATACGGCCTTTTCGAACAAAAAAACCCCGGGCAGAAGCCCGGGGTTCTTCGTTTCCGGCTCGTTGCCCGTGCGATTATCCGACGTTTGCGCCGAACAGGGCCAGGGTCCGTTCGCGCGCCCGCTGGCAAGCCCCGGCGTTGAAGCTTTCCCGGTCGTCGCAGCAGAAGCCGTGACCGCTGTCGTCATAGACGAAGCAGGGAACGTCAGGCTGGGCTTCCTTGATGTCGGAGACCTGGCTCAGCGGAATGCCGCCGTCCTTGTCGCCGAAATGGAACTGGACCGGGCACTTTGGCGTGGCGTCCTTCATGCCGTGGATGCCGCCGCCGTAATAGCAGGATGCCGCCGCTACGCCGTCGCAGCTGGTCGCGGCCAGCCAGGTCACGAACCCGCCGAAGCAGTATCCGACCACGCCGACCTTGCCGGCCGAGGCGGCTTCGTTGATCGCTGCCTGCACGTCGGCCTTGATGCCGTCATTGTTGAGCGCCCCGCGCGTGTCGCGCCCCTTGCCGAAATCTTCCTGGCCGTAGCCGAGTTCCAGCCCCTTTTCGACGCGGTCGAACAATGCCGGGGCGATCGCCAGATAGCCTGCCGCCGCGTACTGATCGGCGACATTCTTGATATGCTGGTTGACGCCGAAGATCTCCTGAATGACGACCACGCCGCCCTTTGGCGCGCCCGACGGTTCCGCCTTGTAAGCGCCCAGCGTGTGGCCGTCGCTGGTGGTGAGTTCGATCATGCTTCCCATTGTCATCTCCCTTTCTGATTGCAAAAACCGCTCGCTCCTATACGGACCGGCAGGCATAATACCGCGAGGGTTTTATCCTCTTATGACAGGAGGCGCAACGCAGCGTCCAACAGGGAACCGGATTGTACTGGAGCTCGACGAGAATCCGTTGCGAGCGATAAGGAGCATCGGGAGGGAATTCATGAAATCGGCGATCGTCAGAAGCCGCCTTGTTGCCTGGTTCGCCCTGATCGGGCTTCTGCTGTCGGGGTGCGTCGCGACCACGACCCGTAATATCGACAAGTTCCAGCGCGGATCAGGGGAACTCAAGGTCCTGCTGATGCCGCTCGATGTGGAGCTGAGCGAACTCGGCGCCGGCGGTTTCGTGGAGCCTAAGGCGGACTGGACGGAGGCTGCCAACAAACACCTGACAGCATCAATCCGGGCGGTATTCGACAATCGGAGCGCCAGGCTGGTTTCGTACACGGCGCCGTCGTCAGGCGGTACTGGCGAAGCACCTGATGTTCAGCTCATCAAGCTGCATGGCGCCGTGGGCAAGACAATTCTGCAGAACCAGTTCCGTCCACTACCGACAAAGGAAAACAGGTTCGACTGGACGCTTGGTGATGGCGCGCGCCGTTTGAAACAGTTGAGTGGTGCCGATTATGCTTTGTTTGTCTATGTCCGGGACAGCTACAGCTCGGATGGTCGCACTGCTTTGATCGTGGTCGGGGTTTTGCTCGGTGTGGGGATTTCGGGCGGTCAGCAGGTTGGATTTGCGTCGCTGGTGAATCTGAACACCGGCAATATCGTGTGGTTCAACAAACTGGTTCGCGGCGTGGGGGACCTGAGGACGGCTCCTGCTGCAGCCGAGACCGCCGATGTTCTCCTTGAAAACCTGCCCAAGTAAAAGTCGGGCGTCGTGATGTTCCGGAAAAGACTTTCTGTTCTTTGCGTTTCTGCATGTCTCCTCGCTGGCTGTGTGATGCAGAGCGTAGATGGAACCGCCCCCGTAACCGGCGGACAGCCCGATGGCGTTGCAAATTTGAAGCCGGGAGAACGTCCCGAATCCAGTTCCCTCGAAGGAGGGCTGTGGATGGCGGTCGAACGCCAGGAAAAGAACCTTCGTACTTCGGGAAGATTATACCGGGATCACGAACTGCAGGCCTATATCCGGGATATCGCTTGTCGTCTCGCGGGGCAGTACTGCAAGGATATCCGCGTCTACGTCGTGCACATGCCGTATTTCAACGCTTCGATGTACCCGAACGGCATGATGACAGTGTGGACCGGTCTTCTTCTCCGGGCACGCAACGAGGCGCAGGTTGCGGCGGTAATAGGGCATGAAATCGGCCATTATTTTCGCCGGCACGGGGTACAGAAATTCAGGAACGCGCGAGATGCCAGCGACGTACTGATATTTTTTAAATTTCTTTTCGGTGCGGCCGGGGTGCCGTTGGCTGGCGATGTCGCACATCTGATTACTGCGGCATCCCTGCAGGCATACAGTCGGGACAAGGAAAGAGAAGCCGACCGGATTGGTCTCGACCTGATGACCAAGGCCGGGTACGACCCGCGCGAGGCCGCTAAATTGTGGAGACAGATTATCGAAGAGCAGAAGGCGGACGAGGAAGAGCACAAATCGACCATATTCTTTGCCAGCCATCCCGATCCGGAAGAGCGTGCCGATTCACTCGAAAAACTGGCCGACGAGATTCTCAAGAAGCGGCCGACCGGAACGACAAATACGGGCCGGTATCGGCGCATTGTCGGTGGGCACCGCCCTAACTTTCTTCGGGACGAAGTCCGGCTTATGCGCTTCAAACGGGCGCACAAACTTATGGAATCTCTGACAAAAGACGAATTCCGTCCTGGGGAGGTTGAGTATTTCCGAGGCGAGCTTCACCGTATGCGTAACGATTCGGAAAAGAAGGACCTCAATGCGGCGCTTGAATATTACGACAAGGCGATCGGTTCGGGCGGCTATCCGCCCGAACTCTATAAATATCTGGGGCTGGTGCATCGCAAGCTGGGCAACAATGAAAGAGCCAGGGCCGCATTTCTCGAATATTTGCGGTTGGCGCCCAATGCGGAAGATCGTCTGATGATCAAGGCGTTGGCGGACAGGATGTCTGAATCATGAATCGTTCTACGAGAATTCTTGCCGTCGCGGTCGTGCTGTTGCTGGCCGGTTGCGGGCAGTATGAGCATCTGCTGCCGGGTCAGGTAAAGATTGGCGGCGGTCTGACGGTTGATACGCCTATCGACTGGAGCCAGTTGAGTGCTGGAGACCAGAAAATCTGGACCGTTGACGGGCAGCTGCTTCAGATTCTGGTTTTTGTGACCGGTCTGGAGGACGGCAATACCCTGTTGCAGAGGGGGCTGAATACGAAGCTGCCGGTTTTCAAGCCGTCCATGACCGCAATCGAGATAGCGGATCTGTTCAAAAACTCGTTCGCGACTTTAAATGTACGCGACATGCGGATCCTGAATCTGAGGCCCGCCAGATTTGGCAACGCCGATGGATTTCGCTTTGAGTTCGACTACCGCTCCACTGATGGCATTGAGCGGACAGGTCTTGCCATCGGCGCGGTCCGCAACAGGAAACTCAACTTGATTTACTATCGAGGGACCAAAATTCTCTATTTCGACAAGTACAAGAACGAAGTCGAAAAGATCATTTCGTCGGCACGGTTCTCGTGACCGCGTCCCCCGGGCGGCTTTAAACGTTAAACCGGAACAGGATCACGTCGCCGTCTTTTACGACGTAGTCGCGCCCCTCCTGCCGCATCTTGCCGGCTTCCTTGGCGCCGGTCTCGCCGTTGCAGGCGACGTAATCGGCGTAGGCGATTGTTTCGGCGGCGATGAAGCCGCGTTCGAAATCGCTGTGGATCACGCCCGCCGCCTGCGCGCCTTTGGTGCCCTTGCGGATGGTCCAGGCGCGGGCTTCTTTCGGTCCGGCCGTGAAATAGGTGATCAGTCCCAGCAGCTCGTATCCCGCGCGGATGACGCGGGCGAGTCCGGTTTCCGACAGGCCCAGCTCCTCCAGGAACTCAGCCTTTTCGTCGTCGGCGAGCTGCGCGACCTCCGCTTCGATCGCCGCCGAGACGACGACATGGATGGCCCCCTGGGCCTCGGCGTATTCCGCGACACGTGCCGACAGCGCGTTGCCGTCGGCCGCCGATGCTTCCTCGACATTGCAGACATAAAGGACGGGCTTGGCGGTCAGAAGCTGGAGTCCCCTGAACAGCTTTGCCTCCTCGTCGCCACTGGTTGCCACGGTTCGCGCCGGCCTGCCGTCGCGCAGCGCCTCGAGCGTCCGCTCGACGAGCGCCAGGGTGACCTTGGCCTCCTTGTCGTTGCCGCGCACCCGCTTGACCAGCGCGTCCGAGCGCCGTTCCAGGCTTTCGAGATCGGCAAGCATGAGCTCGGTTTCGACCGTGTCGATGTCGTCGAGAGGGTCCACCCGGCCTGCGACATGGGTGATGTTGTCGTCCTCGAAACAGCGCACGACATGGACGATGGCATCGACCTCCCGGATGTGTCCGAGAAACTGGTTGCCGAGACCCTCGCCCTTGCTGGCGCCCCGCACCAGCCCTGCGATATCGGCGAAATCGATCTGGGTCGGCACGATGCGCGCCGATTTGGCGATGGCGCCTAGCTTTTGCAGGCGTTCGTCCGGCACCGCGATGCGGCCGACATTGGGCTCGATCGTGCAGAACGGGTAGTTGGCCGCTTCCGCCGCGACGGTCGCGGTGAGTGCGTTGAAAAGCGTCGACTTGCCGACATTGGGCAGGCCGACAATGCCGCAGGTGAATCCCATCAGCCGTCCTTTCGGTTCTCGTTGTCCTTCGAGCCGCCGTTCTCCGCAGACTTTTTCGGCGGCTGCGTCGCCAGCGCGACCCGGGTCATAAATCCGGGCGCGTCGCCGGAAAGCAGAATCGGCGTCGCATCGGCGACCGCCTCCAGCGTCGGATCGAGCCAGGCCCGGTCCGCCTTCGTGAAGTCGCGCAGCACGTGTCCGGTAACGCGGCCCTTCTCCCCCGGGTGGCCGATGCCGAGCCGGATGCGCCAGAAATCGTTGCCGATATGCCGGTCGATCGAGCGAATCCCGTTATGGCCGGCCGCCCCGCCGCCGCGTTTGACGCGTACCTTGCCCGGCGCGAGGTCCAGCTCGTCATAGAACACGAAGACATCGTGCGGTTCGATGCGCCAGTAATGCATGGCTTCCGCCACCGGGCGTCCGGATTCGTTCATAAAGCTGAGCGGTTTCAGGATGACCGCCTTGTCGTTGCCGATCATCCCCTCGCTGAACATGCCGTGCGGTCGCGAACGCGTCTTCGGCGCGGCAAGCCCATGGCGGCGGATGATCTCGTCCGCCGCCATGTAACCGACATTGTGCCGGTTGCCGGCATATTTCGCACCGGGATTGCCCAGACCCACAAGCAGAAGCATGAGGGGGTCTCCGGATGGTTGGCGCCCAAAGGCGATCGAAAAGGATCAGTCCCCGGACTGTTCCTCGTCTCCACCCGCGTCGTCGCCGCTCTCTTCGGCTTCGGCGCTTTCCGCAGCTTCGCCTTCTTCGCCTTCCTCGGCCTCTTCGTCCTCAACCGTGATAACGGTCGGGGCGGCAATTGTGGCGATGGTGAAGTCGCGATCGGTGATCGTCAGTTCGACACCCTCCGTAAGGGTCAGCGCGCTGGCATGGATCGAATCGCCCACCTGAAGGCCGGTCAGATCGATTTCGTATCCTTCCGGCATGGCGTCCGCGGTGCAGATGACTTCGATTGCGTGACGGACAACGTTGAGCACGCCGCCTTCGCGCAGGCCGGGGCAGTCGTCTTCGTTGACGAAGGTGACCGGCACCTCGATGGTCAGCCTGCGGTTCGGGTTGTAGCGCAGGAAATCGACATGCAGTGGCGCATCCGTAACCGGGTGGTACTGCGTATCGCGCGGAAGCACGCGGTGCTTGGTTCCGTCGACTTCGATATCCACAAGCTGGATAAAGAAGCCTGGACGCTGCAGCTCCTGGCGGAGGATGCGGTCCTCTATCGTGATCAGAAGGGGTTCTTCGTTGTTGCCGTAAATAACGGCGGGTACCTGTCCTGCGCGTCGCGCTGCGCGGGCGATCCCCTTGCCCGCTCCAATGCGTGACTGCGCGGCAAGGACTTCAATATCAGCCATGCCGATTCTCCATTTGTGTGCCGGAAATCCTCCGGCGGAAAGGTCCGGGGCGGCCTCCAGGGGTGCCGATGCGAACCGCCCGCCAAAACGGCGGGCGAGGGTTTTTAGTCTTATGCGGCGGAATAGTCAAACAGGCTGGACACCGACCGTTCCTCGCTGATCCGGGCGATCGCTTCGCCCATCAGGGGGGCGATGCTCAGCTGCCGGATATTCTGCGATACGCGGACGGCTTCGGTGGCCATGATGGAGTCGGTGATCACCATGGTTTCGATCGGCGACGACGACACGCGCGACACCGCGCCTCCCGACAGGACGCCGTGGCTGATATAGGCCGAAACGGATTTCGCGCCGTCGTCCATCAGGGCGACCGCGGCATTGCACAGCGTGCCGGCGGAATCGACGATATCGTCGACGATCAGGCAGTCGCGGCCTGCAACATCGCCAATGATATGCATGACTTCGGAAACGCCCGCGCGTTCGCGGCGCTTGTCGATGATCGCCATGTCGACTTCCAGATGCCTGGCGATGGCGCGAGCGCGGAGAACGCCGCCGACATCGGGCGACACCATCATCAGGTTGTCGATATCGCAGGCCTGCTTGATGTCGCGCAGGAACACGGGCGCGGCGTACAGATTGTCGAGCGGAATGTCGAAGAACCCTTGGATCTGGCCGGCATGAAGATCGATCGTCAGCACCCGGTCGGCACCCGCCTGGGTAATCAGGTTGGCGACCAGCTTGGCCGAAATCGGGGTCCGGGGACCCGATTTCCTGTCCTGCCGGGCGTAGCCGAAATAGGGCATGACGGCAGTAATGCGCCGCGCCGATCCGCGCCTGAGCGCGTCGATGCAGACCAGCAGCTCCATCAGGTTGTCGTTGGCCGGATAGGAGGTCGACTGAATGACGAAGACGTCCTCGCCCCGAACGTTTTCTTCAATCTCGACAAAGCTTTCCATATCCGCGAAGCGACGGATGCTTGCCTTGCAGAGAGGGAGGTTCAGGTGGGCAGCAATTGCCTCGGCGAGAGGACGGTTGCTGTTGCCGGCGACAATTTTCATTCTGCTCTTCCTTCGATTGCCCCTGTCCGCCCGGACAATCGTTTGTGGCTGCCGATGCCGGGGCAATGTAACAGTGCCTCCGGGGGCTGTAAACGACACCCGATTCTCTCGCCATCGGGCGGGGAAAGCCGGATTTGCACTGCTTTTCCGGGCGTCATCTGGCCTGTTGCAGGGCCTCTCCGGGCAGCCCGCGAATCGTTTCCGCCATGCTTTCCGCGGCCGCCGTCGCGACCGTCAGGGACAGGGTCGCCCAGCCGCCTTCGACTTCCGCGTCGGCGATGCGATTGCGTTGCCGGAGAACGCCGACCTCGCCCCCGTCCGGCTTAAGCATCGTCCAATGGATCTCGAGCGGTCGCGTGCCGTTTCGCGCCTCGCCCAGCAGGATCTCGCCCGATACGATCAACTGCGCGTCGTCGATCCGGTCGACCACGGGTATGCCAGCCTCCTGCAACGCTCTCTGCAGGGACGCCAGCAGCAGACCGTTCTGTCTGGCCGACGGGCCGGCGACGGGCCACAGAAAAAGCCTGACCTGTTTCTGCGGCGCGACCGTTCTGCCGTCCGCGCCTGCGACAATCGACGCGGTAAACTGTTCGGCGGCGTCTTCCACAAGCCCGGCGAGCGCGCCCGGCTGCGGATTTCGCCAGACCGCCGCGTCCACGATCATGGCCGCGGTCGTCGATTTCTGCGGGCGTCCGCGCCGGTCCAGAAGCCTCCAGGTTACCCGCACCCGCCGGCGGTCGATCGCCGTCCCCTCCTCGGACGCATCCGCCTCAATGCGTCTGATGGCCGGATTGTCTCCCGTCAGGGCTGCGGCCACATCGCGCCGGGCCAACGCTGCGACGAGCGCTTCCCGAAGCGCGCGCGACTGCGTCTCGTCGGCGCCCCGCACGACGCCGACAACGACGCCAGCGGCATCCGGCAATGGGCGAACGAGTTTCCTTGTCCCCGCGCCGTTATCCGCAAACGGTCCGCTGGCGGATCCGCAGGACGCCAGCACCGGCGCGATCATGCAGATCAGGGCGGCCGCCCTACAGAAGCACACAGCTCGCGACCAGGCCGAGAAAGCAGAATGCGAGAAAGATCAGGAGATGCGGCATCGGACAGGCGGTTTACTCGGGACAAAGCATGATGGCCGAGAGCGCCCTTCCGTAATCGCGCTCTCCGCGGTGGGTGCTTCGGCGGTAGCTGAACAGGTTTCCGGCATCCGCATAGGTGTCGCCGCCGACCCACTCCACCGAGCCCAGCGCCGCTGCCGTCAGCCGGTCCGCGACATAGGACGACAGGTCGAAGCGGAACCGGTTTTCCCGGTCCCGGCGGAAATACCGTTCGTTCGCGGCATCGGCCTCGATAAAACGGTCGCGAAACTCGTCGCCCACCTGGTAGGAACGCTGCGCGATGCAGGGCCCGATGGCCGCCCGGATACGGTCTCGTCTGGCGCCCAGCCTCTCCATGGCCGCGATGGTCGCGTCGGTAATGCCGTCCAGCGCGCCGCGCCAGCCGGCATGGCAGGCGCCGATGACCGATGCGCGCTCGTCGGCCATGAGGACCGGCGCGCAGTCCGCGGTCAGAATGCCCAGCGCGACGCCGGTCCGGTCCGTGACCATTCCGTCGGCTTCCGGCGGATGGCTCGGCGTCCAGTGACTGTCGATGACGGAGACTGTCGTGCCATGCACCTGATAGACGGTCGCCAGCCGGTCGGTATCCGCACCTAGGGCCCGCGCGGCGCGGCGGCGGTTTTCGCGAACCGCCCCGGCGTCGTCGCCGGAGCCCAGACCGCAATTCAGCGATTCGTAGAGCCCGCCGCTGACGCCGCCGCGGCGCGTAAAAAATCCGTGCCTGACCCCGCCCAGTCCGGCGAGCCGCTCCGCCTCAATGGCGGGTGGAAGAGATTCGTCGGTCGTCATGGGCCGTCGGGGCTCCTGTCCGTTACGCCGTTTCGAAACCGGGCGGCGCCGCAGCGCCGGCGGCGGTAATCGCCATGGCCTTGAACAGCGTGCCCATTCCGTCTGCGGCTATCAAGCGCCGGACGCCCGAACGAAGGTCGGCGGCCTGCGTCGGCGCGGCGCGCGCGCTCAGCGCTTCAGCCCTTTGCTCCGCTCCGAGCGCCGCCAGAAACGCACCCTGCGGCGTCGGTCCCCAGGTCCGCGCGCCCGCGCCCGTCACAGCGGCGGCAAGGGCCGCGAAATCGACATGCGTCGTGAGATCCGCGCTCCCGACATCGTCCAGGACGTCTTGCGGGCGATGGCGCCGGACCGCCTGCAGCGTTTCGCCCAAACCCGGCCGCGCATGGCCGTAATCGACGATCAGCGCCGCTCCGCCGTCGGCGGCGATGCGGCGGCCGAGCGCGGCGGCGAGTTCGTCCCGGATCGGGCTGTGTTCGTAGATGGCGTTTTGCGGCGCATCGTCCAGTTCGGCCGGTATCGTTTTTGCCTCCGGCTCCGCCGGGGAAACGGAAAAAGCCGGTTTTCCCGCCGCCTCGTCGAAATCGACGCAGCGTTCGCGCCAGCCCCCTTCCGTCCGGATGTACTGATCGGTCGGCAAGGCGTCGAAGAACTCGTTGGCGATGAAGATCGCGGGTCCCGGCGGTACGGTCTCGGTCGTGTCGTGCCAGGCAACCGTATGAGGGGCGAGGGTTTCTCTCTGGCGCGCGCGCAGCGCCGGGCTGGTTTCAACCAGATGCAGGTCGATGGCGACGCGGAACTCGGGGACCGTTTCCGCCGCCCTCAGCGCATCCGCCATCAACGTGCCGCGGCCCGGGCCCAGCTCGACCAGCCGAACCGTCGGCGGCGCGCCCGCCTGTCGCCAGACGACAGCCGACCAGAGTCCGATGATTTCTCCGAACACCTGGCTGATTTCCGGCGCGGTGATGAAATCGCCCGCCCGTCCGATCGGATCCGCCTTGCGGTAGTAGCCGTGCTCGGGGTGTCCCAGGGCGATCGCCATGAAATCCGAAACGGGGATAGGACCGGTCTGGCGAATGGCGTTGCGAAGGATGGAAAGCAGGGGCGACACAGCGCTAACCGCGCGCAACCGCCCGGCGGATCAGCCAGACCCCGGCGAGGAACAGCGGCACCGACAGAAGCTGGCCCATCGTGATAAAGCCGAACAGGATGCCCAGATTGGCGTCGGGTTCGCGGACGAATTCCACGGTGCTGCGCGCCAGCGCGTAACCGGCGAAGAACGCGCCCATGATCGTGCCCGGTTTTCGCAACGCGTCGAACCGGTAGATCATGACGGCGAAGACAGCGAACAGGACGATGCCTTCAAGGGTCCCTTCGTATAGCTGGCTTGGGTGCCGCGGCTGCTCGCCGCCGCGCGGGAAGACCATCGCCCACGGGACGTCGGTAACGCGTCCGTATAGCTCTCCGTTGATGAAGTTCGCGATGCGTCCGAAAAACAGACCGATCGGGGCCGCCGCGCAGATCAAGTCGCCGAACGCGAGGAAGCCGATCTTGCGCCTGCGGGCAAACAGCCAGGCCGAGAACAGCACCCCTAGCGCGCCGCCGTGAAACGACATGCCGCCTTTCCACATGGCGAAGATTTCCAGCGGATGGGCGAGATAGAAATCCGGCCTGTAAAACAGGACGAAACCCAGCCTGCCGCCGAGCACGATGCCGAGCGTGGCCCAGACCACGAAATCGTCGACATGCGCCCGTTCGACCGCGCCGCCGGTGCGTTCCGTCAGCCGCAGCATGTACCGCCACCCAAGGACGATCCCCGCGATATAGGCGAGCGAATACCAGCGGACGACGAACGGACCCAGCTCAATCGCTACCGGGTCGATCGCGGGAAAGGCGATGGCGAACATTGTCGGACAGGGCGGTCAGATATAGGGATCGTCGGTCGCGAGGAACCCGGCGACGTAGCGTCCCACGCCTTCTTCGAGACTGGTAAAGGGCCTGTCATACCCGGCGGCGCGCAGCCGGTTCATGCGCGCTTCGGTGAAGTACTGGTACCTGTCGCGGATCGCCACGGGCGTATCGATGAATTCGATTTCCGGCGTTCGACCCATGCCTGCAAAAACGGCCTTCGCCAGATCGGCGAAGCTGCGGGCCTTTCCGGTGCCGATGTTGAACAGCCCGGAGGCCGTGGGCGTCTGCGACAGGAAGATCATCGCATCGACGCAGTCGCCGACCCACACGAAATCGCGCAGCTGGCCGCCGTCTTCGTACTCCGGATGATGCGACCGGAACAGGACCGCAGGGCCGCCCGCCGCGACCTCCCGGAAATTCTTGAGCGGGACGCTGATCATGCTTCCCTTGTGGTACTCGTTCGGCCCGTAGACGTTGAAGAACTTGAGCCCGGCATAGTGGGGCGGGGCGCCGCGCCCGGCTTCCACCTGTCGAGCGACCCATCGGTCGAACAGGTTCTTGCTCCAGCCATAGGGGTTGAGCGGGCGCAGCGCCGACAGCGCCTTGCAGCTGCCGTCATCGTCGAATCCTGCCTTGCCGTCCCCGTAGGTCGCCGCAGAAGACGCGTAGATCAGCGGGATGCGATAGCGCGTGCAGCGGTCCCAGATGTCTCGCGACAGGCGGAAATTGCTTTCGACGATCAGGTCCGCGTCGGTCTCGGTGGTGGCCGATATCGCGCCCAGGTGAAATATGCAGTCGATCCGGCCGTGCATGGCATCGATCCATCCCACCAGCGCGTCCGGTGCGACGATATCTTCCAGTTCGCGCTTTGCGATGTTGCGCCACTTGTCGTCATCGCCGAGGCGATCGGCGACCACGAGATCGGCCGCGCCGGCTTTTTCAAGACCGGCCAGCAGGTTCGAGCCGATAAATCCGGCTCCCCCGGTAATCAGGAACATCATTCGGTCCTTTCGCGAGACTTATAGGGCAGGGGGCGTCGCTCCTTCAAGCCGCGAGAGACACGGTTCCAATTGCTTGAAGCGTCGGGTCCCAGTCTCCATACTCGCTCCGGTCCAGGAAAATTGATGGAGTGTCCGATGCAGACCCGGAACAGGATTTTCGACGACGCGGCCAAAGTGGCCGGCGGAGCGGTCGGTACGCTGGCCGGGATCCGGCGCGAAATCGAAACCCTGGCGCGCCAGCAGATGGAACGCCTTCTTTCTTCGATGGATCTTGTGACGCGCGAGGAATTCGAAGCGGTCCGCGAAATGGCGGTCAAGGCGCGCAAGGAGCAGGAAGCGCTCGCCGGGCGGCTTGAAGCGCTGGAGGCGGCGGCGAAGTCCGGAAAGAAGGCGACGACCAGAAAGTCCGCACCGCGCGCGAAATCGGACTGACGCGCCGTTCCGGCCGGACAGCGTCCGGTTCTGCGGCTTTTCCACAGATTCGGAATTTTTGACGATATCGGTCGATTTTCGCCGATATTGCGCTTGCGCCCCGACTCGCTGTTTGGCACCCTACATATGGTAGCGACACCGGCCTGCAACACAAAATCTTCACCCGTCAGGGGACGAATTTGTCAGGATCGGGGATTGCAAAGCGTTTCAGGGGGAAAATCATGGCGACGACCGCGCTTGAAGAACGTAAAACGGTTACGTCGAACCCCATCGAACTTGTCGAACAGATCGCCGGGGCGCAGGGCTGGCCGTTCGAACGCAGCAGCGACGACGAGGTGTCGATGGAGATGTCGGGTCGCTGGACCGACTATCGCCTGTTCTTTTCCTGGATCGACGATCTGTGCGCTCTGCACTTCGCAAGCGCGTTCGAACTGACCGTTCCCGATCATCGGCGGGGCGCGTTCAACGAAACGCTGGCGCGCGTCAACGAACAGCTGGCGGTGGGCCATTTCGATCTCTGGGCGGATCGCGGCCTGCCGGTATTTCGCCATTCGGTTCTACTGCGAGGCGTGTCGTCGATTAGCGTCGAGCAGGTCGAGGACCTCGTCGAAATCGCCCTTCTGGAATGCGAGCGGTTCTATCCCGCATTCCACTATGTCGTCTGGGGCGGCAAGACGCCTGAAGAAGCCGTCGATGCGGCGATGATCGAGACGGTGGGCGAAGCCTGATTCCGGCGCGCATTCGATTTTTACGGCGGGGCCTTGGCCCCGCCTTTTTGTTGCCTGTATGGTTGGGCGCGAAATCGAACGGGAGGCTGTAATGGGCGCACGAATTCTGTTGGTCGGCTGCGGCAAGATGGGCGGCGCGATGCTGGGAGGATGGCTTGCCGGCGATGTAGCTCCCGCGGATGTCGCCGTTGTCGAGCCGTTCGGAGGCGATGAAGTCGCGCGCCGGTTCGGTGTCGCCGTTGTCGGCCGTGTCGAAGACGTGGGGGCCGATTTCCTTCCCGATGTCGTGGTGTTTGCCGTCAAGCCGCAGAACATGGACGACATTCTGCCGCTCTATCGCGCTTACGTGCGGCCCGGGACGGTGTTTCTTTCGATCGCCGCCGGCCGAACCGTCGCCAGTTTCGAAAAACATCTGGGCGGTGGTGCGGCGATCGTCCGCACGATGCCGAACACCCCGGCGGCGATTGGACGGGGCATCACGGTCGCTTTCGCCAACGCGCCCGTGACGGATGCTCAGCGTACCCTGGCGCAGTCCCTGCTTGAAGCGGTGGGCGACGTCGACTGGGTCGATGACGAAGGGTTGATCGACGCGGTCACCGCGGTGTCCGGCAGCGGACCGGCCTATGTCTTTCTGCTGATCGAGGCGATGACGGACGCGGGCGTTTCCGCCGGGCTTGCCCCTGATCTGGCGGAGAGGCTGGCGCGAGCGACCGTGGCCGGCAGCGGAGAACTGGCGCGCCGGTCCGACGAACCGGCGGCATCGCTTCGGCGGAACGTAACCAGTCCCGGCGGCACCACGGCGGCGGCGCTTGAAGTGCTGATGGCGGATGACGGGATGACGCCCCTGATGGTACGCGCCGTAGCCGCGGCGGCGGCCCGGTCCCGCGAACTGGCGGGTTAGAAGGCGTCAGGCGGTCGCCGTGTCGCTCCGGCCCGCAACGTTGTCGTGCAGGGGCTGAAGGAGCGTCTTCATCCGGCCAAGCGCGCGGACTTCGAGTTGGCGGACCCTTTCTTTCGACAGCCCGAGTTCTGCTGCGAGGGCCCGGCGGCTCGGCGCGCTGTCGGCCAGAAACCGGCGCTTTATGATCAGCAATTCGCGCGGCGGAAGCGCCTTGAGGGCGGCAATCAGCTTCCGGCGCCACAGGCGCCGCTCATTTTCGGCAAGCAGCCGGTCTTCGGGACTTGGCTGGCCGTCGACGAGCCGTTCGAGACGGGATGTCGACGCTGCGGAAAGCGGTTCTTCCGCGATCGGGGCATCCAGCGACTGATCCTGCCCGGCGATCCGGCGCGCGAACGCGACGACTTCTGCGACGGACATGTTGAACCGGCCCGCCAGCCAGCGCGAAATCTCGTCGCTGACGCTGTCGCCGTCGATGCGCTGCGCCATGGCCCGCCGCAGATTGAGAAACAGCGATTTCTGCGCCGCCGTGGTGCCGATCCTGACCAGCGATCGGGAGCGGATGACGTAATCCTGGATCGACGCCCTTATCCACCACATCGAATAGGTCGAAAGCCGCACGTTGCGCTCCGGGTTGAACCGCTTGACGGCCTCAAGCAGTCCCACCGTGCCTTCCTGAATCAGGTCGGCGAGCGAGTGCCCGTGGCTGCGGTATCGCCGCGCAATATGCAGGACGAAGCGCAGGTGGCTGGTGACGAGTCTGGTTGCCGCGTCGGCGTCGCCCCGCCTGATTCTGAGCAGAAGGTCGCGTTCCTCGCTCCGGGTCAGTCGCGGCTGGCGAAGGATCAGTCTCATGAAGTTGTCGTGCAGGGCTGGCTTCATGGTCGTTGGCGCGTCTAAAGGAAGGGCGACTGATGCTTCCGGCAAGAATCGCACAACCGCCGGACCTTTTCAATCGGCGACACCGGACCGGAAAGTTGATTGGAATGGAAAACCGGCGGGTTTACACTGGTTCCATGGCGAAGAGACCAAAAGCAGCAAGGGACCGTATCGTCGACAGCGCGCTCGCGCTTGCCGAGGAACGGCGCTGGCGCGACGTCAGCCTCGCCGCCATCGCTGAGCGGGCCGATCTGACGCTCGGCCAGCTCCACCGGGAGTTCCCGTCTCGGTCCGCCATCGTCGCCGAGGTCATGCGTCGCACCGATGAGGCGGTGGTCGCCGGCCACGATCCGTCTTCCGGCGGCGAGCCTGCTCACGACCGCGTTCTCGACGCCCTGTTGCGCCGGTTCGATGCGCTGTCGCCGATGAAGTCCGCGCTTGCCTCCATCATGCGCGACATGCCGCTGGATCCGCCCGGGCTCCTCTGCCTTGGGCTGCGGTTTCATCGTTCGATGGCCTGGACGCTCGAATCCGCGGGCATTTCCACGGCAGGGCTTGCCGGCCATTTGCGGGTCAAGGGCGTGTCGGCGATCTACGCGGCGGCGTTCCGCATCTGGCAGCGCGACGACAGCGCCGACCTGTCGAAAACGATGGCGTTTCTCGACCGGCGGCTGCGTCAGGCGGAAAGGCTGGCGTCATTGCTGCCGCTTGATATCGTCACCGACGCGCAGGCGTGACCTGCATCGATCCGGCCGGCACGGCGCGCCGTCTGGTTCAGGCGTTTTTCGATCCCCGTAACGCGTCGATCAGCGACGAACGGTTTTCGTGCACGGCTACATAGTTCGGTCCCAGGAAATTTTCCTGAGTCGTCGTGTACGGCGTGAAGTCTACATAGTTGGGATACAGCTTGCCGATCACAAAGCCGTATGGCGTAAGCAGGTCATAAAAATCGGACAGGAGAAAACGGGTTACAATGTTGGTCCACCCGTATTCGAACTGAATGGCGTCGATTTTTCCTTCCGCCAGCGTTTCTGAGAAACCTTTGAGGACCAGGTTCTCAGCGCCTTCGACGTCTATTTTTAGAAGGTCGATGCGGGCAATATTCTGCTCTTTGACATAGGTATCGCCCATTCTCACAGGGCAAAGAATTTCTCGTGTTTCTGAAGAATCGATATCGGCATCGATGATCAGGGTCGACCGCGTATCGTTCGAAATGGCCATCTTGGCGGTTGCCTGTCGATCTGAATCAGATAAACCGAATTCGTTCACTAGGATCGACGGGTATTCTCCGACCCGGATGCCAAGCTCGTGCGCTGTGTCCGGGATCAGTTCGAAGGCATGGATTTTGGCGGTCGGCGCGACGCGCGCGGCAAGGAGAGACCAGTCCCCCCTGTTTGCGCCAACGTCAAAAAACGTCAATGGTTCTGCGCCGGCCCTGGCAACGCTGTCGATCAGAAACCGCTCGCCGTTATGTTCCGGGTCGTAGTCGAAATTATCAAAACCGAACAGAAGGCTGCGCGCGCGCTGGGCCGTCCACCTGACAGCACCGTTGCGCCGATGTCGCGCCAAAAACCGCCGTATTATTCTAGACATGCTTTAAACCATCAGAAATTCTTAACGATACGCCGGTTTCCGCGATTTGAATACACCATGTCGCCGCCGAAATCCGTTCCTCGGTTGATGGCTATATCGGCAGCCTTATTCTCGCCCTGACGCCGCCCTGCGGGGCCTCTTCCAGAGTCAGGTCGCCGCCGTGCGCGCGCAGCACGTCGCGCGATATCGTCAGGCCGAGGCCGCTGCCAGCCGTATCCGGACTGCGCGCTGAATCGAGCCTGTAGAACGGCCGGAACACCTCTTCCCGTTCGCTTTCGGGAATGCCCTCTCCATCATCGTCGACGGTTATTTCCACCTGCTCGCCCGCCCGGCGGGCGGAGACCGAGACGGCGCCGCCGTAAAGCAGACCGTTATTGACGAGATTGGTGATCGCCCGCTTGAAAGCGTTCGGGCGGACCGGGACGGTCAGCGGTTCTTCGGTGTCCACCATGACAGGCGCATCCGCGGCAGGCGCGTTTCTCGCCACGTCATGCAGGATTTTCGCGATGTCGGTCGTAACGACGGACTCGGCGCTCTCTCCCCGGGCGAAGGACAGGTACTCCTCGACCATCTTTTCCATCTCGGAGACGTCCGCGCGCATCTCCTCGGCCGCTTCGTCGTTGCCGAGCATCGCAATCTGCAGCTTCATCCGGGTCAGCGGCGTGCGCAGATCGTGCGAAACCCCGGCCAGCATCTCGGTCCGCTGCGTCATGGTTCGCTGAATGCGCTCCCGCATGACGTTGAAGGCTGCGGCGGCCTGCCGGATTTCCGTCGCCCCTTCCGGTTTGAAATCGGGTTCGTCGCGCCCCTTGCCGAAATTATCGACGGCGCGCGCCAGCCGGCGGATGGGCCGCACCTGATTGCGCATGAACATCGTCGCTACCGTAAACAGGACCAGCGACGTCCCGACCATCCACATGACGAAAATATAGGTCGTCGAGCTGAACAGCCTTTCCCGTTCCACGGTGATATCCATGACGCCGTCGGGAAGCTGGACCTGAATCCGCACTTCCCGTTTCCGGGATACCGAATCGAGGATGAACGGTCTTCTTACCCCCGCGCGGAGGGCGTTGCTGAGCAACCGGTCGAGTCGGCTGCCGCTCGTCCGCTCGCGGCTGTTGGCGAGAATGTCGTTCGGGCGGAACGAAATTCGCAGGCCCATGTTGCTTGCCGCCGAATAGAACAGCCAGGATTCGTTTTCCGGGCCGGGAAAATTCCGGCGGGTGTCGATCACGCTCGAAATTTCTCCCGCCACGCCGGTGGCGAGGCGCCGCGTGATCAGTTCCCAGTGACGGTCGTAAAAGATCCACGTGGTGACGATCTGAAGCAGGACCAGCGGCATGACGATGATCAGCAGCGAGCGTCCGAACAGCGATTTCGGCAACAGGTTCTTGATCCAGCGTGTCATGTCGATTCCGTCATGCCGCTCTCAATCGAGACGCAACCGGTAGCCAGCGCCGCGGACCGTCTGCAGGTAGCGCGGCGCGCGGGGGTCCGGTTCGATCTTGCGGCGAAGCCGCGTCACCTGCACGTCGACAGTCCGTTCGTTGCCGTCAATCCCGCCTTCCTGGATCAGCTCTTCCCGGCTGACCGGCGCGCCGGCCCGCTCCGCCAGCGAACGAAGCAGGGCGGTTTCAACTTCGGTCAGGTGAACCCGGGCGTCATTGCGCAGCAATTCCCCGCTGCGGGGGTCGAATTCGCACGCGCCGAACGACAGCGCGCGCCGTCCGCTGTTTCCGCTGCCCGCCCGCCGCAGGATCGTGGAAATCCGCAGCAGCAGTTCGCGCGGTTCGAACGGCTTGGACAGGTAATCGTCGGCGCCCTTTTCCAGCCCCTCGATCCGGTCGCCGACATCGCCCCGTGCGGTCAGCAGCAGGATCGGCACGGTATCGGTGCGTCTGAGCGACTCGGTCAGCGAAAATCCGTCTTCGCCCGGCATCATCACGTCCAGCACGATCAGGTCGAACTGCAGGCCGGCGAGTAGCTGTCGCGCCTCCGCGGCATCCTTTGCGGCGGTGACGACAAAGCCGTTTTCGCTCAGATAGCGGCGCAGCAATTCGCGCAGGCGCGTATCGTCGTCGACGACGAGTATGTGCGGTTGGTCTGCCATCCTGTCGCCAGTATAGCGCAGCGGGTGGCCACGGTTTCAGTTGATTCTGTCCCGGGGCGATTCTTTCCCGGGACCGTTCCTACAGGGCGATCAGCCCTTTTTCGGGGGCTGCAGCCGGGTAAAGACCAACTCGTCCCCGGTCGAGGCCCTGGCGTCGTAACCGTAGCCGCCGGCGTTGAAATCCTTCAGACCGTCCGCCCGGTCCACCCGGTTTTCCATGATCCAGCGTGCCATCGCGCCGCGCGCATGCTTGACGTAATACATCAGCGCGCGGGGCTTGCCGTCCTTCACGTTCAGGAACTTCGCCCCGATCACCCGCCGCCCGAGGGCGTCCGTATCGACTGCCTTGAAATATTCGTTGGAGGCGAGGTTGACCACGGTCGCGTCCGTGTGACCGGCGATATCCTCGTTCAGCCGGTCGGCGATCCGCGCGCCCCAGAACTCGTAGAGCGATTTGCCGCGCCCGTTCTTCATCTTCGTGCCCATCTCGAGCCGGTAGGGCTGGATCGCGTCCATCGGGCGCAGCACGCCGTAGAGGCCCGAGAGGATGCGCAGGTGATCCTGCGCGTATGCCAGCGTGTCTTCCGACAGGCTGTTGGCCTCCAGCCCCCAGTAGACGTCACCGTCGAAGGCGAGCCCGGCGGGCTTGGCGCTGTTGCTCCGGTTGTCGAGGCTGAACGCCTGGAACCGCTCGAAATTCATCTCGGCGAGATTGTCGCTGATATGCATCAGGCGTTTCAGATCGTTCGCGCTCTGCGTCTTGGCGACGGTGGCAAGCTCGTGCGTGTCGTCCTTCAGGCGCGGCTGGGTAACCGGAACCCCGATTTCGATCGGGTCCATGTTCATTTTTTTCGCGGGAGATAGCAGCGTCAGCATGGTTCGTCCTTTCCTCCTGACATCAACCCGGAGCCATCAATCCGGCCGGCCGGGGTTCGTATGCGTGGGTCGGTGACGGGATCAACCTACGGACTTCAGGCAGGATTTCAAGCGGACCGATTCGGTGGAGGGGCTTGCCGGCTATTACCGGTTTCATCCCATCCATTGCGATCTATCTTCTTCATGCCGTCGATAACAGTCTCCGGTCCGGAGATGGTGCCTGTAAGCGGCTTAGGATTATCATTTTTCCGGTACGCCGGCTTTGCGCAACCCGTCAAGATACAGGTTGAGATGCCGTTGGACGACTGCGAGGTGTTGCGGCGCATTTTCGAGCGTCAATCCCGGCATCAGGCGCATCAGTTCAGCGCATGCCTTTTGCGCCTCCTCCAAGAGCCCCAATTTAATGAGAATTGCCACATGGTGAATGTAAGGTGTGCCATGCGCATTGGGGTGCTGGATCGCTTTTCGTGTCCAGGACAGGGCAATGTCGAATTCGCCTCGATCCATACAGGCGATCGCACGCCCGTCGTAGAGGATCCATTGGGCCGGATCCCTTGGGCTTAACCGCTCCGCCTCGTCGAGTTCGGCAAAGGCCTCTTCGACCCGGCCCGAACGGGCGTATTGTACGCCCCGTGACAGACGAGCAAAGGCGTAGCTTGGGTTTATGTCGATTGCGCGGTCCGCCGCTTCAATCGCGGTTTCCAAGTCGCCTCTGAGCATGTCGAGACATGACAATGCGGCGTAGGCCACAGAGTCCTGATCGTCGATGGCAAGAGCGTTTCGAGCGGCTTTGATGCCGTCCTGGATCGCCAATTCCCGGTCCGGCGCCTGTGCGAGCGTAACGCTGCGAAGATGCGCTATCGCAATGCCCGCATAAGCGGCGGCGAAATTCGGGTCGATCGCGGTCGCCCGGGAAAACATTTGTTTTGCCTCTTCGTTGTCGTCGGGACCGGGCCGCCAGACATGCCACAGGGCCCTCTGATAGCAGTCCCATGCGTCGAGATCGTCCGGACGCTTGCGGCGGGCGCGGATCTGCTCGGCGCGGCTAAGTTCCGGTTCGATGGCGGTGACTACCGTATTCGTGATTTCGTCCTGAACCGCGAAAATATCTTCGAGCTCGCGGTCGTAGCGATCGGCCCAAATCTGATTACCCGCTTCGCCATCGATCAACTGGGCGCTGATACGCACACGATTTGCCGATTTTCTGACGCTTCCTTCAAGGACGTATCGGACACCCAGTTCTCGTGCGACAGACTGGACGTCCACCGCCTGCCCCTTGTAGGTGAAGGTCGTATTGCGAGCGATTACAAAGAATTGCCGAATGCGGCTTAGGGCAGTGATGATATCTTCGGAAATGCCATCAGAAAAATATTCTTGCTCAGGGTCGCCGCTCATGTTTTCGAACGGCAGCACGGCAATCGAGGGGTTGCCGGTTTGCAAAACGGGAGAGTTAGCTTGACTGTCCCGTCGATTTCCTTCGGTCAGGTCACCTATGAATCGGAACCCCCGCCGGGTGAACGTCTTGATGACCGCTTGCGCGCTGCCGGTGTCACCGACCGCGCGCCGCGCCGCGTTGATGCGTGAATTCAGGGCTCCGTCCGAAATTGCCCGGCCTTCCCACACTGCTTCAATCAGCTCGTCCTTGCCGATGACGCGATCGCGGTTTTCGATCAGATAGGCAAGCAGGCTGAAGACCTGCGGCTCTACCGCAATCACTTCATCGTCTTGCCGCAGTTCCAGGCTGTCGGTATCGAGTGAAAAAGGAAGGAAGCGATATATCACGGCGTCTAAAGCCCTTCCAAAGCAGAAAACACGGTTTCCAAAGGAAAATTATCGCTGTTCTTCAAGCACCGGGTTTTGAGTGTGCCTAAGCTCCTCATATCACGCAACGCCAGAGGAGAGAGCATGTTTGAAAACCACCACATCGAAATCGATGATGAGATCGGCTCATGCACGAAGACGTCAGAGATCAGAAATTTCTCGGCCCCAAATTATTTGTTCGAAAAGAAACGGGCCGAGCACCAGCTAAAAGAGAACATCGCAAAATTGCCCCGATGGCGCCGTTGGATAATGGAAATAGCTCTGGAGTGCGGCTGGTAAGGAAAAACCCGGCCAGTGCCGACGACGACGCCCTGGCATTAGGCTGACTTGGATAATCACCCTGGATTTCAGGCCTGTCGTGTACAGGCAACTAGAGCTTTTTCCCATTAAGCCCGAAAAGAGTTGGTCTATGTCCAGTGTCCGCAATGGGTCAGAAGTGGACATCCGGTGGGCAGACAGCCCGTTCGGCCCCGGAAATCTGACCGGCAATTTGACCGGATCGGGGCCAACTGGCAGGCTTGCAATTCATACACAGCTGAAAACAGGCGCCCCGCGTGTCCGAGCACACCGTACATACGACCCTGATTACCAATATCGGCGAGTTCTTTACCGGCGACCTTGATGCGCCGGAGGCGGATATTGCCTCGCTGCTGATCGAAGACGGAAAAATCGCCGCGCTCGACCCGCCCGCCGAGATGACGGCCCGGATACCGGGCGATCATACGATCGACGCCGGCGGCTCCGCCGTCCTGCCGGGGCTGGTCGACGGTCATATCCACCCGGTGTTCGGCGAATGGACCCCGACCCAGGACACCATCGGCTGGATCGGCAATTACCTGCATGGCGGCAGCACCAGCATGGTCTCGGCCGGGGAGCTGCATACACCGGGGCTGGATTACGCCAATTTGTCGCCCCACCTCGTCACCTCGCTGGCCGAGGTTGCGGCCGCCACGACCGGACGCGTCCGCTGGAGCGGCGTCAAGGTCCACGCCGGAACGCCGCTGCTGGTGCCCGGCATGGATGACAGTCATTTCGACCGGCTGGCCGAGGCCGGAACCATCCTCGCCAAGTTCATTTTCTTTCCGCTGGAAGACAAAAAGGACGAGGCGCTGCGCTACAGCGCGGCGCTCCGCGACCGCGGCATCCGCACCAAGGTCCATACCGGCGGCGTGTCGCGCTCCGGCTCCAGCCGGATCTGCGGCTATGACACGCTGTCCTGGCTGAAACCCGATGTCGCGGCGCATGTATCGGGCGGGCCGATCCCGATGTCGGATGCCGACATGGCGGAGCTGGTCGAGCGCACCGAATTCGCGCTGGAGGTCTGCTCGTCCGGCAATTACCGCTCGACCTTGCTGCTGGTCCGCCATCTGATGGAGACGGATCAGATCCACCGGCTGACCCTTGGCACCGATACGCCGGGCGGGACCGGCGTCATCCCGCGCGGCATGCTGCGCAATATCCTGTTTCTGTCGGCGGTGTGCGAGCTGCCCCCGGCGCAGGCGATTGCCGTTGCCACCGGCAACACGGCGAAAGCGCACGGTCTCGATGTCGGCGTGCTGAAGGTCGGCGCGCCCGCCGATCTGATCGTCGCCGGACCGGTGCAGGGCTCCGCCGGCAGCACGCTGAGCGACGCCATCGCCCATGGCGACCTGCCGGGGATTTCCACCGTCTTTATCGACGGCAGGCCGGTGGTCAGAACCCGCTCCGGCCAGACCCCGCCGCCCGCGACAGGCGCGCACTATCTGGATGCGCCGGGCTGCCCGTTTTGTGAAGCGGGGTGATCCGGTTCGGGTCAGATTGAGTGCAAGCCTGTTTTGGATTGAGGCAGAATTTCAGGCGAGCCGATTCGGGGGGGCGGATAGCGGGGTTGTTCAGGAACAGTAAGGGCTTGCTACCGGGCCGAAGGAAGGATGTCTGCTTTTGACCCAACTCGGACGTTTCTTGGGCGGGGGCTTCCTTCTTAGACAAGATTGAATATAGAATTTGGTCTTTCCCTCTTTGAGAGTGTAGGCGGATGAACTTGACCAAAATTAGATGGTGTATTTTCGTGAGCCTCTGGCTGGCGTCTTGGCCCCTGTACACAGCCGCCCAACAGCCAACTTGGGAAAAGCAGATGATTGCCGGGGGCACTGCCAAGGAAAAAGGAAACTTACCGGAAGCCGAAAAACAGTTACGGGCAGCCCTGGAAACAGCAAAAAAATTTCAGACGCCTGACCAGCGGACAGCAACAAACTTGAATAATCTTGGGGAAGTGCTCCATCTGCTCGGTCGTTATTCCGAGGCTGAGCAACATTTCGGGCATGCCTTGGGCATTATGGAAAAAACCCATGGTCCGAACCATAGCGGCATTGCGATGATCCTAAACAATATCGCAGGTTTGAAAAGCTCACAGGGCCAATATGCAGAGGCCGAACCGATTTACAAACGAGCAATGGGCATTTCCCAAAAAGCATTTGGACCGGATCACCTCAGAGTGGCATTGGGGCTGAACAATTTGTCTCATCTATACAGAAAACTGGGTCGTTATGCCGAAGTAGAGCCGCTAATGAAGCGCTCATTGAAAATTCTCGAAAAAGCCGTTGGCCCAAATCACCCTCATGTTGCCACGGTCCTTGGCACTCTAGCGGACACCGATATGTAGCAAGCTCGACATGTA
>JAYOEY010000008.1:0-156033 GCA_038116945.1 Rhodospirillales bacterium
CCTCCGGCTGGTTCTCGCCCCACTGCATGCCCATGTAGCAGTTGATGGCGTAGAGCCCCTGCGCCACCGCGCCGCTGCGCTCGATGTTGGCTTTCTCTACCGTGACGACCTTGAGGTCGCGTCCCCAGTAGCGCGTCTCGTAGGCCGCGCCGCAGCCCGCCATGCCGCCGCCGATGACCAGCACGTCCGCATCGACACGGATCGTTTTTCTGCTGCGTGAGAACAGGCCCATTACTGCACCCCCTGCTTGAGACGGTCCGGCGTCAGCGCCGGCAAGCCGCCATCGATGTTGAGCGCGTCGGGCTCATGCGCGAGCTCCTGCGACTTGAAATCGTCCGCGGACGGCCTGTCGTATTCGGCCGGCCCCTTTAGCGTTCCCCAGGGTGTCGTGCGGATCGGCGAGACGAAGTTCTTTTCCTCGCCGTTGCGGAACTTGACCTTCCACGAGACGGTGCCTTTCTCCGGCTCGCGCAGCACCCGGACGCTGTGGCCGAGCGGCGCGAAGTCGGCATAGCCCCGGCAGTCGATCGCGTTCTGCGGGCAGGCCTTCACGCAGGAATAGCATTCCCAGCAGAAATTGGGCTCGATGTTGTAGGCCCGGCGGTAAGTCGGATCGATATGCATGATATCCGACGGGCAGATGTCGACGCAGTGGCCGCAGCCGTCGCAACTCGTCATGTAGACAAAGGTAGGCATGGTCTCGATTTACTCCCGTGTCGAAATTGGCGGATCAGTAATTGCGCGGCAGCTGGGTCGGATCGCCCAGCGTCGCCGGCTTGTCCGCGGGCGGCGGCAGGTTGCGGCGCGTTCCGTTAGACGTCTCGACGCGCTTCTGCAGCGCTGCCGCCGGCTTGTAGAACATGTGCGAGAACTTGGACCACGGCACGCCGCCGAACAGCACCGTCGTCGCGATCAGGTAAATGCCGAGAAACACCCCTGTCGCCGCGCTGCCCGACGCCTGGAGCATCGCCCAGATCAGGCCCGCCGTCGTGCTGACCAGCAGAGACAGGATGAACAGGTCGGCGCGAACGATGCGGAACGGCGAATGTCCTTCCGCAGCGACGTCCACCCGGATGAAGAACCAGAACCAGTATCCGCCGACGCACACCATCAGGCCGCCCAGATACCACAGGTTCGGCAGGTAGGCGGGCGTTGCGGTTTCCGGCGTCGGGTAGCCGAACACCATGATCGCCGTCGTCACCACATAGATCACGAAGCCGTACATCGTCAGCAGGTGCGCAAGCCGACGACGCTGGTTGCAGAATTCGGCGGATGTCAGAACCTCTACCGCGGCGGTCTGCGCCGCCAGCGATACCATCTCGCCGCCGCCGATCTCCTTCGCGCCCTTTTCCTTCACCTTGCGCCAGTTCTCGAAGAAATAGCGCGCGCTCTTCTTGTGGACGATGTCGATCAGTGTCCCCGCGACGACGAACAGGACCATGACGACCACGAAGGTCTGCATGATGTCCGGCGATACGGTCGAGGACAGCGCCGAAAATGGATTGGTCGAAAACATGAGAACCCCGTTTTGGCTACTTCTTGCTGTCGTCCGCCCAGTCGGCACAGGACTGCAAAGCCCCGGCGAACGCACCCGTTTTCATAACATTGATATTCGAGTCACGCTACCCGCCGGAATTCACCGGAAAGCCCGAAAACGGCGAAAAAATTTCGCCCGGGAACCAAATCCGCGGAGAAAACTCCGCCGGACAGGCCCGCCGGGCCAAAAACTTTCTGCAGGCCCCGACAGCGGGCGGCATCAGTAATGATAGGTCGGTGTCGCGATGCGGGGATGGAGCGGCAGATCGTAGCGCGCGAGAAACCCGTATACCTGCGGCTGGGTCCAGTCATGCACGGCATCGACCCTGACGATCCGCCCTTCCTGCGTCAGCCTGGGCGGTGGGGCATCCGGGTAGGGACGGTGATAGGCGGCGCTGATCCAGCAGTCGGAATCTTCCAGAACGTCGTCCAGCGCAACCGTCGACTCGATCTCGCCGCCGCCCCAGACGCTGGTGCGGATATCTTCATGAAATGTCGGCGAACCTTCCGGTTCTTCCGGGTCCCGTACGTCGGAAAGCCCCAGTCGGCGGACGATCGTCTTCCTGTAATCGACGCTTTCCGCATAGACGTAGGGCGCATGACAAAAGATCACCGGAACGGCAGGGTCGATTTCGGACGCCATCTTCAGGACGGCAATGCTGCGCGCCCGGAGAGAGCAGCTGATGACGCATTTTCCGGGAAAAACCTCCGTCATCAGGTGGCGCAGCAGCTCCTGCGCCGTCATGTCGGCGGTGGCGTTCAGCAACTCGTCCAGATCGGCCATGGAGCACCCCGGCGTTTCGTCTTTGAGCCATGATAGGTGATTTTTCTTCGCCGTCACGGGCCGATTTGCCCCTCCCTGCGCGGCTTCCTATAATCCGCCGCGCCCGGTCCCGGACCCGTTCCGGCCTCACGTATTCCAGCCACGGAGTCATTGAACGATGTCGAACCTTGTACGCCCGCATGGCGGCGGCGCCTTGAAGCCTCTTCTCCTGCCGGAAGACGCGCGGGCCGACGAAATCCGGCGTGCGGAGGCGATGACGAAAGTGCCGCTGTCGACCCGCGAGGTGTCCGACCTCTTCATGCTGGCCATGGGCGCCTACACCCCGCTCGACGGGTTCATGGGCGAAGCGGACTGGCGCGGCTGCTGCATCGACATGCAAACCGCATCGGGCCTTTTCTGGCCGATCCCGATCACGCTTTCCTGCGACGAAGCGACCGCCGACTCGATCGCCATCGGCGAGGAGGTCGCTCTGGTCGACGGCGAGACCGGCGAAATTCTCGGCACCCAGCAAGTCACCGAAAAATACGGCATCGACCGGGCGCTCGAATGCCGGGAAGTGTTTCGCACCGACGACAGCGCGCATCCGGGCGTACAGAAGGTGATGGAGCAGGCGCCGGTCAATCTGGCCGGTCCTGTGAAGGCGGTTTCCGAAGGGCATTTTCCGGACACCTACAAGGGGCTCTATTTTCGGCCCGAAGAAACGCGGGCGATGTTCGAAAAGAACGGATGGTCCCGCGTCGCGGCATTCCAGACGCGCAACCCGATGCACAGAAGCCACGAATATCTGGCGAAGATCGCGATCGAAATATGCGACGGCATCCTGATCCACCAGGTGCTTGGCGCGCTCAAGCCGGGCGACATTCCGGCCGACGTGCGCGTGAAATCGATCGACGCGCTGGTCGAGAACTATTTCGTGCCCGGCACCGCCATCCAGGCCGGCTACCCTATCGAAATGCGCTATGCCGGCCCGCGCGAAGCGCTGCTGCATGCGGTCTTCCGTCAGAATTTCGGCTGTTCGCATCTGGTCGTGGGGCGCGATCACGCAGGCGTCGGCAGTTACTACGGGCCGTTCGACGCGCATCATATCTTCGATGAAATCCCCGCAGACAGCATGGAAACCCGCCCGCTGAAGATCGACATCACTTTCTTCTGCTACAAATGCAACGGCATGGCGACCGGGCGAACCTGCCCGCACGGGGCGGAGGATCAGCTATCCATATCCGGCACGCGCCTGCGCGAGATGTTCGCCAATCACGAACCCATTCCGGCCGAGTTCAGCCGCCCTGAAGTGGTCGAGGTTCTGCAGGCCTATTACGACACGCAGGACTGACGGACGCCGCGGATGCGCATCGCCCAGATCAGCGACACCCATCTACTCGCGCCCGGTATCGATGACCCGGCACAGGAGACGCGTGCCGAAAACCTGCGTGCCTGCGTCGCGGACATTAACCGGAAAGGCGCGGATGCGGTCGTCCATACCGGTGACAGCACCCAGAACGGCGAGGGGGAGGAATATGAACTCCTGCGCGAAATCCTGTCGGACCTGGACGCACCGTATTTTCTCGTTCCCGGCAATCGCGACCGGTTTGCCGTCCTGCGCGAGATATTCGCCGACCTTCCCTACATGCCGTCCGGCTCCGAATTCTTTCACTACGCGGTCGATGACTTCCCGATGCGCCTTATCGGGCTCGATTCGGTCGTTCCCGGCGTCCGCAAGGGCGTGTTCTGCGCCGACCGCATTGCCTGGCTCGATGACGCGCTGGCGCAACAGCCCGGCCGCCCGACGCTTCTCTTCATGCACCATCCGCCCTTCGACGTGCCCCAGGCCGGCTATACCGACGGCTACCAGGATGCCGCCGATGCAGACGCGCTGACCCAGGCTGTCGGCCGGCACGAACAGGTTGTCCGGTTGCTGTGCGGCCACGTTCATTGCCTGCATGGGGAAAAATGGGCCGGGGCGGTCGCAACCACGATGCCGAGCGTCGCCGTCGATGTGCGCAAGGGCGTAGCGCCCGAGATCGGAAACGCGCCGGTTTACATGCTGCACGAGTATTCGGACAGCGGCGATCTCGACAGCGCGTTGCAGGTGGCAGGAGTCCCGGAACGGGACGCCTGACGTCAGGCGACAAAGTCGCCGTCGACATTCTTCCCCGGGCCGGCTCGCAGCGCTACGCTGTGCTTTTCGCGCCGTTCGGACAGAGGAAACAGGATCATGGCACGTATCATCGGCGGCATCGGCGCATCGCACACGCCGACCATCGGCTTCGCAAAGGACAACAAGTCTCCCGCCGACCCGGACTGGGCGGATGTTTTCCGCATGTTCGATCCGGTCAAGGACTGGCTGCGGGATAACAACCCGGATGTCCTATTCCAGATCTATAACGATCACATCACCTCGTTCTTTTTCGACCATTATTCCCCGTTCGTGCTCGGCGTTGACGACGAATACCGGACGGCGGACGAGGGCGCGGGGCCGCGCAACTATCCCCCGGTCAAGGGCCATGCCGCGCTGGCGCGCCATATCGGCCAGTCGCTCTTTACCGACGAGTTCGACATCTCGTTCTTTCAGAAGAAACCGATCGATCACGGGCTGTTTTCGCCGCTGTCGATGATGACCGACCGGGGAGAATTATGGAGCAACTGCGTGATCCCGTTTCAGGTTGGCGTGCTGCAGTTTCCTATTCCAACCGCAAAACGGTGCTATCGGCTCGGCCAGGCGCTGCGCCGGGCGATCGAGAGCTATCCCGAGGATTTGACGGTCGCCGTGGTAGCGACCGGCGGGCTGTCGCATCAGGTGCATGGCGAGCGCTGCGGCTTCAACGATGTGGACTGGGACAACCGGTTCCTCGATTTGCTGGAACATGACCCGGAAGCGCTGACCGGGATCACCCATGCCGAATACGCGCGGCGCGGCGGCATGGAGGGTGCCGAGATCATCACCTGGCTTATCATGCGGGGCGCGCTGTCCAACGGCGTGACCTGCGTTCATCGCGACCTGACCCTGCCGTCGATGACGACGATCGCCACGGTGATTTACGAAAACCAGGCCGATACCGAGCCTTCCGTCATCGACGCGCATCGCGCGCGCATGGCCCATCAGCTTGCCGGGATAGAAACGATCGAGGGCACGCATCCGTTTACGCTGGAGGTCAGCCACCGCGCTTACCGGATCAACGATTTTCTGCATCGGCTGGTGGAACCCGCACACCGCAAGCGTTTCGTGGAGGACCCGCAGCCGCTGTACGACGAATTCGGCCTTGCCGAAGAGGAACGAAAGCTGCTGGACGCCCGGGACTTCATCGGGCTGATTCATTACGGCGCGATCTTCTTCAACCTCGAAAAAATGGCCGTCTCGCTCGGCATGTCGAACCCCGACGTCTACGCCCAGATGCGCGGCGAAACGATGGAGGAATTCCAGGCCACGCGGAACATCGGCATGACGTATTCGAATGCGGGGGTGCAGGCAAAGGAGTAGGTCTTTGTCGTTGCCGAATTCGACGGTAAGCTTTCCTCATCGCGGACCCTGCCGCCGAGAAGCGGGCCGCTTTGCGTAAATCGTAACCGCACGCGCAGGCATTGCCCTGCGCACAGGGAGAACCGACATGGACGATACCGCAAGACCGAACACTCTCGACGGGGGCGAAGCTGTCGTCCAGGGATTCCGCAGCCTCGGCGTCGATTACGTCATGGCCTCGCCCGGCTCCGAATGGGGCGGGGTTTGGGAAGCGCTGGCCCGCCAGAAAGTTTCCAACGCTCCCGGGCCGACCTATCTGAGCTGCGCCCACGAGACCCTGGCGGTCGATATGGCCATCGGCTACACGCTGATAACAGGCCGCATGCAGGCGGTGATGCTGCATACCGGCGTCGGTCTGCTGCAGGGGGCGATGGGGGTCGATGCCGCGACGCGGCTCGGCATTCCCATGGTCGTGATGTCGGGCGAGGCGCTGACCTACGGCGAAAAGGCGGGTTTCAACCCCGGCGCCCAGTGGCAGGCGAACCTGTCGGTCGTCGGCAGCCCGCACCGGCTGGTCGAGCCTATCGTCAAATGGTCCAACCAGGCGTCCAGCACCGAAACGCTTTACCAGCAGGTGGTCGCCGCGGGCGAACTGGCGCAGCGCCTGCCGCTCGGACCGACTTTCCTCGGCGTGCCGATTGAGCGACAGCTCGAGGAGTGGTCGCCGCCCGACAGTTTCCGCGACGCACCGCCGCCGTCGAAGCCGCACGCGCCGATGTCGGAAATCGAGACGCTGGCGAAGATGCTGATCGCGGCCCGGAATCCGGCCATCGTCACGGAGTGCGCGGGTCGCGAGGTCGAGGGATTCGAAGCGCTTGTGGAGCTCGCGGAACTGTTCGGCCTGCCGGTCGTTGCCGCTCCGCAATCGACCTATGCGAATTTCCCGAGGAACCATCCGCTGTTTCAGGGCGGCGGGCAGCCCGATTTTCTGGACGAGTGCGATCTGATCGTCACCATCCGCTGCCGCGCGCCGTGGAACCCGCCCAGCAACAAGCCGAAAAAGGCGAAGATCGTTTCGATCGACGAAACGCCGTTCCGCCTGCACATGGTTCATCACGCGGCGCAGGCGGAGATGTTCCTCGAGGGCGATGCGGTGCAGACAATGCGGTTGCTGTCAGGCGCGTTGCGCGCCGCCGGCATCGACGAGGCCGCGGTCGAGGCCCGCAAGGCGCGCTGGTCTGCCGAACACGACAAGATGGATGCCGCCGACAGGGAAGCCGTGGCCCGGGTCGCGGGCAACGAAAAGATCCATCCCATCACCCTGTTCAATGCGCTCGGCGAAAACATGCCGGACGACGCGTTCTACGTGGACGAGACGATTACCCATCGCGCCATGCTGGTCCGGTTCCTCAACAATAACCGGCCGCAGACCTATTTCCGCGGCCAGGGCGGGCTGGGGCAGGGGCTCGGCGTGTCGCTGGGCGTCAAGCTGGCGGCGAAGGACCGGCCGGTCGTGCTGGTCGTGGGCGACGGGTCGTTCATGTACAACCCGGTGATCCAGAGCCTCGCCTTCTCGCATCATCAGGGTCTCCCGATCCTGATCGTGGTTTCCAACAATAACGGCTACAACGCCATGAAGAAAGAACATCAGGCGTTCTATCCGGAGGGCGTGTCGGCGGACCACAATCTCTATTACGGCCATCCCGTTACCGACCTCGAATATTCGGAACTGCCGAAACTGTTCGGCGGCTACGGCCGGCGGGTGGAAAAGGCGGACGATCTGGCGGATGCGATCAAGGGCGGTCTCGAAGCGACCCGGAACGGCAAGACGGCTCTTCTGAACGTGATCGTCGATCCCTAACCGGGGACATCGTCACGGTCGGGCGCCGTCTCGACTGCTAGGCGGCGCGAACTTCCTGGAGGAACGTGGTGATTTCCTTGCGAAGCATTTCGCCCTGTTCCGCAAGCGCGTTGGCGGCGTCCAGCATCTGACTGGATACCATGCGGCTTTCGCTTGCGGCTTCCGTCACTTCAGAAATGTTGGCGGAAACTTCCTGTATACCCGCAGCGGCCTGTTGCACCGAGTTGGCGATTTCGCGGGTGGCGTCGCCCTGTTCCGCCATCGCGCTGGCCACCGCCCCGGAGATTTCGGTCACCCGGCTGATCGTCTCGCTGATACCCTTGATTGCATCCACGGTTTCCGTCGTGGCCGACTGCATGGTTGATATCTGGGCGCCGATATCTTCCGTCGCTTTCGACGTCTGAGTGGCAAGGGTTTTAACCTCGGAGGCGACAACGGCGAATCCCTTGCCGGCTTCCCCGGCCCGGGCGGCCTCGATCGTCGCGTTAAGCGCAAGCAGGTTTGTCTGCGAGGCGATGTCGTTGATCAGTTCGACGATGTCGCCGATTTTCTGCGCGGCCTCGGCGAGACCTTCGACCTTGCCGTTGGTAACCAGCGCTTCCTGCATGGCGCTCTGTGAAATAGCGTTGCTTTCCGCGACCTGTCGGTCGATTTCCTGGATCGACGCCGAAAGCTGTTCCGCCGCGCTGGCGACCGTCTGCACATTGTTTGTTGCGCCGTCCGATGCCCTGGCAACGGCGTTGGTGCGCTGACTGGTTGTCTCGGCGGTTGTCGACATCGATTTCGCCGACGATTGCATTTCGGTAGCGGCTGCGTTCACGGTATCGAGAGAGAAGGCGACTTTATCTTCGAATCCGGCGATGAGCGCCTCGATGCGCACCGAGCGCTTTTCACGTTCGTCCGCTTCTCGTTGCCGCTGCTCTGCGATTTCCCGCTCGGCAGCCTGTCGTTCCGCTTCGCGCTGGCGTTCGGCCTTGAGTTCTTCCTCCCGGTCTTCGGCGTTCTGGTTTTTCGTGCGAAGACTCTCTGTCTCCAGCAGTTTTTCCCGGAAATGGTTGATTGCATTGCCCAGCGCGCCGATCTCGTCATTCGATCGCACGTCGATTTCGACCGAGAGATCGCCTTCGGTCAGGCGCCGCAGCGAAGCGATTGATCCGCCCAGAGGCGAGAAGGCATGCCGAAGGTAGAAAAAGAGAAGACCGGCAGAAACGATAATGAGGCCGGCGAGGATGGCGACGGCCGTCATCTGGATTTTGTTCTGCGCGGCAATCGAGGCGGTTACGTCCTTAACCGATATGAGCCGGGGAGCCGATGCGCCCGTCATTCCCGGCAGGAAATTCGAACGCACGGCGGAAAATTTTCCATCCGCTGCCTCGACGGAATAGGCCACGCTGCCACGGACGGCGGCGGATTTGGCTATGAAATCCGGAATTTCCCCGGTCAGCGAACTCTCGACGGAACCGTCTCCCCGCGCCAGCAGGACGATTGAATCGTCAGCGGCGCTGAACTCCTTCATGAGCGACTCTATATGGCGGCCGAACACGCCCACGCCGACCGGTTTGCCCCGGAAGAGCAGCGGGGTTGCGACGTTCAGGACGACCTTTCCGTCCGGGTCCCGGGTCAGGCCGTACACGATTTTTCGCGACTTGAGGGCATTCTGCGCGTACTTGCCGGCCTTCTTGCCCTCTACGCCTTGAGCGCTGGCCATGATGATCGTGCCGTCAAGCCCCGCAATGGAAAGCCGGTCAATGGTGTCGTCGGCGGTCAGGCGATTGACGACTCCCAGGGTATTTTCCTTGATCTCGTCTGGCTTGTTGTTGCGAAGCGCGGTCATTGCTTCGCGATTTCTCGTCAAACCACGGATCGCCGACCGCATCTTCGTCTGCTGGCCGTTTACGATTTTCCGGAACAGAACGTCGTTACCTGACAGAACAGCTTCGGAATACCGTTTCTTCCCCGCCTGTTCCGCAAGATAGGAGGCTCCAAGCAGGACGCCGGAGACGCCAATCAGAGCAGTACAGGCGGCGAGAACGATTCTGGTGCTGAGCGACATGGGGCGATCCGTGGTCTGACGAAGTTTTTACTCGACCGGGTTGCCGGCCTGTTTCCAGGACGGAAAGCCCATGCGGAAGAAATAGACTTTCTTCCAGCCCCAGGAGACCGCCTTCTCGCAGCCGACCGATGACCGCAAACAGCTCGGACCGTTGCAGTAGATGACCACTTCCTTGTCCTGGGAAGCGACTTTCATCAGCGCGTCCTTGGTCAATTTTTTCTTGAGTTCAAGATGGTGGGCGCCCGGAATTCGGCCGGCATTCCAGTCGGCGTCGCTTCGTGCGTCGACGAATGCCACGCCTTTTTCGAACAGTGCCTTGGCTTCTGCTGCGCTGACCGTAGTCGCGCCGGCGATCGTTTCAGGCGAGGTTTCCTTCGCGGAAGCGGAGCCGCTGACGACCAGCAGGCCGCAAATAAACGGGACTAAAAAACGTTTTATCATTGGTTTCTCCTTAACTCTGCGTTGGTCCCCACCTGACGGGCGGCGCAGATGCGCCTGGTCCGCGCTTTTTCTTCTAACGCATACCCGTAAAGAAAGGATTGAAACTAAAGGAGAATCCGCATCACCCATAGGTAGATCATGGGAATAGAATTTCTATTTTTCGCGAGCAACGGCCTGATCGCGCGCGTGCCGTCGACGCCATCTAAAATCGCGGATACACCGCACGTTATATATCGGCGGCTTTGGGGCATGGGGAAAAATGACGGCGGACGTCTTTCGGGACCTGCCCGTCGTTCGGTCCCTAATCCGGCCTGCGCCACTTCTTTTCGGCCAGCGCGACGACGACGCCGCGCAGCGTTCGGACTTCCTGTTCGTTGAGGCGAGCGCGGTTGAAGATGTTCCGGATGTTGCGGACCATTCGCGGGCGTTTCTCCTTTACCCGCAGGAATCCGCCGGCTTCCAGTTCGCGTTCGAGATGTTCGTAAAACCCGATCAGCTCTTCCTGGGTCGCGAGCTGCGCGCCGTGTCCCTTGCGGTGGATTTCCTTCGGGACCTCGACATCGCCCGCCATGCGCCATTCGTAGGAAATCAGCAATACTGTCTGCGCCAGGTTGAGAGACGAAAAGGCCGGGTTGGTCGGGATCGTCAGCAGCGTATCGGCCAGCGCCAGGTCGTCGTTATGGAGCCCGGCGCGTTCTCCGCCGAACAGGACACCCCATTTCTCGCCCGCTGCCACGCCGCCACGGGCTTCCGCCGCCCAGCCGCGCGCATCGATCACGTGCTTCGACATGTCGCGCAGCCGCGCGGTGGTGGCGGCGACCCGCTGCAGATCGGCGATGGCTTCTTCGGTGCTGTCGAAGATGCCCGCGTTTTCCACCAGCGGATGTGCGCCCACCGATGCGCTGATCGCCTTGGCGTTGGGCCATTTGCCGCGCGGACGCACGAGGCGCAGGTCGGTCAGGGCGCAGTTCATCATGGCGCGCGCCGCCATGCCGATATTCTCGCCGAGCTGCGGTTTGACCAGAATAATGGAAGGTCCGCCGGTTTCGGTGCTTTCCAGCGCCTTGCGCTTGCTGGGTTGGGGATTCGCCATGGGGACGGACGTGCGGTGCGTCAGGCGGCGGTCGCGCCGTCGCGATAGAGCTTGTAGGTCAGCGCGTCATGCAGCGCGTTGAAAGACGCGTCGATGACGTTGGCGGACACGCCGACCGTGGTCCAGCGGCGGCCCTCGCCGTCCTCGCTCTCGATCATTACCCTGGTGACCGCCGCGGTGCCGCCGCCGGGCGTCAGGATGCGCACCTTGTAGTCGACCAGCCGCATGTCGGCGAGATGCGGATACTCTGTATCAAGCGCCTGGCGCAGGGCGTTGTCGAGCGCGTTGACCGGCCCGTTTCCTTCGGCGACGGTCATGTAATAGTTGTCGCCGATATCGACCTTGATGGTGGCCTCCGACAGGGTGACGAGTTCGCCGCGCGCGTTCCAGCGCCGTTCGTCCATCACGCGGAAGCTGCGCAGCGAGAAATATTCCGGCACGGTTTCAAGCGCCCGGCGCGCCAGCAGCTCGAAGCTCGCCTCCGCGCCGTCATAGGCGTAGCCGTCATGCTCGCGCTGTTTCACATCCTCGAGCAGGGTGTTGAGCTTGGGGTTTTTCGGATCGACCTCAAGCCCGATCTCGCGGAACAGCGCCAGCACGTTGGACCGGCCCGACTGATCGGATACGACGATGTGCCGTTCGTTGCCGACGATCGACGGGTCGACATGCTCGTATGTGCGCGGGTCCTTTTCGATGGCGGAAACGTGGAGCCCGCCCTTGTGCGCGAAGGCGCGCTCGCCCACATAGGCGGCGCCCGCATTGGACGGTCGGTTGAGCCGGTCGTCGAGAAACCGCGACAGATGCGTCAGCCGGGACAGATCGTCTTCGCTCAGCCCCGTGTCAAAGCCCATTTTTACCTGGAGCGACGGGATGATCGAGATCAGGTTGGCGTTGCCGCAGCGCTCGCCGAGCCCGTTGAGCGTGCCCTGAACCTGCCGTGCGCCGGCACGCACGGCGGCCAGCGAATTGGCGACCGCATTGCCGGTGTCGTCATGGCAGTGAATGCCGAGATGGTCGCCCGGAACATGGTGCGCGACCTCGCCGACGATCCGTTCGATTTCGTCCGGCAGGGTGCCGCCGTTGGTGTCGCACAGAACGATCCAGCGCGCGCCCGCCTCGTACGCCGCCTTGACGCAGGCGAGCGAGAAATCCGGGTTTTCCTTGTAGCCGTCGAAGAAATGCTCGGCATCGAACACTGCCTCGTCGGCGCGCTTCGCCGCCAGTGCGATGCTGTCGCGGATCATGTCGAGGTTTTCGTCGAGCCCAACCCCGAGCGCGACCCTCGCGTGGAAATCCCATGTCTTGCCGACCAGGCAGACCACGCTGGTCTTCGCGGCGAGGACGGCGGTAAGGCCCGGGTCGTTCTCCGCGCTGCGGCCCGACCGGCGGGTCATGCCGAACGCCGACAGCCGGCCGCGCGACAGCTTCGGCGGCGAGCCGAAGAAAGCGTCGTCGGTGGGATTCGCCCCCGGCCAGCCGCCTTCGACATAGTCTATTCCCACCTCGTCGAGTTCGCGCGCGATCGCCGCCTTGTCGGCCGGCGAAAAATCGACGCCCTGCGTCTGCGCCCCGTCGCGCAGCGTGGAATCGTATATGTAGACCCGCTCGCCCGTCATGGTTCCGTCAGTTCCGTTTCCAGCTCGTGCCGCCCGGCCCGTCTTCCAGCACGATTCCCATTTCCGCCAGATCGTCGCGCACCCGGTCGGCCGTCGCGAAATCCTTCGCCGCGCGCGCGGCTGCCCGTTCCTCGATCAGCGCTTCGATCCTGGAGACATCTATATCGTCCGTATCGCCCTGGAACCAGCTTTCCGGGTCTTGCTGGAGGAGGCCGAGGAGCGAAGCGCCGGCCAGCAAGGCCCCCTTCAGCTGTCGCCGCGCGGTCTCATCCGTTTCGCCGTTTAGCGCCCCTGCCAGCAAATGCAATGCCGAGATCGCTTTCGGCGTATTCAGGTCGTCCTCCAGCGCTTCGGTTACGCTATCGGCCTCCTGATCGGCCGCCGCATCTATTTCGGGCGCGTTGCGCAGCGCCGTGTACAGGCGATCGAGTTGGGTTTTTGCCTCTCCCAGCGACTGGAGCGAAAAATCCAGCGGTTGCCGGTAATGCGCCGACAGCAGGGCAAGCCGGATCGCCTCGCCCGGATAATCGGCCAGCAGGTCGTGGACGGTGTGGAAGTTGCCGAGCGATTTCGACATTTTCTCTCCGTCCACCGTCAGGTAGCCGTTATGCATCCAGTAGCGGACGAACGGCGCACCGCCGTGGCTGCACACCGACTGCGCGATCTCGTTCTCGTGATGGGGGAAAATCAGGTCCTGCCCGCCGCCATGAATGTCGAACGTCTCGCCCAGATGGGTCTCGCTCATCGCCGAGCATTCGAGATGCCAGCCGGGCCGACCGAAGCCCCACGGGCTGTCCCAGCCTGGCTGGTCCCCGGTCGACGGTTTCCACAGGACGAAATCGGCCGGGTCCTTCTTGTAGGGTGCAACCTCGACCCGGGCGCCGGCGATCAGCTCGTCCCGCGAATGGCGCGACAGCTTTCCGTACCCGTCCCAGGAGGGGACGTTGAACAGCACATGCCCGTCCTCGGCATAGGCGTGGCCCGCATCTATCAGGCGCTGCATCATTTCGACCATCTGCGGAATGTGGTCGGTGGCGCGCGGTTCGATGTCGGGCGGCACGGCGCCGAGCGCCGCCATGTCCTGATGGAACGCGTCGGCGAATTTCGACGTGATGCTGCCGATTTCGCCGTCGCTGCTGCGCGCCGCGTCGATGATCTTGTCGTCCACGTCGGTGATGTTGCGGACGTAGGTGACCTTTGGATAAAGCCGCCGCAGGAGCCGGTTCAGCACGTCGAACACGACGACCGGACGCGCATTGCCGATATGGGCATAGTCGTAGACCGTCGGTCCGCACACGTAGAGCCGCACATGTTCGGGATCGACCGGCTCGAAAGGCTCCTTCCGGCGTGTCAGCGTGTTATGGATATGAAGCATGTCGACGGCGCCAGAGAACTATTTCAACGTCGCGCAGGACGTGGAAAGGAAGTCGTCCTTGATTTCTTCGAATTCGATTTTCCAGGTTCCCGACAGGTCCTTTCGCAAGCCGCATAACAGCGCCTTGTGCCTCTTTTTATGGTCTTCTCTGGTGCAGCTGTTCAACGGCAGGCATTCGCCCAGATTGATCATCAGCGTTTCAACCTGCTTCGACTCCACCAGGAACATTTTTCCCCAATACATACGCCAGAACGTGTCTTCCTCGGCCGCTGCCGCATCGAGCTCGATCTTGGTGGGGCCGCGGCCTTCGCCCGTACTCTCATCGTCGTAGCGTTCGCGTACCTTGTACAGAACGCTCACCGCTTCGGCGACGACCTTGTAATGTTCGAGGCGGTCCAGATATTGCTGCCGGCGAAATTCGTTTTCGCTGTTCTGGCGGTACTGGACAAGGCCGAACAGAACGCCAAAAAATGCGGTTGCAACCGTTATCGACTGCATCGTCTTTGCATAGGTCCAGGCGTTCTCCGACATCGCCTACACCTCCTTGAACGCGTCGGTGATGGGGTAGCGCCGGTCGCGGCCGAACGAACGCCGGCTGATCTTGACCCCGGGCGGCGCCTGGCGGCGCTTGTACTCGGCGCCCAGCAGCATGCGCCATATGCGCTGAACCAGTTCGCGGTCGTGACCCGCCTCGGCGGTGGCGACGACGCCCATGTCCTTTTCGACGAGGCAGTCGAGGATGGCGTCGAGTTCCTCGTATGGCGGCAGCGTATCCTGGTCCGTCTGGTCCGGTTTCAGCTCGGCGGACGGCGGCTTGGTGATGATGCGTTCCGGCACCACCGGCCCTTCGGGCCCCAGCGCGCCCGCCGGCCGGTTCTCGTTGCGCCAGCGGCACAGCGCGAAGACCGTCATCTTGTATACGTCCTTGAGGACGGAGAATCCGCCGCACATGTCGCCGTACAGCGTTGCGTAGCCGACCGACATTTCCGACTTGTTGCCGGTCGATACCACCATGGCGCCGGTCTTGTTCGAGAGCCCCATCAGGCTGAGACCGCGCGACCGCGCCTGGATGTTTTCTTCCGTCGTGTCGGGCGGTGCGTCGCCGAAGAGGGGAGACAGCATCTCGTCGAAAGCGCCCATGGCCGGGCCGATATTGATCTCGTCGAGCCTGACGCCGAGCAGCGCGCAGGCCGCTGCCGCGTCTTCAAGACTTTCCCTCGACGTGTAAGGCGACGGCATCATGACGCAATGGACCCGGTCGGGCCCCAGCGCATCCACCGCGACGGCCGCCGTCAGCGCCGAGTCGATACCACCCGACATGCCGATCAGCACGCCGGGAAACCGGTTCTTTTCGACGTAATCGCGAAGCCCGAGCCGCATCGCCTGGTATATCCCGGCGAGCCCTTCCTCCGGTGCCGTGCAATCGGTCTGATCGCAGGCCCATCCGTCGCCGGTCGAGTGCCATTCGGTGACGACGATGGCTTCCTGCCAGTCCGGGCAGCGCGCCCGCAAGGCCCGGTCGGCGTTCAGCACGAAGGAACCGCCATCGAATACCAGCTCGTCCTGTCCGCCGAGCTGGTTGACGTAGATCAGGGGCAGGCCGGACTCGCCGACGCGCGCGACCGCCAAATTCAGCCGTTCGTCCCATTTCTCGTGCGAATAGGGCGAACCGTTGAGAACCACGAGCATTTCCGCCCCGGATTCTTCCAGGCATTCCGTAACGTCGGCGGTCCACATGTCCTCGCAGACCATGACGCCGAGCCGGACATCGCGGAAATTGATCGGGCCGGGCAGCGGGCCCGCGGCGAACACGCGCTTTTCGTCGAACACGCCGTAGTTGGGCAAATCGTGCTTCAGCCGGACGGCGGTGATCCTCCCGCCGTCGAGCAGCATCGCGGCGTTGAAGACCTTGCCGTCCTCGACCCACAGCGATCCGATCAGCAGCGCCGGGCCGCCGTCTGCCGTTTCCGCCGCGAGGGCGTCGACCGCTCTGGCGCAGGCATCCTGGAACGACGGCCTGATAACCAGGTCCTCGGGGGGATAGCCCGGAATGACGAGTTCGCTGGCGACCAGCAGGTCGCAACCGGCTGCCGCCGCTTCGGCGCGCGCCCGGCGGACCAGTTCGGCGTTTCCGTCGATATCGCCGACCGTGGGATTGAGCTGAGCCAGCGCGATTTTGAGATGATCGGTCATGGGAACTGCTTCAGGGCGAGCGGCCCGCGATTGGGCCGAATAGACTGTCTGCCTTTCGGAACTCGATTGGTTGGCGTTATCCGGTTGCAACATGCGGGACCATCCGGTCCGCACGTTTATCTTTAAGCATCTCTGCTATCAGAAACGCGAGTTCCAGGGACTGATCGGCGTTCAGCCTCGGGTCGCAATGCGTGTGATAACGGTGGGCAAGCCCTGCTTCGGTGATCTCTCTCGCCCCGCCCACGCATTCGGTCACGTTCTGCCCCGTCAGTTCAAGGTGGATGCCCCCGAGATAGGTGCCTTCCGCCTTGTGAACGGCAAAGCAGCGTTCGACTTCGTCGCGGACGCGGTCGAACGGGCGCGTCTTGTAGCCGTTTTCCGCCTTGATGGTGTTGCCGTGCATCGGATCGCAGGACCAGACAACCGATTTTCCTTCCCTCTGGACCGCGCGCAGAAGCGGGGGAAGGAATTCCTCGACATGGTCGCTTCCCATACGGGTGATAATCGTCATCCGTCCCGGAATATTGTCGGGATTGAGCGCGTCGATGACGCGGAGCAGCCCGTCCGGCGTTTGTGTCGGCCCCGCCTTGGCACCCAGCGGGTTGCCGACGCCGCGCAGGAATTCGATGTGCGCGTCGTTTGGGTCGCGCGTACGGTCGCCGACCCACAGCATGTGCGCAGATGTGTCGTACCAGTCGCCCGTCGTGCTGTCGACGCGGGTCATCGCCTGCTCGTAAACCGGAAGCAGGGACTCGTGCGACGTGTAGAACTCCGTTTCGCGAATCTGCGGGGTGGTTTCGGACGTCAGGCCGCATGCCGCCATGAAGCCCAGCGTTTCGTCCAGCCGTTCCGCCAGGTCGCGATAGCGTTCGCTTTGCGGCGACTGTTCCACGAAACCGAGATTCCATCGGTGAACCTGATGGAGGTCGGCATAGCCCCCTTGCGCGAACGCCCGCAGCAGGTTCAGCGTCGCTGCCGACTGGTTGTAGGCGCGAATCATGCGTTCAGGATCGGGCGTACGGGAGTCTTCCGTGAATTCGATGCCGTTCACCGAATCGCCGCGATAGCTCGGCAGTTCGATATCGCCCTGCTTCTCGGTAGCCTCGCTCCTCGGTTTTGCGAACTGACCCGCCATGCGACCGACTTTCACGACGGGGCAGGTTGCTCCGAAGGTGAGGACGACCGACATCTGAAGCAGGACGCGGAGCGTGTCGCGGATGTTGTCAGGCCGAAATTCGGCGAAACTCTCGGCGCAGTCTCCGCCCTGCAGCAGAAAGGAGCGCCCGTCGGCGACGTCGGCAAGCCGCTCGCGCAGTCTGCGCGCTTCACCGGCAAAGACCAGCGGCGGGTAGGTTCGAAGCTGCTCCTCGGCAGCTTTCAGCGCCTCGGCGTCGGGATAGTCCGGCACCTGAATGATGTTCTTCTTGCGCCAGCTATCCGGCGTCCATGCTGCGGCCATCGGCCTACTCCCGTCTCGGAACTTTACAGATACGGCTCCGACGCGCGGAAATCGCATTGGGAAGCGCCCGCCGCTCGCCCGGCGAAGCCGATCACTGCGGAAAGGCCCGGCATGCCGGCGACGCACCGGTCGCGAGCCGCGGGAACCTTGCCTTTTTCCGCAGAAAGAAAGGCTATACGACGATTGGAGCGTTATTTCCAGTTAAATGCGCCCCGCTTCGGGGCAGCGACGACGTCCTGCACCTGTCGCCCGGCGCTCCGATTGGCCTTTCCGTTCCGATGCAGGAAAATGTCCGACGATCCGCCCGTCCCGACGGTCGTCTTTGTAGACGCAGAAAGTCAAATCTGTAGGCAGAACGGGTTGTCGGTTTCTGCTGCAGTCCCGAAAAGACCGGGAAGGCAGTGTTGGAAAGCGTAATGCCGGATGGCGACGACGCGCCGTCTAAAATACCGATCCCAAAAAACGAATCGGCGACGCATACGCATCGCCGATTGCGCAAGAATTTAACGTTTTATTAACCGTTTTTCCCCGGACGGAGCCGGTCTGTTGGCCTCGCTCCGCCGTCTCAGGGGGAAGTCGTCAGGCCGGCTTTACGTTCCGGCGGGCAGTGAAACCCTTGGCACCCTTGCCTTTGGCTTTCTTGACCGTATAGCCGTAATTTCCCAGTTTGAAGCTGGAGTCATTGGCATATTGGGCCAGAACTTCCTCAAGTTTACGTGCAACTGGGTCAACTAATTCAACCTGACTTGGCTTGTTCGACAGCCATTTTGTGAATGCTTCATCGGCAATCTTGTCGCCGAGAGACTTGCGAAGTGCGTTAAGTTTTCGAAGTTCGCCCTTGGAAAGGGCCTTTTCATTGATCGCCATGATGTCCAGAAATTTTCCCGTTACAGAAGGCCTGTAACATGCTTTTTCCCTAATGTAATGTCAATAACTTCTTTCATTGAATTGGCATGAACTTGGCCGCAACCCTGGCCTGGTTGGTCCCGGCTGTACGAACGAAATCCTGACGTATCAGGCCGGCAGTGCCGCTCTGTCCCACGTTAGAAGTCGTTGCGCGCGAAAAGCGTCGACGGGCGCCGGAAACGTGCCGACGGCCCCGTCTCTGCGCCCGCGGGTCTTTTGTCCGCTGCTGTGAAGCCGGGCTCTGTTCAGGGCATCGCCTGTTGCAGCGCCGCCCAGACCTTCTGCGGCGTCGCCGGCATTTCGATGGCGGGCGCGCCCGCGCGGTGAAGCGCGTCGTTGATGGCATTCATGACGGCCGGCAGCGCGCCGACGGTCCCGGCTTCGCCGACGCCCTTGACGCCCAGCGGGTTGCGTTCGGTCGGCACCACGTTGGCGGCGATGTCGAAATTCGGGAAATCGTCGGCCCGTGGCATGCCGTAATCCATGAAGGATCCGGTCGTCATCTGTCCGCTTTCGCGATCGTATACGACCTCTTCCATCAGGATCTGGCTCGCGCCCTGAACGATCCCGCCATGCACCTGCCCGTCGAACAGGAGCGGATTCAGGATCGTGCCCGCATCGTCCACCGCCGAGTAGCGCACCAGCCTGACCTCGCCGGTTTCGGCGTCGATCTCGACCTCCGCGAGATGGCAGCCATTGGGATAGGTCGGGTACTGGCCCTGACCCATGCCGAACTCGCCGTGCTCGTAGAGGCCCGGCTCGATGTCCGGCGGCAGGTTGGGCTTCTGGAAGGCGGTTCTCGCGACATCCTTCATTTCGACCGAGCGGTCGGTGCCGGCCACGGTGAACCTGCCATCGGCGAATTCGATATCGCTGTCGGCGGCCTCCAGCATGTGTGCGGCGATTTTCTTGCCTTTCTCGACGATCTTTTCGGCGGCATTCACCACCGCCGAACCCACGAACACGGCGCAGCGCGCGTTGAAGGTACCGACGCCGGTGGCGACCTTGTCTGTGTCGCCGTAGCGATAGGTGATGCCGTCGGCATCGACTCCCAGCCTGTCCGCGAGGACTTGCTTGAAGGTGGTGGCGTGGCCCTGGCCGTGATCCATCGCGCCCGACAGCAGCGTGATGCCGCCCTGCGGGTCGAACCGGACCTCGACATGCTCGAAATTGGTACTGGCGACGCCGGTTACAGAGTTGGAAGACCCGATCCCCAGCAGCTTGCCGCGCACCTTCGCATCCGCCCGCCGCGCATCCGCGTTGGCGTATTCGCCGGTCCTGAGGCAATCCTCGAAATTGCGGACGAAATCGCCGCAATCGTAGATATCGCCGAGACAGGTGGTGAAGGGCATGGCGTCCGGCCCGATCGTGTTGATCCGGCGCAGCTCGATCGGGTCGATGCCGATCTCGCGCGCCGCCACGTCGACCATGCATTCGATGACGTAGACCGGCTCCGGCTTCGCGCCGCCGCGATACTGCGCGTTGCCGATCATGTTGGTGAAGGCGCCGGTGACCTTGCCGTGGATCGCTGGAATCCCGTAAACCCCGGCCAGCCCGCCAAGCCCGCCCGTGGCGGAGCGGATGTTGCGGTCGGTCGAGAAATAGGCGCCGATCGGCACCTTTGTGTGGGTCCGGATCGCCAGGAATTTGTGGTTTTCGTCGAGCGCGATTTCGGCATCGACCAGACCGCCGCGGCCCTGCTCGTCGGTCAGCAGGCTTTCCGCCCGATCCGCCATCCATTTCACCGGCCGTTCGATCACTTCGGACGCCCAGAGCGCTAGGCTGTATTCCGGATAGCAGCCCCCCTTGATGCCGAACCCGCCGCCCATATTGTCGCAGACGACATGCAGCTTCCTCTGCGGTATGCCGAAAATCATGCCGGCGATCTGGTTACGCACGGCATGGACGCCCTGCACGGTTGCGCGCAGCTCGTAGCGGTCTTCGAAGGCGTCGTAATGGGCGATGCAGCCCCGCGTTTCCATGGCGTTGCAGGCGACGCGGGTGACCATGACCCGGTGCCTGACCACTTTGGCGGCCTTAGCGAACGCGGCCTCGACGGCGGCGGCATCGCCCTTTTCGTGGGTATAGGCCTCGTTGGTCGGATTATCCGCCCAGATGGCCGTCGCGCCGGGCGCCAGCGCGTCATCGACCGTGTTGACCGACGGCAGAGGGTCGTAATCGACCTCGATCAGCTCGGCGGCGTCCTTGGCCTGGGCGACGGTTTCCGCCACTACGAAGGCGACCGCTTCGCCGACATAGCGCACGCGTCCCTGCGCCAGAAGCGGCTGCGGGGTCGCGAAACCCGGAGAACCGTCGCTGCGCTTGCCGGCGGCGTTGGGTTTGAGCGGGCCGAGCCCGCGCTCCTTCAGATCGTCGCCCGTCAGCACGGCGAGCACGCCCGGCGCCTGCTGCGCGGCCGAAACGTCGATCGACCTGATGTCCGCATGGGCAAACGGAGAGCGCAGCACATGCGCGCGCGCCTGGTTCAGGATGTTGACGTCGTCGAGATATCGCCCGCGGCCGGTCAGCAGCCGCAGATCTTCCTCACGCTGAACGGGGTCGCCAATGCGCATCATGTTCATGGATGGTCACCTTGAAGAGTAGAGGGTTTGTCGTTGCGGCGCAGTCTAATGGCGGAGGCGGGGTCCGTGAACCCCGCTCAGACACGCAGATGACCCTTACACATACTCGTCGGTCCGCCGCCCCGTGCTGTCGACGAAGACCCTGGAACTCTTGAGCGGAACACCGTCAAGCCGGGCCTGGATCCAGTCGACCTGATAGACCCGCGGCGGTTCGCCGTTGACCACCGACGGCGCGTCGGCGACCGAATGGTTGGCGCCTTCATAGACCACGATCTCCTTGGACGAATTAATGCGGTCGAACACGTCGTAGGAATGTTCGACCGGGCTGAGCTGGTCCTGCTCGCCGGCGAGGATCAGTACCGGACAGGTGATTGCCGGTACGATGGGGCGCAGATCGATGTCCTTGGCGAACTCGTCGAACGCATCCTCGTCGTCATAGCCCGCCATCCACATATAACGGAGCTTGAAGGACGGCGACGCCATGTTGAAGATCGTGTTGCAGCCGGGTTCGTGGCACACGCCCGAAACCGCGACGCCCTTGCAGCGGTCGCCCAGCGCCGCGGCCCACTGCAGCCCCCAGTAGGTGCCGAAGCTGGTGCCCCGGATCAGCAGGCGGTCGGAATCGATGGCGGGGTGATTTTCCAGCCAGTCGAACACGACTTCCGCGGCCTGCATGTGGTTGGTCGCGGTGACGAAGATGCCGCGCGATGCGCTTTCGGCCTGACCCGGTCCGTCAATGGTCAGCACCGCAATGCCGCGTTCCAGATAGGGATCGCCGTACATCATCACGCCGGTCTCCTTGCTGGAATCCATGCCCGGAATGTTCACGACGCAGGGGAATTTCTCGCCCGGCGCCGGTTCGTGCGGCAGATGCAGATAGGCGGGAAGTTCCTTGCCCTCGAACTCGATGCCGACGATCTCCACCGGGTGCGAAGACAGACCGGCGAATTTCGCATAGCAATGGTTCATGCGGACTTCGAGCTCTTCCAGCTCTTCCGTGGTTTCGAAAATCGGCCAGCGCGCGGATGCCCAGAGAAGGGACGCCGTCAGATAGCTTTCCCGCGCCGTGATCAGCCGTCCGGCCTCTTCATACGCGACCGCCTTGGCCTCCCGCTTCTTCGCGCTGATCGAAAATTCGCGGACGAAATCGCCGACCCGCTTGATCCGGGCGGCGGTGGCGCGGAACTCCGGAACCGATCCGGGCGCCGCCGGAGCGCTCATGTAGCCGATCCGGTGCTGGTCCCACTCGACGCCGACGGTGCGGATCACCGCGTCCAGGATCCAGCGCTGTTCGGCCCAGCGTTTCATTCTCGTATCGACGGGTTTCGACATGATTTTCTCCCTGTTCGTCGTTCGCTGTCTGTCGTTTTATCGCGCCATGATGGGCGATGGCGGGCGGTGAGTCATCTCCCGTGCGCGTGAAATTTTTACGGTGTACTCTGCGGGAAAACCGAAACAGCGAGGCGGGTTATGGACGTCAAGACTTTCGACTACATCATTGTCGGTGCGGGTTCCGCGGGATGCGTGCTGGCTGGGCGGCTGACCGAGGACCCGGGATGCCGGGTGCTGATCCTGGAGGCGGGCGGGCGCGACCGCGACCCGCTGATCCATATCCCGCTCGGCATGGGAAAGATGCACCAGTGGGGGCTGCACGACTGGAAGTACATGTCGGAGCCCATCCCCGGCCTCAACAACAGGCAGCTCAACGTCAAGCGCGGCAAGGTGCTGGGCGGCTCAAGCTCGATCAACGTCATGGCCTATACGCGGGGAAATCCGGGCGATTACGACCGCTGGGCCGGCAATGGCGCCGAGGGCTGGTCGTTCGCGGAAGTTCTGCCCTATTTCAAGCGCTGCGAGAGCTGGCAGAACGGCGGGTCCGACTGGCGCGGCGGCGAGGGTCCGCTCGGTACCGAACACGGCAAGACCCAGGACCCGCTCTACGCCGCCTGGCTGGAAGCGGCGGAGCAGGCCGGCTGGCCGGTGACGGAGGATTATAACGGCCCGCATTTCGGGTTCGGGCGCAGCCAGTACACCATGAAGAACGGCCGGCGCTGTTCGTCCGCGGTCGCGTTCCTGCACCCGGCGATGAAGCGGGGCAACCTGACGGTGGAGACGCGCGCGCTGACCAGCCGGGTGATCATGGAAGGCACCCGCGCCGTCGGCGTCGAATATATCCAGGGCGGGCAGACGGTCCGCGCCAACGCGATCTCCGAAGTCATCCTGTGCGGCGGCGTGTTCAACTCGCCGCAGGTGCTGATGCTGTCCGGCATCGGGCCGGCCGATCATCTGCGCGAGTTCGGCATCGACGTGCTGGTCGATTTGCCGGTCGGCCAGAACCTGCAGGACCACCTGACCACCAGCCTGATGTGGTCGCGCCCCGAGAATACCAGCCTGTTCCGCGAGCAGATGCGGTTCGACAGGATGGCGGTATCCATGGTCCGCGCCTACCTGTTCGGTACGGGGCCGGGAACGGTGGTGCCGGGCGGCATGCATGCCTTTATCAAGACCGAAGAAGGGCTCGATGCGCCGGATATCGAGTTCATGTTCCGCGGCGCGCCGCTCAACGCCGATCTCTGGTTCCCGGGCATCAAGCCGAAATACGAGGACGGGTACGGCATCCGTCCCGCGCTGCTGCATCCCAAGAGCAGGGGCGAGGTCAAGCTGCGCTCGAACGACCCGCGCGACCATGTGCGGATATTCTTCAATTTCCTGTCGCACCCCGACGATCTGCCGAAGCTTCGCAAGGGTTTCAAGATCGGCCGCGAGGTCGGCGCGCAGAAAGCGATGGAACCGTACCGGGGCGTGGAAGTCCTGCCCGGCGCGTCGGTGCAGACCGATGACGAGATCGACGAATTCCTGCGCAACACCATTACCACGGTCGAGCACCCCATCGGCACCTGCCCGATGGGGGCGGTGCTGGATCACGAGATGAAGGTCAGGGGGACGGAAGGGTTGCGCGTGGTCGACGGGGCGGCGATGCCCGACCTCGTTTCCGCCCATACCAACGCCTGCATCCTGATGATGGGCGAAAAGGCGTCCGACATGATCAGGGGGCTTCAGCCGCTTCCGGCCAGCAACGTGGTGGCGCGGACCGAGGACGCCGCCTGATGGCGGAGAAAAAGAAGCCCGTCACGCGTATAGGCTCGCGCCACGCGCGAACCGACGTGCTGACGCTGCGCGGCCACGACACGCTGAAGGAGATCGTCGGCATCCGCAGCTTCAGCGAGACGTTTTTCCTGATCGTGACCGGGCGGCTGCCGTCGGCCGGCGAAACAAGGTGTTTCGATGCCTGCCTGACGGTGCTGATGGATCACGGCATCACGCCGGGGGCGCTGGTCTCCCGCCTGGTGGAAAGCCAGGTGCCGGAAGACATCCAGGTGCCTGTCGCCGCCGGGCTGCTGACCGTTGGCAACCGCCATGTCGGTACCATGGCGGGGGCGGGCAGGCTGCTCGCGCAGGTGGTCGATACCGACGAGGATCTGGGCGACTGGGCGAAGCGCGTCGCCGAGGAGCACCGGGCACGGAAACGGCGCGTGCCGGGCTTCGGCCATCCGCATTACGACTCCGTCGATCCGCGCGCCCAGCGCCTGTTCGACGTGGCGGCGGAAGCCGGTGTCGCCGGGCGCGGGATCGAGGCGATCCGGGCGCTTAACGACGCGGTGGACGGGGTCATGGGCCGTCACCTGACGCTCAATGTCACCGGCGGTATGGCGGCGGTTCTCACCGATATCCGCTTTCCCGTCGAGGCGATGCGCGGCGTCGCCGTGGTCGGCCGCGCCGCGGGCCTCGTCGGCCATATCGTCGAGGAAAAGGAAAACGGCCTGTCGTCATCCATCGTCCGTCATGCGGACGAAGAGTTCAGCGCGGACGAGTAGCCGGATAGATTGACATTGCTGCCTCGATCCTTATAGTGCGCCGCCATTCCCGAGAATGTGGGTCCCCGAAAAATGGGGTCGCCCCGCCGCCGGCTTGCCGGGATGGACTATCGGGACAAAAATGCCAACAAATTCAGGATTATAACGATGACGAAACGCGTTAGCGCGAAGTACAAGATCAACCGGCGCCTGATGTGCAATCTGTGGGGCCGGCCCAAATCCCCCTTCAACAAGCGCGAATACCGCCCGGGCGAACACGGGCAGGCTCGCCGCCGCAAGCCTTCGGATTTCGGCACGCAGCTTTCCGCGAAGCAGATGCTGAAGGGCTATTACGGCAACATCACCGAGAAACAGTTTCGCCGCATCTATGACGAGGCGGTGCGCCGCAAGGGCGATACCTCGCAGAACATCATCGGGCTGCTGGAACGGCGGCTGGATGCGGTCGTCTACCGGATGAAGTTCGTGCCGACCGTTTTCTCGGCACGGCAGTTCGTCAGCCACGGCCATGTGCGGGTCAACGGCAAGAAGGTCAACATCCCGTCCTACCGGGTCAAGGAAGGGGACGTGATCGAAGTCCGCGAGAAGTCGCGCGAAATTCCGATGGTGCTGGAAGCCATTGAATCGCCTGAACGCGAAATCCCCGATTACGTCGAGGTCGATCATCGCACCATGAAGGGAACCTTCATTCGCGCGCCGGAACTGGCCGAGGTGCCGTATCCGGTACAGATGGAACCGAACCTCGTGATCGAGTTCTATTCGCGCTGAACCTCGCGCGATACCGAATTACGGAGAGGCCCGCGCATCGCGCGGGCCTTTTTCTATTAAACTACGGCATATATATTTTACAGAATTTAAATTCTACTAATGAGGGATATTCTATGAATTTGAATATATCTGAATGCTGGGCGCGCGCCCTATTCTTATTTGCAGCATTTTCAATAATCGGCGGCTGTGGAATGAAAAGAATTCCCTTGCCGGATGGTCAACTAGATAACGCCCGTTCTGCAAGTTTTGAAAATTTGGAACTTGCGGATTTTAAAGAAGCAGTTTCAAAGGTATTCCGATTGCATGACGGAGAAGAATATTGGGTATCCATCGGACCTATGTATGTCGTCGGAAAAACGGAAGAAACCTCACAATTAGTAGGTTTACGTTCGACCGTAACATGGGTTATAGATATTAAGAAAATCGCTAGAAATCTGACCGCAACCGCTGTTGTATCATTATCTACCGAACGCCGGATTTCCACTGGTTTTTCAGTGGAATGGATACCGAGCAAATATAGTAACTTTGATGAGTTCGGTTCCATTGCTGCTTACGAATTGTTATGGGCGCGCGTGAATTTTATTTTGGGCCGTTCAAATAAATGGCCGACATGTGACCAATTCAAGAAAAAATATAGTGGAGAAGAAAATTCTTATGTTGCCGGTCTGAGAGCTTGGTGCAGTTCCTGGTTTAAGGATACTGACCCAACAAAGATTTCTGAAAAATAACTGTCTTTAACGGACAATACGATATTATTATGCACCTATAAGGCGGTCGATCAGCGCCTCGGGATCTTCCGGCAGGGCGTCGCCGCGCCACGCGATATGGCCGTCGGGCCGCACCAGCACAAGGCGCCTTTCGTAGATTGCCGCGGCCTGTTCGCTGTCGATGTCCGCGACCTTCAACGGCACGCCGCGCGATGAGGCCGCCTGCGTCAGCGCGGCCGTATCGGCGTCGGGCGCGCCGAGGCGAAGCAGGACGTATTCGTATCCGAACAGATCCATGATCGATCTGCCGCCCCCGATCCAGCAATGCGGCGCGCGTGTGCCGGGGCGGGCGGACTGTGTCATTCTCGCCTCGCCCTCAGGCGGCGGCGTTCCGTCGGCAATGCAGATCGGCGAGTCCTCGTAGCAGAACTGGGCGCGAAGAAAATCGGACGGGCTCAGGGTGGAGAGCAGTTCTCCTTCTTTCTCAAGCATCCTGCTGAAGGCCTCGGCGCCGGGGAGCGCCGCAATGGCGTTGTAGGACGTTGTCGAGAGGTTCACGTAATACGCACCCATGGGACGACATTCGGCCTGGTAGGAATCGAGCAGGTTCGGTCCGCCCCAGCCCTCCAGCATCGCCTGCAGCTTCCAGGCGAGATTCACAGCCTCGCAGATGCCGGTATGCATGCCGGACCCGCCGGTCGGCGACATCTCGTGCGCCGTGTCGCCGGCAATGAAGACGCGTCCCTCGCGAAACGATTTCGAGAGGAAGTCGCGCCGTTCCCAGGGCGAGACGTCGAGGATTTCGTACTCCAGCTTTCCGTCCGACAGTTTCCGAAGGTAGGAATGGCCGGTCAGGTCCGGCTCCGGGTCGTTGAAGACGGTCAGCCGCCACAGCTCTTTCCCGTCGATGGCGATCGCCTCGGCCCAGCAGCCTTCGTCGTCGAAGAAGCGGAAATTGCGCGCCCATTGCGCGCCGGACAGCGTTACGAAGCCGGGCGCGCGAAAGAATACGTTGACGCTGGTCGCGATCTGACCGAGGCCCTCCTGCTCGATCCCGAGTTGACGCCGGACCACGCCGCCGGACCCGTCGCATCCCACCAGATAGTCGGCTTCAACCAGTATTTCGTCTTCCGCTTCTGTGCCGGTCAGGCGGGCTCGGACCCCGTCCTCGTCCTGCTCGAAGCTGTCGAGCCGCGTGTGATAGCGAAGATCGACCAGCGGCAGCGATCTCGCCTTCTCGGCGAGGATCGGGTCGAAGAAGATCTGCGGACAGGTCGAGGCCCCTTCCGGGGAAAACTCGATCCTGCCCTCGCGTTCGCTGTAGGACGGCACGCTTTGCCGCGCGATCTCGCCGCTGCCGAGCGTTGCGGTATAGACGAAATCGCGGGGATGGGTGCGTGACCAGACGGCATCGCGCACCGTATCGGCGATGCCCCAGCGACGGCAGAATTCCATCGCCCGGGCGCTCACGCTGCTCATGCGGGGCACGTTGAGCTTGCCGTCGCGGCGCTCGGCGACGACGCAGTCGATGCCGCGCAATCCGAGCTCGATCGCAAGCGTCAGCCCGACCGGCCCCGCGCCGGCGATCAGAACCCGCGTGCGTTCGCTATTCGCCATGAATTTCGATTGATCTGTTTAGAACCGGACCGTGTCAGTCTAGGACGCCCCTGCGCAGCGTGTCCACGGCGGGCAGAAATTTCATCGGCGGGTGTCACGGAACATCCGTCATGGTCTATCATGGGTCGAAAACAACTCCTGCAGGGGGCGATGGACGGCATTCGAAAAGACAGGACGTGGGTTTCCCGCGACGAGCTGGTGGAGCGCGCGCGGGCGCTGATCCCCATGCTGTGCGCCGGCGCCGACGCGGACCAGGAGCGCCGCTCCGTCGCTCCCGAGGCCATAGCCGCGATGAAGGAGGCGGGAATTTTCCGCACGCTCCAGCCGGAACGGTTCGGCGGTTTCGAGTACGATTTCGGAACGGTCGTCCGCATCAACAGCGAGATTGGCCGCGGTTGTCCGTCGGCGGCCTGGGTTGCCGGTCTCGGCATGACCCATCAGTGGATCGTTTCGGGGTTTCCCCCGGAAGCGCACGAGGATGTCTGGGGCGAAGACCCCGATGCGATTGTTTTCGGCTCCTACGGGCCGGTCACGATGGCGGAGCCCGTTGACGGCGGATGGACCGTCAGCGGCAGCTGGTCGTTCGCCAGCGGCTGCGATCACGGACAATGGGCGCTGCTCGGCGCGATGTTCCCGGGTGAGGGCGCCGGCGGCGCGCCGGCCCCAGGGTTCGTCCTGGTGCCGCAGGCCGACTACGCCATCGACGACGACTGGTTTACCAGCGGCCTCACCGCGACCGGCAGCAAGAGCATCGTCTGCGATAGCGCCTTCGTGCCGGCTCACCGGCGGCTGCTTTTCTCCGATGTGATCGCCGGCGACACGCCGGGCTACCGCGCCTGCGGAAAGCCGCTTTACGGCATTCCCATGTTCGCCGGCATCCCCGTCGCGATCACGGGACCGGCGATCGGAGCGCTTCATGGCGCGATCGATTCCTTCATCGAAACGACGCGGGTGCAGAACACCAGAGGCATGCGGGCCGGACGGCGGGTCGCTGACTTCGCATCGGTCCAGTCGGCGGTGGCGCTGGCGACCGCGGCGCTCGATTCCTGCCGTCTGATGATCCTGCGAGACCTTGAGGAGACCCATGCGGTCGCGGATGCCGGGGAAAAGGTGTCTGTCGACATGCGGCTGCGGAACCGGCTGACGCAGGGCTACGTCGTGAAACAGGCGGTGATGGGGCTCGATGCGCTGTACGAGGTCACCGGCGTCGCGGGTATCAGGAACGATAACCGGGTCGCGCGGGCCTGGCGCGATGTTCACGCCATGGCCCACCACGTCACGTTGAACTGGCACATTACCGGCACGATGTGCGGACAGCACCTGCTGGGTCTGGACCCGCAGGGAAACTACTGATCCGTCTCCCGGTCAGGCGGCCGCCGACGAACCCGCCAGAAGTTCCATCTGCTCGGCGAGCGCATTCTTGTACACGCGGTCCACGGCGAGGCTGGCCCTGGCGCCGCGCAGGATCTGCGCCTGGGCCTCGGCGGTCCGCCCGTGCGTCGCCGCCGCCGTCGACAGCAGGGTTGCGTGTTCGAGCTCCGCGACGACGTGCTCGGCGTTGCTGTCCTGTTTCTCGAAACCGATGCCGAGTTCGTCCCGCATCTTCTCCCCGATACGGCGCGCATTGCCGCCCCTCTTGACCACGGCATCGGAGTTGGCGATCTCCAGAATGCATGACGAGGCCAGGGATTCCAGCCACGGCTTGTCCCGCGCCAGGTGAAGCCAGGCGTACATGGCGACCTGAACGCCATCCGCCGGTGGCGTGTTCTCGAAATCCGCGGGCGACAGGCCGACGGATTCGCCTTCCCGAATGCCGAGCGTGACATGATCGGCGATGTTTCGTTCCGGGTTGCCGACCAGCTCGTCCTGTTCATGCTCCCAGACCAGTTTTTTGACGTCGAACGGCGATGCGCCCTGGACATGTCCCCAGCAGCACCGGCGGTTCAGCACGAAATGATGGCGCTGCAGGATATAGAAGCGCGCGGCTTCCCGATTGAGCGGCACCGCATAGAGCCGTTCGTATTCGGGCGAAACCATCTGTTCGTTCGCCATGGCGAACAGCTCCCGGTCGAGTTCTTCGAGTGTCATTGCATCAGCCATCGTCTTTTTCTCCCTTTCTGTCCTACTTCAGCAGGTGTCCGAATTTCGCCCGCACTTTCGCGGTTGCTTCCGCTGTCGGGCTGTTGATCGCCGGAAAGCTGTCCTTCCAGTGATACGGCCGGCACGCATCGATGATCGCGCGCGAATTGGTGAAGTTCCGCTCGGCTTTCTGCCAGGGCGGGATGGAGGGGTCGAGCGGTGTCGAGCGCGCGCCCCTGATAATGTCGATCGAGTGCGACGGGTCCGAAATCAGGGACATCGCCCAGATCACCTCATCCAGGTTGGACGGGTCTACGTCGTCGTCGACCACCACGACGTATTTTCCGGCATAGGCGCCGCCGCCGCATTGCGACGCGATCTGCCCGACCTGCGTCGAGTGTCCGGGATAGCGCGTCTTCACCGAGACGGCGAGAAACATGCGGCTCCCGCCGACTTCGTGACACCAGACCCGCTGCACGTCGGGAACGCCTGCCTTCTGGATTTCCTCGCGCAGCAGGGCGGACCGCATGATCGCCCGGTACCGCGAGTTTTCGCCCGGCGGGCGCTGCGGCGGACAGCCCATCAGGATCGGGTCGTTCCGGTGATAGATCGCCTCGACATCGATGACAGGCGCTTCGTTGACTTTACTGCCGAAGAAGCCGGTCCATTCGCCGAACGGTCCTTCCTCGCGGTTGTTGCCGGGCCGCACGTAGCCTTCGATGACGATCTCCGCGTCCGCCGGAAACGGCAGTCCGGTAATGTCGGGGTTGGTCATGACCTTCAGCGGCCGCCCGCGATAGGCGCCGGATATATCGTATTCGCATACGCCGTAGGGCAGGGAGTTGCAGCTGGTCAGGAAGGTGAAAGGATCGGCGCCGATAACGAGGCAGACAGGCATCGGTTCGCCGCGCGCCATGTATTTGTCGCGGTGCAGCCGGCCGTGCTTGCCGGGCGAGATGAAGAATCCCATCGAATTGCGGTCATGGATCATCACCCGGTAGGTGCCGAGATTGATCCATTTCTCGTCGGGGTCCATCGTGACGTTGAAGCAGCCTGTTCCGATATACCGCCCGCCGTCTCCATGGTGCCAGATCGGCGTCGGAAACCGGAAAAGATCGACATCGTCGCCGGTCATCACGTTTTCCATGACCGGGCCGTCATCGACGATCTCGTAGGGGATGGGCGTGTTCATGATGCCGCGATATTCGTGCAGGAAGGCTTCGCTGAGCTCTACCTTGTCGAGCGATGTCGGGAATCCCATGATGGTGTTCTTGCGCCGGCCTCCGAACGAATTGCACAGCACGCGAAAGCCGGGCGGGTATCCAGGGATGTTGTCGAACATGACTGCCGGCGCGCTGTCGTCATGCTGGAGAATGTCGGTGAAGAGACCGATTTCCTCTTCCCAGCTGGCGCCATCCACCGTGACGAGTTCGTCCATCCGCTCGACCTGCTCGAGCCATTCACGGAGATTGTCGTACGTAATCTGGTGACCGGTGTTGCTTGGCGCTGGTTCCGCCATCGGTCTCCTCCTTCTAGCCCCGCACGGGATCGGAAAACGCTAACACGGGACCGGCGGATGCGGGAAGGACAGTCCAGTGGAACGATCCGATATTGCGTAAATTCGTCCCATGCATCATGGTTTCACGATCAAACAGCCGTAATGCATCAAATAACCAGGGAGGATTTCACGATGAAACGCAGTCTTTACGGCGCAATCCCTGCGCTTGCACTGGGTGTTGCTATTTCCGCGAACGGAGCCGCGCGCGCGGACGCTGTGGCGGATTTCTTTAAGGGCAAGGTTGTCGAAATCTACGTCGCAGCCGGCGCGGGGGGCGGTTACGGGCTCTATTCGCGCGTACTGTGCGAATTCATGTCCGATCATATTCCCGGTCAGCCGACCTTGACGCCGAAATTCATGTCGGGCAGCGCCGGCGTGAAAGCGGCGAATTACGTCTATAACGTCGTGCCCAAGACGGGCGCCGCGCTCGGGTTCTTCCTGTCGTCGCAGCCCACCAGCGAAGTGACCGGCGCAAAGGGCGTCAAATACAAATCCGCCGAGATGAACTGGCTCGGCCGGATGGTCGACATCATCACCGTGGTTACGGTCAAGAAAGACAGTAACGTCAAGTCGGTGGAGGATGCCACCAAGACGCAGGTCATCGCCGGCATCACCCGGCCCGGCTCGACCACGCATCTGCCGTTCGCCATCATGAACTGGGCGCTCGGCACCAAGTTCAAGATCGTCAGCGGTTACAAGGGCTCCGCCGGGCCGGCGCTTGCGTTCGACAAGGGCGAGGTTCAGGCCGTGGCGGCGCCCTGGGGTACGCTGCGCACGCGGCGGCCGCATTTCCTGAAGGAACGCCAGATCGTCCAGGTCGCGCTTGCCAAGGACACGATGCGGCCCGACGTTCCGCTGCTGATGGATCTGATGAAGACTCCGGAACAGAAGGAGGCGGTGCGCTTCCTGTCGGCGCAGGCGTCGATCGGGCGCACCTTGTCGGCCCCGCCGGGCGTTCCCCGCGATCGTGTGGCGGCCCTGCGCAAGGCGTTCGACGCGACCATGGCCGATCCCAAGTTCCTGGCGGCGACGAAAAAACGCAAGATGGCGCTTGCGCCCGCAACCGGAGCCGAGGTCGAGAAGATGGTGCTGGAACACCTCGCCACGCCGGCATCGATCATCAAGATTGCGACGAAGGCCGCCGGCATCAAATCCGGCGTGAGGTAATCGCGGCGTAACGAAGGCCTGTCCGAGAACGGGCCGGGTTGAACATCAGCCCGGCCCGGGCAGGGCGGCCATCGCGTCGCCCAGAACGCCCTTGAACACGCGCTCGACCCGCAGGCTTTCCGCCGATCCTTTCAGGATATGCGCGAAATCCTCTTCCGTCCTCGCATGCATCCGCGCCGCGATCATCAGAAGATGGGCATGTTCGATATCGAGCACGACATGTTCGGCGTTGGAATGCTGTTTCTTTAGCGGAATGCCCAGCTCTTCGGTCATCTTGGTGGCCATGCGGCGCGCAAACCCGCCGCCCTCGCACACCTCGTCCGAATTGCTGATCTCGGTGATCGCGCAAACCGGCAGCGCCTCCAGCCAGGGGCGGTCCTTGGCAAGGTGAACCCAGGCGCTGCAGCAGGCCATCGTGCCGGGCAGTGGCTCTTCCTTGCCGAAATCCGCCGCCGTCAGCCCGACCGATCCACCTTCCTGCTGGCCCAGCGTATAATGATCGGGAACGCCTCTTTCGATGTCTCCTTCGAGCTCTTCCCGTTCGTGGTCCCAGATCAGCTTCTTGACGTCGAACGGGGCCGCGGCCTGCACATAGGCCCAGCAATCGCGCCGGTTCAGATGGAAAAAGGATCGTTGCAGGATATAGACCTGCGCCCGTTCCGGCGTGAGCGGCAGCGACAGGATCTTGCTGTATTCGGGGCTTTCGAACTGTGCATTCGCCATTTCGTTGAGGCGCGTCTCCAGCTCATCGAGAGTCCTGACGGTTTCAGTCATGGTCGTTTCCTCGCCCAGGGGCGTTGCAGAGAACCGGACAGCTACGTGAGTATAAATTGCACCCGGATTTCCGTCCATTCGCCTTCGCGGGCGCCGACCCGGTTATCTCAGAACCGGCTTGAGATTGACGCGTCCGCCCGTCACGGTAACGCCGGTAATCCCGTCCTGCATCGGTAGCCAGCTGTTGATCAGCGTACAGGGTCTTGGGCCGAGGCATTTCACCGTGACGTCCCTGAAGGAAATCGCGTGGTTCTTTCGGTTCTTTGCGCGATGTTTCTCCGGGCCGAACGAAATGATGTCGAGATTGGCGTTCGGCCCGTGCTCGATCGCAACGCGGTTGAGCTCGACGATGCCGCCGGCGAAAGCATCGATGGAGCGACTGTAGACAGCGGGCGATCCCAGGATCTTCGTGTCCTCGATCAGCGTGCGTCTGGCGCCGGTCTTGATGACATGACCCTCGCCGGTCGTGTGGCGGAAGATGCTGCGGCGAATGACCAGTGTCGTATCGGTTCCCGAGATGTAAATCTGGTGCGCCTGTCCGCCGGCACCCTGACGTTCGAAAACCGAGTCCTCGATGGTGATGGCGACGCCGGGAAACTGACCGATCAGCATGCCGTTCCCGTTGTTGAAAAAACGCGACTTCCGGATGTTCAGGATCTTCATGCCGGTTTCGCCCCATATGCCCGAAGAATTCATGGCGGCGCGGCTGTTTCTGATTTCGCATCCGTCGATCGTTACGGGCGAAGCGGCGATCTGCAACGCGCCCTTTTCGCCTGCACCGAGAATTCGAACGCCCTTTTCGCATTTGATAGTTACGGGCCTGGCAATCAGGGCGCCCAGATAGTCGCCTTTCCTGAGCGTAAGCGTTCCGCCTGCCGGGACCCCGCGAAGAAGGTCCGCAATGCGTCCGGGCTGAGGAGGAGGCGCATGCGCCTGATCGTCGGTTGGCGGCTTGTACATCCAGACGCCGTTCGCCGTATGGTGATTGAGGCCGATATAGACATCCGCTTCCCGGACATATTGCCAGCGTCCGAACACGCCGGCGCGCACCTCGGACAGTCTCGGAGCCGGTCCGCGGCCGTTCGCGAAATGGCGCAGGACGATTTTTCCGTTTTCGACCCTGGCAGACATCGTATTGCGCTGACCGGTCCACAGCATCACGCCGCCATCGGGCGACGCGGCAATACCGGTGCCGCCCACATGGATGCCTAAAGGCGTACTGACGAGCTGGCCGGCAAGGGTCAGCCCCTTGTCCGTCAGGCGCGTTGCGGTGATCGGGATCCGGTTGGGATCGCCATAGGTTCCGATGACCCAGAAATAGCCTCCGGAGACAGCCGCGACGCTCTGGCAACCCCGGGCCCGGCCACCCGGCATGTCGGACATGGTTTCGCTCTTCGGATCGATAATCCTGAATCGGACCTGACAGCTGGACGGGCCGGTCGCGGCCAGAATTCTACCGTTGGGGTGCAGGGCGGTTCCGCCCCAGCCGATCGCCGGAACCCTGGTTTCTCGCCATCTGCGGATCTGCGGATCGAACGCCCAGAAATGTCTGACGTGGCCGCACGAGCTGAACCATCCCGAAAACCAGGCTTCCTCCAGTTCGGGGACCCATAAGGCGCCGTCGTAGGTATGGAAGGGCGGGGGACCGCTGGCGGGCCGGCAGGTTTTCTTTCCGTAATCGATCAGCGGGACAGGCCGGGTGATCCGGACGAAACCGAGCCACTCCGCGTCCCAGGCCAGCACGTCGTTGCCGAAATAATCCTGGTGTCCGCCGTTGCTGAGATAGAAACGTCTTCCATCCCATACCCCCGAGGCCCAGGCCGAAACCATTGCCCTCGGCCCCACGGCGCCCCAGACGTTCGGCGGGTAGTCCCGCCTGTTCAGAAAAACGCCCTTGAGATTAAGCGGTCTTCGGCATTCGACACCGTACTGCCGGCATGTTTGGCTGTTTATCTCCCGCCATTCGCCGGGCCGCATGTCTGCCGACAGCTTTTTCAGCCCCGCCAGAAGGGGCGGCTTCGGCTCCGCAGCATCGGCGTCGGACGCAAAGACGACAAGCAGGAACAGTCCGGCCGCTTTCAGAAGGCGAAGCACGGGACGGGACGGTCTCTAGTCGTCGCCGGTCGCGTAGCTGGTCAGGTCGATATATTCCAGCACCGTGCCGTCCGGGTCGCGGAAATAGCAGCGCGGCCCGTTTACGACGCCGCCCTGACGGTCCTCCTCGAAGAAGACCTTGATGCCGTTGCTCTCCAGCCGTTCGATCGCCGGGCGGTAGTCCTCCGACTTCAGCATGAAGGAATGATGCACCCCGTTATGGTCGTCGAGCGTGGGATTAATGGGCGCTTCATGTTTGCAAAGAATGATGCAGACGCCGCCCGCGTCGAGGAATGACATGTGCCCGCCCGGCACCGTCTGGATGTGCGTGCACCCCACCATGTCGCAATAGAAAGCGCGGCTTTTTTCGATGTCGCTGACGGCGATGCTGAAATGGGCCATGCCCTGGATTTCGGGCGGGTTTTGCGAGGCAGCCATGTTTACTCTCCTACGTAGCTGGTCAGGTCGATGATCTCGAGAACGTTGCCGTCGGGGTCGTGGAAATAGGCACGCGGGCCGTTGACCGCGCCGCCCTGCCGGTCCTCGTCGAACAGGAATTCGATATCGTCACGGTCCTTTAGCGCCTGGAGCGCCTTTTCGTAATCGTCGTGATCGACCACCCAGGCGTGATGGATATCGCGTTCTTTCGCGTTGGAAATCGGGTTCTGGGTCTTCGTCAGAATGACGCAGTCCCCGCCGGAATCCATGAACACCATGCCGCGGTCGTGGTTGACCTGAACCGCTTTCATGCCGAGTACGTCTTCATAAAATTTCTGGGCTCGCCGCGTATCGGTCACGGGGATCGTGAAATGCGCGAGCCCCTTGGTCTGAACCAGTGGCATCGAAACCTCCCTGAACAGTCGATTGACCGCAGTCTATCCGATTATGGCGGCTTGCAAAGCGACCGCCTGCGGCCCCCCAAACAGGGTGTGCTCGATCAGGATTTTCGTTCCGATGGCGATCAGGATGACACCGCCGGCGATTTCCGCCCGGTGGCCGAACGCCGCGCCTGTCGCCCTGCCGATATGAATGCCGATGAAACTTGCCGAGAATGTCACGGTGCCAATGATGCCGGCGGCCATCGGCAGAGAGACGTGCAGGCCCGGCAGGGCGATCCCCACGACGGCCGCATCGACATTGGTGGCGACCGCCGCTGTCAGCACGATCAGCAGCCGCGATGGCGTGACATCGACGGCAGCGGCGTCACGCGCTTCTCCGCCGGCGCGGGCGTCGACGATCATCTTGCCGCCAATCACGGAGAGCAGGCAGAAGGCGATCCAGTGATCCAGCGCGGAAATCAGGTCGTAGAACGCGATGCCGACCGTCCAGCCGATCACCGGCGCGGCGGTTGCGAACAGGCCGAACAGCCCGGCCGTCCTGAGCGCGATTCGGACAGGCATCCGGCCGAAAGCGGCCCCGCGGCTGACCGATGCGCCGAACGCATCCATCGACAGCCCGATGGCGACGAGGATCAGCGCCTGCAGGGACATGTTCCTCCTGCTTTAAAAGTTAGCCGGCACAAAAAAAGCGGGCCCGAAGGCCCGCTCTTCCGTCTGATTGTATGGAAATCCGGTCTACTGGGCATCCTGCAGACTGACTTCGATGCCGTTCGTGTTCATGAATTCGATCAACTCGCCGCTTTCGAACATTTCCCGGACGATGTCGCAGCCGCCGACGAATTCGCCCTTCACGTAAAGCTGGGGCACGGTCGGCCAGGAGCTGTATGCCTTGATGCCCTCGCGGATTTCCGGGTCCGCCAGCACATCGACGCCCTTGAACTTGACGCCCATGTAGCTCAGCACCTGCACAACGGCAGACGAAAAGCCGCACTGCGGAAACACCGGGGTGCCCTTCATGAACAGGACGACGTCGTTGTCCTTGATGTTTTCTTCGATCCGGTCGAATACGGGATTGTCGCTCATTGGTAATTCCCTTCGGAAAATCGTTTGTCCGTAATGCCGTTAATTGCCCGGCGGCGATGTCTGTAGCGCCAGCGCGTGCAGTTCGCCGCCCATGCGGCCCTGCAGCGCCTGATAAACCATCTGGTGCTGTTGCACCCGCGTCTTGCCCTCGAATGCTGCCGATACCACCGTCGCCGACCAGTGATCGCCGTCGCCGACCAGATCCTCCAGCGTCACCGTCGCGTCCGGCAGCGCGTCCTTGATCAGCCGTTCGATGTCGCCCGGGTCCATGGGCATGGCGGTATCCTTTTCAGACGTTTTCAATGCGCCTTGCGCGCCGGTCCCGGATGGGTCAGGGGCCTGCCATATAGCGGGGCAGCCACCCTTCATGGGTTTCGCGCAATGCGTCAATGGATATAGGGCGCTCGCCCGCAACGGTCAATGACCCCGGCGCTGTCGTCCCGAGAATCGTGACGGTGACGCCGGCCGCTTTCGCGCGGGCGATGACGGAATCCGGATCGGCCGAAGTCAGCAGGTATCGCGCCTGGTCCTCGCCGAACAGCCAGCGCACGTCCGAAGCGGCGCCATCCGGCACGGCGATGTCCGCGCCCATGTCGCCGGCAAGCGCCATTTCGGCCAGCGCGACCAGAACCCCGCCGTCCGACACGTCATGACAGGCGGAGACCAGCCCGTCCCGGATCAGCGAGCGCACCATGTCGCCGTTGCGTTTTTCAGCCGCCAGATCGACCGGGGGCGGAGGGCCGGCTTCGAGACCACCGACCTCCCGCAGCCAGATCGAGGCGCCGATATGGCCATCCGTTTCGCCCACCAGCAGGATGGTTTCGCCGGCGCCCTTGAACGCGATCGTCGCCATGACGTCGATATCGTCGATCGTACCGACCGCTCCGATGGCGGGCGTCGGCGGGATCGCCTGGCCGCTGGTCTCGTTGTAGAGCGATACGTTGCCGGACACGACCGGGAAGTCGAGCGCGCGGCAGGCCTCCGCCATGCCTTCGATGCAGCCGGCGAACTGCGCCATGATCTCCGGCCGTTCGGGATTGCCGAAATTCAGATTGTCGGTCACCGCCAGCGGGGTTCCGCCGACCGCGGTGATGTTGCGCCAGGCTTCCGCCACGACCTGCCGCCCGCCCTCGAGCGGGTCGGCGAAGCAGTAGCGCGGCGTACAGTCGGCGGTGATGGCGAGCGCGCGACTGGTGTCGTGGACCCGTACAACGGCGGCGTCCCCGCCCGGGCGCTGCACCGTGTCGCCCATCACCATGTGGTCGTACTGTTCCCAGATCCAGCGCCGCGAACACAGATCGGGCGAGCCCATAAGCGTCATCAGCGCCTCGTCCGCCGGCACGTCGTCCGCCTGCGTCGATTCCGGTAACGGTGCCGGTGCGGGCGGGGTGCCCCGCGGGCGGTCGTACTCCGGCGCTTCGGCGACCAGCGGAGGCACGGGTATGTCGCACACGACCTCGCCGCCTCTGGTGAGAACCAGCCTTTCGGTATCGGTGACCTTGCCGATGACGGCGAAATCTAGTTCCCATTTCTCGAAGATGGCGCGGGCGACGTCTTCGCGGCCGGGGCGGAGGACGAACAGCATTCGTTCCTGGCTTTCCGACAGCATGATCTCATAGGGCGTCATGCCTTCCTCGCGTACCGGCACCGCATCCATGTCGAGCTCGATCCCGACGCCCCCCTTGGACGACATTTCGACCGACGATGACGTCAGCCCGGCGGCCCCCATGTCCTGGATGGCGATCACGGCATCGGTCGCCATCAGCTCCAGACAGGCCTCGATCAGCAGCTTTTCGGTGAACGGGTCGCCGACCTGCACGGTCGGGCGCTTGGCCTCGGAATCGTCGTCGAACTCGGCCGAGGCCATGGTCGCGCCGTGAATGCCGTCGCGCCCCGTCTTGGATCCGACATAGACCACCGCGTTGCCGATGCCGGCGGCAGCGGAATAGAAAATCCGGTCTGCGTCGGCGAGCCCCACCGTCATGGCATTGACCAGGATATTGCCGTCGTAACCCGAATGAAAATTGCATTCGCCGCCAACCGTCGGTACGCCCACGCAGTTGCCGTACCCGCCGATGCCGGCAACCACGCCCGACACCAGATGCCGGGTCAGCGGGTTGTCAGGCGAACCGAACCGCAGCGCATTCATGTTGGCGATAGGCCGCGCCCCCATCGTGAAAACATCGCGCAAAATGCCGCCGACGCCCGTGGCCGCCCCCTGATAGGGCTCGATGAAGGACGGGTGATTGTGGCTCTCCATCTTGAAGATGGCCGCTTTTCCGTCGCCGATATCGATTACGCCGGCATTCTCGCCCGGCCCGCAGATCACCCACGGCGCCTCGGTCGGAAGCTTCTTGAGCCAGATCTTTGACGATTTGTAGGAGCAGTGCTCCGACCACATGACGGAAAAAATGCCGAGCTCGTTGATGTTGGGCTCGCGGCCCATGATGGCGAGCACGCGCCCGTACTCTTCCGGCGTCAGCCCGTGCTCGGCGACAATCTCTGGAGTGATCTCAGTCATGGGCAGGAAATTACATCGTCGCGGGCGAATCGACGCGGCTGGAAATAACTCATCCCCACGGTCCTTTGACGTTTCCGTCTTCCGCCCGCATCTTGCTGCGGAAACGCAGGCCCCCGACATCAATCGTGCCGCCGTCGGATTTGTCCCACAGGGTCACATGGGGCAGGCGGAAGGGGACGACGAGCAGCGCTCCCGCTATAAATCCCGCTACATGGGCGAACCAGGCGACCTGGGTGCCCGACGAATCCGGAGAATCCATCAGGCTGAACGCCACCTGCATCGCCGCCCATGCGCCGAGTACGGCCCAGGTCGGCAGGCGCGCCGGGATCAGCGAGAAGATCACGACCCACACCTTGACCCTTGGGTGCAGCACGAAATAGGCGCCCAGCACGCCCGAGACCGCGCCGCTTGCCCCCAGCATCGGCGTCTGGCTGCCGAAATCGGCCGCGGCATGGGACAGCGCGGCGATCGCGCCGCACAGGATATAGAAACCGAGGAACCGACGATGTCCCATCGCGTCCTCGACATTGTCGCCGAACACCCACAGGAACAGCATGTTGCCGAAAAGATGCATCCAGCTGCCATGCAGGAACATGCTGGTGACCAGGGTTGCCCATGCGGGCACGAGGTAAAGCTCTGCCGGCAGGCGGGCCTCGCCCCACAGCACCGCGGGAATGACCGAGAGGCCGATTGTCAGATGTCCGCGCGGCCCGTCCGACAGCTGCGCCAGAAACATCAGGACGCAGGCGAGGATGAGGAGCAGCGTCAGATAGTGATAGCGGATCCAGCTCCGCGAGTTCGCATCCGTGACCGGAAGGAACACCGGACCGCGCCGTCAGGCGGCGGCGCCTGCCAGCGCCGCGAGCCCGTCGAACATCGGCTTGCCATCGGTGCCGCCGAGAGCCGCCTCTGCGAGCCGTTCGGGATGTGGCATCATGCCCAGTACGTTGCGTCGTTGGTTCAGGATGCCGGCGATGTTGCGGGCCGACCCGTTGGGGTTGGCGGCGTCGGTGATCGCGCCGTCCGCCCCGCAATAACGAAACGCGACCCGGCCGTCTCCTTCCAGCGCGTCCAGCGTCGCCGCATCGGCGAAATAATTGCCGTCGTGATGCGCGATCGGGATGCGCACGACCTGTCCGGCGCCATAGCCGCGCGTGAAGGGGCTGTCCGCCTGTTCGACCCGCAGGAACACGTCGCGGCAGACGAATTTTAGGCCCGCATTGCGCAGCAGCGCACCGGGCAGCAGTCCGCTTTCGCACAAAATCTGGAAGCCGTTGCAGATGCCGAGCACCAGCACACCGTCGCCAGCGCGCTTCACCACCTCGCGCATCACCGGCGAGGTCGAGGCCATCGAGCCCGCGCGCAGATAGTCGCCGTAGGAAAATCCGCCCGGCACCACGATCAGGTCGACGCGGGGAAAATCGGAATCGCCATGCCACACCATCAACGGCTCCACGCCGGCCGACGCGGCGACGGCCACCTGCACGTCGCGGTCGCAGTTGGATCCCGGAAAGACGATGACGGCGGATTTCATCGCGGCGTCACTCCGCCAGATCGATGCGGTAATCCTCGATCACCGTATTGGCCAGCAGCTTGCGGCACATGTCGTCGGCGGCGGCGAGCGCTGCCTTCTCGTCGGTCTCGGCGAGATCGAGCTCGATGAACTTGCCCTGGCGCACGTCGTTGACGCCGCCGAACCCGAGCGAGCCCAGCGCATGGCCGATGGCCTTGCCCTGCGGGTCGAGGACGCCGTTCTTGAGGGTGATGTGGACTTTGATTTTCATAGGCCGCCTTCGGGGCAGGTTTCCGCGAAACTCGTCATCGCCGCCCCTTCGGATACGCCGGTCCTGCCGGACGCCTACTGGATCAGGGTTGGCCCCTTAAGATCGCGCGAATCGCCTTCCGGTAAAATACCCAATCGGCGGGCGACCTCCTGATAGGCTTCTTCGACGCCGCCCATGTTTTTCAGGAAACGGTCGCGATCCATGATTTCGTTGGTCGTGATGTCCCACAGGCGGCAATTGTCCGGGCTGATCTCGTCGGCCAGTACGATGCGCACCTGATCGTCGTCCCACAGCCGGCCGTACTCGACCGAGAAATCGACCAGCCGGATGCCCTTGGCGTGGAACAGGCCGGACAGATAGTCGTTGATGCGGAGCGACAGATGGATGATCTCGTCCAGCTCGTGCGGCGACGCCCAGCCGAACGCGGTGATATGTTCCTCCGCGACCAGCGGGTTTCCGAGCTCGTCGGCCTTGTAATAGAACTCGATGATTGAGCGCGGCAGCGTCGTGCCCTCGGCGATCTGGAACCGGCTGGCAATATCGCCCGCGGCGACATTGTTGACCCGCACGCTCAGCGGAATGATTTCCACCTCGCGCACCAGCTGTTCCCGCATGTTGAGACGGCGCAGCAGGTGCGTCGGGATGCCGACCTCGCCGAGCCGCATCATCAGATATTCCGAAATCCGGTTGTTGAGCACGCCCTTGCCGGTGATCGTACCCTTGCGGTCGGAAGCGTAGGCGTCGTCCTTGAAATACTGCACGAGCGTGCCGGGTTCCGGCCCCTCGTACATGACTTTCGCCTTGCCTTCGTAGATTCTCTTGCGGCGTGCCATGGCGCGGCAATCCTTGAAATGACGCCGTGCCTGCCTCGTCGGGGAAGACGGAACTTCAACTGCGGCGCAGGCCTGATATAGCAACTACGGGCGCGCCGAACAATGGGTCAAAACGCCGCCCCGTGAAACGTCCGTTACACCGGAATCTCTGTAAACGCCTGAGCCTGCGTAATATCGCTGTAAAAACGCCAGACCGTCCGCGGTTTGTCCTCCGTCGGGCTTTCAAGCGCGATCAGGCTGGTCGAAAGGGTGCCGAAACCGGCGCGTCCGGTAATATACATCGCTTCGCCCGGCCCGGCGCCCGTGGCGAACTGACGGCTGCCCATCAGGGATTCCCAGCGCGACCAGTCGCCGGTTTCGGGGTCCGGCGGCCGCACGGCCTCGAAGCTGGGCCGGAAATAGGTGGTGCGCGCCGAATCCTCGGAATCGAGGTCCCAGGCCGTCAGCATCGAAATGCCTTCGGGAATCTCGTAGATTCTGACCCTGTCGGATTCCGGGCCGGCGCTGCGCAGCCAGTAGGCGTCCCGGTTATCCGCCACGAACAGGTTGAAGCTGCGATAGGATGACGGGTCTATGTGCGACAGCGCATCCGCCGCGGCCACGGCGTCGGTATGATCGAGCGCTTCCAGCGGCAGTTCGCCCCGCGACCTCAGGTATTTGTCCGGACCGAGCGAATCCTTGCGGTTCAGCACGCCGGCGACGACTCCCTCGTCGTTTACGCCCAGCCAGGTGCCGCCGGCAAGCTCGTCGATGCCTGCGACAATCTCCGGTCGGTCGGGCCAGTGCCGCGCCGGGGGTTTCCAGGGGCGGGTGTTCTGCTCGTCCCTGTTGGCGGCCAGAACGAGCGGCCAGCGATGTTCCGGCCGGCGCAGAAAAACCACGGTGCACATGTCAGACTTTGAATTCCCGAAATGCAGGGGAGCAGGTCCGGTTTTATGGCGGAAACCGGCCGTGTCTGTAAAGGCTGGCAAAAATTTGGAGGCCCCTCAATTCAATAAGCTTGCGCATATCGAACCAGCGCTTAAATTAGGGCCGACGCATGCCGGTTTCCGGCAGATGGCTGAAGGAGAGACTTTGTCATGGCCGACGGGTTCAAAGACCGGGAAAAAGGTTACGAAGCCAAGTATCAGCACGACCAGGAAATGCTGTTCAAGATCACCGCCCGGCGCAATCGTTTGCTCGGCATGTGGGCGGCGGAACAGATGGGTCTGACCGGTCCGGCCGCCGAAAGCTACGCCAAGGATGTGATCGTTTCCGACTTCGAGGAGCAGGGCGACGCCGACGTGGTTCGCAAGGTGCTCGGCGATCTGACCGCCAAGGGAATCGACATCGACGAAAAAGGCCTGCGCAAGGAGATGCAGCGGCTCGGCGAGGAAGCCCGCGCTGAGATCGAGAAGACGGCGGACTGAGCGTCAGCTGTCCCACGCGGCGTTCGACGCCGCTTCCCTGCCGGCGATCTTACCGGTAATCAGACATTCCGACAGGTTTGCGCCCGACAGGTAGAGATACCCGAAGGCGCTGCCGCATTCGCCTGCGGCGTACAGGCGGGGGATCGGTTCGCCGTACACGTTGATGACGCGCTGGCGCGGGTCGTGCACCGGGCCGCCCTGCGTGTTCGATACCACCGGCCAGACCTGTCCGGCGTAGTAGGGCGGGGTGTCGATCGGTACCATGGTGCCTTTGGGCCGTCCGTGATCGCTGTCGGCGCCTGCCGCGCAGAGGGCGTTCCAACGGTCGAGCGATTCCTTCAGCGTTTCGACATCCGTTTCCGTCACCCGGGCGAGTTCTTCGAGCGTATCCGCCTTCGTGATGATCCCCATCTCGACTTCTTTCATGTTGTCTTCGCTCCATGAGAAGCCGAGGCCGGGCTGGTTATAGGTCGGCGCGCCGATCTGATACATGTCGCAACCGTTCTGGTCGTATACGAACCAGGAAGGAATGCGCGGGAAGGTCTGGGTCACCGAATCGAAGAATTCCATGTGCCGGTGCGACGTGTCCTGCGTGTAGGGCGTGCATTCGTTCATGTAGCGCTTGCCGTTCTGGTCCAGCAGGACCCAGCACATCGGCACCGAGACCTTGTCTTCCTCGCCCGGGAACCAGTCGGGCAGGCGCTTGACCCGGATCGCCACCGGGTAGGTCGGGTCGGGATGCTTGAAGCCGTAGCAGCCGTGGTAGTGCCACATGTGCCACAGTTCCGCGCCGAGATCCTGCGCCATGCGGATGCCGTCGCCGGTGTTCATGGTCGAAGTTGCGGTCAGTACCGGCGATTTTTCCCAGTACTGGCTCTTCATTTCCTCGTTGGCCTCGAAGCCGCCGGTCGCGAGCACGACACCGCGCTGCGCCTTGACGGTCAGGGTCCGGCCGGCGGCGTCTTCGAAAACGACGCCCTGAACCTCCCGGTCCGCGTTCGCGACCAGCCGTTTCGCTGCGAGGCAATAGCGGACATCGACGTCGCGCGCCTCGATATTGTCCTCCAGCACCCGGAACACGCGCCACCCGTTGGCTGACGGGCGCGCCATGATATGGGGATAGGTTTCTTCCTGGGTCTCGCGGCCCGGCACGTGGGTGACGTTCGCGTGGTAAAATGTCTCGCAGCCCGGGAACGGGTAGTTGCCCGCCTTGTCGACGGCTTCTACCGTCGCGTTGCTTGCTGCCGCCAGCCTTTCCACCTCGTCCCTGATTCCGGCCATGCCGTCTGCCAGCACGCGGATGACGTCGTCGGGCGTCCGCCCGCCGTTTGTTGCCTTCAGATAGGCGAACGCCGCTTCGGCATCGTGAGCCCCGCGCATCGCGCCGCCTGAACAGATCGAAATGCCGCCGGGATTGGACGCCTTCTCCGCCAGCAATACCTTGGCGCCCTGGTCGGCCGCCGTGATGGCGGCAAGCGCGCCGGCGAATCCGTACCCGATGACGACGACATCGAATGTCTCGTCGAACTGCATTTTCTCTTCCGTGGCGGTCATTCGTCGATCTCCGGTGACAGGGTATAGCGCCGGTATTTTATGCCGCATGTCTTCGCTCCGCATCCCTGCCTTCGGGGGCTTGAGACCGCCCTCGTTTCCATGCCAATCTTTCGCCCGACCCGGCCAAGGGATGGCCCCGGCGCCGGTTTTTCAGGGAGATAATGAATGACCAGAAGTTTCGCGTTACTGGCGGGCGTTTCCGCGCTTGCAGCGGTTGCGGCCGCGCCGGTTGCACGGGCGGACGCCGTCGCCGATTTCTACAAGGGCAAGAACATCACGCTCATCATTCCGTACAGCGCCGGCGGCATGTACGGCATCAACGGGCGCATCATGTCGCGCTTTATCGGACGGCATATTCCCGGCAAGCCCAACGTCGTCGTGCAGCACATGACCGGCCAGGGCGGCACCAAGGGCGCCAACTATTTCTATAATGCCGCCGCCCAGGACGGATCGGTGATCGCGGAGCTGTCCAAGGATCTCGCGGTCGCCCAGGTGCTTCGTCCCAAGCGGGTCAAGTACGACGCGCGCAAGATTCATTTCCTGGGCCGCATGCAGCCCTATGCCGCGGTCCTGATGGTCTGGCACACGCAGGGGGTCAATACGGTCGAGGACGCCCGCAGGAAGCAGATTATCGTCGCCAGTTCCGGCAAGTCATCGCACGACTACATGGAAGGCGCGCTGCTGCGTCACTTCGCCGGGCTCAAACTCAAGTCGGTGACCGGCTATCGCGGCGCGGCGGGCATGTACAAGGCGATGGAATCGGGAGAGGCCCATGCCCGCATCGGCGCGTGGAACAGCCTGAAGGCCGCCAAGCCCGACTGGCTCCGGGACAAGAAGGTCGGCATCGTTCTTCAGACCGGTCTGAAGAAACAGCCCGACCTTCCCAATATCCCGCTGATGCTCGACCTGATGCCGGACGGAGAGGCCAAGAAGATGGCCGAGGTCATGTCGCTTGGCGGCCCCGTGGGCTGGGGGCTTCAGGCGCCGCCCGGCACGCCGGCCGATCGCGTCGCTGCGCTGCGGGCGGCGTTCGACAAGATGGTCGTCGATCCGGACTTCATCGCCGAGACCAAGAAGCGCAAGGTCGGCGGCGAGACCGCGACCGGTGTTGAAGTACAAGGTTTCATTAATAGGACCTTCGACGTATCGCCGGCGCTCGTCAAGAAAATGCAGGAGATCGCCGGCTTCAAATAGAAAACCGGCGGTTTCGCAAAAAATAAGGGCGGTGCCGAGGCACCGCCCTTTTTGTTGCGAACCGAAGCAGGAATTACTTCGCGCCGACCGCCTTGCGGGCGAGTTCGACGACTTCCTTCGGCGTGTTCATCAGGTTCTCGAGGACCGGCTCCAGCGATTGTCCGGTGGCCGGATCGATCTCGATGTGACGCTTCTTTGCGGTGCTCAGGAATTCGGGATCCTGAACTGCCTTGTCGAACGCCGTGCGCAGCCCGTCGAGCAGATGTTTCGGGAATTTCGGCGGGACCGAGATGGAACGGCCGAACGGCGCCGCGGCCGAGGTGATGTCGAGCACCGCCTTGGTCTTGGCATCCTTCGCGTAATCGCGCATCAGCGGCACGTTGGGAAGGTCCTTCGCCTTGGTCATGCCGACCTGGACGATCGGAACGTACTTGCCTTCCTGGATCATCTTGAACTTGCGCGCCTTGATGCTGATCCACGACGTCATCGTCGCTTCGACCTCGCCCTGCTCGACGGCGAGCGCGACCTTGCCGGTGCTCTTGTATCCGATGACGCGTTTGAACTTGGTGCCGAGAAAATTGTTCATCAGCGAGGTGTTCAGGCCGCCCTGAGCAAGCGGGCCGGTCAGCCCGACCACCAGTTCGTTCTTGAAGACGTCATCGAATTTTTTCACCTTGGCGGTGTGCCAGGCCATGATGACCGGGTTGGCCGGAACCATGACGCCGACCCATTTGAACTCGCGGGCGTTGTATTTGACCTTCTTCGGCCGCAGGAGCTGCGCCACCGCGACATAGTCGGAGATCATCTGAACGGCGGAGCCGTCGCGCGGGCCGGCATTGTACATGTAGTTGGCGGCCTTAAGCCCGCCGCCGCCCGGCATGAACTGGCAGACCACGTTGGGATTGCCGGGGATGTTCGCCGCGAAATACTTGATGATCTGGCGGCAATAGACCGCGTAGCCGCCGCCCGGCCCGTAGCCGACGACGATGCGAAGCTGCTTGCCCTTGTAGAAATCCTCGACTGCATCCGCAGACGCGCCGGGGGTCATGGCGCCCAGCGCCAGCGCTGTCGCGCCGAGGCCGATCACGCGTTTTGCAATTCGGTTCATGTCATTTCCCTTTCGAAAGATTTGCGACCCGGCCTTTCCCGGGGCCGGATAGCAGGAAAAAACCATGTAAGGCCGCGTGCGGCAAGAGAAAGATCGGCTCAGGCGCCGCCGAAAACCCGTTCGAAGATCCGGTCGACGTTCCTGGTGTGATAGCCGAGATCGAACATCGCAGTAAGCGTCTCCGCGTCGATCTGGGCCGAGACCTCCGGGTCGGCTTTCAGTTCCGCCAGGAAGTCCGCGCCCTGTTCCCACACCTTCATCGCGTTGCGCTGCACGGCGGCGTACGAGTCTTCGCGGCTCATTCCGGCCTGGGTCAGCGCCAGCAGGACCCGTTGGGAGAACACCAGCCCGCCGAGCGAATCCAGGTTGCGCTGCATCATGTCCGGATAGACCAGCAGCCTTTCGATCACGCCGGTCATGCGGGCCAGCGCGAAGTCGAGCGTCACGGTGGCGTCCGGGCCGATCATGCGCTCGACCGACGAGTGAGAAATGTCGCGTTCGTGCCACAGCGCGACGTTCTCCATCGCCGGGATGACCGCCGACCGCACGAGCCGGGCGAGGCCCGTCACGTTCTCGGTCAGCACCGGGTTACGCTTGTGGGGCATCGCGGACGAGCCCTTCTGGCCGGGCGAGAAATATTCCTCCGCCTCGCGCAGTTCGGTGCGTTGCATGTGACGGATCTCGACCGCAAGCCGTTCGAGCGAGCTTGCAATCACGCCCAGCGCGGCAAAAAACGCGGCGTGCCGGTCGCGCGGGATGACCTGGGTCGAAACCGGCTCGGGGATCAGTCCCATTTTCTCGGCGACGTGTTCTTCCACTCGCGGGTCGATATTGGCGAATGTGCCGACCGCACCCGATATCGCGCAGGTGGCGACCTCGGCCCGCGCCGCTTCCAGCCGCGCGCGGTTGCGGGCGAATTCGGCGTAATGACCGGCAAGCTTGACGCCGAACGTCGTCGGTTCGGCGTGGATGCCGTGGCTGCGTCCGATGCAGACCGTGTCCTTGTGTTCCAGCGCGCGCTTCTTCAGCGCCGCCAGCAAGGCGTCGATGTCTTCCAGCAGGATGTCGGCGGCCTGCGAAAGCTGTACCGCAAGGCAGGTATCCAGCACGTCCGACGAGGTCATGCCCTGATGGACGAAACGCGCTTCGTCGCCGACATGTTCGGCGAGATTGGTCAGGAAGGCGATGACGTCATGTTTGGTCTCGCGTTCGATCTCGTCAATGCGGTCGATATCCCACTTGCCGCGTTCCCAGACCGCCTTCGCGGCGTCTTTCGGAATCACCCCGAGCTCCGCCTGCGCGTCGCAGGCATGGGCTTCGATCTCGAACCAGATGCGGAACTTGTTTTCAGGCTCCCAGATGGCCACCATCGGGGCGCGGGCATAGCGAGGAATCATCGGAAATTCGGTCCATCCATATCTTTTTGTCGGTCGCGGTTTAGCAGGATCGGCGTATTGTGGGTAGGGCAGGGTGCAAAAACGGAGAGACGGTCATTTCCTACGATCCGAAAACCAACCGGTTGCTGACCTTTTTCGACGCTGTCGAGGCGTTTCGGTCGGGAGAAGATTCGCCGCGCGAATACCTCGAGCGCTGTATCGCGACGATAGAGGCGCGCGAGTCCGAAATTCACGCCTTTGCGTCGATGGACCTCGATGCGGCGCGTCAGATGGCCGACGCGGCCACCGCGCGCTATCGCGACGGCGCGCCGCTGTCGGCGGTGGACGGCATGCCGGTCGGCATCAAGGACCTGTTCCGCACCAGCGACCTGCCGACCGGGCTCGGCAGCCCTCTCTACGCGGACAGGACGCACTATCTCGATTCGGCCCATGTCTGGGCGCTGAAGCGTGGCGGCGCCGTGATCGTCGGCAAGACGACCGTTCCGGAACTCGGCTCCGGCACGCCGCCGCCGACCCGTAACCCTTACGATGCGGAAAGAACTGCCGGCGCGTCGTCGAGCGGGTCCGCGGCGGCCGTCGGGGCCTCCATGCTGCCGGTGGCAACGGCGAGCCAGGGCAGGGGATCCATCCTGCGGCCTTCCGGCTTCTGCGCCAACGTCGCGCTGAAACCGAGTTTCGGCGCGCTGAATTGCGGCGGGTTGATGTGGCGCTCGCCCTCCTACGGCGTGCTGGGCGTTCACGCGGGCAGCATCGAGGATTGCTGGATCTCGGCGCATCACATCGCGGCGACGGTCGGCGGCGACCCCGGCTATCCGGGACTGTTCGGCCCGCCGGAGATGGAAGCGCCGGTAAAGCCGTCGCGCCTCGTGCGGCTGGAGACCTCGGGGTGGAAGGACGCGCAGCCGCTGGCGAAGGACCGGTTCGAGACCTGGCTGGAGTCCCTTCGCTCCGCCGGTGTCGAGATCATCGGGCGCAAGGACGAACCCGCGGTGGAGAAGTTCGAGGAGGCGCTGGCGACGATCCCGGATTTCCGGCCTGCCCTTGCCGCCTGGGAGATCAAATGGCCGGCGCTTGCCATCGTCGAGAAGGAAGGCGAGGGCGTGTCGTCCGGACTGGCCGAACGGCTGGCGGAAGCGGATGCCATCGGGCTCGACGATTATCGTCGCGCGCTCGCCGCTCTCGGCGGGCTCAGGCGCGATTTCGCGCGGTTCGAGGATTACGCCGACGGGTTCGTGACGCTCTGTGCGCCGACCGCGCCGCCCTACTATCCGGATACCGGCGATTCGGTGTTCGGCGATGTCTCGTCCTGTCTCGGCGCGCCTGCCTGGAGCCTGCCGCTGCTCGAGGATCGCGGGCTTCCCATGGGGGTCCAGCTTATGGGCATGCCGCACCGCGATTACGAGATTGGCCTGATCGGCCGCTGGATGCTGGGGCAGGTGCGCTCCTGAGGCGCGTCGATTCGGTTCGGGGGCGTTAAAAGGTGAATTCATGAGAAGCGCCAGAGCCTGCCCCCATGACTGACCCCACCGACCTCTCCCCCCTCTGTCTGACCGACGCGCATTTTCAGGAGTTGCCGGCATTCTATCAGGGCAAGGTGCGCGACTCCTACGACCTGCCCGACGGGCGGCGGGTGATGATCGCGACCGATCGTCAGTCGGCGTTCGACAAGGTCCTGGCGGCGGTGCCGTTCAAGGGGCAGGTACTCAACGAGACCGCGCGGTTCTGGTTCGAGCAGACCGGGGATATCTGCCCCAACCATGTGATCGAGTATCCCGACCCCAACGTCGTGATCGCGCGCAAGCTCGACATGCTGCCGGTGGAGATGGTGGTACGGGACTACATTACCGGCTCGACCGATACATCGATCTGGCCGATGTATGCGCGTGGCGAACGCACGCTGTACGGCATCGATTTTCCCGAGGGTCTGGTCAAGAACGCCAAGCTGCCGGAGACGATCCTGACGCCGACCACCAAGGCGGCGCAGGGCGAACATGACGAGCCCATTACGCCGGCCGGCATCGTGCGGCAGGGCTTGCTGAGTCAGGAGCGCTGGGACGAGCTGGCGCGCATCAGCCTCGCCCTGTTTGCGCGCGGCCGGGAGATCGCGGCCAGGAACGGGCTGGTCCTGGTCGATACCAAGTACGAGTTCGGCGTGGATGAGGCGGGCCGGATCACGCTTGCCGACGAAATCCATACGCCGGATTCGAGCCGTTACTGGATAGCATCGAGCTATGAGGGACGTCTGGCCGCGGGCGAGGAGCCGGAAAGCCTCGACAAGGAGTTCCTGCGGCTGTGGGTCGCGGCCCGGTGCGATCCCTACAGGGACCCCATACCCGAGATCCCGCCGGAAACGCTGATCGAGTTCAGCAACCGCTATATTCACCTTTACGAGCAGGTCACCGGCAGGACGTTCGAAAAGCCGGCGACCGACCGACCGGTCCGCGACCGGGTACGGGCAAATCTGGCGAAGGCATTGCCGGAGTTTTTCGCTAAAGGCTGACGCCGGTCAGACGTCCGGCATCCGCGCCACGATGTGGAAGATATGCCAGTGCTTTTCGGTTCCGCGCGGGGTCGTGCTGTCGTCCTCTTCCTCGCGGAAATATTCGATGTCGAGCGTATTCAGCAGGGCGTCGACGCCTTCGCGGGAAAAAAACGTCAGACCGGGGCGACCCACCCAGCTGTCGCGCTCGCCATAGAGCTGGCAGCTGATCCGGCCGCCCGGCAGAAGCGCCGCCAGCATGTTGTTCCACAGATCGGGGAAATCCGGCGGCTCGATCAACGGCAGAACGAAGGACGCGTTGATCAGCATCCGTTCAGGGAGGTCGGCGTCCTGTAGCCGCGACGTAAGGGTTTCCAGCGGAGCGTCTTCCGGGATTTCCTCCCGGGCGCGCAGCCCGTCGATCGCGTCCTGTTCCGCGTCGACGGCGAGAACCTGCCAGCCGCGGCGGATGATTTCCACGGTATCCCGTCCGCTGCCGCAGCCGAGATCGGCGGCAAGCTTCAGCTCCGGCGCAATGTTTTCCTCGTCGAACCGGTCCAGCGCAAACAGAAGCGTTTCGCGCGGCGGGCGGGCGCCGGTCTTTTTGTAGTAATCGCGCCAGCTGCCGGCTGAAGAGTCCGGGTCCGTCATGGTCTTTTCCCGCCTTTGGCGTCCACCCCGTCGATCAGGATGAAGGCTACCCGGCATAACCTGTCGTACCGGTTGCGCCAGGCATGGTTGGTGCCGCGCTGGATGACCACATCGCCGGCTTTCAGATGTACGTCCTCGTCGTCGAGCAGCATGTCGATCTCGCCTTCCAGAACGATGGCGTAATCGACAGTATCGGTCCGGTGCATGAACGGATGCCGCGCGCCTTCGACGACGCGATGCGATGCGCCCATCAACGCGAAAGCCGCCTTCGGGTCGGCGGTCGCAATGAAATCCGGGTCTTCCGGCGGAAATTCGTTGATACGGAAATTGGTGCCGTTCGGAACGGGCTCGGTGTTGAATTTCGCGTCGGCCTCGTCCCGGTCGCCCTCGTAGCAGGCGGGCATGTCCGTCGTGCGCCACAGATTCGTCCGCCCGCCGGGCCGAAGCTCCGTAATGATCACGTTTTCCGCGGGCCCGTCGCTGACCACTACCGCCTTGCCGTTTGCGTCGTGACCCGTCACGACGCGCCTGATCGGTTTAACCACGCTTGCCTCCCCTGGTTGATGCGTTCCTTACGCCAGTCGTCGGCCGTAAGGGCAATATTCTCGTCCTTCGGCCGATATTTTTGTGTTTTACCTTGAATACGTTACTCAACGAAATCATGTTGCGGGCAGTTCCTGGAACGAGCCTGGATGTTCGAGTTCACCTATTCCGAAGCTGCGGCGATCCTGCAGGTCATCATGATCGACCTCGTGCTGGCCGGCGACAATGCGATCGTCGTCGGCATGGCGGCCGCGTCTGTTGCGCGCGAGCTGCGTCGCAAGGTCATCTTTTACGGCATTCTGCTGGCGGTCGTTCTCCGGATCGTCTTCGCTGCGGTCACGATGGAACTGCTCGGCATCATCGGGCTGACATTCGCCGGCGGCATTCTGCTGCTCTGGGTGTGCTGGAAGCTCTGGCGCGACTTGACGGAGGAGGCGGAAGAGGACGCGTCCGCCGATCTTCTGGACGCCGTCAACTCGCCGGACGCGCTCGATGCCGGACCCGCCGACGGGTCGAGAGCGCCCCGGAAAACCCTCGGCCAGGCCATCGTTCAGGTGGCCATCGCCGACATCACCATGTCGATCGACAATGTTCTCGCGGTTGCCGGCGCCGCCGACACGCACATGAACGCGCTGGTCATCGGGCTGGCCCTGTCGGTAATCCTGATGGGGGTAGGGGCCACGCTGATCGCCCGGCTGCTTAACGACCATAAGTGGGTCGGGTATATCGGGCTTCTGATGATCGTCTATGTCGCCTGTTCGATGATCTACAAGGGCGGCCGGGAGATCATGTCGGTGGCGGGGATCTAGACGACTACAGCAATCCCCTGGACCGGAAACTCAGCGTGCCGGTTCGCGAAACGATTACGTGATCGTGCAGTGTGACGCCGATCTTTGCGCCGGCGTCCTGAATGGTCTTCGTCATCTCGACGTCGGCGCGCGACGGATCCGGGTTTCCCGAGGGATGATTGTGAACCAGGATGATGGCGCTCGCGCCCAGCTCCAGCGCCCGGCGCATGACCTCGCGCGGGTAGACCGGCGTGTGATTGACGGTGCCTTTCTGTTGCTCCTCGTCGCGGATGAGGCGGTTTTTGACGTCCAGGAACAGGATGCGGAAACGCTCCGAATCGTAGTGCCCAAGGCTGATCGTCAGATAGTCGAGCAGCGCGTCCCACGACGACAGGACGGGCTGTCCCATGATTTCATGGCGTGCCATGCGTTCCGCGGCATCGGCGATGGCGCGCAGCATGACGGCGCCGGTTTCGCCGATCCCTTTCACCTCCATCAGCGCTTCCGGACCCGCCCGCAGAACGGCGCCGTAGCTGCCGAACCGGTCGAGAAGCGCTTTTGCAATCGGCTTGGTGTCGCGTCGCGGGATCGCCTGAAACAGCAGCAATTCCAGCATCTCGTGGTCGGCGAGAGCCCCGGGGCCCGCCGTCAGAAAACGTTTGCGAAGGCGGTCTCGATGGCCGTGATGCGGGTCGGGTCGGGTATCCGTCATGCGCGCGTTCCGTGTTGCCGCGCAATCTTGCCGGGAAATTTCCGGCTTGTCAGGTGGGAGACCGGTCAGTCGTCATAGGGAGGGCAGTGCAGGCCGGCGGGCGAAACGGTGAAGTTCTCGCACCCGTCCGCAGTGACGCCGACCGAATGCTCGAACTGAGCCGAAAGCGACCGGTCCTTGGTGACCGCGGTCCAGCCGTCCGAAAGGATCTTGGTTTCGTATCGGCCCGCGTTGATCATCGGTTCGATGGTGAAGAACATGCCTTCCCGCAGTTCCGGCCCGGTGCCGGGCTGCCCGTAATGCAGAATGCTTGGCGGCGCATGGAAGATGCGTCCCAGCCCGTGCCCGCAGAAATCCCGCACCACCGAAAAACGCTGCTTTTCGACAAAGGTCTGGATGGCGTGGCCGATGTCGCCGACCGTCGCGCCCGGGCGGACGACCTCAATGCCCCGCATCAGCGCTTCGTAGGTCACGTCCATCAGAAGCCGGGCCTTAACCCCGACCTTGCCGACGGGAAACATCCGGCTGGTATCGCCGTGCCATCCGTCGAGGATTACGGTGATGTCGATATTCACGATATCGCCGTCCCGCAGGATCTTTTCGCCCGGAATGCCGTGGCACACGACATGATTGATCGATGTGCAGATCGATTTCGGAAAACCGCGATAGTTGAGCGGCGCCGGAATCGCGTCATGTTCGACGATGAAGTCGTGGCAAAGCCTGTCGAGTTCGCCGGTCGAGACGCCGGGCACGACGTGAGGCGTGATGAAATCGAGCACCTCTGCGGCCAGTCTTCCGGCCCTGCGCATGCCTTCGTAATCTTCCGGTTTGTGAATCGTGATCAACGATCGGTCCGTGTCGTGGTTGCTGCTTCTGCGCGGCGACCCTGTGAAATGCCACGATTACGGCGCGCGGGCAAGGTATTCGCCCGCTGAAGCAGCAATGCCCCCATGACTTGCAACGGATTGCGCGGGCGGTATAGTCCAGTCGGACACGCAATTGTGACCCGGCGTCACGAAAGGATAGTGACGGCGTCAAAGCCATTTGATTGAGAGGCTTGCCTTGGACGGCACCGGCAGCGGCCTGCGGAACATTTTTCCGACCGTTCTGATGGAACGCAGACTCGAAGACGTCGCGCCGCTGAACGGCCGGCTCCGCGAAATCATTCTGGAACGCGAAGCGCGCGATGCGGGTGTCGTCGCGAGCAATGTCGGCGGCTGGCATTCGACCGCGGATCTGATGGACTGGGATTTCCCGGAGGTCCGAAGCCTGTGCGACGCGTTTCTGGTCAACGGGCAGCAAATGACGGCCGCGATGCTGCCGGCAGGCATGAAAGGCAGGGTCAAGGTCCGCTTTTTCGGCGGCGTGTGGGCGAATGTCCTGCGCGACGGCGGTTATAACCGCATCCACAACCACCCGGGATCGGTCTGGTCGGGATGTTACTACGTGTCGACCGGAAGAGCGGCGGCGGAACCCGCCCACAATGGCTGGATCGAATTCCAGGATCCGCGACCCGGAAACATTCACGGCGGAAAGGAAGCCGTCGAGCCGCACGAGGGGGCGCTGCTGATGTTTCCCAGCTGGCTCAACCATTTCGTAAACCCCTTCAAGGGCGAGGGCGAACGCATCTCCGTCGCCTTCAACCTGGAGGCCGAATTCGTTCCCGGATAAGCCGTCTGGCCCGGATCAGTTTTCCGTCCGACTGGAAGCGTATCTTTCCTCCAGCGCGTCCAGCGTTTCGATCCCCATCAGGTTGTTGAGGTCCCTGAACGGCATCAGCAGGTCCGGCCGGGACACCGGCCCGTCGCCCGCCAGCATTTCCTGAAAGGCCTCCATCGCGTTCGACATGCCGCGCATTGCGCCGGTCGACAGCAGCCTGGGATAGCTGACCATGGCGACGCCGATTTCCTGCAGCCGTTTCGGATGGATCAGCGGCGTCGTGCCGCGGAACAGGAGGCCCAGCCCCATATTGACCGAAAGCGGTTTCGGCACGGCCTTCGCCACGGCGATAATGTCGTCCTCCGACATCAGCGCGTCGGCGAACAGGACGTCCGCGCCCGCTTCCGCATACAGGTTCAGCCGGTCGATGGCCTCCTGCAGACCGATCGGCCCCGCCGCGTCGGTCCGCGCCTTGATGACGAAATCCGGGTCGCGGCGCGCGTCCACCGCCGCCTTGACCTTGTCGACCATCTCGTCGGCCGGGATGACCGACTTGCCCTGCAGATGTCCGCAGCGTTTCGGCCAGACCTGATCCTCGATCATCACGGCGGCAAGCCCGGCGGATTCGAACCCGCGCACCACGAAATGCACGTTGACGGCATTGCCGTAGCCCGTGTCCGCGTCGCCCTGAAGCAGCAAATCGTCGGAACACTCGGCAAGCGCCCGGCAGACCCGCACGTTTTCCTCGTACCCCATGATGCCCTTGTCGGCCCAGCCCAGATGGCATTCGGAGACGCCGGCGCCGGAGACGACGGCGGAGCGAAAGCCGCTTTGCGCCGCCAGCCGGGCGCTGTAGCCGTCGTACACGCCCGGACAGATCAGAATGTCGTCCGCTTCGACAAGCCTGCGCAGTTCTTTTCCCTTGTTCATCGCATTCGATTCCCACAATTCGGATTTTCATTCGATATCATAGCGTTACCCGTCCAAAAAATTCGACGGAATGCTATGGCCGGAAACGTGTTTCTTGGTTATATACGCTTCATCTACTTCCGGGTCGCCATCCATGACTGACGATAATACCGTAACGGCGTGTCTGCTGCTGATTGGCAACGAACTGTTGTCCGGTCGTACGCAGGACAAGAATCTTGCCTTCATTGCCAAGGGGCTGAACGACATGGGAATCCAGCTTCGGGCAGCCCATGTCATTCCCGATATCCGCGAAACCATCGTCGAGCATCTCAACCGGGCGCGGGCGGAATACGATTACGTGTTCACCACCGGCGGCATCGGCCCGACCCATGACGACATCACGACCGAATGCGTCGCTGCGGCCTTCAGGGTCGGTCTGTACCAGGACCCGGAGACCGTTCGGCTGATGACCGAGCGGGTCGAGGCGCGCGGCGAGGTAATGAACGAGGCCCGGCTCTGCATGGCGACCTTCCCCCAGGGCGCGGTTCTGCTGAAGAACGTCATCAGCGTGGCGCCGGGATACAAGATGCACAACGTTTTCGTCATGGCGGGCGTGCCGCGCATCATGCAGGCCATGTTCGGCGAGGCGAAACAGTACCTGACCGGCGGCGACAGGGTTCTGGCCCGCGGCGTCGCCATCGATCTCGGAGAGGGGACCATCGCCGACATGCTGTCGAACGTGCAGGACCGCTATCCCCATGTCGATATCGGGTCCTATCCGCAGATGCGCGAAGGGGTGGGGTTCCGCGTCTCCGTCGTGCTGCGCAGCACCGATGAGGGGGCCCTGGCCGACGCGCACAAGGATGTCATCGAAGGCGTGCGCAACCTCGGCGGCCATCCTGTGGTGGAAGATCCCGAAAAATCGCAAAGCGAAGCGGAACCCGAATTCAGATCTGCAACCGCATGACGCGGATGGCGGCGGCGTAGGGAATGGCGGGGTCCTCCAGTCTGCAACGCATCGGCGCCGCGCTCGGTCACCGGAATTTCGGCTGGTATATCTGGGGTTCGTCCGTCGCGCTCATCGGCATCTGGGCGCAGCGACTGACGGTCGGCTGGCTCGCCTGGGAACTGACCCATTCCGGGTTCTGGCTCGGGCTCGTCGCCTTCGCCGATCTTTTTCCCACCGTGATCCTGACGCCGTTCGCGGGCGTCATGGCGGACCGCGTGAACCGCCACAAGATGATGTTCACCACCCAGTCGCTCGGCATGCTGCAGGCCTTTGGGCTGGCCGCGCTGGCGCTGACCGACAACATCACCATCGGGGTGCTGGTGGGCGCCAATTTCTTTATCGGCTGCGTATGGGCGTTCAACACGGCGGCGCGCCTGTCGATGGTTCCCAACCTGATGGAACGCGAAATCGTTCCGGCCGGGATATCGATGGATTCCGCGATGTTCAACATCGCGCGCTTTATCGGGCCGGCGACCGCGGGTTTCCTGTTCGCCGCCTACGGCGCGGGCATGTCGTTCCTGATCAACGGCATCACCTTTTCCGTGTTCCTGCTCTGTCTACTCAAGGTCCGGATGATCCGCGACGAGCGTAGCGAGCGCCGCAGCGGCGGCCTGTTCATGCAGGCAACCGAAGGAATGCGTCATGCCGCCCGGCATCCCGGCCTGGGACCGGCGCTGATCCTTATCAGCGCGGTTGCCGTCGGGATCAAGCCGCTGCTGGAGCTGCTGCCCGGCGTCACGGGCGATGTCTATGACGGCGGAGCGACCGATCTCGGCTGGCTGATGTCGTGTTCGGCGCTGGGCGCGACGGCGGCATCGTTCTGGCTGGCCCAGCGTCCGTCCCCGGCAGGGCTGACCCGCATCATCATTGCGGCGATGGCGCTCGGCGGGCTTGCCGCCTTCGGATTCCTGGCCACGACCCATTACGTCTTCGGTCTGTTTATCGCGATGTTTATCGGCGCGGTCATCGTGATCGGCGGCACCGGCACGCAGGTGCTGATGCAGAACGCGGTCGAAGGCGCGATGCGCGGCCGGGTCATGAGCCTTTACGGCATGATTTTTCGCGGCGGCCCGGCCGTTGGCGCGCTGGCCATCGGGTCGGCGGCTGAATATGTCGGGTTTCCGGCGGCGCTGGCGGCGGGCGGCTGCATCTGCCTGATCGCCTGGGTCTGGCTGCAGCGGCGGCGGGCGACCATGATTCCCGCACTCGAAACTGGCGGCCTGTCCAAATAGGCCTATGCTGTAATTCATGGCGGGCCCGGCTTCTCTCAGCAATGCGATCGGTGCGTGGAGACAGCGCAATTTCGCCTGGTACATGAGCGGCGCCACCGTGTCGCTTGTCGGGCTGTGGGCGCAGCGGATCGCGGTCGGCTGGCTTGCCTGGAAACTGACCGGCAGTACGCTGTGGCTCGGCATGATCGCCTTTGCCGACCTGTTCCCCACCGTCGTCATTACGCCCATCGCGGGCGTGCTGGCGGATCGCGGCGACCGTCTCGCCATGGCGCGGATCAGCCAGGGGCTGGCGGGGGCGATCTCGTTCGGGATGGCCTGGCTGTTTTACGTCGATCTTCTCGATATCTGGCTTCTGTTCGCGCTGTCCCTGGCGCTCGGCATCGTCATGGCGTTCGCCACCGCGGCGCGCCTCGCTCTGGTGCCGGTGCTGCTCGAGCCGCAATACGTGCCCGCGGCGCTCGCCAACGATTCGGCGATCTTCAACGCCTGCCGCGTGGTCGGGCCGATGATCGCCGCGGCCATCATCGATGCCAGCGATGTCGGCGTCGCCTTCCTGATCTGCGGCGTCTGCTTCGCAGTATTCGTGGCCTGCCTGTTCCGGGCGCGCATCCTGCGCGTCGAAACGTCGCGGCGCGCGCACGGTAACGTCCTCCAGCAGACGGCGGACGGCATGCGCTACGCGGCGGCGCATCCCGGGATCGGGCCGATCCTCATCGTCCTCACCGCCGTCGCGGTCGGGGTGAAACCGTTTCTCGAGATGCTGCCGGCTTTGTCGGACGTGATCTTCGACGCCGGATCGCAGGGATTCGCCCGGCTTGCCGCGGCCGCCGGCGTCGGCGCGGTGATCGCCGCCGTGTGGCTTGCGGCGCGCGGCACGGCGGAAGGGCTGACCCGGATCAGCCTGTCGGCGCTGGTATCCGGCGCCGCCGGCGTCGCGCTTGTCGCGGCCACCGATATTTTCTGGGTCGGGCTGGTCGGCGCGGCCATTGCCGGGGCGGCCATCACCATCAGCGGCACCGGTTGCCAGACGTTGATGCAGAACGCGGTCGACGGCGCGATCCGGGGGCGGGTGATGAGCCTCTACGGCGTGCTGCATCGCGGCTCGCCCGCGCTTGGCGCGCTGATCGTCGGGGCGGCGGCGGACATGGTCGGGCTGCGGATCGCGATTGCCGGTTTCGCCGGGCTGCTGTGCCTGGCCGGGCTGTTTCTGGTCCTGCCGCGCTACCGGACCATGAAGCCGGCGCTCGAAAACCCGGATCGGTAGGGCGGGACGGAAGATGGCCGGGTTTCGCAGCTTTCTGCCGGCGATCGAGGTTTGCCTCCAGTGGCATTACGGGCTCTATACGCTCGGCAGCCTGATCTCGCTGTTCGGCATGTGGGCGCACAAGCTGGCGGCGGCCTGGCTCGCCTGGCAGCTGACCGGATCGAGCTTCTGGGTCGGTGCGGTGGCGTTCTGCGACCTCGCCCCGACGGTGGTGCTGGCCGCCTATGCCGGGGTCATCGCCGACCGGTACGACCGGCGCACCATCACCATCGTCAGCCAGACGCTGGGCATGCTGCAGGCGCTGGCGCTCGGCTGGCTGGTGATGGCCGGCCACCTGACGGAGAAGGACGATATCTGGTGGCTGATCGGCCTCACGCTCTTTCTCGGCACGGTCTGGGCATTCAACACGGCGGCGCGGCTCGCCATGGTGCCCAACCTGGTCGAGCGCCGCTACATGCCGCCGGCCATCGCCGTCAACTCGATCATCTATAACCTGGCGCGGATCTGCGGCCCGGTGATCGCCGGCGTGATCATGGCGAACTGGGGCGTGGGCGAGGCGTTCCTGTTCAACGGGCTGACCTTTGTCGGCTTTATCGCGACCCTGCTGATGATCCGCCAGATCAGGACCGAGGAGACCCGCAAGGGCCGGGGCGGCGCGCTGAGACAGTCGTTCGACGGGCTGGCCTATGCGCGGCGGCATCCCGGCATCGGCCCGCTGCTGGTGATGCTGCTGGCGTTCGCGATGGGCGGGAAGTCGCTGCTCGAACTGCTGCCCGAATTCGCCGACCGGATCTTCGTCGGCGGCACCGAGGCGCTGGCCCACCTCACCGCGGCGGCGGGCGCGGGCGCGGTGATCGCGGCGCTGTGGCTGGCGAGCCGCGGCCATGTCACGGGGCTGACGAAGGCGGTGGGCGCGGCCACGCTCGCCATCGGCATCGCCGTCGCCGGGTTCGTCGCGACCGACTGGTTGCCCTTCGCGCTTCTCAGCATCGCGCTGCTCGGCGCCGCCGGCGTGATCGGCGCGACCGGCACGCAGACATTGATGCAGAACGCCGTCGATGGCGGGATGCGCGGCCGGGTCATGAGCCTTTACGGCGTGATCCACCGGGGCGGCCCGGCGGTCGGCGCGATGGCAATGGGGGCGGTCGCCGACCTCGTGTCGATCCGCGCCGCGGTGGGAACCGGCGCGGTGGTCTGCATCGCCGCCTGGATCTGGTTCGTGCGCCGCCAGGCGGCGATCGCCGAGGCGGTCGAAACCCATCCCGACGACGCGGCGGCGTAGAGTTCTGTTGTCTTGCGGCGGCCCCGGCGCTAGGCTTTTCCGCACGGGACCGCAGAAGGAGACAGCTTCATGTGCCGCACCCATTCCTACGAAGAACTCGCAACCATCATGGACAATCTGTCCGGCCTGTTTGCCTGGAAACCGCGCCGGATACTCGCCGCCTCCGCCGAAGTGATCCGCACCCCCTCGCGCGGTCTGCGCCACCCGGCGCTCGACGATCTGCCGGAAGCCGCACCGGAACCGGCGCTGGCGCCGGGGCTTACGCGGGACGCAGCGACCTAGGCCACCCGGTCGGGCAATTCCAACATCGTCGAATTTGGTCTAGGGTCGGTCGCGCCGGTCCCGTGCCCGCTTGGCGGAATTGGTAGACGCAACGGACTTAAAATCCGTTGTCCGAAAGGACGTGCCGGTTCGAGTCCGGCAGCGGGCACCAATGCCACATACGTTGTAGGGGGGCTCAACGCTTCGCTTCTTCGCTTTTGCCGTTTGACGGCGGAGGCTCTCCCTTCAGAAACTCGACCACGCGTCCGGCGATTGCCTCGCAGGTGATCCGTTCCGTGTCAGGCGCGAAATACAAATAGGGGACGATGAAAAGCATTCCTGCTCCGCCGCCGCCCGATGCGGAAGCTGAAACCTCGCCGACCGGTTTTTTTCGCTGCAGGTCGAGGATCACCCCGGCCAGGTTTGTTGTTTTGCTGTAGTGAAATCCGCCGACCATCGCGGCTACTCCCGGGCCCTGCGCGACGGTGCCGCCCCACTGGCCCGATTTACCCGCTGTCCTCCCGCCCACCGCGACGACATAGCGCACGCCGAATTCGGCGACTTGCCTGCGGACGACCGGTTTGTCCATCAGGCGGGCCAGTCCGGCGACGGTGGTCGGCGTGGTGCCCGGCTCGAACCAGGGAAACATGCCGTCGCGGAACCGGGCCGGGGCGACGATCCGTATCGAGCGGTCCGCCTTGCCGATGGCATCCGCGACGCAACCCGCAGCGCTGGCGCCGGTCTGGGAGACGAGGCTCACGACGCTGACAGCCTCGCCCGGAGACAGGGCTCCGGCCATGTCCCTGCGCGATTCCGCTATTTCCGGCGTTGCGGTCGTGCAGGATACGACGAGCAGCGCCAGTATCGGTCCCCATCGGATCTGCGCCGTCATCGGGAAGGGCCCCCTTCTCCCGCATGTGCCAGCCAGCGTCTTACTTCCGGACTGTCCCGGAACTCGGTGAGGATTTTCGCCTCGACGGCGCGGAGCGCCCGGTGGGTGGCGTCTCTGACGCCGGTCGTCACGAAAGTGATGCCTTCGATCTGTTCCCTGGTCTCGCCCGATACCGGCCAGCCTGCCAACTCCGCGCCGGTCGGACTCCGCAGGATCAGGCGATAGCGAACCGTAGCGCCGTAGGAGAAGCGCACGGTGCCGCCAAGCAGCCGGTATATCGGCGGGAGCATTTCGGGCTCGACGATGCCGGCCAGAGAGGATTTTCCAGGCTGTGCCGGGCGCGGCGTGTCGAGCGTTTCCACCCGGTCGAAAAGGTTTGTCATGGCGCGCTCGATTACGGTGACGCTCGCCGCTCCGAGGTTTCCTATGTCGACATGCAGATCAAGATCGCAGCGCCGCGACGCGTCGTCCAGTCCGCGCGCCTGTCTTTCGGCGAGGTCCCGGCATCGGTTCCAAGTGTAGCTATATTTGCGAAATTGCGGGCTGAAATAGACTCCGACGGCGATCGGCAGCTTCTCAACGATGGTCGCGCGGTTGCCGAGGGGCGGAAGGTCGATGTCGATCTCCGTGGAAAAATTGGCCGAGCATCCGGCGAGCGAGACCACGAAGAGCATGACCGAAAGCGTTCGAAATGCCGACGCTTTCATTTGCGGTTTCTCCCTGTACCGGTTTCCGGAATGCAGAGAGCGGCGAGCCAGCTTTTTATCTCCTTCCGCTCGTGAAACTGAGCGAGCGCATGGGCTTCCGCTGCCCGAAGCGCAACGAGGGTCGCGTCCTCGATCTTGTTCAGATGCAGGCCCGGCCCTCCCTCGGATTTCCCCGCACCATATGCGGTCCACTGCGCCAGTTCCTTTCCGTTGGTCGTGTACAGGGTCAACTGATAGGCGACCCATGCGTGCCAGCCGCTCGACGGGCCGCCGTAGGAATACCCGTACCCGATTATTTTCGGAGTAAAAACGGCCGCAAGCGAGCGCAATTTTTTGGGGGGCGGGTGTCGGCGATCGAGTCTCTCGATGTGTGCGAACAGCGACCGCATCGTCCTGTCGAGCAGGGCGACGCTGGTTTTTCCGAGATTGACTGTCAGCGAATGATCGTAATAGGCGCAGGGCGGCGGGTTGAATTCTACGACGCACGTCGTGAACGCGTACGCGCGAAAGTCTTCACCGTAAAAGGCGCCAACCGTCAGGGGGAGTTTGTCGATCGCTTTAGTGCGTTCGTCGCGCGGCGGAAGCCTGGGATCGATAGACGCAGCGCACCCTGCAATGACAATGGCCAGCGCCAAAAAGCAGGGAACTGTCGCCAGCCGTTTCATCGCCGCACACAGGACCCCGGGATATCGAGGACCTTGAGGCTGTCGCTCACCGGCGCGTCCTTTCGTCGTTCGGCTTGACGTATTGCAATTCGAGGCTTGAAAGCAGTTCCAGGGCTTGTGCATCGCCTGTCCGGGCCTGCCGGTAGGCGTCGATGAGGTCTGAAAAGGGGAGGGTCCCCTCGATCGGAAACCGGCCGAACCAGACGATCCGGTCTGCTGAGTCGTAAATGATCGCCAGCCTTCCCTTCTGATCCCGCTCCAGTTGCTGCCGGCGTAAATCGGCGGCTATCGGCAGCAGCGGAAAAAGGAAGATAACATCCACCGAATCTTTTGTGCCTGGGCGTATGACCTTGCGGCTGCCGCCCCTGTCGTAGCTGTATGTAGCCAGTATGAGGTCCTTCGACTTGACGCTCTTGAGCGGCTTTCCAAGAATGCGTTCCACTGCGGTGGAATCTGTCCCCAGCCTGATCGACGAAAGGTCTGTCGGTTCGACGGAAACCGTACAGCCGCTCAGTGCAGCGACAATCAAAAATGCTGCTATCAGCCGCATCGGCAGAACCTCCCCAGCCGTGGCCGGCTCGCTGCGCATCACACGGAGCAACCAAAACAGAGCTCTCCGCCAATCGCGAACGAAAGACCAGGCTGTCTGAAAAAATATTGCCAGAAAACACCGCGCCCGCTCAATAGGGATATTCTTTGTGTGGTTTTGATTCCCGTGCCTTGTAGCGTCGCATTTCCGGCCGGTTCCGCCCGTCATGATTCCACTCTAGAATTGCCGTTGTTACTGAAATTTTCATTAGGGAAGGAAAATCCGTGACCCTCTACTACACGCGTCAGGTCGAGAAGGATAAGGAATACTGGTGGTGCGCCTGCGGACGCAGCGCGGATCAGCCGTTCTGCGACGGCTCGCACAAGGGGACCGGCATGTCGCCGGTGCAGTATGTCGCGACGCGCGACCGGTCGGTTTCGTTCTGCGGCTGCAAGCGCACCGGCAACGCGCCGATGTGCGACGGCTCGCACGAGCTCTGATGTCCCTTTTTCATGGCTGACAGGATCGTCCTGATCACCGGCGCGGCGAGCGGCATCGGCGCTGCTGCCGCGCGGAAGATCGCCGGGCCGGGCGTGTCGCTGCTGCTGCATTCGCGGGGCAATCGCGACGGGCTGGAGGCGGTCGCCGCCAGCGCGCGCGAGGCGGGCGCGGAGGCCGAAACCGTCCTCGGCGACCTGATCGATCCGGAAACGCCGGAGCGGCTTGTTGCGGCAGCGGTCGAGGCCTTCGGCGGCCTCGATCAGATCGTCGCCAATGCCGGTTTCGCCGACCGGCGAAAGCTGGGCGAGGTCGATATCGAGGCGTTGTCGCGGGCCGAGCACGGCATGATCGAGGCGTTTTTTCGCATGGTCACGGCGGCGATGCCGCATCTGGAAAAATCAGGCTGCGGGCGCGTCGTCGCGGTGTCGTCCTTCGTCGCCCATGTCTTTGCCGCCGACGGGCTGTTCCCGGTGACGGCGGCGGCCAAGGCGGCGATCGAGGCGCTGGCGAAGTCCCTCGCCGTGCAGCTCGCCCCCTCGGGCGCCACGGTCAACTGCGTCGCGCCGGGCTATACGAAGAAGGACGCAACCGGCCATTCCGCCCTGTCGGACGATGCCTGGGCCGCGGCGGCCGCCAAATCGCCGATGGGCCGCATCGGCACGCCGGAGGACGCCGCCGGGCTGATCGCGTTTCTGCTGTCGGACGACGCGTCCTTCATCACCGGTCAGACGATCCATGTCGATGGCGGGCTGACGCTGGCGTAGTTTGGGTCCTTATATCCCAAACTTGGTCGTCATCCCGGACCTGGTCCGGGATCCACGCTTTTCTTTTTTTTACCTACAAAAACTCGTGGATGGTCGGCCTTCGCCGACCATGACGATGGAATATCGTTTCCGAACTTCCTACAGCTTCATCAGCCGTTCGGCATTCCCCTGGCACAAAGTTTCCAGATCCTTGCGCTCGAACCCCATGCCGTTGATTGCCTCGATGGTCTGGGCGGTGGGGGCGAAGGGGAAGTCGGTCGAGAACACGACGTGCTCCAGCCCGAAATATTTGAGCCCGCACTCGATGCCGAGCGTCGCGCCGAACATGGCGGTATCGGCGTAGAAATTCTTGAAATACTCGGCGTGCGGCTTTTTCAGATTCGCAAATACCTGCGAGTAATCCTCGTCCGAGGTGCGCGCGCCCAGCACGTCCATGCCCGGCCCGACGCGCCCGTCGAAATAGGGGATCATGCCGCCCATGTGATGGGTGATGATCTTGAGGTCGGGATAGCGGTCATACAGGCCCCAGTAGACCAGCCGCGTCATGGCGATGGAGGTTTCGTAGGGCCAGCCGAAGCACCACCACATCTCGTAGCGGCCGCGCTCCTCCCCCCGGTAATCGGAAATCTCCGGCCCGCGCGCCGGGTGCATCCAGATCGGCAGGTCGTACTCCGCCATCGCCGCGAACAAAGGCTCGTACTTCGCCTGGTCCAGCGGCTCGCCGTCGACATTGGTGAAAATCTGCACGCCCTTCGCGCCCAGCTCGCCCACCGCGCGGTGCAGTTCCTTCATCGCGCCGTCCATGTCCTTCATGCAGAGAGCCGCGGCAAAGCCGACGAAACGGTCGGGATGCTTCGCGCACATCTCGGCCATCGCGTCGTTGGCGACCCGCGCGAGATGCGTGCCGGTCGCCGCGTCCATGATGTCCTCAAGCGGCGGGTTGGGCAGCGAGACGAGCTGTTTGTAGTCGCCGAACGCATCCATCAGCCGGAATCGCTCGTCGAGGTCCGACACCGGCTTCACCGCCGCCATGCGCTTGCCGATATTCTCCAGCCGCGGCGCCGCCTTCGACATCTGCGCAAAGAAATCGCCGGGGAAGATATGGGTATAGATGTCGATCAGCATGGCTGGCTCCGCATTGGGGTTGATATGGCGTCAGTGTGCGAAGCCGGGGCGGGTGACGTCAAGGTTACGGCAGCTGATTGCCCCGCTGGGGGCTCGGTTGACCCCCGATTGGGGGGGGGGGTTAACTTGCCCCCATGTCGGCTCGCATTGGCGGGCCGTTATTGTTTTGTGGCAAATATTATTTGAGGGGAATTTTTGTGCCAAAACTTTTGAAAATTCTTACTGCCCTTTTCTTCGGTCTGGGCGTCTCCAATGCGTCGGCAGTGATCATAACATCGACCGACACTGCCGATTTCGCGCTCACCCAGGAGAATTTTGCGGATCTTTCCGCTGGCGCATTTCAGACCGTCAATCTCGTCAGCTTCAGCGGTAACCTGCAGATAGACAATCTGACCGGAACAATTGATCAGAGCCACAAATTCACGCAAGGGGAGCCGCTCCTGGCCGGGGTTGAGTACCTAAAGAACGGCGACGAAAATTTCGATCTGATATTTTCGACCCAGCGGAACGCCTTCGCGATGAATTATGTCGATCAGGGCGGTCTTAGCACCTTCTCGTTGAATTTCTTCGATGGTGCGACAAATGTCGGGAGTACAAGCTTCGATACAGCCTCGATTAATGCGGCGGAGTTCATTGGCTTTATCAGCACAACCCTGTTCGATCGCGTCGAAATTCGTGAATCGAATGGCAGCGGCGGGCCTAACGAGGTGTTCCAGTTCTTTTCGGCGGAATCCAACATTAACCTTCCGGAGCCGGGGGCCCTGGTGGTATTCGGTCTTGGTCTGATCGGGCTCGGCTACGCACGGCGGCGCAGGGCAGCCTGACCGGCCGCTTTAGTCCAGCGGCCGGCCCTTTGTCTTCGGGTCGATATAGCCGGCGAAATCGGTCGAGATGCCGGCGGCGGTATAGCCGCCATCGACAAACAGGATCAGCCCGTTGACGTAACCCGCCTGTTCGCCGGCGAGGAACACTGCCGCGTCAGCCATCTCCTCCACCGTGCCGTAGCGGCCTGCCGGGATCAGCCGTTTGTAGGTCTCCCGCGTCGCCTCGTTATGGGTGACACGGGTCATCGCGGTATCGACCGGGCCGGGCGCTACCGCGTTGACCGTGATGCCGAGAGGGCCGAGCTCCAGCGCCGCTTGCCGCGTCAGCCCCATCACCGCCGATTTGGAGGTGCCATAGGCAGTACGCCCCGCGCCCGCCCGGTTGCCGGCGATCGAGGCGATATTGATGATCCGCCCGTATCCGCGCTTCGCCATCTCGCGCGCCGCCGCCTGGCCGGTATTGAACGTGCCGATCAGGTTGACCCGCATGACGCGCTCGAAATCCTCCGCCGTCGCGTCGAGAAAGCTGTGGCGGAAGCCGGTGCCGGCGACGTTGGCGATAATGTCGACCTGCCCGTATTCGGCGACGCAGGCGGAGACCATCGCCTCTGCATCTGCCGGGTCTGTAACGTCGACGCGGCGGGCAAGGGCCGTGCCACCTGCCTTGCCGATGATGGCGGCAGTCTCCGAAGCTTCTTCCTCGTTGATGTCGGCGCACAGAACGCTGGCGCCTTCCGCCGCGAAGGCTTCCGCCATGGCGCGGCCTATGCCGCCCGCGGCGCCGGTGACGATGGCCACCCTGTTTTCAAGTCTCATGCGGATACTCCCTCCTGTTTAAGGCTGCGCCGGTCCCTCGCCGATCTTGTGGATATCCGGATGCCGGACCATCAGCCAGGCCAGCCAGAACATCATCAGGCTGCCGATGAAGCCGATCACATAGAACCCGTATTCGAGCCCGATCAGCCCGGCGAGCCAGCCCAGCATCAGCGGTCCGATCATGGAGGTCACGCGGTTCATTGTGCCGCGCAGCCCGATGGCTTTGCCCTTGTCGTTCGGTCCGACGGTCCTCAGCATCAGGGTAATCACAAGCGGCTGATGGACGCCGTTGGCTGCGGAACGAACGCAGGCGATGACGCAGAACGCGATATAGGCGGCGATCAGCGGCGACAGCTCGACCAGCCACCCGAGCGATCCGGTGACAGCTTCTACGACCGGTTTGCTGCCGATCAGCGGCGTGACGGAAATTGCGATCAGAGCGGTCAGCACCGACAGCCACAGCAGCCAGAACGGCTTGAAATGCCGGCGCAGCGGCACTGCCCACAGCGAACCTGCGGCGGCGGCGGCGGACGAAATAGAGATCAGGACGCCGATCAGGGTCGCCGGAATGCCGATGATATCGCGCAGCCAGACGATGAAGAAAGTGCTCTGTATGTTGTTGCCGACATGAACCATCATGCCGATCATCACGGTGATGGCGACGGCCGGCGCGGCGAGCAGCTTGAACGAGGCGATGTAGTCGGCCGGGTGCGGCACGAAATCGCGGAGCTTGAATCCCGGGCTCGGTTTCGGCGTTTCGTCGCGTCTCGGCCGGGCGCTTCCGTCGGTCTGGGTCTGCGGCAGCATCAGGACCGAGGCGAGGAACAGCAGGCCGCATCCGCCAACCAGGCTGAACGCCGCCCAGGGACCTGCGAAATCCCACGCCGCGCCGACCAGCGGCGGCCCGCCGATATGGCCGACCCGGATCACCGCGCCAAGCCTGGCGGCGTAGGACGTGCGCCCCTTCAGCACCTGGCCGATCAGCGTCTGCGCGCCCATCCAGCCAATGGAGTCGCACAGGCCGGACAGAAGCTGGATGACGATCAGCGCGCCGATAAAGGGCAGCGCCGGATACATGAAGGGCGTGGCGAGGGACAGCAGGCCGAAGAACAGCAGCACCTTCCGCGTGCCGATCCGGTCCATCATCGTCCCGGCATGGATCGACAGGAACAGCGACAGCAGGGGGCGGCAGCCCAGCACGAATCCCAGCAGCACGCCCTGCGGGATCGCCATGTTTTCGATCGCCCAGATCGGGATGATCACCATCAGCATGAAATGCGCCGATGTGCTGAACGTGCCCACGCCATAGACCGCAAGCTCGGTCCTGAGCGGTATTTTCGCGTCGGCGGGCGGGGCGGCCGCGGTTTCCGGGGTTTCTGTCATGGTGCGTCCCGGAGAATAGCCCAAACCGGCAGCCCGCAATACCGTGCAGGCGATGCCCATACCACGGTGGCGTCATGGCGGATAATGGCCGAAAATAGGCCCGGCAACGCACGCAGCTGACGCGGAGGCAGTTCATGGACGGCATCGCATACGATATCGAGTCGCTGGTCGGGCACAACCGGGTCCACCGGTCGGTCTACGACGATCCGGGCATTTTCGAGCTGGAAATGGAGCGCATCTTCCACCGCGCCTGGATTTATGTCGGGCATGCCAGCGAGACGCCGGAGCCGGGCGATTACGTGACCCGGACCATCGGCCGCAAGCCGGTGGTGATGAGCCGCCACGACGACGGCGAAATTTACGTCATCCATAACAGCTGCGGCCACCGCGGGGCGATTGTCTGCCCGCTGGCGAAGGGCCATGTCGAGCATTTCCGCTGCGCCTATCACGGCTGGACCTTCAGGACGAACGGCGAGGTCGACGGCATCGCCATGCCGCGCGGCTACGGTGAAAAGATCGACCTGACCGATCCCGCCCTCGGGATGCGCCGCCTGCCGCGAGTGGAGACCTGTCGCGGCTTCGTGTTTGCGAGCCTTGCCGGGGATGGGCCGTCGCTCGCCGACTGGCTGGGAACCGCGCGTTCCAGCATCGACGACGTGACCGACCGCGCGCCGGCCGGCACCATCTCGCTCGGCGCGGGGGTGCATCGCTATATTTTCCGCGGCAACTGGAAGCTCCAGCTCGAAAACACCGTCGACATGTACCATGTGCCGTTCAGCCACGAATCGACGCTGCGCCGCGACGGGCGGCAGTTCGCACGTCGCCTTGGCGACGAATCCGGTTCGACCATCGGCGATTCAGGCGCCGCCGCGGCCCGCTGGGAACAGCGCGAGGCGTGGGCGTCGGCGCAGTACGGCCACAGCTTCACTGGCCACCAGCCGGTTGCCGACGGCAAGCGCGCGGATCCGGTCTATGACGAATATGTCTCGCTGCTGGCGTCGAAGCACACGCCGGAACGGCTCGCCGAAGTGCTGCAGCCGAGACGCCACAACACGGCCTATTTTCCCAACATGTCGCTGCAGGCGCTCAACCAGCATATCCGGGTCATCATCCCGCTCTCCGTCGACCGGACCGAAATCAACGTCTATCCGGTGCTGCTCGACGGCGCGCCGGACGAAATGAACCGGGATATCGTGAAAGGGCTGAACGTGACCCACAGCGCTGCGTCGCTGATCCAGACCGACGATCTGGAAAATTTCCGCCGCTGCCAGGACGGCGTCGCGGCAGAAAATTCCGAATGGGTCTGGTTCGCGCGCGGCGAGGACACCGACGTCACAGACAATCACGGCGACTATCTCAATCGCGGCACGGTCGAGACCCCCCAGCGCGCGCAATACGCCGCCTGGAAACGCCTGATGGCGGGGTAGGGGAGCTTAACGCGGGAAAAGATCGCCGGGTCAGGCCCGGCGATGATGCTTTCAATCAAATCTCGTCATGCCCGGGCTTGTTCCGGGCATCTTTGCGGGCCGGGCTAAAGCGCCGCCCCCTGTGCGATCAGTTCGCGCATTGCCTTGTTGACCGAGGCGGCGCGGTGACGGGCTTTCTTGTTCGAGGGCGGCAGTTCCTCGTCGTAGAAGAAGTCCGGCAGCTCGTCGTCTTCCTCGGTAAAGCCGGCCTGGCGGTTGAACTCCCACTCGTCGTTCAGCGTTTCCATGCCGAGCCGGCGGTAGAAACCTTCGTCAAGATTCGTGCCGTGCGCCTTGTTGAGCGCATCGACCACGAAGCCGGTATTGGGGTTGGTGACGGATCGGCCGAACACGCAGATGCCGAGCGAGTCGGCCGCTGCGCACAGCACCTGAATATCGAGGCTGACCTCGGCGAGCTTCTCGGTCGGGACGCCGTCGCACTTGTGACCCGGGATGTTGCCGGTGGTGTGGTCGGCGCCCTGGGCGGTGACCATCATCGAAATACCGGTCACCTCGATCACGCGCGGATCGTAGGCGCTGATGCCCTGCTTCTTGATGACGGGGACCCGTTTGACGCCGTAATGCTCGCCGACGCGGGCGGTGCCCTGCGCCAGGATTTTGCCCCGTTCGGTGCCCTTGCGCATGTCTTCGAGCGCCTGCGCCATGAATTCGTGGTCGCCGAATTCGCCCTGGCCGGCTTCCATCAGGACGCCGAGCGTCGCGCCGAGTTCGATCGAGTCAATGCCGAGCTCGTTGGCGATGTTGTTGAGATAGGCGACGTGGTCCGGGTCTTCGAGCCCGCAATTGGTGCCGACCAGGCCCAGCGTTTCGTATTCGAGCGGCGACACCATCTCCTTGCCGTCCTTGTCGGCATAGATGTTGCTGCAGCGGATCTGGCAGCCCGGCATGCAGGCGTGGGTGGTTTCGCCGCCGCGCTCCAGATTCTGCTGGCGGATATGGTCGCCGCCGAGGCGGAAGGTGGTTTCCTTCGGATTGACCAGCTGACCTGCCGAGAAGTTCCGCGTCGGCATGCCGCCCACCGTATTGGTGAAGTCGCCCACCATCGCCGTGCCGAGATCGCGGAACGCCTTGATGGCGCCGTCGGCATCGAGCATCTTGCCGTAATCCTTGACCGAGCCCATCAGGCTCTTGCGGTCGTGGAAGCTCGGCATCTTGTCCTTGTCGACGACGATGGCCTTGACCTTCTTCGATCCCATCACCGCGCCGACGCCGCCGCGCGCCGCGATCCGGGTCGGACGGCCCTCGGGATCGGTAAAGGAAATGCCGGCGACGAGGCCGAGATATTCGCCTACCGGGCCGCAGATGCCGAGGCTGATCTTGTCGCCGTATTTTTCGAACAGGGCAGACGCCGTTTCCGTCACGCTCTGGCCGAGATAGGGCGAGGCGTCCTCGAACGTGATGTCGCCGTCCTTCGGGATACGGATCACGATCCATTCATCCGAAGCGCCGTAGAGATTGAAGCCTGCGATTTCGAGCTGTCCCAGCGCGAAAGCGAAGGTGCCGCCCGAATTGGCTTCCTTGACGCCGCCGGTCAGCGGGCTCTTGCAGCCGACGCTCAGACGGTTGGCATTGGAAAAATTCGATCCCGCAAACGGACCGGCGGAGAAAATCAGCGGGTTGTCGGGACCCAGAGGGTCGACCGTGGCTGCGCCCTTTTCCAGCAGCGTCTTCGCGATCAGGTGCCGGCCGGCGCGGATCACGGCCTCGCCCTCGAGTTCCTCGGTTTTGATGGAACGGTCGTTCAGGTCGATATGAAGATATTTGCGCATGACGGCTCTTTCCCACTCCACTGGCGTCTTCGAGAGATTTTCCTGTGAGCGGCAGTATAAGCCCATGCGGCCGGTTCGTCATCGCCCGATCCCGACCGCGGTCAGAATCGGGCGCGGGTCTTGATAGGTCTTTGATCCCGGCGAACGCCGGTGATAGGGTCCGCGCGCATACGATTTTGACCGAGGAAGCACCCATGCGCGCTGTTGTTATTCACGAATTCGGGCCCATCGAAAACCTGAAGCTGGAGGAGGTCGCCGCGCCCTCGCCCGGCAAGGGCGAAGTGCTGATCGACGTTCACGCCATCGGCATCAATTTCCCGGACACGCTGATGATGCAGGGGCTGTACCAGACCAAGCCCGAACGGCCGTTTTCGCCGGGCCGCGACGTGGCCGGTGTGGTCGCTGCGGTGGGCGAAGGGGTAACGTCGGTCAAACCCGGCGATCGGGTGATGGCGCTGGTCACCTTCGGCGCCTATGCGGAGCAGTGCATCGCGCCGCAAGCGCGCTGTTTCAAGTTGCCGGACGCGATCGATTTCGTAACGGCCGCCGGGATGCTGACGGTCTATCTGACGGCCTGGGTCGCTCTGATGATCCGCGGCGCGTATCAGCCGGGCGAAAAGGTGCTGGTGCTGGGGGCCTCCGGCGGCGTCGGGCTCGCCGCGGTGCAGATCGCCAAGGCGCACGGGGCGACCGTGGTCGGCGCAAGCACGTCGCAGGAACGCGGAAAGATCGTGCTGGAAAACGGCGCGGATGCGGTGATCGACCTTTCGGTCGACGATATCGGCGAAGGGCTGCGCTCGCAGGTATTCGAGGCGGTCGGCAAGGAAGGCGTCGATATCGTGCTCGATCCGCTTGGCGGCGAGATTTTTACCGCCGCGCTGCGGGCGATGGCATTCGCCGGACGCATCGTCTGTATCGGGTTCGTGGCCGGCATTCCGACCGCGCGGCCGAACTATTTCAACGTCAAGAACCTGACGCTGGCAGGCATGGCGCTCGATCTGCATTTCCGCTTCAAGCCCGAAGTGATCGAGCGCGCCGCGGCCGACATACTGAAACTGTTCGCCGATGGAAAAATCAGGCCCCGGATCGAGGCGACCTATCCGCTGGAAGATTTCCAGTCCGCGCTGGCGCAGTTCAAGGAAACCAAGAGCCCCGGCAAGCTGGTGCTGACGACGGGGCGGAGCTGACCCGCGATGGCGACGCGCGCCGAGACGATCCTGAGCGCCGCCCGCAAGCGCGGCCAGAAAACGCTGTCGGAGTATGACAGCAAGCGCATTCTCGCGTCCTACGGGATCCCGGTAAGCCGGGAGGCGCTGGTGAAGACGCAGGCGGAGGCGCGCGCCGCTGCGAAGAAGATCGGCTATCCGGTGGTGCTAAAGGCGTGCTCGGCGGATGAGGCGCACAAGACCGAGAAGGGGCTCATCGCGGTCAATCTGGCATCGCAGACGGCGCTGAACGAGGCGTTCGCAACGATTTCGAAACGGGCGGGCAGTGATTACGACGGGGCGTACCTGGTGCAGGAAATGGTATCCGGCGCGCGCGAAATCATGATCGGCATGCATCGCGATCCAAGCTTCGGCCCCTCGGTTGCGTTTGGGCTCGGCGGCATATTCACCGAGATTCTTCAGGACGTGGTGTTCCGCATCGCTCCGCTGCGCAAGCGCGATGCGAATGACATGATGCGGTCGATCCGGGCGCACAAGATACTCGGCGCGGTGCGCGGCATGCCGAAGGTCGATCAGGACCTGCTGGCAACCGCCCTGATGGCGGTCGGACAGATTGCCCTGGACCATCCCGGCATCGCGGAAATCGACATCAATCCGCTGATTGTCAGCGGCAACCGGCCGATCGCGGTCGATGCGCTGATCGTGCTCGGCGATGCGTCGTATTAGCTGTCCACATGGCTGACGTGCTCGACAAATTCTTTGCGCCGAAAAGCGTGGCGGTGATCGGCGCCTCGTCGACGCCGGGGAAACCCGGCAATGTCGTGATCCGCAACATGCTGGATGCGGGCTTCAAGGGTAATATCCATCTGGTGAATCCGCGCGGCGGAGAGATCGAGGGGCTGCCGGTTGCTGCCTCCATCGACGATCTGCCGGGCGGCATCGACCAGGCGGTGGTGACCCTGCCGGCGTCGCATACGCCGGAGACCGTGCGGGCGCTGGCGGCGAAGGGCATCAAGGCCATCGTGCTGGCGGCGTCCGGCTTTGCCGAGGTCGACCAGATGGGCGAAGAGCTTCAGGCCGAGCTGGCCGCCGCGATCAGGGAGACCGGCGTCCGCGTTCTCGGACCCAACACGACCGGCCATGTATCCGTGCCGGGCGCCTACACGTCGAGCTTCTTTCCTCTGGGGGAGGTACGGCGCGGCAGCGTGTCCTACATCACCCAGACCGGTAATTTCTGCGGGATTTCGCTGCGCCATATTCTGTCCGCCGAACATTACGGCATCGCGCGGTCGTGCGGACTCGGCAACAAGGCCGATCTCGATGAGTGCGACCTGCTGGAATACTTCGGCGAGGACCGCGAAACAAAATCGATCTTCCTCTATCTCGAAAACATCAGGAATCCGACCCGGTTCCTGCGAGTCGCGCGCCGCGTGTCGCAGGACAAGCCGGTGTTCCTGCTGAAGGGCGGCGCGTCGGACGAGGGCGCGCAGGCGGCAATGGCCCATACCGGCTCTCTTGCAGCGGATGGGCGGGTGGTCGACGGAGCCATCGCGCAGTCGGGCGTGACGCGGCTGCACCGCTATTCGGATCTGTTCCATGTTGCAAAGGCGCTTGATGCGATGCCTCTGCCGCGCGGCAACCGGGTGTCGTTCCTGTCGCCGTCGGGCGCGTTCACGGTCTGCATGACCGATCATTGCCGCTCGCTCGGGCTCGACGTTCCCGACATTGAAGACAGGACGCGCGACCGGCTGCAGAAACTCGCTCCGCCCTTTATCCGCATGCGCAACCCGGTCGATATCTTCGGCTCGGTCGGGATGCACGGTTACGAGAAGGCCTACGGCGACGCGCTGGAGGCGGTTCTGATCGACCGCAATATCGACGCGGTGGTGGTCATCATGATGCTGACCACGGAAACCGGCGTGCCAGGTTTCGATTTCATTGTCGATCTGGCGAAGAAATACAAATCAAAGCCGGTCTATGTGACCTTTATGGGCGAGCATCAGCACAATGTCGCCGCCAAGAACTATCTCGAGCCGCGCGGCGTGCCCTGTTACATGCTGGTCGAACAGGCGTTCGATGTGCTGGGCAAGCTGGCCGAGTGCAGGGCGAGCATGCGCAAGCGGTAATCGCCGCCGCCGATCTCGCCTCCTGTCGATCTGCGTGACAGAATAGCCCCGGACAAAATCCAGTAACCTGTTTGCGGGGACAAAAATGGGCATCAGGACGGGCGCGGAATATCTGCAAGGGCTTAGGGAAGACGGGCGCGAGGTTTGGTGCGACGGCGAACGCGTCCGGGATGTAACGACGGACCCGCGCTTTGCCGGCGGCGCGCGCACCCAGGCGGAACTCTACGATCTGCAGCACCGGCCCGACCTGGTCGAGCGGATGACCTACATCTCGCCCAGCAGCGGCGACAGGGTAGGGCTGAGCTTTATCCAGCCGCGCTCGACCGAAGACCTCAGGGCCCGGCGCAACATGTTCAAAATCTGGAGCGATCATACCTGCGGCATGTTCGGCCGCAGCCCGGACTTCATGAATGTGATGCTGTCGGCCTATGGGGCGGCGCCCGAGGCTTTCGAGACCGCCGACAGTCAGTTCGGCAAGAACGTGGTCGCGTATTACGAATATGCCCGCGAAAACGACATCGCCACCACCCATGCGCTGGTGAGCCCCCAGGTCGACCGGTCCCGGGCGCCGGATGCGCAGGTCAAGGATATCGCCGCGCGCATCGTCGGAGAAAACGACAAGGGATTCATCATCAGCGGCGTGCGGATGCTGGCGACCCTCGCGGCCATCGCCGACGATATCGTCGTCATGCCCGCGCCCAGCTATCCGCTGAGCGATACGGAAGAGGCGAAATCCCATGCGTTCGGCTTCGTCATTCCCGTCGCCACGCCCGGCCTCAAGCTGATCGCGCGCCCGTCGGTCATCCATCAGAATGCCGGCTCGCCGATGGATAATCCGCTGTCCAACCGGTTCGACGACAGCGACTGCATGATCATGTTCGATAACGTGCTGGTGCCGTGGGAGCGGGTTTTCATCTATCGCGACATCGAGGCCTATAACAGCGCGCTCCATAACTCCCAGGACCACACCCACACCTCGCACCAGTTCGCGACCAAGGATCTCGCCAAGGCGGAATTCATGCGCGATCTGGCGATCACGATGGCGCGTTCGACCAATGTCGACGGATTCCAGCATATCCAGAACATGCTGGCCGAGCTGATCCATGTGCCTGAATGGGTCGAGGCCTGCATCCGCGCCGCCGAGGAGGATTGCGTTCCCGGTCCCGGCGGCACGGTGGTGCCGCGCCGCGCGGCACTGCAGACCGTCAAGTTCCTGTTCCCGCCGCAGTTCCGCCGCGCCTGCGAGATCATCCAGATCATCGGCGCCGGCGGCATGTTCATGGTGCCGTCCTTCAAGATGCTGGACAGCGAGCTCGCCCCCGATATCGAGCGCTATTTCCAGTCGGCCAATGACGACGCGCATGACCGCATTCGTCTTTTCCGCCTCGCCGTCGATGCGGCGCTGACCAGCTTTTCCGGCCGCCAGCAGCTCTACGAGCGCTATTTCGCCGGCGATCCGGTGCGCAGCCAGGCGTCCTACGGCAACTCGTTCGACAAGGCGCCGTCGATGGCGCGGATCAACGCGCTGCTGGACCGCTGGGAAGCGGAGCTGAAGACCTAGGACCGAAGGCAGTCCCGCCCTTCCGTTGAGCTCATGGACGAGACCGGTAACGAGTAGCTGCATGACCAGACAGCCCAGCCTGTTCATTTCCCACGGATCCCCGATGATCCTGCTCGACGACTGCCCGGCCCGGCATTTCATGGCCGAGTATGGCGCGTCGCTGGTGCGGCCCGACGCGATCCTGATGATCTCGGCGCACTGGGAGACGCGGGGCGTGGCCGTCGGCACCGCCGCGACGCCGCCGACGATCCACGATTTCTACGGGTTTCCCGAACCGTTCTACCGGTTTCATTACCGCGCGCCGGGCGCGCCGGACGTTGCGGCGCGCGCCGCCGACTGCCTGAAAAGGGCCGGGATGGCGGTCGAGGACGACCCCGAACGCGGACTCGATCACGGGGCGTGGGTGCCGCTCGCCTACATGTTTCCCCAAGCGGATGTGCCTGTGGCGCAGGTCTCGATCCAGTGCCATCTGGGGACGCGCCATCATCTGGAGCTGGGGCGGGCGCTGGCGCCGCTGCGCGATGAGAATGTCCTGATTATTGCCTCCGGCAATACGACGCACGGACGCCGCGCCGGGCATGTCGAGGGGCCGGTGCTCGACTGGGTTGCGGCGTTTTCCGAGTGGGTCCATGAGGCGGTGATGGCAGGACGCGCCGACGATCTTGTCAATTTCCGGGCGGTCGCGCCCTTCGCGCAGGAGAACCATCCGACCGACGATCATTACGTGCCATTGCTGATCGCGATGGGGGCGGGCGGCGACGGCGCACGGGTGGAGCGATTGCACGCGAGTTACACCTACCGCACAATCTCGATGGATTCATACGCGTTTCACTGATCCCGGCACGGGATCGGCCGAAGGAGAATGACGATGGAAGAACGGCTGAGGAATATCGAGAATGTCGATCTCGACGCCCTGCACGAAGAGGATGTGGAAACCCTGAAACGGGCGGCGCCCGCTGAGGAACCGCCCTTCAGGATCGGCAAGATGGGCCATGCGGTCATCATGTGCCGGGATATCGAGAGATCGGTGAAGTTCTACACCGATGTCATGGGCTTCAAGGTATCCGACGTCTATCCCGAAAGCATGGTTCCCGGGCGCATGGTCTTCATGCGGTTCAACGACGACCATCACGGGCTGGGTCTGGTCGGCGGCGGAGACGCATCCGACCATAAGGAGCTTCACCATATGGCGTTCGAGGTCTCAACCCTCGACGAGGTGTTCCAGGCGAGGGAGCATCTGGAAAAGATGGGGGTGGAAGTCGATTTTCACGGTCGCCGCCGCGCCGGCTGTCAGGTCTCGGTCGAGTTCCGCGATCCCGACTATCACCGGCTGGAGGTTTTCTGGGCGATGGATCAGGTCGCCTGGGACGGCGAGGCGCGCCCGCCCGAGGAATGGCGTTCGAGACTGTCGCTGGAAGAGGCGGTCGAAACGGCGCCGCCGGGACAGGATACGAGCCTGAAGGACCCGTCGCTTCTGCGGAACTGAGGGGGACGGGGCGATGGCGACGATATCCGGCGATCTTTCGGTGCGCGATGTCGAGTATGTGCGGCATGGCGACCGCGCGATGATGCTGCGCTTCTTCCGGCCTGATGGACCCGGCCCGTTCCCGCTGGTTGTGGTGCTGCATCCCGGCGGCTGGGCGCATGGCGATCTGGGGCAGTGCCAGAAGCAGGGCGAGGCCTGGGCTGCAGTCGGTTTTGCCGTCGCGTCGCTCGATTTCCGGCAGGGCGGCGACATGTACCCGTCCTCGCTGGTCGATATCAACTACGCGATCCGCTGGCTCAAGGCGCGCGCGCCTGAATTCGACATCGATCCGGATCGCGTCGCGCTGTCCGGTTTCTCAAGCGGCGGACACCTCGCCATGCTGGCGGCGATGCGGCCGTTCGATGCGCGCTACACGGCGCTGCCGGTCGAGGGCGCGGACGTTGACGCGACGGTGAAATGCGTCGCCGCGGCCTGGCCGGTGATCAACCCGCTGTCGCGCTATCGTCATACGAAAAACCACCTGAGCGGCGATGCGGCGGTGCGCTGGCATGAGGCGGCACCCGAGGATTATCACCGGCCGCAGGGCATCGTCGACAATCATCACCTCTACTGGGCCGACGAGGACGAGATGGCGGAAGGCAGCCCGCTTCTGGCGCTGGAACGCGGCGAGACGATGGCGATGCCGCCGGCACTCTGGGTGCAGGGCGAGGGCGATATCGTCCATTGCTACAGCGATCCCGATACGGATGGCGACGAAACGGAACCGGAACGCTTCGCGCGCCGCTACCGCGATGCCGACGGGGATATCGAGATCCTCTACGTCGATTACGAAACCAAGATGGGCCCGCCGAGTTTCGAGCCGATGGCGGGTTTTTTCCGTAAGCATCTGGAGTAATTGGGATGGAGATCACCGGAACAGGTCCGGTGATGACGATTTTCTTCTGTTTCGCGCCGTCTTTCCGGAATTAGACCTCGATTCCCGCGATCGATTTGCCCTTCGGGCGTCCCGGCACCTCCTCCGTCCCCGGTGAATACACCCATGCGATATGCGGGCGCGCCATCATCATGTCGCGCAAAGCGTTGATGCGGGGATCGTTCTTTGGCGCGATCCGTTCCGGGTATGGCGCCAGCATCGTCGTAACCTCATCCTGAGGGTTTCTCGAGCCAGAGGTTAAAGCGGTTCGGCGAATTCGCGTAGCCCTCGATATTCTGCGTCGTGACGGATGCCGCAGCGCTGCGCGTTGCCGCGAGCTTGACCATCGCGTCGCGGTCGAAATAGAGGTGCAGGAGGCCGGCATAGAGCCGCTCGTACTCCGCCTCGCCCAGCGCCCCGCGACGAATGCGCTCGCTTTCCTGCTGCCGGGCGGCGTCCGGAAGATCCGTGACGACGCCGCGCCCGCCGGGCTTCATGACGCGGATAGCTTCGGATAGGGCGGCCTCTGCATCGCGGCGGCTGTCGAGATAAAGAAAGCACGCGCCGCCGATCACGATATCGAAGGCGGCATCCGCGAAGGGAAGGCTGACGGCGTCGCCGGCGGAAAACCGTCCGTTCGGAATCGCCTGCCGGGCTACGGCGAGATGGCCGGCTGAGATATCGATGCCCGTAACAGAAGCGCCCGTCTTCGCGATCGGCAGCAGAAACGCGCCGGCGCCGCATCCGATTTCAAGCACGCTCGCTTTCGGCCCGACACCCAGCCGGGCCGCTGTTCGCAACGCGTGATCGCGCAGCGCTTCAAAACTGGCGGCGCCGGCGCCGGTGTCGTATCCGTTGAGCGCGGCGAGGTCGGCCGGTGTCGGATTCCCCGGCGCCTGCGCTCCTTTGCGGCGCCAGATTTCCTTCCAGCCCATCTCAACCCGCGCCGGCCGCAACGAGGGCGTTCTCCGCCCCGTCCACGATCAGCGCTACTGCTTTTTCCATGTCGAACGGCAGAATGGTTGGGGCGGATTTCGGCACATCGTCCGGGATATCGTCGAATGTCCGGACGATATGGACGTTGTCCAGATCGGCGAACTGCCACAGGAAGCGACGGGAGACGTCGCCGAACAGGCCGATATCGGTGACCAGATATGTCGTGATGCCTGACAGGGCCGCTTCGCGTACCACTGAGGATTCGCCGTTGGTGACGACGAAATCGAAATGCCGGGCGGCGTCCGGCGGCGTCATGTTGCGGTCGAGAATGTTGATGCCGCGCGCTTTCAGCTTTTCCTCGAGCGGGGCGAACTGGGGGAACGGCGCGAACTTGATCCACAGCCAGTCATGGAGCCAGTTTTCCATCAGTTTCAGCGTTTCGTCGGGGCCTTTCTCCACCACGACGCATTCGAGGCTCATGGTCAGGAACAGGCCGCGCCCCCAGCGTTCTGCGGGTTCGTATATGTCGGATACTGCCTTGATCCAGCCCACGGTTTCGGTCCGGACAAGGTGCGCGAACATGTGCTCTGCCGGGGAGGGCGCGAGATAGAGGTCTACCAGCGAAAGCTTTGCGACCTCGTCCATCAGCAGGGCCTGGGACAGATCGTGGGGATACCAGACCGTATAGACGGGATTGAGCATGCCGATGATTTCGACCAGCGCCGGGCAGTCCGGCACCTCCATCAGCCAGTCCATATAGCGCCGGTCCCATGAGAAATGGGAGGAGGTGACGAGAATTTTCGGTCGCGGGTCGGCAGCGACGGCGGCCAGGTCGGCGCCGATTTCCCGATGCGGCACTGCATGGATCTCCAGGCACGGATAGCCGCGATCGCGCATCGCCTCAAACAGCGGATGCAGTAAATATTCGCTTTCGGCGCCGAAGAAAACGTACAGAGGCGTCGCAATCATGCCGGCGGCTCCGATAGCGACAGGCCGGAAGCGCGATACCAGCGGAGATATCCGCCCGCCTTAGGATCGCCGCAGGCCTTTGCCGGCTCGCCGTCGAGATACCGGAAAGTAATGCCGTGGCGGTCTTCCGCGATCTGGCTGACGCGTGACAGCCGGCTGCAACCGGGTGCGCCGTCGGGAAGCGGCGCGCCGTCGAGCACGGTCAGGATGTCCTGCGCCTCATATAAATCGCAGCGGTGAAGCTGGTCGCGTACGAAATGATCGGTGAACAGGAACCCTCCGGTCGGGCCCGGCGTGTATCCCTGCGCGTCGGTCGGCGACAGGTCGACGGCGAGCAGCAGTCCGGTTTTCTGGCGCGCGACAGTCGCCTGCAGTTTGTCGGGATGCAGCAGCAGCCAGCCTGCCGCCGCCGTATCCATGACCGCCAGCATGTCCGCCGGCGGCGTTGCATCGGGCAGCTCTTCCCAGCCGCAATGCACCGTGCGGAACACCTCGTTCGCAATCCCGTCTAGGTTCCCCGGGGCCGACCTGCCCGGGCGCAGCACGCAGACATCGTGACCGGACGCAGCCAGGGCGGCGGCAACAAAGGGTGATTCGGCGCCGATCAGGTTGACAGCGGAGCCGGGAGTCAGGGCCTTGGCGACCGTGCCCGTAAGCGCGGGCACGAAGCGAGGGTCGGTGGCTGTCGATGTGGCCCGCCGAACCTCGTTATCGGCGTATCCGCGCAACAGGGCGAGCCAGCCCTCGTCTCCCAGCTCCTGCCGCGCTTTGTGAAAGTCGGTCCTGAACTGGGCGCTCGCCAGCGCGCCGATGGCGTCGAGGGCGATCGACAGCTGCCGGTCGGCCGGCTCCGGTGCAGCGTCCCGGGGCGGAGGCGCCGACTTCTCGAGCGTTTTGCCGTCTCCTGCGATCCGGCCGACGATCTGTGCGGTCGTCACGTCGTCGGTATAGGGGATAACGACGCCCATCCCGTCCTCCAGCAGGTCGGCAAGCGCTTCCTGCCGTTCGGGATCGTCGTAATCGTCGGAAAGGCAAGCGTAAGCAATATCGAGTTTTTCGAGAAACGCGGTATCGGGGGCGAGCGGCGCATCCGCCACGATCTCGTCAACGCATCCGAGCGCGCCGACAACGGCAATACGTTCCGCCATCGGCATGATCGGGCGATGACTCAGCCGGGCGGCTGTGTCGTCATCGAAGATACCGACGACAAGCCAGTCGCCGAGCGCGCGCGCTTTCTGGAGATGCCGGACATGTCCCGCATGAAGCAGGTCGCCGACAATATCGATGTAAATTCGCGCCAGGTCGCCGGCTGCCGGTTCGGTCACGTCGGCTGGAAAAATCAGTCGGCTTTTTTACGACGGCGGCGCGTCGCAAGAAAACCCAGCCCGCTCAGACCGGCTGCCATCGGCAGGATCGAGGATGGCTCGGCGATGCTTGTCGCTTCTTCGCCGGTTGCGGTAACGGTGTAATTCAGGAAGCCGGCGGAACCGACGCGAACGTTCAGTGTTCCATCCGACAGCGCCGTCGCATTGAAATTGAAGGCGCTGGCGCCATTGGTGGTGAAAGTTCCGAAGTCCGATTCCGGAACAGGCGCACCTACCGTTCCTCCGCCGCTGTCGCCCGGAAAGAACAGCAGGTTGCCGGCCGAATCGAGCAGATGAAGATACATGCCCGCGCCGCTGCCGCCCGCGGAAAAGGTGGCGGATATGTTGACGGTGCTGTTGGCGACGAAACCCGAGAGCTGAAAAACGTCAAACGAGTCGACATCAAACCCGACAGAACCGGAAACAGGCCCGGTGCCGAGCGCCAGCGCGCGAGTCGCAAAATTTTCGCCGAAATCGGTGGTCTCGAGGACAGGGGCGGCGAGAGCAGTGCCCAGCGACACGAAGGAAAGCGCGGTGGTCGAGAGCAAAAACTGGCTGAAGCGATTCATGACGCCGACTATCCCGTAATTCCTGAAAGGTAATTTATTGAGCGACGTTAGTATAAACGCCCCCTCGCGTCACGGAAAATCCCGGAAATCTGCCAGTTTTTTCGAATATGGTTAACAGTCGTCTTTGTGTGCAAGCGACTGCGAGAGATCGCACGTGTCGGTCTATACCTCTGCGGGCGGCAGCGGGTCGCGTCCCAGGATCATGTCGCTGGCTTTTTCCGCCATCATGATGACAGGCGCGTTGGTCGCGCCGCCGATCAGGTCGGGCATGACGGACGCGTCGACGACGCGGAGGTTCTCGACGCCGCGGACCTTCAGTTGCGCATCGACCACCCCCATCGGATCGTCGTCGGCGCCCATTTTGCAGGTGCCGATCGGGTGATGGACGGTACCCATCGTGGCCCGCACATGCGCGTCGAGTTCGTCGTCGGTCTGCGCCCCGGCGCTCGGCGGCAGTTCCTCGCCGGCAAAGTCCTTCAGCCTGTCGGACGCGACGAGTTCCCGGATCATCCGGAGCCCCTTGCGCATGACACGCCATTCTTCCTCGTCCTCGAAGAAGGCCTGATGGATGCGCGGCGCGTCCGACGGGTTGGCAGAGGCCAGCGACAGGCGACCGCGGCTGGTCGGGCGCATCGGCATGGCGCGCACTGTGAACTGGTCGGCGAACGCCTTCTTGAAGGGCGGCAGCCAGGGCGTGGCGGCCGCCGTGGCGCCCATCCAGAACAGGAGCTGCATGTCGGGGACGGGCTCTTCCGGCGAGGTCTTCACGAAAGCGGTAATACCGAATGGCAGGTCGGCGGCGAACCCGCCCAGCCCCAGCCAGGCGCGGATCACCGATATGCCGACGCGGTCGAACCGCATGTTCTTCTTGAACGGCCCGTCGATCTTGCGGCGGAACGCCAGCACGGCGGAGGTGTGATCGCTCAGATTCCGGCCGACGCCGGGAAGAGGCGCGACCACGTCGATGCCATGTTCGCCCAGATGGTCCGGGTCGCCGATGCCCGACAGCATCAGGAGCTGCGGCGAGTTGATCGATCCGCCGGACAGGATGATCTCCCGATCCGCCGTTGCCGACCTTATCTGGCCGCCCTGGCTGTATTCCAGTGTCCGCGCGGTCTTTCCGTCGAATCCGATCTTCGTTGCCAGCGCGCCGGTCTCGACCGTCAGGTTGGGGCGCTTCAGCGCCGGTTTCAGATAGGCGGCGGCGCTGCTCCAGCGGCGGCCGCTCCGCAGGGTGGCCTGAATGCGGGCGAACCCTTCCTGGTCCTTGCCGTTATAGTCCTCGGTATAGGCGTACTGCTGTTCGCGACCGGCCTCGATGAAGGCGTCGCAGATCGGGTCTTCGAAGGTGGTGTAACAGGTCGACAGCGGCCCGCCGGCGCCGCGATAGGTGTCCGCGCCGCCCTCCCAGTCCTCCGACCGGCGGAAATAGGGGAGGATTTCGCGGTACGACCAGCCCGGCAGCCCGAACGACGCCCAGCGATCGTAATCGGACCGGTGGCCGTGATAATAGGCCATCGCGTTGATCGAACTCGATCCGCCGATCACCTTGCCGCGCGCGCATTCGATGGCGCGTCCGTTCATCGTCTCCGACGGTTCGGCGAAATACATCCAGTCATGAAGTCGCTTCTGAAGGATGCGGCCCCAGCCGAGCGGAATGTGAATCCACGGGTCGCGGTCCCAGCCGCCGGCTTCCAGCAGGAGGACGCGAACCGACGGGTCCTCGGTCAGGCGTCCGGCAAGCGCACAGCCCGCCGACCCCGCGCCGACGATGAAGTAATCGTATGAAGTGCCGGTCGCCATGGCGGTTCCCGTCCAGTCCGGCAGCGATCAGCCTTCGCGGTTCTCGCAGTAATCGAGCACCGCTTTCACCATCCCGACATAGCCGGTACAGCGGCAGAGATGGCCCGACAGCATGTCGCGCAGTTCTTCCTCCGTCGGCTTCGGGTTCTCCTTCAGCCAGGCGGTGAGCGACATCAGGATGCCCGGCGTGCAGTAGCCGCACTGCAGCCCGTGATGCTTCTTGAAGGCTTTCTGCAGGTCGGAAAGCTCACCCTCATCGCTGGCGAGGCTTTCGGCGGTCTCGACGGTCGTGCCATCGGCCTGCACCGCAAACGTCAGGCAGGCGCGCGACACTACGCCGTCGATCAGCACGGTGCAGGCGCCGCAGACGCCGTGCTCGCAGCCGACATGGCAGCTCGTGATGCCGATCGTATGGGTCAGGAAATCGCTGAGCAGCATGCGCGGCTCGGCGTAGTCGGAAACCTCCACCCCGTTGAGGGTGAGCGTCACCGGATGGCGGGCGTCCTTGCTTAGCTGCGGCATGATTTGGCCTCCTCGATCACGCGCTTGCCAAGGCGGCGCACCAGCTCCCGCCGGTACCGCGCCGTCGCGTGAATGTCATCGTAACCGCCCAGATCCCAGGCGAACTCGTTGAGCGCATCGTCGAGCGCGCTGCCGTCCAGAACGTCCCACTCGCGCACCGTTGGCCGGTCGGCAACGCCGCCGATGCCGAGCCTGATCTTCGATCCGGTCGCGACCCCGGCAAGCGCAACGATGGCGAAATCGCCCCGGCGCTGCGCCATCTCGGTGAAGGCGTAGCCCGCGCCCTTCTCGCGCACCGGATAGCGGGCGGCGGTGACAATTTCGTCCGCCCGCTTGGCAGTCGACAGCATGCCGGTTTGGAAGGCGTCGGCCGAAAGACGGCGCTGGCCCGACTTGGATGTCAGCACAACCTCGCCGCCCAGCGTCGCCAGCGACAGCGGCAGTTCGGAGGACGGGTCGGCATGGGACAGCGAACCGCATACCGTGCCGCGCGCGCGCGTCTGGTAGTGGCCGATGAAGGGGATGGCAGCGGCCAGCAGAGGAAGTTTCTCCGCCAGCCCGTCCCATTTCTCGAGCTGCGCCTGGCGCGTCGCGCATCCGACTTCGACCATTCCGCCGTCCTCGCGGATGTAATTGTTGCCGGCGATTTTCGAGATATCGATCAGGATGGACGGTTCGACCAGCCGGAAATTCAGCATCGGCACCAGCGACATGCCGCCGGCAATGATCCGCGCGTCGTCGCCTCCGTCCGCGAGGGCGGCGACCGCCTCCTCGGTGGAGCCCGCTTTCAGATAGTCGAATGATATGGGCTTCATCTTACTTGTCCCGTTTGCCGAACAGCCCGCCGAGCAGGCCCTTCGACCCGCCCTTTTCGCCGCCCACCTGGGCGACGAGCCGTTCGAAGAATTGATTTACCAGCGCTCTCGTCGCGCCTTCCAGCATGCGTCCGCCGACCGAAGCGACCTTGCCGCTCAGCTCGATCTCGTAATCGTAGCTGACCTTCGTTCCCTCGCCGTCCTCGTCGAGGCGCACATGGCCGGTTCCCTGCGCCGCACCCAGCGGGCCGATCACGCCGCCGCTCAGCGTTGCCGATTGCGGCTCCGTCATGTCGCTCAGCGCGACATCGGCATGGAACCGGCCGCGCACCGGGCCGACGCCCAGCGAGACCTCCGCCTTGTAGGCGTTGTCGGCGACGCGATCCAGCGCGTGACAGCCGGGGATGACGGCGGCAAGCGCTTCCGGGTCCAGCAGCGTGTTCCAGACGTCGGCGCGCGACGCCGGCACAAGGGTTTCTCCCGACCCGGCCAGCTTGTGGCCCGGTTTCGTCTCAGCCGGCTGTGCTTTTTCCGCCGGTGCCGCCGATTCGTCGCCATGGATCAGGGCGGCGACCTTGGCCGGCGTCAGCGGAAGGGTCAGGTCCGCCGCACCGATCGCGTCAGCCACCGCGTTGGCGAGGCAGACAGGCGTCGACATGCAGTTGCCCTCGCCGATGCCCTTGGCGCCCAGCGGCGTTACCATCGACGGGCTTTCCATGTGGAGGATTTTCGGTTCCGGCACTTCCCACGATGTCGGACACAAATAGTCCGCGAACGTGCCGGTCATGAAGGCGCCGTCCTCGTTGTAGACGAACTCCTCATAGAGCGCGCAACCGACCGCCCAGGCGAACGCGCCATGGACCTGCCCGTTGGCGACCAGCGGGTTCAGCAACGTGCCGGAATCGTGCATCGTCACGTAATCGTCGATGCAGACCTCGCCGGTATCGGGATCGATCTCGACGCCGCAATAATCGAATACGAAGCCGTAGGTCAGCGACGTGTTGATCTGGTCCAGCTCGTTTGGCGATTCCAGTTCCGGCGGCGACCACGAGCCGGTCTCGCGCACGCAGGGCTCCATCTCCTCGGGCAAATTGCCGGGAGTCCAGTGGGCCGATCCGGCGGCGCGGTAGAAATTGATCGCGTTCTCGGTGTTGTTCCGGTCAACGATCTTGCCGCCTACGAAATCCAGCTGGTCGGGCGGCACGTTCAAGCTCTGGCTGGCGATGCGCGACAGCTTGGCGCGGACTTTCTCGGCCGCTTTCTGACAGGCGACCGCTGTTGCCGACGAGAAGCGCGAGGAATAGTTGCCGGTGGCGATCGACCATGCGTCCTTGGCGGTGTCGAAATCCAGATTGACCTTGATATGGTCGGGCGTCAGCCCCAGCACATCGGCGACGATCTGCGACAGGATCGTCATGTGGCCCTGTCCCTGCGGGATCGAATCCGCGGTTACCGACACGGTGCCGAGCGGGTCCACGTTCACGGTCGCGTTGGCGACCGCGCCGCCCTTGGGATTCCGGGCGCGCTCGTCGCGCGGCAGGATATTCGACAGATAGCCCATGTTGGACTGCGCCGGCTCGACGATGGCGGCATAGCCGATGCCGTAGAGCTTTCCTTCGGCGCGCTTTGCGTCGCGTTTCTTCTTCAGCTCTTCGAGCCTGCCTTCGTTCACCGCGCGCTCGATGGCGACCGGATAATCGCCCGAATCGAGAAGCGCCCCCGCCGCCGCGCGATAGGGGAACACGCCGGCCGGCACCAGGTTTTTCCGGATCACGTCGAGCGGGTCCATGCCGAGCTCGACCGCGACGCGCTGCATCATGCGCTCGATGGCGTAGTACATCTGCGGGCCGCCGAATCCTCGCACCATGGCGGACGGGCATTTGTTGGTCATCACAACGCGGTTGGTGACCGCGAGGTTCTTGATGTCGTAGGCGCCGGTCAGGATGCCGTGCATGCGGTAGAGCGGGCCCGGCATCGGCGCGCGCAGGAATGCGCCGTAATCGTCCTGCTGGTCGAAGCGGAAGGCGGTGACCGTGCCGTCTTTCATGACGGCGGCCTCTATCTTCGTGAGCCGGTTGGGCGCCGCTGCTGCCGCGGACAGATGTTCCAGCTTGTCCTCGACCCATTTGACCGGGCGTCCGGTCTTCTTCGACGCGAGACAGATCAGCACGACATAGGGGAAAATCTGGACTTTCACGCCGAACCCGCCGCCCGACCATTGCGGGGTGCGCATGCGAAGCTGCGAATTCTTGACCCGGAGCGCCATCGACATCACAGGATGCGAGGTAAACGGCCCCTGATAGTTGGAGGCGACGTCGTAAAGGTCCTCGCCGTCGTGGTAATCGGCCGTAACGACGAACCCTTCGAGCGGAGTCTGCGAATTGCGCGGGTAGCGGGTGACGAGCGACACCACCCGGTCGGCTTCGGCAAACGCCTTGTCGGGATCGCCGTAGGAAAACTCGCGTGTCGAGACGACGTTGCTGCCGACCGCCTCGTGCACGATGGGCGCGCCATCGGCGATGGCGTCCTCCTGATCGACCGCGGCTTGCATGACCCGGTATTCGACATCGATCTCGTTGGCGGCGTCTTCCGCCAGATAGCGGTCGCGTGCGACGACCAGAGCCACCGGTTCGCCGACATAGCGGACCTTGCCGACCGCCAGCGCCCACTGGTTGATCGGCTGGCGCAGAACGATCAGGAAGGATTCCGACATTTCCTTCACGTCCTCGCCGGTCATGACGCAGGCGACGCCCGGCATCTTCTCGGCACGCGACGTGTCGATCGAGACGATCTCGGCATGGGCGTGCGGCGACCGCAGGATGGCGGCGTGCAGCGTGCCGGCGCGAGTCGGCAGATGGTCGGAAAACTGCGCCCTGCCCATCAGCAGGATATCGTCTTCCACGCGTTCAATAGGCTGGCCGACGTATTTCTTTACGTCCTTATCGAGCTCGGCGGCATCCGCCATGGCTTGCTTCCTGACTGTCCATACGGTGACGTATGGATTGCCAGCAAACGGCCCAAAAATCAACCCGTCGCGGCCGGATGAAGCCCAAATTTCGGCGTTTTTGGGGCAGGACTTGCGGCATCGCCGTAAACCGGCACAATTCGGCCGATGTCCGACAACACGATTGCCGTAGATCGCAGCAAAACGCCCAACCGTCTGGTCTTTTCGGACCGGTTCAACGTGGCCGTTCCTTTCATCGACCGGCATGTAGCGGAGGGACGCGGCGCAAAGCCTGCGATTCGTACGATCGATTCCGTCTGGAGCTACGCCGACCTGGCGAACGCGGTAAGCCGCTACGGCAACTGCCTGCTTTCCTCCGGGCTTGCGCCGGGAGACCGGGTGCTGATGGCGGTGCGTGACTGTCCGGAGTTCGTCGCGCTATTCTTCGGCGCCATCAAGGCCGGCATCGTGCCGGTCGCGGTGAACACGATGCTGCGGCAGGCCGATTACCAATTCCTGATCGGCGATTGCGAAGGAGCCGGGCTGGTCTACAGCGAGGCGATGGCGGGGCTGATCGAACCGGCCGCCGGTGCCTGCCCATTCAAACCGTCATTGACGACCACGATCGAAGCCTTCGCCGAACGGGCGGGCGGCGCGTCGGAGGCGCTTGAGGCCGCTCCCGCCACGCATCTGGACGAGTGTTTCTGGCTCTATTCGTCGGGTTCGACCGGCAATCCCAAGGGCGTCGTCCATCCGCACCGCTCGATGGTCTGTACGTCCGAACGGTTCGCCGCGAACATCGTCGGGCTGCGCGAGGACGACACCGTTTTTTCGGTCTCCAAGCTGTTCCATTCCTACGGGTTCGGCAACGCGATGACCTTCCCGCTCTGGGTCGGCGCCACCATCGCGCTGTCGGACGAGCGCGTTTCACCCGAGATGTCCTTCAGGATGATCGAGCATTTCCGGCCGACCGTGTTCTTCGGCGTGCCGACGCTGTATGCGCAGCAGCTTCACGCGATGGGGAGCGCTTCGCCCGACCTGTCGTCCCTGCGGCTCTGCGTGTCGGCCGGTGAGGCCCTGCCGGGCGACGTGCTGCGCCGCTGGCGGGAAAAGACCGGAACCGACATCCTCGACGGGCTGGGTTCGACCGAAAATCTTCATATATTCATCGCCAATCGCACCGATGACATAAAACCTGGTACTTCCGGCCGACCGGTGGAAGGGTACGAAATCAGACTGGTCGACGAGGAGGAAAACGAAATCGTCGAATCGGACACGATCGGTACGGTCTGGGTAAAAGGCGAATCCGCCGCGAAATATTACTGGAAGAATCCGGAGAAAACCGCCGCAACGATGAAGGGCGAGTGGCTCAATACCGGCGACATGTATTACCGCGATGCCGACGGGTACTACCACAATGCCGGGCGCGGCGACGACATGATGAAGGTCGGCGGGCTGTGGTGCTCGCCGTTCGAGATCGAGGCGCGGCTGATCGAACATCCGAAGGTTCTGGAGGCGGCTGTCGTTGGCCACAAGGATGACGACGGACTGACCAAACCCGCCGCCTATGTCGTGCTCAACGACCCGTCGGACGCGGGACAGGCGACCGAACAGGCGCTGGTGCAGCATTGCCGCGACGGGCTGGCCCATTACAAATACCCGCGCTGGTTCCATTTCGTCAAAGATCTGCCGAAGACCGCGACAGGGAAGATCCAGCGCTTCCGGTTGCGAGACCAGGGGTAAGTCCGTGAGGGAACCCAACCGTTTTATAGATGCAATATGTATCGCGATAATTGTGTTCTTCGCGGCACTATTTCTGACCACGCCGATTGGCATGCTTGTCGTGTTAGGCGGGGGCGGTTGGGTAGTCTATCGAATTTATAATCTTCTCAATTCCAAAGGTTTCGGAAAATCAGCATTGTTCTTCGCAATGTTTCTCGCTTGACCCGTTACAATCCTAATAGTCGGAAGTGTTTCTTGGGCGTTAGGCTGTGTATTCGGGATGAATAACTGTCGTTCTCCTTTATGATTCACGTTCCAACTAAATCCACTGTCACCCCGGCCTTGAGCCGGGGGCCAGTTTTTGAACTAGGTTCCGTTATGGCTTACTACGTCTACATCTTGGCCAACAAACGGAACGGAACGTTGTATACGGGTGTTACGAACGATATGGCGCGGCGGACCAATGAACATCGTGAGAGTGCTGGAGCCAATTTCACTCGGCGATACGGCATTAACCGGCTCGTTTATTTCGAATCCCACGAGGATGTCCGCGAAGCGATCGCAAGGGAAAAGCGGATAAAACGTTGGAAGCGGCCATGGAAGTTGGAACTCATCGAAAAGGTTAATCCGGATTGGCGCGATCTGTTCGACGATCTTAATGCGTGATCCAGTTTTCTGGACCCCGGCTCAAGGCCGGGGTGACAATTGAGTTTATGGAGAAAGCCATGACGACAAAAGCGACAGGACAATGCCTTTGTGGTGATGTCACCTATGAGGTCGTGATACCGGAGAAATCCATCTATGAGGGGCTGTGCCACTGCCGCGACTGCCAGCGCTATACCGGCACCGCGTTCGCGTCTTCGATGATGGTGGCGAAGGCGGAAACTGACCTTAAGGGCGAGCTCAAATGGTACGGTACCGAGACCGACAAGGGCTCGATCATGGAACGCGGCTTCTGTCCCAATTGCGGCTCCGGCGTGCTGTGCCGGTCCGACTCCTGGCCGGATCTTTACGTGCTGTCGGTCGGCACGCTCGACGATACGTCGGTCTACGATCCGAAGATCAATATCTTCACGCGCAGCGCCATGAAGCACGTGTTCGATATCGACGACATCAAGAAGCGCGAAGACGGAATTTAGGCGCTAAAGGAAAAGGGCGGGTTCGAAACCCGCCCTTGCACCGTTTGATTTTAGGATGGTGCGCTTTACCGCCCGTATTTGGCCAGCGATTTCACCCAGCCGTGCATGCGGTCGCTCATGTTCTTGATGTCCGCGTCCGAGAACCAGTCCTTCGGGTTGACCTTGTGGACCGGGTATTGCGGCCGCATGAAGTCTTCCTCGTAGCCGTAGGGCACGGTGGCGTCGATACCCATGCCGCCTTCGAACCGCGTGTTCGACGCAGTCCATTCGGCATTGCCCGCCGTCATCCGTTCGGCCGGCATGAAAGTCTGGCCGCGTCCCCCGGGAAGCGGGTTGAGGATGTCGGTATGCGGGTTCACCCGGGTGGTGAGGCACCACATGATGTCGTCCATGTCGTAGATGTCGGTGTCTTCCGACGCCGCGATCACGAGGCGCGCGCCCTGCGACGTGGCGAGGATCGCCGCCATGAAGTTGCGCTGCCAGCCTTCGTCGATCTGGCTGCGCTTCTTGACCTGGATGATCGCGCCGCCCCAGTCCGTCATGGAGTAGGGGATGTGGACGTCGGTCACGATGCCCGGCTGCATCCGTTCGCACAGCTCGAAAATCGCGCCTTCGCGAACGGTAGTGTCGATATTGCTTTCGTCGGAGGTGTGAACGCCCAGCGCAAAGATGATCGGCTTGGACTCCGGTTTGCGGGTCGTCACCGCCGTGCAGTGGAAGGTCGGCGCCTTGTAGGCCTTGCCCATATAGCCGGACCATTCGGGATGGAAATGATGCCGGCCCTGAATGCCGGATTCTTCCGATTCCGCGGTCTCGAAGCGCCGGTCGCGCGGGTTGACGTAGCCTTCCAGCACCACTTCCGCATCGGCCAGCGTATAGGTGTCGACCGTCCGTGCCTTCACCATCCGGACAGGCGCGCCCTGAACGGCGCCGGCGACGCCGATTTCATCGCAGCCTTCGGGCAGGATCACATAGTCGAAACCCGCACCGGCCAGCAGCGTGCAGGACGGCGGTACGCCAAAGCACACGGTGATCGGGATAGGCTTGTCTTCCTTGTAGTAGCGGGTGACGACCTGCCACATGTGGGAGCCGGGCGAAATCTGGAAGGTGCCGACATTGCCCCAGCGGAAATTCATCCGGTTGTAGCCAAGGTCCGTGCCGCCTGCGAAATACTCGCCCGCGACGCAGCGGATGCCGGAGCCGACCGTCAGTTCGGGTTCGTACTCGGTATGGCGTACAGGGACGATATAATCGTTCACATTGGCCGGGTCCTCGATCACGACCTCTTGGCAGGGAGCGTCCTTCTGATCGATGATCACCGGCGGGATCGGGTGCCGCAGCGCCGCGGCGACGTGGCGCGTGCGCGCAACCGGGTCGGCCCAGCCGAACATCTTGTCGACGACGCTCATGTCGCTGAACAGGTTGGTCACTACGCGGTTGTTGGGCTTGCCCTTGACGTTGTTGAACAGCATCGGGCAGGCGCCGTCGAAAACCTTCTGCAGCGCGATGATCTCGAGGTCCGGGTCGACCTCCTTGTCGGTAACCACCAGATCGCCCTGCTCCTGGAGCCATTCCAGCGTTCCGCGCAGGTCGTACAGTTTTTCCGACGGCACGCCGGGCGCCGCGTCTTTTTTGGCCGTGCTCATGACCTTCCTTTCCTGTTGAGTTGCGCATTGTCTACGGGACCGCGCCCAAGAGCGCAAGACGGGCGGTGGACAGCGGCCGATGCTATGGGTATTTCAGGACACCGAATGAAATCAGGGAGGGCGCGGTGAAAGCCAGGGTCAACGGAGTCGAGATCAATTACGAAGTGTCGGGAACCGAGGGAAAACCCTGGATTACGTTCTCGCATGCGCTCTGCAATAACCTGACCCTGTGGGACGACCAGGCGGAACTTCTCAAGAACGACTACCGCATCCTGCGCTACGACCATCGCGGGCTCGGCCAGTCCGAGGCGCCGGAGGGGGCCTATACCTTCCCCATGATCATCGCCGATGCCATCGCCCTGCTGGACCATGTCGGTGTGGACAAGACCCACTGGTGCGGGCTCTCGATCGGCGGAATGATGGGGTACGGGCTGGCCCAGGATCATGGAGACCGGCTGCTCAGCCTGATCGCCTGCGATTCGCGTCCCGACGCGCCGCCGGATTACCAGGATTATTTCCAGCATCGCATCGACCTTGCCGCCGCCGAAGGCATGGAAGGGCTGGTGGAGCCGACGATTTCACGCTGGTTCACGCCTGAATCGGTCGCCGCCAATATCCCGGTGCTCGACAAGGTGAGAGGCATGATCCGTTCGACCGACCAGACCGGTCATGCAGGCTGCTGCCTGTGTCTCAAGACGCTTGCGTTCGGCTCGCGCCTCGGCGAAATCAGGGTGCCGACCCTGATCGTCGGCGGCGCCAAGGACAAGGGTGCGCCGCCGGAAGCGCTGGCGGAGGCTGCCAAGGCGATTCCCGGCGCGAAACACGTGATGATCCCCGATGCCGGGCACATCTCGAACCTGGAGAATCCGGCGGCGTTCAATGCGGCGATCACGGAGTTCCTGGGGTCGATCTGACTCCCGCGTCTGCGCCAGCGCTGCGCGCCATGGGCGCGATCTCGAGGTAACGGAAAACCGTCGTCCTGACGCCGTTTTATTCGCATTCCGGACACGAATTCTGTTGTCTTTGCGAAGCCGGATAATGGTTTAAGGGCGGCCGAACAAATTAAGGGATTTTCTGATTAATAAAAAATCGTCCGACAATTAAATACGTCCAGAAGTAATAGTTAAACATTGCGTTCCCGGACGATGCGGTTATTGTCCAGACAGTTCCGGCATTTGATGCCGCCTGCCGCTCGGCAGACCGTACGGCCAGACCGGAACTAAGCAAGACATTCGAAACTGCGGGGACCGGTCCTGCGTGCCTGCCTGCGCCGCTATGGCGGGCGGGCGGTCAGGAGTTTTCCTATGAGCAGTATCAAATCCGGGCAATTTGCCTTTGCGTTTCTGCGTGTCTTCCTAGCACTCGCCTGTTTGACGGCTCTGGCGGCGCCCGCAGCCCAAGCGCAAAACGGGTCGTTGGGGGTGCCCGACAATTCCAGGCCGAAAAGTTTCGGGGGAGGCTGGGAATGCAATCGCGGATTCCGCTCGACCGGCGTTGGATGCGAGGCTGTCGCCATTCCCCAAAACGCCTTCGCGACGGGGCGCTCGTTTGGTTCGGGATGGGAGTGCCGGCGCGGCTTCAAGGAAACGACGGGGGGATGCGTTCGGATCGCAGTCCCGTCAAACGCCTTCCTTAACGGTCCCGGCGACGACTGGGTATGCGAAAGGGGCTACCGGAACGAAGGGCGCGCATGCGTAATCATAACGGTTCCGGCCAACGGGTTTCTGACTGACACGACTTACGCCAAGGGCTGGGAGTGCGAGCGAGGATTTCGCGACGACAACGATCGCTGCGTCGCGCTGAACGTACCCGAAAACGGATTCCTGACATCGACCGGAGATCGCTGGAAATGCAACCGGGGCTTTCGGGAAAACGGGGAATCCTGTGTCGCCGTTAAGGTGCCGGCCAACGGCTATTTCGTGGACGTCTCTTACGGCTCTGGCTGGAAATGCAAACGCGGCTACGAGGCGTCCGACAGTAAATGCGTCTCCATACAGGTCCCTGAGAACGCCCATCTCGACTACACGGGAAATGCGTGGGACTGCGACAGGCCCTATCGCAAGGTCGGCCAGCGCTGTGAGAAATCGAGATAGCGTTTTCCCCGGCGCTTTGGAGGCATCGGGATCAGTTTCCGAGAGGCGCGTCGGGTTCGCTGACCGTGTAGCGCCGCAGCAGGCGTTGTTCTTCCGGCGGGAAATCCGTGCGCGCATGGTTGACGCAGCGGTTGTCCCAGATCAGCAGGTCGCCGGGCGTCCATTTGTGGGCATACAGGAACTCCGGCTTCTCCGCGTGCTCGATCAGTTCCATCAGCAGGTCTTCACTTTCGTCCCGATCCATCCCGACGATACGCTCGGTCATCAGGCGCGACAGATAAATCGATTTTCGACCTGAATCCGGGTGAGTCCTGACCAGCCTGTGCGTGGCGCGCGGCAGGTCCGGGTCGGCGCCGATGGTGCTTCGGTCGGTCGCCGCATAATCGTAAACGCAAATGGTTTCCAGATTCTCGATCCGGGCTTTCATCCCGTCGGAGAGGGCGTCGTAGGCCGCGTAAAGGTTCGCGAATACGGTGTCGCCTCCGGTGGACGGTATGCGGATGGCATAGAGCGTCGTCGCGCGATAGGGAATCTGGCGGTGCGCTCCGTCGGAGTGGAACTGCATCTCGCCGTCGGGCAGGGAGCCGATCGGCACGCCATCCTTGCGGATGTTGCTGATCAGCATGACGCCCCGCGTCGCCGACTTTCTGAGATCGCCGGTCGAGCGGTCCCGGAAAGCGCCATCGCCGCGTCCGAACAGGTTGGCGAAACGAAGCTGGTCGTCGGGCGAAATCTTCTGTTCCGGAAAGACCAGAACGCAATGATCGGTAAAGGCCTTGCGGACCATGTCGGCGGTTCTGCCGTCGAGTTCTTCACGCAAATCGAGCCCGTGAATGCGCGCGCCGCAGGCCGCCGAGGTCGGTTCGATGTCTATGGTGAGCGTCATTTTCGTCTCCCTTATTTCAGGCGGCTGCCGACGGCGACCGCTTTTTTGCCCAGATCGAACCGGTTGGTCGGAATGGCATCGAGATCGGTTCCGGTTACGCGAACGAATTGCGCGCCGTCCGGGAAATGGATCGAATGAATGTCGCCGACCTCGAACTTGCCGGCATCTCCCGGCGACAGGCGGAAGGTTTCCTTTTCCTCAAGATCGGCGAAGCCTTCCTGCGACCCGTCATCCTTCCGTTTCCAGAGCGTCATGTCCGTCCATTCCGCCGCCTGGCCATAGATCGCCCAGGACCGACCGTGGTCGTGCGGAGGCCCCTTCTTGCCTTCAGTATAGATATGGATCAGCACGTTGAATCCGGTGTCCCTGTCGCGATAGATCGTGCGGATGCCCGGTTCCGCGCCCGCTCCGCATTCGGCGGCGAGAAATTCAGGGTCCCTGAGCAGTTTTTCGAGGTTTGCGCGGACCTTGTCGTGGCCTTCGGGCCCGTTATCCGCCTTCAGCACGTCACGGGCTTCGTCGCAAAACTGTTCGAAACTGTAGGCCATTATTTTCTCCGTCCTTGTATGTCCGGCGCAGTGTACTCCCGCAGGCTCCTGGCCTCAATTGCCGACGTCCGTGACAGGGGACCGTCCCATGAAGCATAAAAGGGAAAATTCCGTGTGGAAGGATCAGACATGTTCATCAACGGCGAATGGCGCGGCGCAGAATCGGGACGGACTTTCGAGGTCGCAAATCCGGCGACCGGCGAAAAGATCGCGGATGTGCCCGATGGCGGACGGGAAGATGCGAGGCTGGCGATAGCGGCGGCGGACGCTGCGTTCGCGGGATGGGCAGGCCTGACGGCCTACGACCGTTCGCGAATTCTCTACAAGGCGTGGGAGCTGATGTCGGCGCGGGCCGAAGACATCGCCCGCACCATGACGGCGGAACAGGGCAAGCCGCTGCGCGCCGCGTTGAACGAGGTGCGCTACGGAGCGGACTTCCTGCTGTGGTATGCGGAGGAGGCCAAGCGCGTCTATGGCGAGACCATACCGGCGCCACGCGGCGACCAGCGCTTTCTGGTCCTGCACCAGCCTGTCGGCGTCGTGGCTGCGGTCACGCCATGGAACTATCCGGCATCGATGATCACCCGGAAGGTCGCGCCGGCGCTGGCGGCGGGCTGCACCATCGTTCTCAAGCCTGCGGAGGCGACGCCGCTGTGCGCCATCGAGATTTTCAAATTGCTGGAAGAGGCAGGCGTGCCGCCTGGCGTCGCCAACCTGGTGACGGCGCTGGATCCCGCGCCCATCGGCGAGGAATTCGTCTCCAACGAAGCGGTTCGCAAGATCACCTTCACCGGGTCGACGGCGACCGGCAAGATGCTGGCGCGTGGCGCCGCGGAAGGCATGAAACGGGTATCTCTTGAACTCGGCGGGCATGCGCCGTTTCTGGTGCTCAAGGATGCCGATCCGGTGTTCGCGGCCAAGGGCGCCGTTCTGGTCAAGTATCTCAATACCGGTCAGGCCTGCATCTGTCCCAACCGGCTTTTCGTCCATGAGAGCGGCGTCGACGCCTTTACCGGCGAGTTTGTGTCCCGCGTCGAGCGGATGCGCGCCGGCAACGGGCTCGAGGACGGCGTCTCCATCGGTCCGCTGGTCAACCAGGCAGCGATCGACAAGATCGAGCGCCAGGTCGCCGACGCGGTCGAAAAGGGCGCGCGGGTCCTGTGCGGCGGGCATCGGCTGATGGATGACGGGCTCGACCGGGGATTCTTTTACGCGCCGACGGTCCTCGGAGGCGTCACTCCCGACATGCTGATCTATCGCGAGGAAACGTTCGGGCCCGTTGCCCCGATCATCTCGTTCGGCGACGACGACGACATTCTCGCGATGGCGAACGATACCCATTACGGGCTCGCGGCCTACATCTATACGCGAGACCTGTCGGCGGCGATGCGCACCTTCGAAGGGCTGCGCTTCGGCATCGTCGGCATCAACGACATCAATCCGACCGGGGCGGCCGCGCCGTTCGGCGGCATGAAGGCATCGGGGCTTGGCCGGGAAGGCGGGCACGAAGGCCTTTCGGAATATCTCGAAACCAAGCTGGGCGGGTTTTCGGTCTGAGTCATTGCGGCCCGGGTCTGCCTCGATCCGCCGCGCCGCGTTAAAGGTTGGTTAACCTTCTTTAATTAATTTTTTGGTGATTTTTTTGCCAAAGATTTTTGCCTGAGTTGGAGATTCTGCCGCCATGTCCGCACCCAAGATTCTGCTGTTCCTGTCCCTGTTCCTGCCTGCCTTGTCCTGGCAGGCGTTTGCCGCACCCGATGCCCGAACGAGCGAAAAGATCCGGCTCCAGACTGCGATGCAAAAGCATATTCAGGACCGGCTCGTGGATGGAGCCTACCTGCATATGGATGAAAGGACCGGCACTGTCCGAAAACTCGTTCCCGATGCGCCGCATCCCATGATTTTCAGTATGGGGCCGTATTACGTTCTCTGTTCCCATTTCCGCGACGAAAGAGGCAAGGAGGTCAATGTCGATTTCTATATCGCCCGGCGCGAAAAGGATTTTGTCGTCTTCCGGTCAGAAGTCGACAAACGCGCAGCGTTGCAGCGCTTGATGCAAGCTGGAAAAATCAAGCGTCTGGATTGATTCGTCCCACAGGGAACGGGGTTCTGTCCAGCGCGCCGGTGCAGGCGATATGAAAGCGTCCGGTTTGTTTCCAGGGATACGGGGGCTGACGGCGAAGTTTCTTGTCGTTCTGATTCCCGTGTTCGGGGCATTCTCGCTGGCTGCCGTTTATCTCGTTTCCGCCAGCGACCGAGGCAGCCATTCAGACCAGCTCGCCTCGCGGGTCGGGGTCCAGGCCGCACGGGTCGCGGCCGCAATCGGCCGATACGAAGGCCTCAACGACCGACGTCTTTTGGACGACCTGCTGGTTTCCCTGCATGCCGACCCTGCCGTTCTGTGCGCGGAGATCCGTCGTAGCGAAACGAACGAGCTGTTCATCTCGAGGCCTCCCGTCGTCGGGTGCCGCGATGCCGGGCCGGGAACCGACATTAACCTGCCGGCAGGCGACAGTGGGCGTTTGTCTCTCCATCTCGTTGTAAGCGCTGCGGAGATCGTCAAGGCCGAGGAGCGGCATTCCGCGACAATACTTGCGGTGATTGCTGCGGCGCTCTCAATCGCCGTCGTTGCAGCGGTTGGCGTATTCCGCTGGATTGTCGGTAAACCGTTAAGCCGCCTGCATCAGGGAATTCGGGCAATTTCGGACTCCGGCGTGCGCGTGCCCGTGCCGGGCGCGGGCAACGATGAGCTGGGCGAGATCATCGCCGCCTTTAACCGGATGACGGAGCTGGAAGACCGGAGAGAAAGGGAAATCGCCGATCTCAACCGGTCTCTTGAGAGCAAGGTCGAAGAACGGACCGTTGAACTGACCCAGAGCGAAGGTCGTCTCCGGCATCTGATCGAACATTTCAGCTCAGGAATCTATATCCACGAGAATTTCGAGCCGCTTTACGCCAATCGCACGCTCCTCGAAATGCTGGGATATGCGGATGTCGCGGATTTCTGCGCGATAGGGACTACCGAGCTCGTCCTGGCACCGGAGGAGCGCGAGCGGATATGGGGCTACCATCAGGCGCGGCTTCGCGGCGAACCCGCTCCCGTATCGTACGACTTCTGGGCGCTCAAGAAGAACGGCGAGCGGGTGCTGGTCAATAACCGGTCCTTTGTCGTCGACTGGAATGGGCGGCGGGCGGTCTGTACGACGCTGTTCGATCTGACCGAGCAGAAGAAAACGGAACATATGCTCGCCGAGCAGGAGCATCTTCTCGCCTCGCTGCTTGCCTCCACCGACCAGGGATTCTGGTTCATTGACGTCGAAGGCGTTGCGACCGATGTGAATCCCGCGATGTGCAAAATTCTGGGGCGCGATCGCGAAGATATCGTGGGCCGCCCGATCTTCGACTTCGTCGACGACGAAAATGCGGATATTTTCCGGTACCAGATCAACCGCCGTAAAATCGGCGCTCGGGATGCATACGAAATCGCCCTGCAACGGCCTGACGGAGTCAACGTTCCCTGTATCAACAATGTCTCTCCGCTCTTTAACGCAGCCGGTGACAGGTCCGGGTCCGTCGGCATCTGGACGGATATTACCGATATCAAGGAAACGCAGCGAAGTCTCGAATTGCAGACAAGAAACGCGCAGGTGGCAAGCATCGCCAAGTCGGAATTTCTGGCGGTGGCCAGCCACGAACTTCGCACGCCCATGAACGGCATTCTCGGTATGGCCGCCCTGCTGCAGAGGACGGACCTGACGGACGATCAACGACATCGTGTCGAAGTCATCGCCCAGTCCGGCGAAACGCTGCTGAGACTGCTCAATGATATCCTCGACATTTCAAAGATCGAAGCGGGACGGGTCGCGATCGAAACAACCTGCTTCGAAGTTGCCGGGCTGATGGACGGCATTCAAACCCTCTTCAGGGCGCATATGGAGGAAAAAAGGCTCGGGTTCAGATACGAAATCGCCGATACGGTCCCCGAGACTGTGGCCGCCGACCCCAACAGGATCCGCCAGATACTGACCAACCTCATCGGTAATGCGATCAAGTTTACCGAGGCAGGAGAAATCGCTGTGTCGGTCGCCGGCGAGCCCGCGGGAGGAGATCAGGAAGCGGGTGGAATTCTCCGGTTCGAGGTAAGCGATACAGGGATCGGCATCGAGCCGGAGAAACATGGCCTGGTCTTCGAGAAATTTACGCAGGCGGATGCTTCCACTTCCCGGAATTTCGGCGGAACCGGCCTCGGGCTCGCCATCTGCAGGGAGTTGGTAGAGATACTCGGCGGCGAGATTGGCGTCGAGAGCACGCCGGGCGAGGGGACAAAATTCTGGTTTACGGTCGCGTTCGAAAATAGCCTGGGGCACGCCGAGGCTCCGGCCCCAGCGGCCCGCGAGGCAGTCGGGGCTGACGACGACCGGGAGTTCCATCCGCTTAGAATCCTAGTCGCCGAAGACAATCCCGTAAATCAGGAAATTCTCGTCGATTACGCTGTGGGCACCGGGCACTGCGCCGGGGTGGTTGCCAACGGGGCCGAGGCGGTCCGGGCGGTTGAGGCGGGCGGGTATGATCTCGTCCTGATGGACGTGCAAATGCCCGGCATGGACGGTCTGGAAGCGACACGGCGTATCAGGGCTCGTGAAGAGGCCCAGGGCCTGAATCCGGTCTATATCGCAGCGGTCACGGCGAATGCTTTCGACAGCGACCGGGAGGCGTGCGAACTCGCCGGCATGAACGATTTTCTCAGCAAACCGTTTTCCGACGACCAGTTCGACGCAATGCTGGCACGGGCGACCGCCGTCGCAGCCGGGGCCCGGGAAACAGCCGAAACGCCGTCGTCTGCCGCCCATCCGGACAATCCGGTGTCCGGCGACAGTCCGTTGCAGGACGACATCGTCGAGCCGCTCCGGCGCAATAAGCCGGATTTGTGGAAGCGGCTTGTATCGGTATATCTTTCCAATACTCCCCAATCGATCGGGTCGATCGAACAGAGGATTCTGGATGGCGAATGTGCTGTCGTACAGTTCGCGGCACACAGCCTGAAATCGGCCAGCGCAAATATGGGGGCGTCGCGGCTGGCTGAACTATGTCGTCTGCTGGAGGGAGTCGCAGGCGAAGCAAACCTGGCTCCGGCTGAAAGCCTGTTGGCCGAAATAAAAACGGAATTCGGACGTGTCGAGACCTTTCTGGTCCCGGACCTGCCCGACTCCGAACAGCATGAAAGGCGACTCCGATGACCGAATCCGGCAACCCCTTCACAGGCGCGCATGTACTCGTGGTCGATGACGACGCGACGCAGCGACTGTTCACCCGCGACTGTCTGGAGACAGACGGATATGTCGTCCACGAGGCCGTAAACGGTCCGGACGGTCTTGAACAGATCAGGTCGGAACGGCCCGATATCGTGCTGCTCGACGTATCGATGCCGGGGATGGACGGATTCGAAGTGTGCAGACTGGTTCGAGGAGACCCGGCCCTGGCGTCGCTGCCCATTGTCATTGTGACGGGCAGCGAGGATGCGAAGGACATCCAGGAGGGGTTTTCCGCCGGCGCGACGGACTTTCTGACCAAACCGGTAGACTGGAACCTGCTGCCGTACAGGGTCAGGTACGTCCTGGCAACCTCGAAACTCGAGAGAGAACTGCGCGAGGCCAAAACCGAAGCGGAACGCGCCGCCGCCGCGAAATCCAAGCTGCTTGCGACGATGGGGCACGAACTGCGGACGCCGCTCAACGCCATTATCGGCTTCTCCGACCTGATCAGGCAGCAGGCGTTCGGCCCCATCGGTTCTCCGCAATACAAGGAGTACGTTTCCGACATCAACGTTTCGGGCAACAGGCTTCTTAGGGGCATCAACGATATCCTCGATATCGTCCAGAGCGAGTCGGAAAGCCTCAAGGGTCTCGACTCCGACGCAAACCTGGCGGCGATCGCATCGGCAGTCTACGAAACGTTCCAGCCGGAGGCGGAGGCTGCCGCGGTTGGCCTCCGGAACGACGTGCCGTCCGAACCGGTGCTGGTGAAAGGCGATGTTTCCCGTCTCAGTCAGGCGTATGCCAAGCTGGTTTCAAATGCGATCAAGTTTACCCCCGCAGGGGGAGATGTCCGTTTGCATCTGGACGACGCCGGGACGGGCGCGGCGGTGCTTGCGGTAACGGATTCCGGAATCGGCATGTCATCCGAAGAAATGCCGCGTCTGCTGGAGCCTTTCGAGCAGGCCGACGACGGGCTGGCGCGGGCCTATGAAGGGATGGGGCTGGGACTTTCCGTTGCCCGGGCGTTTGCGCGCCTGTATGGCGGCGACATTGTCCTCCGCAGCCAACCCGGACGGGGCACCACGGCGGGAATCGCGCTTCCGGCAAGCAATTCGGTGTCCCGGCCGCGGGTCGATCGACTGAAACACGCCTGCTGACGGTGAAGTATTTGGGACAGGCGATCCAAACAGTGTCGGTGAAATTTACGGTTTTCCGGACGATTCCGGCGGACCCCTGTCTAAACCATTGAAATTACTGTATTTAAGGAAAGTGGCACGAATTTTGCTTGATTATATGGTTAACACTGGGGCGTAGGTGTTTAAAGGCGTTTGGCCATAAAAATGAAACTGGTGGCGGCAGCACTCCTTGCGACGATTTTGTCTACGGGTGCCATGGCCGTGCCTTTCGACTTCATCCGAATCGGCGATCAGGACGGTTTCGGCTTCACGCCGGGGACGCTGCCGGCGGCGGGCCCAGGGCTTGCCGACGTCAACCAGAACGGCCTTCTTCAGCAGACCGAGTTTCTTCCCGATCTGAACAATGACGGGGCCAGCAACACGCTGGACAATTTCGACAACCGGTCCGCGGCTGAGACTGCGGACACGGGAAATCTTCAGGGGTCGGGCTTCACCGACACCGGCAGTAACGGTTTCAAATGGACCGATATCGGTCTGTCGACCGCCTATCCGACGGGTTCCCCGGGGTTTGGGCCGTTTCCCGATCCGTCCGGTCCGGCGAACCCGAATAACGCCCACTTCGAGTTTCGTTTCCACGTCGATGGCGGCGATATCGTCGAAGGCTCGACGATCTTCTTCAACATGATTTTCGGCGATTACGACGTTGCTGGATCCGGCGTATCCCTCCAATACGCCTCGGCGCCGTCGGAGACCGTTGCGATCACTACGCAGGGCGCGGGTCAGGACGGGCTGATCCAGGCCGCTTTCACGGTGATCGACTTCAACAAGGTCTTCACCAGCGATGGCGTCGGCGGCTGGAACGGGCTGGTCATAGCGGATTTCAACGCGTCGACCGATCCCTACACGGCGTTCGATTTCGTGGAACTCGGTCTCGATCAGATCCCGGCGACGGCCGTTTCCGCACCCGGAAGCCTTGCCCTCATGGGAATCGGTCTTGTCGCCGTTGCCATGCGCCGCCGCAGGGCTGCGTAACACTGCACTTTTCCATTCAGGCTTCTCGCGCGAAGATGCGTCCCTGAACGCATTTGGGAGGCAACGATGGCAGACGCGCGGTCGCTCGGCATTTTCGAGCGGATGATCCTGATCCGCCGTTTCGAAGAAGCGGTATACGATTTCCATCAGCAGAAGCTTTTTAGCGGTCATTACCATCTCTATATCGGGCAGGAAGCGACCGGCGCGGCGGTGATGGCATCGCTGGGGACCGAGGACCGGATTTTTTCCACCCATCGCAATCATGGCCACCTGATCGCGCGCGGCGCGGATCCGAAGGCGGCGCTGGCCGAAATCCTGAGCCGGGCGGACGGTACCAATGGCGGGCGGGGCGGCACCTTTCATCTGTCCGCGCCCGATCTCGGGATGCCGCATACGTCGGCCCTGGTCGGCGGCGCGGTGCCGCTTGCGGCGGGGGCAGGGTTTGCCGCGAAAATCGCTAAGTCCGGCGGTATCGGCGTGTCAATGTTCGGCGATGGCTGTTTCGAGGAAGGCGTCGTCTACGAGACGCTGAATCTTTCCCGGCTCTGGAAGCTGCCCGTCATTTTCGTCTGCGAAAACAACACGCCCGGTGCGGTCCTCAAATCGGCTGGCGGTAACAACACGTCCAACCTGCCGGAGGGACGCGTCATCGCCACGCCGCGCGCGCTGGGCATCGAAAGCCATGAGGTGGACGGAGGTGATGTGGAGGCGGTGGACGCTCTGTTCACGGACTGTGCCGAGCGCTGCCGCAGGACCGGAGAACCGATCTTTATCGAGGCGCTGAGCGAACGCTGGCCCGGCAATTTCTATTCCTATCCCGACATGGTGACGGGGACGACCGACATGTCGATGGCGTGGAATGACGCCGGCATCGGCGGCGAACACGAGGCCTGGTATCGCGAACAGGACCCTGTGCTGCGGTTCGCGCGGACATTGATCGCCGGCGGCCATGCGACGGCTGACGATATCGCAGCGATCGATGCGAAGGCGACCCGCGTCATCGCGGAGGCGCGCGACTTCGCCCTGAAATCCCCGACGCCAGGCACCCAGACGGTGCAGGCGCATGTCCTGGCAGGGAGGGTTTGACCATGCGCACGATCAGTCACGCCGAAGCGCTGGCCGAAGCCGTCTGCGAATGCATGGCGGAGGATCCGAAAGTCACCCTCGTCTGGGGCTCCCTGATGGGGGTCGGCGGCGGCAACGAACACGTCAACCGGATCAAATCCGAATTCGCCGACCGCATCTTCCACCCGCCGATTTCCGAAGCCGCGATCTGTGCGATCGCTACGGGCGCGGCGATGGACGGCGTGCGTACCGTCTTTCCCATCGGGACGGCGAGCTTCATGTTCCGCGCCTGGGACCAGATCGTGCATGAGGCCGGCGCGGCGCACTACATGTCGAACGGACGCGTTACCGCGCCGGTGGTGTTCCATGTCGTGCACGGGCTGCGCGGCGGCGGATCGGTGCAGCACAGCCAGAGCCCGCAATCCATGCTGTGGAACGCGCCCGGAATCGAGATCGCCATACCGTCGTGTCCGGCGGATGCCAAGGGGCTGATGCGCACCGCGATCAAGAGCGACAACCCCACGGTTTTCATCGATCACCAGAAGCTCAACCGGCGCACCGGCGAGGTACCGGAAGGTCCCTACGACATCCCGTTCGGCGTCGCCGACATCAAGCGCGAGGGCCGCGACGTGACCATCGTCGCCGCATCGCTCCAGGTGGTACAGGCGCTTGAGGCAGCCGAGGCGCTTGCCGCCGACGGGATCGAGGCGGAAATCGTCGATCTGCGTTCGCTGGTGCCGCTCGACGAGGAGGCGATCCTGAAATCGGTCGAAAAGACCGGCCGACTGGTCGTCGCCGACGAATGCCCGCCGCGCTGTTCGGTCGCATCCGAAGTGATCTCGGTCGTGGCGGAGAAGGGTATGGACCTGCTCAAGGCGCCGCCGAAGCGGGTGAACCGCATGCCGGTTCACGTGCCGTCGAATACCGATCTGGAAGACTTCGTAGGACCCGGTCCGGCCCGCATCGAGGCGGCGGCGAGGGCGGTTTGCGGCTGACTCCAGCCGCCGGATTTTTCGCTTTTCCAGCGTCGGATTCGGGCGCATAAGACAATCGCTTCCTCGCTGGCGAAGGCCCCCCTTCCAGCGGGGAGCTTTCTATATTCAGGAGGTTAGACAGATGTCTTTCACACGTTCGCTCGCTCTTGCGGGTGCGGCTGCACTCGCCTGCGTGTTTTCCGCCGGGGCGCCTGTATCGGCGGATCCGGTCGCGGATTTCTATTCCAAGAAACGGGTCACCTTGCTTGTCGGATTCGGCGTCGGCGGCGGGGTCGATACATTCGCCCGGCTGCTGTCGCGGCATTTCGGCGATGCGTTGCCCGGCAAACCCAATGTCGTCGTGCAGAACATGCCAGGTGGCGGCGGATTCAAATCGACCAACTACCTCTACAACGCCGCGCCGCAGGACGGGAGCTATATCACGCTGATGCTGCCAAGCAACGCGGTTGAACCGCTGATGGGGAATCCCGGCGCCAAATGGGACACGTTCAAACTGCACTGGCTGGGCAATATGACGCAGGATTTCGTGAGCTGCATTGCGTCTGGCAAGTCGGGCGTCAAATCGATCGCCGAGGCCTCAAAGCGCGAAATCGTTTTCGGCGCCACCGGTCCCAGCGCCCTCACCGCCCAGCAGCCCTACGTATTCCGCAACCTGCTGGGCTACAAGGCGAAAGTGATCACCGGATACAAGGGTACCAAGGCGATCTGGCTGGCGATGGAGAAGGGCGAGGTTGACGGCGTCTGCGCGTTCTGGGCGTCTCTTGCCATGGGGCCGCAGAAGCAGAATATCGAGTCCGGCAAGTTCGTTCCCATCGTTCAGATGGGAAACACAAAACATCCGGTCTATGGAAACGCCCCCAGCATCTATGATTTCGCGAAGAACGATGCGGACAGGAATGTCATGCGGTTCATCTTCGGGCTGACGCAGATTACCCGTCCGGTTGCGGCTCCGCCGGGCGTGCCGCAGGCCCGTATCGCGGCCCTGCGCAAGGCATTCATGGATGCGATGAATTCCGCGGGTCTCAAGAAAGATGCGGACAAGCTCAAGCTGATTGTCGATCCGATGGACGCGGCGGCGACCGAAAAGGCGTTTCGCGACGTGCTTTCGATGCCGAAGGACGTTATCGACCGCGCCAAGGTCCTGATCCGTCGGCCCAAGGCCTGATTCGTTTGGTTCGCGTTGTTCAGCGGCGGCGCCCGGTCAGGGCGCCGCCGTTTTTTTTACGCGGCCCTCAGGATCGCTTCGACCGCCGGCCAGCTCTTCGCGCCGTTGGTGCGGAAATCGTCGGTCAGGCTTTCCGGCATGTACTCGTCGATGGCGGGCGCGTAGCTGGGGCGTTTGCGCATGCGGGCGAGCCATTCCGAGACGCGTTTTCGTTCGGGCGTCCAGTTCTCAAGCATGCCGAAGATATCGATCCGGTTGACGTAGGGAACCACGCCGATATCGGCGAGCGAGAACGTATCGCCCGCGAGCCACGGGCTCGTTTGCAGGGCGGTCTCCATATCCTTCAGAAGCTTGTCGAATGTCTTGACGGCGTGGACGACTTCGGGCCCCTCGAAACCCAGCTCGACCCATTCGCGCTTGCGTCGCCGCCATTCCGGATCTGGCGTCAGCGCAAGAAATTCCTCCACCTCGTCGTTCGACATGCGAAGGATGGTGTGCCGGTGCGAGGCGGTGAAGGTCAGGACCGCGCACATCGAATGGACCTGTTCGTCGATGAACTTGGTCCAATAGCGCATGTGCACCTTGCCGGCCGGGCTGGCCGGTTTCAGCGGCGGGTCGGGGAATTTTTCGTCGAGATATTCGCAGATCAGGGTGGATTCGCGGATCACCTCGCCGTCATCCACCAGCGTCGGCACCACGCCCTTGGGGTTGAGTTTCAGATAGTCCGGATCGAACTGGTCGCCCTTCAGGATGTCGAGATAATGGCCGGTCCAGCCGAGGCTTTTTTCCGCGAGCACCATCCGCACCTTGGCGGCGCAGACGGACGATCCGTGGTGGTACAGCTCCAGCATTGTCATGCTCCTTCATTCATCACCAGCGCAACGCGGCCGGTCGAGCGCCGCCCGAGCACCATCGCCATCGCTTCGCGGAACTCCTCCAGCGGGAAGGTCGCGCAGACATGCGGTCGAATGCGCCCGTCTTCAGCCCAGTCATGGAAATGTGTCAGGATGGCCCGGACGCGGTCTTCCATCTCGTAGCGGATGTCTTTCGGGCTCCAGCCGTAATAGGTTCCGAAATTCAGACCGCACACGGTGACGTTCTTGACCAGCAGGAGGTTGGTTGGGGCGCTTGCGGCCCGGCCCGAGGTGAACCCGACCGGCGCGATGCGGCCTTCGAGCGCGATACAGCGCAGCGACTCGTCGAACACGTCGCCGCCTACGGGATCGAGAATCGCGTCGGCGCCGCGCCCGCCGGTGATCTCGTTGACCGCGTTGCGAAACCCGCCATCGGAATAATCGATGACATGATCGGCGCCGTGTTCTTTCGCCAGCGCGCGCTTTTCTTCGGTGCTGGCGGTGGCGATAACGGTTGCGCCGAGGATCTTGCCGATTTCGACGCCGGCGAGGCCGATCCCGCCCGCCGCGCCATGCACCAGAAGCGTCTCGCCCGCCTGCACGTTCAGCAAATGCGGCCAGGTCAGCGCCGCGCAGGTCGTGGCGTAGGAATTGAAGTTGGTCGCTGCCGCGAAATCCAGCTTGTCCGGCAGGGGGTAGGTGTTGACCTCCCACGCCAGGGCTTGTTCCGCCATCCCGCCCCAGTCGAGCGCCGCGCAGACCCGGTCGCCCGGTCTGAAGCGGGTGACGTCGGCGCCGCATTCGACCACCTCGCCGGCCGCTTCGGTGCCGGGGACGAAAGGGAGCGGCGGCTTGCGCTGATACTTGCCGGCAACCACGAGGCTGGCCGCGAAATTGACGCCGCAGGCGCGGACGCGGATGCGAAGCTGTCTTGGCTCAAGCGGCGGCAGCTCGACGTCCTTGACCGAAAGCCGGTCGAACTCGGTGTACTCGGTAACCAGCAGCCCCTTCATCAGGTTCCGCCTATGCCGTGCCGTGGGCCTCTTTCCACATCTCCTGCAGATCGGGCCGGCGGACCTTGCCGCGGTCGTTCTTGGGCAGGGCATCGATGAAGTGGAACTGCTTTGGCACGCGGTATTCGGGCATGTTGCCGGCGCAGTGGGCGCGGATTTCGTCCTCGCCCAGCGTTTCGCCGTCGCGCACCACGACGTAGGCGACGATCTCCTCGCCGTAGATGCTGTCCGGCACGCCGACGGCGGCGGCCTCGTAAACCTTGGGATGGCGCATCATCACGTTGTCGACCTCGACCGGCGAGATATTGACGCCGCCTCGGATGATCAGGTCCTTCAGGCGCCCGGTCACGGTGATGAAGCCGTCCTCGTCCATCACGGCCAGATCGCCCAGCCGGACGCGCTTGCCGTACAGGTCTTCCCACTTGCCGTCGGCGGTCATCGACGCCTTGGCGCATTGCGGGCCGCCGAGCGTCACCTCGCCTTCCTCGCCCTGCGGGACGGCGTTGCCGTCCTCGTCGACCAGCAGGAATTCCTGGTGCTTGGCGGGCGGGCCGACCGTGCCGTACTTCTTGGCGTAGTGGCGGTTGCCGCACACCCATCCACCCTCCGAGCAGCCGAAGAACTGCAGCAGGTTGATGTTGTAGGTTTCCTCGAACTGTTTCCAGCGCTCCGGCGACAGTGGCGCGGTTGAGGAACTCATCAGCCGCAGGGATGGGACGTCCTTGCCGGTAACGCCGGTCGGCCGGTCGAGCAGCATGTTGATGACCGTCGGAATGCCGGCGGAAAACGTGATCTCGTACTTCTTGATCCAGTCGAAGAACCGGCTGTGCGAGAAACGTCGCGCGATGTGGAGCGTGCAGCCTGTCTCCAGCCACGGCATGAGCGACAGGCCCTGCGGCGAGTTCCAGCCGAACGAGCGGTATTCCAGCGTGCGATCGTCTTCCGTCAGCCCGATCTGGTCGAGTGTCGAAAGACCGAACGACCAGTGCGCCAGGTGGTCGATCAGGAAATTCTTCGGCTTGTCGGTCGTGCCTGACGTACAGAAGATCGTCGCGTCGTCGGTTTCCGCGTAATCCCGGTCGCATTCGGGAAATGCGGGTGTCGCCGCAATCTGCGCGAACAGCTCGTCGCTGGCGGCATCGCCCGCCATATCGCTTTCCCACCCGGCGAATCTGATGCTCTCGATATCGACGCCATCGGTCATCTTGGCGATGTCGAGCGTCTCGTCATAAAGCGCCAGCTTGCAGTCCAGATGCGACAGGATCTCGGCGACGTATTCGATGTTCATCTCGACATTGGTCGGGCAGCACACCGCGCCCGCCCGCCAGATGCCCATCCAGAGCAGGATTTTCTCAAGCCGTTCTTCGGTCAGCAGCGCGATCCGGTCGCCCTTCCCGATCCCCTTCCCGACCAGCCAGTTGGCGATGCGGTTGGTCCATTCGTGCAGTTCGCCGAACGTGATGCTCTTTTCCTGCGTGACGTCGACCAAGGCGATCTTTGACGGGTCGCGTTCGTTGTAGGCAGCAAACAGCGCGCGTACCGATGCGAATGGAACGGCGTAATCGTGCTTGGCGCCCGGGGGCGTTCCGCCGACTTTGGGGGGCATGTCCTGGTCTCCCGTGACTGGCTTTCTTGTCCGCCATTTCCTACCCTGTCCGGTGGACACTGTCGAATCCGTTTGAGGGAGACATGGCGGACTGGGAAGCGCGCGCGGCGCTCGAGGCGCTGGTGACCGAATTTACGGAAGCGTTCAATCGCGAGGATATCGACGAGGTCATGTCGTATTTCGCGGAGGATGCGGTTTATGACGAGTTCAACGGGGTCCGGAATGTCGGGAAAGAGGCGATCCGCAAGGCCTTCGAACCCCAGTTTGCCGGCGCGTTCGGTCGCATGCGGTTCCATACCGAGGACATGTTTCTCGATGTCGAGGCCGGGAAGGCCATGATCCGGTGGATTCTGACGCTGGAAGAGAAAACCCGTTCGGGCGCCTATCGCGGGCTCGACCTGCTGCATTTCGAAGACGGGCGTCTCGTCGAGAAGCACACCTACTGCAAGGCGAGGATACCGTTCATTCGCGGCAAACCGGACCTGGAAGCCGAAGGACGCTGGCCCGCGGTCGATTCCTGAGCCGGATTCGGCCTACTCGGCCTCGAGCGGCGTTTTCAGGCGCGTTCCCTTGACGATGATGCCGCCGTTGCGCTCGGTCAGCGCCGGCGGCGTCGGGCGTTCGCCGTCAATCGACAGCCACAGGCGGAACAGATGCCGCTTGCGTTCCGGCTCCGGAAAATCCTCGAACGCGGTTCGTCCGTGCACCGTGACATGGTTGAGCAGGAACTGGATATCGCCCTGCTGGAACGTCATGTTCATCATTGTTTCGGCAAGCAGCTCGTCCATGTAGTCGAGCGCCTCGACCTGCTCCGGCGTGTATTTCGGCACCTCGTCGAACCGCTGAGTCGAGTCGATATACTGGCGGCCGTATCGCGAGCTGAACGTGTCCTTGTAAAAATTGAAGATCGGCAGGATGTACCAGGGGTCCTTGCCTTCCGGAATTTCGCCGCGCCGGTCCCAGTACATCGGTTCGGTCAGAACCTTTGCCAGGTCGGGCCGGCGCTCCAGCATGGTGTTGTAAACCCGAACGGTGGATGCAACGGAACTCAGCCCGCCCGATTTAGGCGTCTGCAGGCACATCAGACCGACGATGTCGCATGAATCGGCATGGAAGCGCTGGTTGACGTTGGTGCGATACCCGCGTTCGCTCGGGTCCTTGTTGTAGTCGACATCCGTCAGTTTCTTGACGTGGCCCAGCATGTGGCCCTTTGCGTTCTGCGAAACCGCGCGGCCCAGATAGCGCCCCATCCCGAAGAACGCTGCGGCCGCCTGCGCCCGGCTGTAATTCCATACCGGAAATCCGCGGATCAGCACGAGGCCGCTGCCGCGTATGATTTCCTTGCGCAGTTCAGCGAGACGCGGGCCGAAAACCGGCAGGGGAAAATTTTCGCGCGTAATGTCCATGATATCCAGCCCGTCCTCCTGGACGTTCTGGACCGCACGGTCGATATCGGCGATTTCGTCATCGGTCAGGCGATAGACGAAGGCTTCGGATGCCAGCATTTCCTTGCCGTCCCAGTCTGCCGGGTGGACGACTTTCTGCATGTGGACGGCCGGCTGTTCGGTGATGGTCGCCATCGGACCCTCTCAAATAAATTTGCGGTGGTGTCGAATTTTATCGCCGACCCGTTCGTTGCGCCAGAACGATCGGAGGTTTCCGGTGCAACTGTGACACCTCGCACTTTTCCCGGAGAAACCCGCTTGTCGGTGTCTGTCGGAGCCGCAACGATGGAACGATAGCCCGTCAGGAACATGGGAGATTCCCTGAATGAAAATTCGCGGTTTTGGATTCTACAACGTCCTGCTGGCGCTGGCCTTCGCCCTGGCGACAGCGATTTTCTCCGAAAACCTGGTTTTGGCGGCGGACCTGTCGAAGGAGATTTCGACCGATTTCAAGGCCACCGGATATGACAGCTTCTTGGTCGGTGCTGCCGGAAAAACCCCCGTTCCGGCGGATGTCGTCAGGAAGGCGGCGTTTCTGAAGGCAGCGGAAACGACGCTGGCGAGCGGCGCGACCAGTTTTCGGGTCACCGACGCCCAGCGTGGCGGGCTTTCGCTCAGGGCCCCGCTGAGCGATGAAAATTTCGCCGTCAGGCTCACGGTGGAGACCAACCGTTCGGGCCAGCAACTGTCCGACAAGGAAATCTGGTACTCGGCGCAGAAAGTGGTCGAGGGTCTTCGGCCCGAACTGCTCTTGCAACTGCAGGCGAAATGAAATCGACGGTTCGATTTCGGCGCCAGATGCGTTAGGGTCGTCGGGATCGGGGTTTCAGAAGCGGTCAGTCCGGAGCAGGATCAGCCATTTTTTCGAGATTCAGTCCCAACGGATCATCATTCAAGACGGCGAGGTTTTTCGTCGCGCGCTTCGTTGTTGCCTGGCTCGCCGCCGCGATGTTTCTGTTTTGGCCCGCGGATTCCTCCAGCTTCGACTTCGTGTCTCCCATTTCGACGGAAGTCAGCCCGTCGGGAAAGCACGCGTTTTCTGTGGTCGCCCGGGGGAGCAGCCGGATGACCGCGGAAATCGTGCGCAAGGCGGCTTTTCTCGAAGCCGCGAACAGGACGATCGCTTCCGGCAGCAAATATTTCCGCATTGAGAAAGCGAAAGAAGAAGCCCTCAGGAATCGCGACAGGTCCGGTCGCATCCGTTCGGTCAGGTACGAGATCGTACTCGACATCATGACCCATGAAGCCGGCAAGCCATTGAAGGTCGAAGATAAATGGTTCCCGGCCGAAAAGGTTGTCGAAAAGGTTGGCCCCGAGATCAAGGCGATCGCGAAATAACGGTCGCGATTCTTTTGGCCGCGGTTCCCGGCGGCAACCGGCACCCGATTTCTGATTGTGCTCTTATTGATTTTTGCTAACAATGGTGGTGTGTGTAGCGGTTGCGCCGTTCAAGGCTCTGTTGCCGTCACCGGATTCCAGAGATTCCGGGGTGGGGAGATATTTCATGCGTCCGGGTTTCCTGTCGTTTCTGACCGTTCTTCTCGTTTGTGTCCTGCCGTACGGTGTCATGGCCGCTTTCGACGACGCCCTGCATGTCGAATCCAGTGAGACCGGTCAGGGAAAGTTCGAGGTCGATGCGAGAGGCAAATTCAATCTGCCGGTCGAATTCATTCGCCAGGTTGCCATGTTGCGGGCTGCGGAGGCGACGCTCGAATCGGGCGCGCAGGCTTTCAGAATCGTCCGTGGGCAAAAAAGAACCATAAAACGGCGGCATCCGCCCTACACGAAGAGTTTCGCAATATTCCTGGACATAGAGACCAACCGGTCAGGAAATCAGCCATCTCCGGAACACAAATGGCTTGATGCCCGGAGGGTCGTTAGCCTGCTTTCGTCCAAGGTCAAAAAGCAGGCCAAAGAACTCGGCATCTGGAAGGACTAGCGCCACGTCGACGGATCCCCCTAGCCCAGGGCAGGGTCAGGGCAGTTCCCTCATCAGCCTGCCGCAGCCGTCGCGCGGTTCGCGGATCGTGAAGCGCTTCTGGATTTCCCAGCATAGCGCGCAGCCGGTTTCGATGACTGGGATGCCGAAATCGCGTTCCATCATCTCCACGATCGAGAGCAGCCGCCAGGCATTCCCCTGCAGGTAAATCGCCTCGGCCTTCGGGTTGGCGAGATACGTTTTGCGGACCAGCGCATAGACCGCCTGCGGCGAGATCTCGCCAGCCTTCTCGAACGGCACTTCCAGCGGTTCCATGGCGAGCACGTCGAAACCGGCCTGGGTCAGGTAATCGACGGTCAGCTGGTTCTGGAGCGCCGAGTAGCTGACGCCGATGATCCTTTTCGCCCCCAGCGTCCTGAGCGCGTTCGCGACATTCTGGTTGGCGGTGAAGTTGGGCACACCGGTCTCGCGCTCCCATTTCTTCATCAGCGCGGCCTCGCGCTTCACGCCGATCATCATGAAGGGCGGTGTCCCCGAATGGTGGATCAGGTCGACGCCCGCCTCGCCGAGTTTGAGCGCGTTCCGATGGTAGCCTTCGAGCGCTTCTTCGAACTCGTCCACCGTGCCCCGGCGGACGTTCTGCACGATCGGGATGACGCCGACGCCATCCGGCAGAAGCCGGATCAGTTCCTCCGTCGAGCCCGGGCGCATGGTCGGCTTGATCAGCCCGACCGTGCCGCGCCAGGTGGAGAACGCCATGGGACTACTCCGCGGCCTTCCGGCCGGCGCCGGGTTTTCCGTAACCGCCGCCGCCCGGCGTTTCGATCACGAACACGTCGCCGGGTTCGACCTCGACAGAATCCGTGCCCTTCAGCGCCGTGATCGAGCCATCGGTCCGTTCCACATAGTTGCGCCCGACCGTGCCCGGTCCGCCGCCCGCCATGCCGTAGGGCGGGACCTCGCGATGGCCCGACAGGATCGAAGCGGTCATCGCTTCGCGGAAGCGGACCCGTCTGATGACGCCGTCGCCGCCGCGATACTCGCCTTTTCCGCCCGAACCGCGACGCAGCGAGAAGCTTTCCAGCAGGACGGGGAAACGCCATTCGAGGATTTCCGGATCGGTCAGCCGCGTGTTGGTCATGTTGGTGTGAACGCCGTCGGTTCCGTCGTAATCGGGGCCCGCGCCCGAGCCGCCGCAGATCGTTTCGTAATACTGGTGATTGTCATTTCCGAAGGTGAAATTGTTCATCGTGCCCTGCGCCGCGCCCATCATGCCGAGCGCGCCAAACAGCGCGTCGGTGATGGCCTGCGAGGTCTCGACATTGCCGGCGACGACGGCCGCCGGATAGGTCGGGTTCAGCATGCAGCCTTCCGGAATCGCAATGTCGAGCGGCTTGAGACAGCCGGCATTGAGCGGGATGTCGTCGTCCACCAGCGTCCGGAACACGTAGAGCGTGGCGGCGACGCAGATGGCGGAGGGCGCGTTGAAATTATTGGGCTGCTGGTCCGACGTCCCCGCGAAATCGATCCGCGCGCTGCGCGACTTCCTGTCTACGGTAAGCGCCACTTTGATCTTCGCGCCGTAATCGGTTTCGTATTCGAAGGTCCCGTCGGACAGGGCGTCGATCACGCGGCGCACCGATTCCTCGGCATTGTCCTGGACGTGCTGCATGTAGGCTTTCACGACGTCGAGCCCGAAATGCCCGACCATGCGGTTGAGCTCCTGCACGCCTTTTTCGTTGGCGGCGATCTGCGCCTTCAGGTCGCCCAGATTGTGATGAAAATTGCGCGTCGGATATTTGTGGCTGGAGAACAGCGCTTCGGTTTCCTTTTCCAGCAGGACGCCCTCTGCGACGAGCTGGAAATTGTCGATCAGGATTCCTTCCTCGTCGATATGCTTCGAATAGGGCGGCACCGAACCCGGCGTGATGCCGCCGATCTCCGCGTGATGTCCGCGCGAGGCGACGTAGAACAGCACCTCGTCCCGGTCCGCCACGAACACCGGCGTAATCACCGTAACGTCCGGCAGATGCGTGCCGCCGTTATAGGGCGTGTTCAGCATGTAGACGTCGCCGCGCTTCATGGTGCCCGCGCGTTCGCGTGCAACCGTCTTCACGCTCTCGCTCATCGATCCCAGATGCACCGGGATATGCGGGGCGTTGGCGACAAGGTCACCCGCCGTATCGAAGATCGCGCAGGAGAAATCGAGCCGTTCCTTGATGTTGACCGAATAGGACGTGTTCTGCAGCACGCCGCCCATCTGCTCGGCTATCGACATGAACAGGTTGTTGAACACCTCCAGCATGACCGGGTCGGCCTCGGTGCCGATGGCGACGCGCTTGGGGAGCGCCACGACGCGGGTCAGCACCAGGTGGTCGTGCCTTGTAACCTCGGCCCGCCAGCCGGGCTCGACCACGGTGGTCGCGTTGGCTTCCTTCAGGATCGCCGGCCCGTCGATACGGCAGCCGGGTTTCATCGCCTCGCGGTCGTAGACCGGCGTGTCGTGAGTCTCGTTAGCCGAGTACATCGGCACGGTGGCAAGCGGGGCAGGGGCCGCGACGTCCTTTTCGTCGCCTACGACCGGGTCTTCAAGCACCTCGCCTGCGCCGATGACCTCGACCGACAGCGCCTCGACGATGTGGCTCTTCTCCGGCGAGATGAAGCCGAACTGCTGGCGGTGCGCTTCTTCGAAGCGGGCGACGATATCGGCCATCGGGCCGTAATCGACCACCAGCGCGGTATCGGTGCCTTCGTAGCGGAGATGAGCCTTTCGAACGGCCTCGGTACGGCCCGGGTCCACGCCCTGCCGCGCCATTTCGGCGCGCCCGTCGGATTCCATCTCGTCGAACGCAACGTTCAGTTCCGGAACGAGAGAGTCCGACAGCGTTGCTTCCACGGCGCGTTCGCGCATCACGCGCTGGTCGGCGAGTCCCATGCCGTATGCCGACAGCACGCCTGCGAACGGATGGACGAACACGCGCTTCATCCCGAGCGAATCCGCCACAAGACAGGCATGCTGACCGCCCGCGCCGCCGAAGCAGTTGAGCGTGTATTCGGTGACGTCGTAGCCGCGCTGCACGGAAATCTGCTTGATCGCATTGGCCATGTTCTCGACCGCGATCTTGAGGAACCCGTCGGCGACTTCCTCCGGTGTGCGGGCGTCGCCGGTATCCTGTGCGATCTGCTCTGCCAGCGCCGCGAATTTTTCGCGCACGATGTCGGCGTCCATCGGCTGATCGCCGTCCGGACCGAACACGCGCGGAAAGAAATCGGGGTTGATCTTGCCGACCATCACGTTCGCGTCGGTCACGGCGAGCGGTCCGCCGCGCCGGTAGCAGGCCGGGCCGGGATTGGCGCCGGCGGAATCGGGACCCACCCGGTATCGCGCGCCGTCGAAATGCAGGATCGATCCGCCGCCGGCGGCGACCGTGTGTATGCGCATCATCGGTGCGCGCATGCGGACGCCCGCGACCAGCGTTTCGAAGGCACGTTCGTATTCGCCGTCGTAATGTGCGACATCGGTGGACGTGCCGCCCATGTCGAATCCGATGATCCGGGTGTAGCCGGCCATCGCCGCGGTGCGCGCCGCGCCGACAATGCCGCCCGCCGGGCCCGACAGGATTGAATCCTTGCCCTGGAAAAAGCGGGCGTCGGTCAGCCCGCCGTTCGACTGCATGAACATCAGGCGGACGTCGCCGAGGCTGCCCGCAACCTGATCGACATAGCGCCTGAGAATCGGCGAAACATACGCGTCCACCACGGTCGTGTCGCCGCGCCCGACCAGCTTCATCAGCGGGCTGACCTCGTGGCTCACAGAAATCTGCGTGAAACCGATCTCCCGGGCGATGTCGGCGACCCGCGCTTCGTGATCGTGATAGCGGTAACCGTGCATGAACACGATGGCGACCGAACGGATGCCGTCGTCAAAGGCTTCCTGCAGGGTCCGGCGCGCGCCGGTCTCGTCGACCGGGGCGAGTTCCTCGCCCTCGGCGGTATAGCGTTCCTCGATCTCGACGACGCGTTCGTAGAGGAGTTCGGGAAGTTCGATCCGGCGGGCGAAGATCTTCGGCCGGTTCTGGTAACCGATGCGGAGCTGGTCGGCGAATCCTTTCGTGATGGCGAGGACCGTTCGGTCGCCCTTGCGCTCCAGCAGCGCGTTGGTGGCCACGGTCGTTCCCATCTTGACGGCGTCGATCGCGTCGTCCGGGATCGGCGTTTGCTGATCGATTCCCATCAGGTCCCGGACGCCCTGGATGGCGGCGTCCGGATATCGTTCCGGATTTTCGGAAAGCAGCTTGTAGGCCGTCAGCGACCCGTCGGGGCGGCGCGCCACGATATCCGTAAACGTTCCTCCGCGATCCACCCAGAACTGCCAGCCGGTACTGTTTTCCGTCATTCCTTCCTCCGGAGTCGAACTCCGGCAGGTTGTAGCTTATCCGGGCCGTCCGGCAAAGCCGCATGCTCGAGCATGGCTGCGCCAATTCCGCCCGACATTCATGTCCGCTTCAGGACTCCACCATGAGCTGAAGCGTGTGCCCGTCGGGGTCGTCGAAATAGACGCATTCGGGATCGCCGCGCCGTCCTCTGACGGCGACGCCGTTTGATTTCAGCGTGCCGACGATTTCCTCCCGTGTGCCGCCGATGATCGAAAACGCAAGGTGATTGAGCTGTCCGTGCGTCGAGAGCGCTGCTTCGTCGTCGGTTTCGAAAAGCCCGATCTGCTGTGTGCCGCAACGGAGAAAGGCATGATGCTCCCCGGCACTCCTGACCGTCATGCCGAGTACTCCCTCGTAAAAGGCGCGGGATCTGGCGACATCCCGCACGTAGAGCACGACATGATCGATTGCGGCGGTTTGAATTGAAAAATCAGCCATGGCCGTATCCTCCCCGATATCGACAGGCCGGTTTGATCCGGGATTGATTCGCCGCATCAGCTTATCATTTCGGTTTTGGGACGAATATCCGTCTGTTCGGGACGATCGATGGAAATAACTGTACTGGGATGTATGGCTTTCGCGGCGCTGCTTGCCTGGTTCTGGCTCGCCCTGTTCCGGGGGAGCTACTGGCTGTGCGATCAGCGTCTTTCCGAGCGCCCCGATCCGAAAAACGGCTGGCCCAGGGTGGTCGCGGTCATTCCCGCGCGCGACGAGGCGGAGTCGATCGCGGAGTCGGTGCATTCGCTCGCGGACCAGGATTATCCCGGCGATCTCGCTATCGTTCTCGTCGACGATGGCAGCCGCGACGGTACGGCAGCCATCGCCCGCGACGCGGCGCCGCCTGGCCGTCTCGATATCGTCGTTGGCGCGCCGCTTCCCGAACGGTGGACCGGCAAGCTCTGGGCGATGCATCAGGGCATCGAACGCGCGGCGGAAATCGCTCCCGATGCGGATTACCTCTTGTTGACCGATGCCGATATCGCCCACGGAAAGGATGGTTTGCGGCGGCTCGTTGCCATGGCGGAAGCGGACGGACTCGACATGGCGTCCCTCATGGTGCGATTGAGGTGCGAACGATTCTGGGAAAGATGGCTGATTCCCGCCTTCGTGTATTTCTTTCAGAAGCTTTATCCCTTCCGTTGGGTTCAGGACGGAAGGCGGGCTGCGGCCGCGGGCGGCTGCATGCTGGTACGCCGCACGGCGCTTGATCGAATCGGCGGGGTTTCCGCGATACGGGACAGGGTGATTGACGACTGCGCGCTGGCGGCGGAAATCGCGCGGGAAGGGCGCATCTGGCTGGGGCTCGCAGAAACCAGCCGAAGCATTCGCGGTTACGACGGGCTTTCCGGAATATGGAATATGGTCGCACGAACCGCTTTCGTGCAGCTCGACCACTCGGTATTGCAGCTCGCGGGGACCGTTCTGGGGATGGCGTTTCTCTATCTCCTGCCCCCTGTCGCCCTTGCTGCGGGACTCGTTTCGGGCGATGGCGCGGCGGCGTCTTTCGGTGCGGCCGGTTGCGGCCTCGCCGCGGCTCTCTACGTGCCGATGCTCCGGTTTTACGGTCTGGGCGCCTGGAGATCCGCCCTGCTGCCGCTGGTTGCTCTGGCCTATACGCTGATGACCGTATCGTCGGCCTTGCGTCATTTGCGGGGACAGGGCGGGGCATGGAAAGGCCGGTCATACGAGGCGCCCGCGCGCCGCGGCGATGGTCGATGACGGCGTCGCCGGATATGCACTATGCTGCGCCCGTCATGAAACGCGAACAGGCCCTCGAACACGTCGCCAGCGTGGTGCGCGCGTCCGGTACGTCCTTTTACTGGGCGATGCGGATGCTGCCGCGACGAAAGCGGGATGCCATGTACGCGGTTTATGCATTCTGCCGCGAGGTGGACGACATCGCCGACGATCCGGGCAAGCAGTCCGACAAGCTGACCCGCCTCGGCGGCTGGCGCGTCGAAATAGAACGCCTGTTCAACGGACGCCCGCAGCATCCCGTTTCCCTCGCTCTTGCCGATCCGGTCGAGGCGTTCGGACTGCCCAAACACGCCTTTCTGGCCGTAATCGAGGGAATGGAAATCGATTCCGCCGATTCCGTCAGGATGCCGTCTGTCGCGGCTCTGGAAGCCTATTGCGACCGGGTCGCATGCGCCGTAGGGCGGCTTTCCAACCGCGTATTCGGCATCGACGACGAACGCGGCGAGCCGGTAGCGACGGCGCTGGGACAGGCGCTTCAGCTGACCAATATCCTGCGCGACCTGGCGGAGGATGCAGAGATCGACCGGCTGTACGTGCCGAACGACATGCTGCGCCGCTACGATATTCCGCCCAACAGCGCCGCCCGGGCGATCCGTCATCCAAGATTCCCCGAGCTGTGCGACGAGCTTGCCGCCATCGCCCATCGCCGGTATCTCGAAGCGTCGGCGGCGCTGGCAGCCTGCGACCGGCGCACCATGCGGCCGGCGATCATGATGATGGAGAATTACAGCAGGATCCTCGACCGTCTCGTAAAACGAGGCTGGAAGACGCCTGAAAAGCCCGTTTCACTGGGAAAACTTCAAAAACTCTGGATTTTGCTGCGCTATGGGCTCATATGAGAGCAGCATGCGCCTCAAGTAGCGTAACGAAGTTTTAACGTTTTCGGGCAATTCGTTAGAAGCTGTTGAGTTTCCTAATGATTCTCGAACATAATCGTATCCGACCTTCGCTGATGGGCCTCCCGGTCGAAACAGGCGGGGCGGAGCGCCGGGGGCAATCAGTTGGACAGTTCTGTTAGTCAGGTTTCTTCCATGTTGAATTCGGGGCCTGTTGGGGCAGGGAGAGTGTCTCCCGAAATCGCCCTTCTCGACTCAACCATCGAGGAGGTCGCCACCTGTCTTGCAGATTGTCAGCGGCCGGACGGTCACTGGGTCTACGACCTGGAGGCGGACGCGACCATTCCCGCGGAATATATTCTTCTCAACCATTATCTGGACGAGACAGACGACAGTACCGAGCGGAAGCTCGCCAACTACCTGCGCGCCATTCAGGATTCGGACGGTCACAATGGCTGGCCGCTGTTTCATGGCGGCCCGTTCGACATGAGCGCGTCGGTCAAGGCGTATTACGCCCTGAAACTCGTGGGCGACGATCCCGGTGCGCCGCACATGCGCCGCGCGCGCGAGGCGATCCTTCGCCATGGCGGGGCGGCAAAATCGAACGTGTTTACCCGCATTTCGCTGGCGCTGTTCGGTCAGGTGCCGTGGAACGCCTGTCCGCTGATACGGGTCGAGGTGTTGCTCGCGCCCCGGCGGTCCCCGCTCAACATCATGGAAAAGGTTTCCTACTGGTCGCGGACCGTCATGGTGCCGCTTCTGGTGCTGCAGGCGCTGAAGCCCTGCGCGACCAACCCCAGGGGAATCGGGATCGAAGAACTGTTCACCGTTCCTCCGGATCAGGAAAAGGACTGGTTGCAGAACCCGACCGGCCACTGGCTGGGTGATATCATGCTTGCGCTCGACAAGGTGGGACGTTTCGTCGTGCCGTATCTTCCGAAAGGCGCGCAGCAGAAGGCGGTCGATCGGGCGATGAATTTCATCCGGGAACGGCTCAACGGCGAGGACGGGCTCGGCGGGATTTTCCCGGCGATGGCCAATACGCTGATGGCGTTTAACGCGCTTGGCTATTCGCGGGACGACCCCGACTATGTTACGGCCAGGAAGGCGATCGACGACCTGATCGTCGAAGACGGCGACAGCGCCTATGTGCAGCCGTGCGTATCTCCGGTCTGGGATACCGCGCTGGCGGCGCATGCCTTGATGGAGGCGGGTCATCCCGGCGACGACCCGGTGATCGGTCGGGCGACCCGCTGGCTTGCGGAACGGCAGATTCTCGACGTCAAGGGCGACTGGGCGGTGAACCGGCCGAAAGTCCGGCCCGGCGGCTGGGCGTTCCAGTATCGCAACGACTATTATCCCGACGTGGACGATACTGCAGCCGTCGTAACGGCGCTGGACCGAGCCGGCGATCTGGGGCTCCGCGAATCCGTGGCCCGTGGCGCCGAATGGGTGATCGGCATGCAGAGCGCGCAGGGCGGCTGGGGCGCTTTCGATGCCGATAACGAATATTACTGGCTGGAGCATATTCCGTTCGCCGATCACGGCGCTTTGCTCGACCCGGCGACCGCCGACGTCAGCGCGCGCTGCATCTCGATGCTGGCGCAACTCGGCTACGACCGCGATCACCCGGTTATGAAGAAAGGTCTCAACTATCTGCGGCGCGAGCAGGAAAAGGACGGGTCCTGGTTCGGTCGCTGGGGGACCAACTACATTTACGGGACCTGGTCCGCGCTCTGCGCCCTGAACGCCGCGGGCGAAGACATGGCGGCGCCCCATATCCGGAAAGCGGTCGACTGGCTGAAAGCGCAGCAGCGCGAAGACGGCGGCTGGGGCGAGGACTGCACGACCTACTGGCCGGAATACAAGGGAGAAGCCAAGGCCTCCACGCCGTCGCAGACCGCGTGGGCGCTGCTCGCCCTCATGGCGGCCGGAGAAGTCGACAGCGAAGAAGTGCGCCGGGGGGTCGCCTGGTTGGTGAACGCGCCCCGCAACGGCGCCGACTGGGAAGAGGAGTACTACAACGCGGTCGGATTTCCGCGTGTATTCTATCTCCGCTATCACGGCTATTGCGCCTATTTCCCCCTGTGGGCCCTTGCGCGGTACCGCAATCTCAGAGCCACCAATTCCCAGCGCCCGGCTTTCGGGCTCTGACCGGACCCGACCGTGCCTGATGCCGGCATCGCGGTAGGGGCAGTTACGGGGTCCCTGCGCGAGCGGGCCTGTTTTTCGCCGGTTGTAAACCGCATCGATATTCGCTGTTCGGGCGCGCGTCCCGACCGGGCGAGACGTCTGGCGGCGGAACTCGTCGATGGCGGTTGCGGCGCGTTGCTCAGCGTCGGTCTGGCCGGCGGTCTCGATCCGGCGCTCAGGGCCGGCGACCTCGTCCTGTCCAGCACGGTCATTTCCCCTGACGGCGCAAAGGTTCCGACCGACGATGCATGGCGGGACAGGTTTGCCGCCGCGCTGGAATCGGCTCGCATGGATTTCCGGATCGGTGCCGTGCTCGGCGCGGACGAACTTGTGCGGTTCGCCGGGAGCAAGCATACGCTTCACAGCGCGACAGGCGCCCTCGCAGCGGATATGGAAAGCCATGAGGTCATGCGGGTCGCAGCGGCATTGAAAATTCCGTTTCTGGCGATTCGCGTCATTGCCGACGCCGCCGAGGACGAGTTGCCGGAGACGGCGGCCAGATCCCTGACGTCCGAAGGGGGCGTGGCGCTTATTTCGATCCTTGCCGGGCTGATCCGGCGACCATCGGATATTTCCGGAATGGCGATGCTGGCCCGTCGAAGCACGCCGGCCTTTGCGACGCTACGCCGCGTCGCTGCGCTTCCGTTCCTGCGCGAGCCGCTCTGACATCGTCTGGACGACATCGTCGAACACGAACTCGGCGGGGCGCTGGTTTTCGAGCGAAATTTCCGGCGCCATGGGTTTCTCGGTATCGATCCCTTTCAGGAACACGCCGAGCGCCTTGAGCGGATGCGAAAGCGTGTCGTTCACCGCCGTCGCCTCGTAGCCGCAATGGACCATGCAGTTCGCGCATTTTTCGTATTTGCCGGTGCCGTAGGAATCCCAGTCGGTTTCCTCCATGAGCGCGGCGAAGCTCTGCGTGTAGCCTTCAGACAGCAGATAGCAGGGCTTCTGCCAGCCGAAGATATTGCGCGTCGGGTTGCCCCATGGCGTGCAGTGATACTCCTGATTGCCTGCCAGAAAATCCATGAACATGGTCGACTGGCTGAACCGCCATTTCTTGAGCGAGCCGATCCGGAAAATGTCGCGGAACAGCTCCTTGGTCCGCTGGCGGTTCAGGAAATTCTCCTGGTCGGGCGCGCGCTCGTAGGCGTAGCCCGGCGAAACGGTGATCCCCTCGACTTTCAGCTCGTCCATGCAGAAATCGAAGAACCTGGCGGCTTCCGCCGCGTTCATCTGGTCGAACAGGGTGCAGTTGACGTTGACCCGGAAGCCCTTTGCCCTGGCCGCCTTGATGGCCGAGACCGCCCGGTCGAACGTACCCGGCTGGTTGACTGCCCGGTCGTGGTGTTCGCGCAGCCCGTCGAGATGGACCGAGAAGGTCAGGTAGGGCGTCGGCGTGAACAGCTCCAGCCGCTTTTCCATCAGCAGCGCGTTGGTGCAGAGATAGACGAACCGCTTGCGGGCGACGAGTTCCTCGACGATCTGCCTGATATCCTTGTGGAGCAGGGGTTCTCCGCCCGGGATCGAGACGATCGGCGCGCCGCATTCCTCGGCAGCCTGAACGCAGTCTTCGACCGACAGGCGGCGGTTGAGGATATCGTCCTCGTAATCGATTTTGCCGCACCCGACACAGGCCAGGTTGCAGCGGAACAGGGGTTCGAGCATCAGGACGAGGGGATAGCGCTTCACGCCCTTCAGGCGCTGGCTCACGATGTAGCTCCCCACGCGGAGCTGCTGTATCAGGGGTACGCTCACGAAGACCTCTCTTTCAAGGCGCAACCTAGTCGTAACCGGGGTGGGCGGCAAGAATCTCCGCGCCGTCGCCGGGAATTCCGCACAAGTGGGGTTTTCGACCGGCAAAGAAAAGCCCTAATCTTCGCCGCATGATTCCCGACCGGACCCTGCACCCATGACGGCCCTCGTGACCGGCGCCACCGGCTTTGTCGGCTCCGCCGTCGCCCGCCGCCTCCTGGCCGATGGCGTTGCCGTGCGCGTGCTGGTGCGGCCGTCGAGCAATCTCGCGAATATCGACGGGCTCCCGGTCGAGCGGGCGGTCGGCGATCTGAACGACCCGGAGTCCCTCAAATCCGCCTGCCGGGGATGCGATGCGCTGTTTCACGTCGCCGCCGACTACCGGCTCTGGACGCGCGAACCGGACGCAATGCTGGCGACCAACGTCGAGGGATCGCGCAGCCTGATCCGCGCGGCGATGGGGGCGGGCGTAGAGCGCATCGTTTACACATCCTCGGTGGCGGCGCTTGGCAATATAGGGGCCGGAACGCCTGCGGACGAAACCACGCCGGTCGCGCTCGAAGACATGATCGGAATCTACAAGAAATCCAAATTCCTCGCCGAGGAAGCGGTCCGGAACATGATCGCGGAAGAAGGGGCGCCGGTCGTGATCGTCAACCCGTCGGCACCGGTCGGTCCGCGCGACATCAAGCCGACGCCCACCGGTCGCATGATCGTCGAAGCCGCCGCCGGGCGCATGCCGGCCTTCGTCGATACCGGACTCAACGTGGTCCATGTCGAGGACGTCGCGGAAGGCCATTATCTCGCCTGGAAGAAGGGGGAAACCGGACAGCGTTACGTGCTGGGCGGACAGAACATGACCCTGTCCGAAATCCTGGCGGAGATTGCAAAAATCTGCGGCCGGAAACCGCCAACCGTCAAGATTCCCCGTCTCGCCATCATGCCGATCGCTGTTGCGGCGGAGGCGTGGACTCGCCTCACCGGCGGCGACGAGCCGTTCGTGACGATCGACGGGCTGCGGATGGCGAAAAAGAAGATGTACTATTCGTCGGCGAAGGCGGAACGCGATCTCGGATACGGCGCGCGGCCCGTCAGCGAAGCCTTTGCCGATGCCGTTTCCTGGTTCCGCGAACACGGATATCTCGACTGATATGAAAGCGCTCATTCTCGCCGCCGGCACCGGCACCCGCCTGACCGGCCCCGACGATTCCGGCCGTCCCAAATGCCTGCTTGAATTCGGCGGCGAGACGCTGCTGGCGCGCCATATCCGGATTCTTCAGGATCTCGAGATCGAACAGCTGGTGATGGTGGTCGGCTACAACGCCAGCCTGATCCGGGACGAAATTGCCGCGCTCGGCGCAGGGGGATTTGTCCGGTTTCTGGAAAATCCCCGTTTTCGCGAGGGCAGCGTGATTTCCATGTGGACGGCGCGGGAGATGCTTTCCGACGGCGACGACTGGCTGTTCATGGACGCGGATGTTCTTTACGACCCGGCCATCCTGCAGCGGATGCTGGCGTCGCAATCCCGGACCTGTTTTCCGTATGACAGCGGTTTCGAGGACGGCGAGGAACCGGTCAAGTTCTGCCTGCGCGACGGCCGGCCGGTCGAGTTCCGCAAGGCGATTGGCGAAGTGTCCTACGAGGACATAGGCGAATGGGTCGGGTTCATCCGGATGGGGCCCGATTTCAGCGCGGCGCTGGCGAGGCGGACCGGAAATTACGTATCTGCAACGCCAACCGTCGAGCCCTATGAAGAGGCCGTGAGGGATCTGATCCTGGGCGAGTTCAACGACCGGGTGGGCGCTGTGGATATCGCCGGGCTGGCCTGGATCGAAATCGATTTTCCGGAAGATGTCGACCGGGCGGAGAACGAGATCCTGCCGCGCGCCGGCAGGGGCAGGCAGGGAGACGCGTTATGAGCCAACAGCACCGGTGGGTCGGCACATGGGCGGTGTCGCCGACGAAGATGGACGACGTGTCGCTCGACGGACAGACGGTGCGCATGATCGCCCATATCAGCCGGGGCGGCGACCGGGTACGGATACGATTTTCGAATTTCTATGGCAGCAGGAAGCTCGATATCGGCTCGGCGCGGGTCGCGCTCAGGGGCGATGGCGATACCGCAGATCCGGAGACCGACCGGTCGATCACGTTTTTCGGCCGGGACACCGTTTCCCTTGCGCCGGGCGCGCTGGTTATCAGCGACCCGGTCGAAATCGATGCCGCGCCGCTTTCCGATCTGGTGGTCAGCGTCTTCGTACCGGGCAGCCTGCCAAACGAGGCGGGCGTTACCGGACAGATCAATGTCGTTCAGACCTGCTGGATATCGCCGCCCGGCGATTTTACGAGAGAGGCCGACATGCCCGTGGCGGCATCTCTCGACGCTTCGTTCTTTCTGATCGGCATCGACGTGCCTGCCGATGACGACACGAAGGGTGTCGTCGCCATCGGCGACTCCCTCACCATTTCGAACATTTCGACGGTTGGCGCCAATCTCCGCTGGCCCGACCGGCTTGCGCGACGCCTGGCGGACGACCGGCCCGGCAACATGCCCGGCATCATGAACCAGGGAATCGGCGGCAACCGGATCGTTCACGACGCGCGCGGCGGCAGCCTGCAATGGCGCTGGGACAGGGACGTGCTCTCCCAGCCGGGTGTGACCCACGCCATCGTGTTTCTCGGCATCAACGATATCCGAAACCGCAGCCGCGACCCGGCGCAGGACGTGACGGCCGCGGAACTGATCGAGGGGCTCGCCTCTGTCGCGGCGCGGACGCGCGCGCGGGGTATCGCGATCTATGGCGGGACCATGCTGACCTTTGAAAACGAGAACTACAATCCGCCGCCCGGCCTTGCGGGGCTCTATACCCCGGAAGGCGAAGCGGTGCGTCAGGAAGTCAACGGCTGGATCCGCGATGGCGACGCGTTCGATGCGGTGATCGACTTCGATCTGGCGTTGCGCGATCCCGATCATCCGACCCGGATGCTGCCGGTCTATGATTGCGGCGATCATTTGCATCCGGGCGACGCCGGCTACACGCGGATGGGCGATTACGTCGATCTCGCATTGTTCGACTGACCGAACGGGCCGGTTGTATGGACCGCGACAGCGTCCATTTCCTGCTGCTCAATATCGGGCACTTTCTCGATCACCTGTTCATGCTGGTGTTTGCGACGGTTGCGGCGCTGGCGCTCGCGCGCGAATGGGGCGTGGGGTACGGCGATCTCCTGGCCTATGCGACGCCCGGCTTTTTCGCTTTTGGCGTTTTCGCGCTGCCGGCCGGCTGTATCGCCGACCGCTGGAACCGCGACGGCATGATGTGCGTCTTTTTCGTCGGGATCGGCCTCGCCTCTATCCTGACCGGTTTTGCGGAGACGCCGTTGCAGGTCGGAACCGGGCTGTTCGTCATTGGCGTCTTCGCGGCGATCTATCATCCCGTCGGCCTCGCGATCGTCAGCGCGAAATGGAAGAACACGGGCATGAGGCTCGCCGTCAATGGCGTATGGGGCAATCTCGGCGTCGCCTGCGCTGCGCTTCTGACGGGGTTCCTGATCGATAACGGGGGCTGGCGCCTCGCTTTTTTTCTGCCGGGCGCGGTGTCGGTTGCTGTCGGCGCGGTCTATTTCGCCCTGCGTCGCGAAGCGCTGACGGCGCCGTTCGCGACGGCGGCAAAGGCGGGAGAGGCCGGATCGTACAGCAGCGCGTCCGTCCGGGCCGTCGTCATCCGTGTCAGCGCCATCGTGTTTCTGACGGCCGCCGTTTCCAGCGTGATCTTCCAGTCGACGACCTTTGCGTTGCCCAAGATTTTCGATGAACGGCTGCAGGGACTTGCGGGTTTCCTGAACCAGGCGTTCGGCGGGAGCGATGTCGATATCGCCACCGCCATCGGGGCCTTCGCATTCGTCGTGTTCACTGTCGCCTCCTTCGCCCAGCTCGCCGTCGGCAGCCTGCTCGACCGGTACGGGCCGCGCCCGGTGTTCATCGGCGTGGCTGCGATCCAGCTCGTTTTCTTCGCAATCATGCCGGGCATGGCGGGCGGGGTTGCGCTGGCGATTGCGCTCGGTTTCATGCTCGGCGCGTTCGGACAGATTCCCATCAACGACTTCATGATCGGCAAGATGGCGGCCGGCGCGTGGCGGGCGCGGGCCTACGGCATCCGTTACGTGGTCAGCTTCACAGCTCTTGCCGCAACGCTTCCGCTGATTGCCTTCGTCCACCAGGGCTGGGGATTCGACATGCTGTTTCGGATTCTTGCGGGGGCGGCCCTGGTCCTGCTGATTGCCGCCAGCATTCTTCCGCGGGTCCTGCCGACGCCGGAGTAAGCCGGATTTTCGTTCGTCGGCAGTTTCGTTGTCCATTTACTGAGACGCCCGGTTTCCGCTACAATAACGCCAACCTGTTTCCGGGTATGCCGTCGCCGCGTCGGTGTCCCCGAAACGAAACACGAGAGGGGACTGGAACAATGGCCACCGTCGTCAAGGAAACCGCCAGCATTACCGTTACGCCGCTGCATCCCGCCATCGGTGCGGAAATCGGAGGCGTCGATCTGACCCGACCGCTCGATCCGGGCACTGTCGAGGAAATCCGGGATGCCTGGCACCAGCACGCGGTCCTGCTGTTCCGCGATCAGGAGAATTTCACGGGCGAGGATCAGCTTCGATTCGCGGGCTATTTCGGCGAGGTGGCGGAACGTCACAAGCCGAAACCCGGCGCCAGCGCGCCGAAGGAAGGGGCCGACTGGGTCAATCTGATGCCGATCACCGACAAAAAGGACGAGGACGGCAAGGCGCTCGGCGGGCTCGGTCATGGCGAGATGTGGTTCCATTCGGACAAGTGCTACCACCAGGCGCCGCACCGCGCGTCGTTCCTCTACGGCATTGAAATTCCGACCGAAGGCGGACACACGCTTTATTCCAGCATGTATGCGGCTTACGACCATTTGCCCGCGGAATGGAAGGAACGTTTCAAGGACACGATGGTGATGCAGGCGTACGACTACGGCTGCGACCAACGGCTGAGCCAGGATATCGACCTCAACAACATCTTCCATTATCGCCAGCCGATGTTCCTGAAGAATCCCGGGTCGGGACGGATCGGGCTCTACGTCTCGCGCCTCAATACGCTCCGGATCGAGGGCATCGACCGCGACGAGAGCGAGGAAATCCTCCATAAGATGTTCGATATCATGGAGGATTCGTCTGTCATCTACGAGCATGTCTGGCGGCCCAACGATTTGCTGATGTGGGACAACCTGGCCTGTCACCACGCCCGCACCACCTGGCCGGACGAGCAGACCCGCGAACTGCGCCGCTGCACGACCAAGGGCTTCCCGCTGTACTGAGCGGATTTAAGGCGGATACGAAAACGGCGGCTTCGAGGCCGCCGTTTTTTTATACCTTGTAGACGTATTCCCTGCCTTCCTCGCGCTCGATATCGGGCGGGAAGTTCTTGCGCTTGTCGGCGTAATACTGCTCCAGATGATCGCCTTCCGACGTGCGGTTGTAGGTCGCGAAATACATGCGCCGCTGGGATTTGGTCGGGTTGGGTTCCGAGCGGTGCGGCACATAGGCGTCGAACAGCGCGATATCGCCTGGCTTCGTCGGATACTTGACGAATGCCATGTCCCGCGTGTCGTCTTCGGTCAGCGGCTCCATGCCGCGCAGCAGCCCGCGGCGGTTCTGGCCCGGCGCCAGCTCGATGCAGCCATTCTCCTCCGTGGCCTCGTCGATACAGACCATGACGTTGACGAAGTTGGTCGCGTAGTCTTCCCAACCCGCCTGGCTGTCCTGATGGGGTTCGAACCCGCCGCCGCCCGGCATCTTGAAATTGATCTTTTCCTTGAACAGCACGACGTCCTCGCCGAAGACCTGCGCCGCGGGCGCCGCGAGCACCCGGGTCAGTTCGTCGAACCCGTCATGAAAGCGCCTGATATATTCGATCCGGTTAATCAGGTCGCTGCCATCGGCGCGCGATTTCTCGTGAAAGACCCAGTGTCTGCCGACTTCCTCAGGCAGCGCCGCGACCTCGCGCGCCCACCGTTCGATGGCGGCGGCATCCCCGGCGTCGAATGCGCCCGGCACGACGACATAGCCATCGCGTTCGAAATCGGCGACCTGCCGGTCCGTCAGTTTCGGTGTCTTGATCATTGGGGCATTCTATAGGAAGCACAGGCGATTTCCGCAATCCACGATTCGGTCTAAAACGGGGCCGAAGGAGATTTCCATGATCGAAGCCGACAGCTTTCTGAAACCCGCTCTGGATTCGGGGTTCGGATTCTATTCGGGCGTTCCGTGCTCGTTCCTGACGCCCATTATCAACCGCGTCATCAGCGACGAGTCGCTGGCCTATATCGGGGCGGCGAGCGAGGGCGAGGCGGTGGCCATTGCGTCGGGCGCCTGGCTCGCCGGCAAGGACACTGTGGTGATGTGCCAGAATTCGGGGCTCGGCAACGCGGTGAACCCGCTGACCTCGCTCAATCACCCGTTCAGGATCCCGACCCTGCTGATCGTCACCTGGCGCGGCGGGCCGGGAATCGAGGACGAGCCGCAGCACCTGCTCATGGGGCCGATCACGCCCGGCGTGCTCGACGTCATTCAGGTGCCGCATCGCGGTTTTCCGTCTTCGGACAATGACATCGCCGGCGCCATTGCGGAAGCGCGCGAGACCATGGCAAGGACAGAGCTGCCGTTTGCGATGATCATGGAGAAGGGGGCGGTGCGCGACGACGGCATCGACGCGCCGATCATTGAGCCTCCCGCGCGGGGCAGGGCGCTGGACCTGCAGACCGGCGCCGCCGTACCGGGTCGCGTCGCGTCGATGGAGCGCCTGCTGGCTGCCTGCCCCGATAACGCGGCGCTGATCGCCACGACCGGTTATACCGGGCGCGAGCTCTACACGCTTGCCGACCGCGACCAGCATCTTTACCAGGTCGGCTCCATGGGCTGCGCCGCCGGGATGGGTCTCGGCGTGGCGGTCAATTCCGACCGGCCCGTCATCGTGCTCGACGGGGACGGGGCGGCGCTGATGAAACTGGGCTCCATGGCGACCATCGGGGCGACCCTGCCGAAGAACCTAATCCACATCGTGTTCGACAACGGCACCTACGAGAGCACCGGCGGCCAGCCGACCGTGTCGCCGACCGTCGATTTCGCCGGCGTCGCCATCGCCTGCGGCTATCCGCACGCCAGTACCTGCGACGGGCTCGACGGGTTTGATCAGGCAGTAAGGACAGCGCTTGCCGGATCCGGTCCGCACCTCATCCACATGAAGGTCGGACGCGGCACCATCGACGGGCTGGGCAGGCCGAAGATCGCACCTGCCGATGTCGCACGGCGTTTCCGCGATTTTGTTACGAATTCTTGAATTGCCGCGATACCGCGTGAGCGGTTTGGTCAATTAAAACAGGGAGATATTCATGACCATCGACAACATGCAGGTCATCGCCATCGAAGAGCATTACTGGGATCACGACGTCACGGATCACTGGGAAAAGTCGGCGGCGGGCCGGCGCGGCGCAGTGCAGGAAAGGCTCTACGATTACGGCGAACTGCGCATCAGGGAAATGGACGAGGCGGGCGTCGACATCCAGGTCCTGTCGCACGGCGCGCCCTCGACCCAGCGCCTGCCGGCGGATACCGCGGCGGCGATCACGAAGCAGGCCAACGATAATCTGAAGGCGATCATTGATGCGCATCCCGACCGGTTCGGCGGGTTTGCCGCGTTGCCGACCGCCGATCCGAAGGCGGCGGCGGACGAGCTGGAACGCGCGGTCGACAAGCTCGGCCTGTGCGGCGCGATGATCCACGGCCTTTCGAACGGCGAATTCGTCGATTTGCCGAAATACTGGCCGATCTACGAACGTGCGCAGGCGCTCGACGTGCCCATCTATCTGCATCCGGGCCGTCCCCATCCGGCGGTGCAGGAGGTCTACTACAAGGATTACGCCGAGAAATACCCCAACTTCGTTTCGTCCGGCTGGGGCTATACGGTCGAGACCGCGACCCAGGGCATCCGCATGGTGCTGTCAGGCGTGTTCGACAAATATCCCGGTCTCAAGATGATCCTCGGCCATCTGGGCGAGTCGCTGCCGTTTTCGCTGTGGCGCATCGACCAGTCGCTGTCGCGGGTCGAAAACGAGGGAGGGCTCGCCTTCCGCGACACGTTCGCCGAACATTTCTGGATCACCACCAGCGGCAATTTTTCCGATCCGGCGCTGCTCTGCTGCATTCAGGAGATGGGGATGGATCGCATCATCTTCTCGATCGACTACCCGTTCGTCGACAACCCGCCCGGTACCGAATGGATGGAGCGGCTGTACCTCAACCGGCAGGCCAAGGCGAAGATCCTGAACGGCAACGTGAAGGCGCTGCTGAAGATGGGGTAGCGATATATCGTTTTAGGCCGAACCGGCCCGCTCCCCCACTTCCGCGAATGCGGATTACGGCTTAGGCGTCGGGTTTCAGCCCGTCGCGCGACACGCCCATCGCATCGACCGCGTCGCCGATGGCCGCGAGGGTGCGTCGCATGTCGTTTTCGAAGACCTGTCCGATACAGCCGATGCGGAAGCTCTTTTCCTGCGTCACCGCTCCGGGATAGAGCACGATGCCCTGTTCGTTGAGACGGTCGTAGAGCGCCGGGAAATCGAACGCCGGATCGGCCGGCATGCGCACGGTGACGATGATCGGCGCCTGCAGGCTGTCCGGCAGGAATGTTTCGAACCCCAGATCGCGCAGTCCCCCGACCAGCACCTTGCAGTTCGCCGCGTAGCGCGCGCCGCGCGCCGCCGCGCCGCCTTCCGCTTCGTGCGCATCGAGCGCCGCATCGAGTGCGGCCAGCACATGCGTCGGCGGGGTAAAGCGCCACTGGCCGGTGCGCTCCATGTATTCGTGCTGGTCGAATAGATCGAGGCTGAGCGAATGCGCGTTGCCCTTCGCCGCCGCCAGCGCCTCGCGCTGGATCAGCGCGTACCCGATGCCGGGCGCGCCTTCGAGGCACTTGTTGGCGGAGGCGATCACCGCTTCGACCCTGAGGGCCGTGAGGTCGATGTCCAGCGCGCCGAACGAGCTCATCGCATCGACGATCAGGCGGCGCCCTTCGCCGGCGACCGCCGCGGCTATATCCTGCAGCGGATTTTCGATCCCCGAGGTCGTCTCGCAATGGACGAGAACGACATGCGTGATTGCGTCGTCGTCCCGCAGAATGCGTGTGATGTCGTCCGGCGCCGGCGGGGTGTCTTCGGCGGTCTCGTGGACCAGATGCGCCCGGCCGATCAGGTCGAGAATCCGGACGATCCGCTTGCCGTAGGCACCGTTGACCAGCGCCAGCGTCTTCGAAGCGTCCCGCGAGAGGAGGGTGCCGAGCGTCGCCTCGACCGCGAAGGTGCCGCTGCCCTGTACCGGCACGCATGCGTGCGTGTCGTCCCCTCTGGCCACGCGGAGCAGACGCTGCCGCACCCGTGCGGTCATTTCGATGAACGCGCCATCGCGCGATCCCCAGTCGCGCAGCATGGCCTGACGCGTCGCGTCCGCCGTGGTCAGGGGACCGGGCGTCAGCAGGATCTGGCGGGTTTCTTCGTTCCGGGACATTGCGGCTCTGCTTGAAAGATTCCGTGTTCCGGGCAATGTAAGGGGATGCGCGTCGCGCGTCGATATCCGCAACGCGAACTGGAGGCCGAGATCAGTCACGATTCCTGGATACGTCGCGGCATAGGAGATGCAGTCGTCATGTCATGTCGGGGGCAAGGCTTCCGCCATGCATGACAGGGTTGGCGTCCTGCTTGGGCGCTGGGTCGGAATTGTCCGCACGCATGCCGCATTCGTTCTTGCCGTATCGCTGGCACTGACGTTTCTGGCCGGCTGGTACGCGGTGCAGAATCTTGCGATCAACACCTCGAACGACAAAATGCTTTCGGAGGATCTCCCGTTTCAGCGGGATTCCGCTCTTTACGACCGGGCGTTTCCCAACCTGATCGGAAACATCGTCGTCGTGGTCGACGGGTCCAACGGCGACAGGGTCGATATCGTCGCCGATCGGCTGGCGGAGGAACTTCGGCGCAGCGGCGGCCCGGTTGGCGCCGTTTTCGATCCCGAGGGGCTTTCCTATTTCAGAAGAAACGGCCTTCTTTTCCTCGAGAAGGACGAATTGGCCCGGCTGGTCGACCGTGTGACCGGCGCGCAGGCCTTTCTGGGTACGCTGTGGCGTGACCCCAGCCTGCGCGGGCTGTTCGGCATTATCGGGCTGGCCGCCCGGAACACAGATGACGGGGCGGCCCACATTGAGCCGCTGATCCGTGCGGTTGCCGATGCGGTGGAGGCGCGAAACGCGGGCGGGCCGCGCGCGGTATCGTGGCGCGATCTGATCGAAGGCAGGGACGGCAGCGGCGAACGGGCGCGCAGGATCATCCTGGTCAAGCCCAGAATCGATGTGAGTTCGCTGCAGCCAGCGGCCGCGGCAATCGAGGTTATTCGAGGTCTCGGGCGGAAGATCGCCGGGGATGGCGATAATGATATCCGCATCCGCCTGACCGGCACAGCGGCGCTCGAAGAGGAGGAACTTCAAAGCGTTGCGGAAGGGATGGGGCTGGCAGGGCTGGTATCGGCGACGCTGGTTCTCGTTCTGCTGTTCTGGTGCCTGCGATCAGGCCGTCTGGTTGCGGCGATGCTGGTAACGTTGCTGGTTGGCCTGATATGGACCGCCGGGCTGGCAGCGCTAACGGTGGGTCGCCTGAACCTGATCTCGGTTGCGTTTGCGGTTCTGTTCGTCGGGCTGAGCGTCGATTTCGGCATTCATTTCACCCTGAGGCTGCGGGAAGAAATAGACGGCGGGACGCCGCTGAGGGAAGGTTTCGCCCACGCCGGCGCCAGCGTGGGCGGGGCACTCGCGCTCTGCGCCGTGGCTGCGGCGATTTCGTTTTACTCCTTCTTGCCCACGGATTACGTCGGTCTGGCCGAGCTGGGCGTCATCGCCGGCAACGGGATGTTCGTCGCCCTGGTCGCGAACCTAACCGTCCTTCCGGCGCTGATCCGGTTTGCGTCGCCGAAGCCGCGCTTCGCAACGGGACGCGGCGTGGGAGGAGAGGCCGCGTCGTTCGTCGTACGCCGGGCGCGTCCGGTGGTCTGGGCGTCGGGGGCGCTCGCTCTGCTTGCTGTCGTCCTGATGCCGTCGGCGCGGTTCGATTTCGATCCCCTCAATTTGCGGGACCCGGGCACCGAGTCGGTCAGTACGCTGCTCGACCTGATGAACGCCGAGGCCGGCGGGCCCTATTCGATCGATGTCCTGGCGTCGTCCCCGGCGGAGGCGCGCGCCAAGGCGGCCGGTCTCGGCAGGCTGGATACCGTGAGGGCCGTCATTTCGACCGAGACGTTTCTGCCTGCGGAGCAGGAAGAAAAACTGGCGATCCTCGAGGACGCCGCCTTCCTGATCCTGCCGTCGCTGAGCACCAGGCGGTTGCCGGCGCCCGATGCCGCCGCTCGCCGGAAAGCATTCGAACGGCTGATCCCCATCCTCGGCTCCATGCGCGAGCCGAATTATGCCCGCCTTGTCTCGGCGCTGCGCCAGTTCGAGGCGACGCCCGAGTCGCTTGCCCGTCTGGAAGAGGACCTGCTCGGAACGCTGCCCGATCGCCTCGCCGCGCTCAGACAGGCGTTCGATGCTCGTCCCGTCGCCGTGTCAGATATTCCGGAGGTGCTGCGCCGGCGTTACGAAGCCCTGGACGGAACGATCAGGATCGAAGTCTTCCCGAAGGAGGACGTGCGCGATCCTTCCGCCATGCGGCGTTTCGTCTCCTCCGTACAGGCCGTCGCGCCCAGGGCTACCGGTTCGCCTGTGATCATCGTCGAGGCGGGGAGCGCGATCATGAAGGCGTTTGCCGAGGCAGCGCTCATTTCGGTTGTCGCGATCGGCATGCTTGTCTGGCTGATCCTGCGCCGTCTGAAGGACGTCGCGCTGGTGTTCGCGCCGCTGGTTCTGGCCGCGCTGTTGACGGCCGCCATCGCGGCGACGACCGGGCTCGCCTTTAATTTTGCGAACGTGATCGTACTTCCGCTGCTGTTCGGGCTTGGCGTCGCCAGTGCGATCCATCTCGTACTGCGCGAACGGAGCGGAGATGGCGTGTCGGGACTGTTTGGAACCTCGACGCCGCGCGCCGTCGTTTTCAGCGCCCTGACGACGGTCGGATCGTTCGCCTCAATCGCGCTGTCCAGCCACCCCGGAACGGCGAGCATGGGAGTTCTGCTGGCGCTGGCGATAACGCTGAGCCTTCTCTGTACGATGGTGTTTCTGCCGGCGCTCATGGCCGTTCTGGGCGGGGGCCACGCAAGCGGGAAGCCTCGCCAGGGAACCCCGTGAAGGTCCCGCTCCTGACCGGCGCGTCGGCGTTACGTATCGGGCCGGCGCCGCATCCCATGCGCCGGCATTTCCGATTGCGGGTCTACGCCGAAGCCGGGCCGCTCCGCGCAGGCGGATCAAGCTTCAGGGCGCGAGCAGTTTGCGGGCCCGCCCGTTCAGCAGGCTGGCCAGTCCGGCGGCACCTTCGGACAACAGAATGCTTCGATATTCGGAGCGCCTGACCGCGATCTCACTGATTCCGGCATTCAGAAGGATATCGGCGATCCGCCAGATACCGTTTTTATTTCGGACGACATAGGTAAGCGGAACGGAGTCCTTCGCCGGACTGTTTATCCGGGTTCGCACCAGTTTCGTGCCGCGCGGTCCGTCCTCTACGCCGAGCGTTTCAAAGGACTGGCCAGACCAGCCGTCGAACCGGGACGCATACGTGGCGCCGCTGAATTTCCCGAACGCCGCGATCAGCGCGGTCTTTTCGGTATCCGACGCCTTGCGCCAGTGGGCGCCAGCGGAAAGGGCGGTCATCAGTCGCAAGTCGAAGGCGCTTTCCACGACCGGGGCAATCCTGGCATATCTGGCGGCCGCATCCATCGTCTCGGCCTTTTTCATCACCTCCAGCAGAACGGTATGAAGTTTATCGACCGGCGTGCCTGGGCCGTCCTTTCCGGATGCGGCATCAGCAGGGGCTCCGAACAGGGCCAGACAGGCGCATATCGCCACGGCCATCGCATAAAATCTTTTCAAATCAGCACCTTGAAAGCAGTACTATGGGCATTGTCGGGATTCCGGCAGATCGGCCGCCAATCGGCAAATATGATAAAAACCTTGTCAAATCAGCGGCTTCCACCATAAAACATGGAAATATGGTATTTTCGAGAATTTGTGATCCCGGTTACCAAACATTGTTGCCCGCGTTAACCGATTCTATTGCGTCTATGGGTTACGATCCATAATATACTGCTCGGTTGGGGCGAGAGAAAATGTGTTTACTCGAAGCATCCTGTCGGGTTGCGTCGTGGGAGTGACGGTAATGTTTGAACTGACGAGATGGTCCAGCGGCCTCAGGGCGGCTTTCGCGGCGGGCGCGGTTGCGCTTGTGTTGCCGGTGACGGCCTCCATGGCAGCTGACCAGTTCGCCTACGAACAGGTTGCAGCGGCCGATATCAGGGACGTGATGCAGTCCACCTACGGAGACGTGGATGAGGTCGGCGTCGATGCAATCGTTGTTTCCGGCACTTCCGAGGCAGCGACCGGCGTGGAAGCCACGGATGCCGGGCAGCTCGCCCAGGCCCGGTCTTCGGATGCGGAGCATGTCCAGCTAGCCCAGTCGGGCGGCAACGACATCAATGACCCGCTGGAAGGCTTCAACCGGGTCATGCTCGAATTCAACGAGTTTATTCAGGCGCTTATTTTGCGGCCGCTGGCGGAATTCTATGTCCTGATGCTGCCCGATCCGGCGCGGGACGCCATTCATAACGCGCTGGACAATCTGCGGTCGCCGGTCGTTCTGGCCAACGACCTTCTCCAGGGCGAAGGCAACCGCGCATGGGAAACCACCCAGCGGATGGTGATCAACTCCACGGTCGGCGTCGGAGGATTGGTGGATGTTGCCGAGAAATGGGGCATCAAGGGCCATAGCGAGGATCTGGGGCAGACATTCGCGGTCTGGGGCGTTCCCGAGGGATTCTATCTGGTCCTGCCGCTGTTCGGTCCGTCGAACCCGCGCGATGCAGTCGGCAAATTCCTCGACGGCTATCTCGATCCGCTGAGCCACTATGCGAATAACACGGATCGCGAGGAAATCGGATACACACGGACCCTGCTCGGCGGCGTCGATGAATATTCCCGCGTGATGAACGATCTGAAGAAACTCAAGGATACTTCGGTCGATTACTACGCCGCGCTGCGTAGCGTCGCCCGTCAGAAGCGCGCTGCCGATATCCGCAATAGCGAGATCAAGGGAGGCGCTCCGGTGCCGGACCTGAAATACGACTTCAACGCGGAATTCAACGGGCAGTAACAGGCCTTTCGGCATTGGCGGCGGTTGTTCGCCGACACAACAAGCCGTGCCCGATCCTGTCGGGCGCGGCTTTTATTTGACTTTCGCGTATTGTTGCCGACATTGAACCTATCGAACCACTTCACCATCGATCAGAGACCATGTTCATTCAGACCGAAGCCTCCGCCGATCCAAACGTCATGAAGTTTCTTCCCGGCCGCGATGTCTATCCGGCCGGTCCCCTTTCCTTCAGCAGCGCCTCGGAAGCGGAGACGTCGCCCCTGGCGGCGAGGTTGTTCGCGCTTGACGATGTCGACGGGGTGGAACTCGGCGGCGACTATATTGCTGTCGTCAAGTCGGCCTCGGCCCAATGGCTTCATATGAAACCCGCGGTGCTCGGTGCGATCATGGACCATTTCGTCGCCGGACTGCCGGTGATCAGCGCCCCTTCAGATTCCAGAAAGTCCGCAGCGTCTGACGAAGAGCTGTTTACCCTTGATGAGAGCGATCCAGTCGTCGGAGAAATCCGGGAACTGATCGAAACGCGTATCAAGCCCGCAGCTGTTCAGGGCGGCGGCGATCTGGTTCTGCGCGGTTTCCGCGACGGCATCGTCTATCTGGAATTTTCGGGATCCGCGTTCCGGCTGATGGGCGGTATCGAGAACATGCTCCGGCATTACGTGCCCGAGGTCGAAGGCGTTGCGGACTGGCGCGATGCGATACCCAAGCCCGGGCTCGAAACGGACGAGGGCAGGGCGATCAAGGACCTGCTGGAACAAAGGATCAATCCTTCCGTGGCCGGGCATGGCGGCCACATTTCCCTGATCGATGTCGAGGGCGCCCGCGTCTATATCCGGATGGAGGGCGGCTGCCAGGGCTGCGGCATGGCCAACGTGACGCTGAAGGAAGGGATCGAGGGCGAGATCAGGAAGGTCGTGCCGACCATTCGGGAAGTTCTCGACGTCACCGATCATGCGGGCGGAACCAATCCCTATTATCAGGGCTGATTCCCTACCGGTCCGGAGGGCGGCGTGACGCGTTATCTCGTGACCGGCGGCTGCGGCTTTATCGGCTCGCACCTTGTCGATTCTCTGCTCGCGGACGGCTGCGAGGTAAGGGTTCTGGACGATCTTTCGACCGGTCGGCGCGAAAACGTTCCGGACGGTACCGATGTTATCGTCGGCGACGTGGCCGACCGCGACACGGTGGAGGCGGCGATGGATGGCGTCGACGGCGTTTTCCATCTCGCCGCGATCGCCTCGGTCCAGAAATCCGTCGAAGACTGGACGGGTACGCACCGCGTCAACCAGACCGGCGCGATCAATGTCTTCGATTGCGCCCGGCCAGGGGCGGGCAATGCGGCGTCCGTCGTTTACGTGTCTTCGGCGGCCGTCTATGGCGACAACCCCGATATTCCGCTGAGCGAGGAGGCGTCGCTGGCGCCGTTGACCGCCTACGGCGCGGACAAGCTGGGATGCGAACTTCACGCGGCGGTCGCGCGGCGCGCGCATGGCGTGCCGGTTGCCGGGGTCCGGTTCTTCAACATATACGGTCCGCGCCAGGATCCCGCTTCGCCCTATAGCGGGGTGATTTCGATCTTCGTCAATCGTATCTCCCGGGGACAGGGGATTACCATTTTCGGAGATGGGGAGCAGACGCGGGATTTCGTTTATGTCGCCGACGCGGTGCGCTTCCTGCGGGCGGCGATGGATGCGCCGAAGGCGGAACCCACGGTCTATAACGCCTGCAGCGGGCGTCAGATTTCGATCAATCGGCTGGCGTCGCTGATCGGCGAGATTGCGGGACGGCCCCCGGAAATAACGTATGAGGACTCCCGGCCTGGCGATATCCGCTATTCCGCCGGGGATCCTTCGCTTGCGCGGTCAGGCCTCGGCGTGCAGGTCGAAATCCCGATCGAAGAAGGGCTGCGTCAGACTTTCGACAGTCTGGTCGCTGTCTGAATCAGGACGCGCCTTCTTTCTCCGCCGCCAGCCGCGCGACCGGCTTATCGTCGATCGGCCAGTGCAGCAGGGCAGCGACGAACCCGGCGACGATGATCATGTACCAGGCGTAATCGTAGCTGCCGGTCTGGGTGCGGATGATGCCGCCGAGCCAGACGCTGGTGAAACTGCCGACCTGGTGGCTCAGGAACACCGCGCCATAGAGCGTCGCCAGATAGCGCGGCCCGAACACCTGAGCGACGATGCCCGAGGTCAGGGGCACGGTGGCCAGCCACAGGAAGCCGACCGAACAGGCGAAGATGATGACGGATACCTTGCTGACCGGCACGATGAAGAAGATCAGGAAGACGACCGACCGCGCCATGTAAAGGTTCGCGAGCAGGTATTTCTTGCGGAATTTGTCGCCGATGGCGCCCGCGGTCTGGGTTCCCAGCATATTGAACAGCCCGATCAGCGCGATGGCGGTGGCCGCCATGGCGCCGCCGACGACGGTGCCGTCGAGATAGTTCTCAAGATGGTTGTTGATGAACTGAACCTGGAACCCGCAGACGTAGAAGCCCATCAGCAGCAGCCAGAAGCCCCGGTGGCCGCCCGCCTCGCGAATGGCATCGCCCAGGCTCTGCGCATCCTTCTTGTTCAGCGTATCGCTGGCGGCGTGGGCGATGCACATCGACAGCGGCGCAACCATGAGCGCCATGGTCGCCAGCACGATGGTGGCGAAAACCCAGCCCTGGCTTTCGATCATGTAGCGGCTTAGCGGCACGATCATCATCTGACCCGCGGTGCCGCCCGATACCACGATGGCCAGCCAGAATGTCCGCCGCCCTTCCGGCGCCACGCGGCCGACGATGGACAGCAGCATCGGCAGCGCGATACCGCTCGAGCCGATCCCCATGAGAAACCCGACGCTCAGCGTCAGTCCGGTTTCCGTCGTCGCCTGCGACATCATGAACAGGCCGGATGCGTATACCAGCCCGGAAATGACCAGCACCTTGATCGGTCCCCACCGGTCGGCGATGGCCCCCACGAAAGGCGCGGCGCAACCGTAGATCAGTACCTGTATCGCGGTGGCGAATGACATCGGTTCGAAATTCCGGACCGTCTGGCCCTGAGCATCGGTCGTCATGAAACCGAGCGCTTCGGTGACCGGCCGCAGGAACATGCCGAGGCTCTGCCGCCCGCCATAGGCGAACAGGATGATGCCGACCGCGGAAATCAGGACGAAGTAGGGGCTTCGCCAGAAGGCTGTTGGTTTGACGTCCTGCATGTGCTGGATCAGGCTCCCGCAGCCTGCTTGTCGGCAAGGACCTCAGAGACGGGCCTGTCGTCAATCGGCCAGTGCAGCAGGGACGCCAGCGCGCCGCCCACGATCACGATCCACCAGGCGATGTCGTATGCGTTGGTCATGTCCTTGATGATCCCGCCGAGCCATACGCTGGTGAAACTGCCGACCTGATGGAAAAAGAAAACGATGCCGTAGAGGGTCGCCATGTAACGCGATCCGAACATGCCAAGCACGATACCGGAGGTCAGCGGCACAGTGGCCAGCCAGAGCATGCCGATGGCGGCCGCGAAGATATAGACCGACAGTGGCGACAGCGGCATCATCAGGAAGATGGCGAAGATGGCCGACCGGCTGAAATAGAGCATCGCCAGAAGGTACTTCTTGCGGTACTTGCCGCCGAGCCACCCCGACACCCAGGTGCCGATCATGTTGAACACGCCGATGACCGAAATCGCCGTCGCGGCGATGATCGGCGCCATCCCCTGATCCTGCAGATAGCCGGGCAGATGCGCGTTGATGAACTGGACCTGAAAACCGCAGGTAAAGAACCCGATGGCGAGCAGCCAGAACCCCTTGTGGGCGCGCGCGTCCGACAGGGCCTCGGAGAGGCTCTGGTCGCTCTTGCTGGAATCGAGCGCCTCGGCGGCAGACTTCCGGATCAGCAGCGCCAGCGGCACTACGAGCAGCACGAAAGCGGAGAGAACCAGCAGAGCCGTATACCAGTCGCTGTATTCCATGACCTTGGCGCCTGCCGGAACGAGGACCAGCTGTCCGCCGGTTCCGCCCGATGTAATGATCCCCAGCCACAGGCTCCGCTTCTCCTCGGGTGCGACGCGGCTGGCGATCGACAGGACGAGCGACAGGGCGCAGCCCGCCGACCCGACGCCGCCGAGAAATCCGGCGCTCAGCACCATCGCGCTCGGCGTGGTCGCGTGGGCCATCATGAAGACCCCGAACGAATAAAGCGCGCCCGCGCCGACCAGCACCTTGATCGAGCCGTAGCGGTCCGCGAACGCGCCCACGAACGGCGCCGACAACCCGTAGATCAGGGCCTGAAGACCGAGCGCCAGCGACATGGTCTGCACCTGCCAGCCATATTCCTCCGTAATCGGCCGCAGATAGATGCCGAAGCTCTGGCGACTGCCATAGGACATGAAGACGATGCCCACGCAGCAGAAAAGCACGAAATAGGGGTTTCGCCAGAATGACTTGGACATGGCTCAGGATCCCGGAAAATGATCGGGGCGATGGCCCCACGGAGTTTCGGTTCTTTGTACTCCCGACCGGCGAGTCGCGCTACGGGGCGTTCATCGGCGGCAGTACGGAATTTCCGCTGCAAAATTCTGGATGCAGGCTTGAATCCGGCTTGTCTCCGGGCTTCCTACGCCGGTTGCGCCAGCCGCGCCACCGGCTGCTCCTTGATCGGCAGGTGGAAAAGCGCGGCGAGCGCGCCGCCGAGAATGATCACCCACCACCAGCTGTCGTAAGAGCCGGTTGCATCGAAGACGACGCCGCCCATCCAGGTGCTGAGCGCGCCGCCGACCTGATGGCTGAAAAAGGCGATGGCGTACAGCGTCGCCATGTAGCGCGGCCCGAACACGGTCGAAATAATTCCCGCGGTCAGCGGCACGGTCGCCAGCCAGAGCAGGCCGATGCAGAAAGCGAAGATATAAACCGACATCTGGCTGAGCGGCGCCACGAAGAACGCGAGCATGATGAGCGAGCGCCCGACATAGAGAAAGACCAGCAGGTTCTTCTTCTGAAAATGGCCGCCGAGTTTGCCGGCGATTGCGGTGCCGATCATGTTGCTCAGCCCGATCAGGGCGATGGCGTGCGCGCCGATGGTCGCGCCTGTGCCGCTGATTTCGAGATATTTCGGCAGGTGGGTGACCACGAACTGGACCTGGAAGCCGCAGGTGAAGAATCCGAGACACAGAAACCAGTAGCTGCGGATCTGGCGGGCCTCGGCGAGCGCCTGCCCGAGCGTCTGTGTGTCCTTTTTCTGGTTGAGCGCTTCGCCGCTGGCATTCCCGGCGATCAACGCCATCGGCACGATTGCGAAAATAAAGGCGGCCAGGATGACCACCGCGTCGGTCCAGTCCATGCGGTCGAGGAGGAAACCGTTTAGCGGCACCAGGAACATCTGTCCGCCCGTTCCGCCGGCCGAGACGATCCCCAGCCACAGGCTGCGCTGCTTCTCCGGAGCGACCCTGCCGATAACCGACAGGAGCATCGGCAAGCCGCATCCGGCCGCTGCGAGACCGCTCAGGACACCGATGCTCAGCGTCAGGTGGAGTTCGGAGGATGCATTGCTGAGCAGGAACATGCCAAGCGCGTAGAGCGATCCGCCGATCACCAGCATTTTGACCGGGCCTAGCCATTTGTCGGCGATCATGGAAACGAACGGAACGCTCAGCCCGATAACAAGCGTCTGCAGGCTGACGGCGAACGAGAACGGTTCGACACGGCCATTGCTGATTGCGTCGCTGATCGGAATAAGAAACAGCCCGAAACTCTGCCTCGTTCCATACGAGATCAGGATCATCAGCGTGCAGAGCACGAGTACGATCGAGGGGCTCTTCCAGAACGGCCTGTCCATGGACGGTTGCGCCGGTTACTGCGCCGACGGGGCGGCGGACATCCGGGCGACCGGGCGTTCGTCGATCGGCCAGTGCAGCAGGGCGGCGACGAAGCCGAGGATGATGGCGCCCCACCAGACGGCGTCGTAGCCGCCGGTGACGTCGTAAATCTCGCCCCCCAGCCAGATGCCGAGGAAGCTGCCGACCTGATGGCTGAGGAAGGCGATGCCGTACAGCATCGCCATGTATTGCGTGCCGAAAATCTGGGCGACCAGACCGCTGGTCAGAGGCACCGTGCCGAGCCACAGCAGCCCCATGAAGGCGGAAAAGACCATCGCGCTCATGTCCGATACCGGCAGCAGGATAAACAGCGCGATTCCTGCCGATCGCGCCATGTACAGCATGGCGAGGGAATATTTCTTGCTGAACCGGCCGCCGACCGCGCCCCACATGAAACAGCCGATGACATTGAAAAAACCGATCAGCGAAAGCGCCCAGGCGGCGATGTCGCCGCCGATGCCGACGCCTTTCAGGTAGTTGGGCAGATGCGCGCCGATAAACATCGTCTGAAAGCCGCAGACGAAAAATCCGCTCACCAGCAGCACATATCCGCGGTGACGCATGGCTTCGACGATGGCCTGGCGCGTGCTCTGGTCGGGGCCGATCGCATCGGCCGGGCGCTGGGGCCTGCCGGCGACGGCGGCCGTCAACGGCACGATGACCGCCATCAGGATCGCCATCGCAATCAGGGCGGTCGCGTATCCCGATGTCGAAATGAAATATTGCGAGAACGGGACCACGAGGAACTGGCCCGACGAGCCCCCCGCGCTTGCGATGCCCAGCCACAGGCTGCGTTTTTCCGGGCCTACGGCACGTCCCACCACCGCCAGCAGGATCGGCAGGCTGGTGGCGCTCATACCGAAACCGGTCAGGAGCCCTGTCGACAGGACGATTTCCTGCGGCGTGGTCGAAATCGCCATGCAGTAAAGGCCGCCGCCATAGAGGAGAAGGCCGACGCTGACCACGCGGCCCGCCCCGTACCGGTCGGCGATATTGCCCCAGAACGGTTGCGACAGGCCCCACACAAGGGTTTGCAGCGCCATGGCGAAGGAAAAGATTCCGACTTCCCAGCCGAATTTCTCGGAAATCGGCGCAAGCAGGAGCCCGTAACTCTGCCGCGAACCGAACGACAGGAGCAAAATGAGGGTTGCGCAGATCAGGATGACAAGCGGCGTACGCCAGGTGCGGGTTTCCGTCATGTCATCCGGTCCTGAATTTCTTTGTTTCGTCGCGCAGGGAAGCGCCCGTCATCTATACACGCAAAACACAAGCCGAGAAACGGCTGCAACCGATTGCGATTTGTGGATTTCTTGAAAAAAAAGCGGCCGGTCGAACGGTCCGCCGGACCTTACTTGTGTCGAAATACGATGCGCGCCTTGGTCAGGTCGTAGGGGGTCATTTCGACATCCACCTTGTCGCCTTCCAGCACGCGGATGCGGAACTTGCGCATCTTGCCGGCGGTATGCGCCAGCACTTCATGGCCGTTGTCCAGCTTTACCTTGAACATTGCGTTGGGCAGCCGTTCGGTCACGACGCCCGGAAACTCGAGTAGCTCTTCCTTTGCCATAAATACCTTCAGTTCTGGTTCCGATGGCCCGCATTAGGGCGACAAGACCCCATTTCGTCAAGGATTTTCGCGGTTTTTTACGAGGGCCGTTTTCGTTTGAGGCGGAGATTGCGGAAAATTCGTTTTTTGGGCGGGCGGATACTTGAAGTTCGCTCTCGCCGTTCCAATGTGGCGCTTGATTTGCCCCAGGATCCGTTCCGACGGCGGTCTCGCTCAGCACTAAGGGATCGCCCGGTTCACGGTCGGTCCGGGGGTAAAACATGAAATCGCAGGGTTTTCCAAAATCGCCGCAGGCGGTGGGCGGGCGTACCAGCCTTGGCCCGATCGCCGATCTTGAAGCGCACCTTCCCGAGGACTGGTGGGCAAAGCTTTTCAACGCGCTCTACGTCAAGACCGACGGCGACGTGGTCGAAAACGCCGAGAACACCGCTCGCGAGATCGACGCCGTCATTCGCCTTACCGGGATCCAGCCGGACAGCAACATTCTCGATCTCTGCTGCGGGCAGGGCCGGCACAGCCTGGAGCTCGCGCGCCGCGGGTTCTCGAACGTCAGAGGCGTCGACCGGTCCCGCTATCTCGTCAGGCTGGCCCGCAAACGGGCGGAAACCGAACGGCTGAGGGTCGTCTTCCGCGAGGGCGACGCCAGAAATCCGCGTCTGCCGGCGGACAGCGTCGACTGCGCCATGATCATGGGCAATTCGTTCGGGTATTTCGCCAATGAAACGGACGATTTGAAGGTCCTCGAGGGTGTCGCCCGCTGCCTGCGCAGTTCCGGGACGCTGCTGCTCGACATCACCGACGGCGACTGGATACGCGACAATTTCGAGGCACGGTCCTGGGAATGGATCGACGACAATCAGTTCGTCTGCCGTGAACGATCTCTGTCGACGGACGGTCAGCGGCTCATTTCGCGCGAAGTAATCGTAAACGACGAGAAGGGCGTGCTGGCAGATCAGCTTTATGCCGAGCGGCTCTATTCGCTCGACAGGATCAAGCAGCTGCTGACCGAGGCCGGGTATCGCAATATCCGGTATCACGGCGCGATGGAATCGCTGTCCGACCGCGGCCAGGATCTCGGCATGATGGCGCGCCGGATGCTTCTGACCGCCAGCGCGCCGCGCAAGGTCTGGACCCCGACCGCAAAACGCACGACGGCCATTTCCGTCGCCGTGCTGCTTGGGGATCCGCGCCTGCCCGATACGGTCAAGCTCAACGGCCAGTTCAACGCCGAGGATTTCGCCACGGTCGACAGGCTCAAGGACGCTCTCTCCGGATTGCCGGGGTTCCGATTCCGTTACCTCGACAACCACGCCACGATGCAGCGCGACATCGGCGCGGAGAGAACCGATCTTGTCTTCAACCTGTGCGACGAAGGATTCAATAACGACGCCTTCATGGAGCTTCACGTACCGGCGATGCTGGAGACTCTGGGCGTGCCCTATACGGGGGCCGGTCCTTCCTGTCTGGCGGCCTGTTACGACAAGGCGCTTGTCCGGGCGGTGGCGGATTCTCTGGGCGTTCCGGTCCCCGCCGAAACCTTCATCCGTGCCGGCGATCACAGCGCGACCCTGCCGTCGGTGTTCCCGGCGATTCTCAAGCCGAACTTCGGCGACAGCTCGATCGGCATTACGACGGCGTCTGTCGTCGAAAACGAACGCGACCTGATGGAGTCGCTCGAACGTCTTCAGACCCAGTTCGCAGACCGGCCGATCCTAGTGCAGGAGTACCTGACGGGCGCGGAATACAGCGTCTGCCTCGTCGGCAATCCCGGGCGCAACATTCAGGCCTTGCCGCTTCTCGAGGTCGATTATTCGCGGCTCGACCCCGCCTTGCCGAAAATTCTCGGCTATGAATCCAAATGGGAACCGGACAGCCCGTACTGGACGGATATCGCCTATCGCGAGGCGATCCTGCCGGATCACGAACAGGCGATGCTGGTGGACGGGGCCATCCGGCTTTTCGAGCGGCTGCACTGCCGGGACTACGCCCGGTTCGACTTCCGTCGCGGCGCCGACGGCGCGATGCGGCTGCTTGAAGCCAATCCGAACCCCGGCTGGTGCTGGGACGGCAAGATGAATCTGATGGCCGGGTTCGGCGGTCAGCGTTACGACGAGCTTCTGGAGCGAATTCTGGTCGTCGCCAGCGAGCGTTACGGCCTGGTTCCCATGCGGCGGGACACGGTTGCTGCCCCCGTTCCGGCCTGACATCCGGAACGGTTGGGCGATGCCCGCGCCGACAGTAAGATAGAGCACCGATTCCGGACGCCGCGGCGCGCATTGCGTCGCGTGCGTCCGGCGCTTTTTCTGCCGGTACGCGGGCCACCGCCGTCGGCGCCTTGAGGATCTCGTTCATGGCCGGTTTCGAGGCTGTCAGGAGCGCGCTTTCCCACACCAACTATCGGCGCTATGCGGCAGGATCGTTCTGTTCGCATCTCGGAACATGGATACAGCGCGTCGCTGTCGGCTGGCTGGCGTGGAAGCTGACGGCATCCGGCACATGGCTGGGGCTCATCGCGGTCGCCGAGCTGGCGCCCACCGTCGTCCTGGCGCCGTTCTGCGGGGTGGTTGCAGACCGGGTCAACCGGCTCAACGGCTCGCGTGTGACGCAATCGCTTGCCTCGGTACAGGCCGTCACGCTCTGGGCGATGGCGGTCGCGGACGCGCTGACCATCGAGTGGTTGTTCTCGCTGGTGCTGGTGCAGGGCGTCATCATGGCCTTCAACCAGCCGTTGCGCTTTTCCGTCGTACCCAGCCTTGTGCCGCAGAAGGACCTAGGTTCGGCCATCGCGATCAACTCGATCTCCTTCAATTTCTCGCGTGTTGCGGGCCCGGCGATCGCCGGGCTGATCATCGCCCAGAGCGGCGTCGCGGCGGCATTTCTGATCAATGCGGTCTCCTACCTGATCTTTGTCGCGAGCATGTTCGTGATAAATCCCGAGATGCCGCCGCCGCGCCCGGCGCGGCCGCTGCGCGAGGTTCCCGCCGAAATCATGGAAGGCGTCCGCTACTGCATCCGGAGCCCCGGCGTCGGGCCGATGTTCGTTCTGCTCGGCGTCTACGCCGTGTTCGGGCGCGCCTACTCCGAACTGCTGCCTAAATTTGCCGAAGTCGCGTTCGGCTATGGCGTCGAGGGCTTCTCGTGGTTGACCTCGGCCGCGGGGGCGGGATCGGTCCTGGCGAGCGCGGTTCTTGCCACAAGGGGGCATGTCGAGGGGCTCACCCGGTTCGTGGCGCGCAATATCCTGCTGCTCAGCGTCGCGCTGGCGGGCCTCGCTGCGACCGGCAGCATCTGGGTGGGGCTCGTTTGCGTGACGCTGGCCGGGTTTTCGATGCTGTGCGTCGGCGTCGGCGAGCAGACTCTGTTGCAGAATACGCTGCCGAGTGACGTCCGCGGACGGGTGATGAGCCTTTACGGCATGGTGTCGCGCGGCGGGCCGGCTCTCGGCGCGCTGCTGATCGGCTGGCTGTCGGATCATCTCGGTCTGCCGTTGCCGATCTTCGGTGCGGCCCTGATCTGCTTCTTCCTGTGGCTATGGTTCCTGCCTCGCCGGGCGGCGATGGAGGCGGCCTTGGAAAAGACGGACGAGGGAGAGGCGCGGTGACGGCGCAGACGCACGCGACCGCGCGTGGCGCGCTTCGCGGAGGCGCAATGCCGACAACGGTTCCCCTGAATGACCGGCTTTGTTATGAGTCGAAGCCTATCGAACCTGCATGAGGAAGGATCGGCGGGGTGAACGCGACCGTCGCGGCATCTGAAAAGCCATCGAGAGCGGCCGCTGCCGTGGACGGCGCGGTCGGCTGGGCGTGGTGGATCGTCAAGATGGCGATAGGCGGCCTGCTGATCGCCTGGGCGCTGGTCTGGGCGTGGCAGTTTCCGGTTTACAAATTCCCGCTTCTGGTCGGGCTCGCTGCATACGCGGCGTTGCTGATCTGGCGGCCTGCCGCCTGGCTGATCGTGGTTCCTGCGGCCCTTCCGGTGCTGGAACTGACCTACTGGTCGGGCCGTGTCTTCTGGAACGAATTCGACATGCTGCTGCTGGTCTCCGTCGGCGGCTGCCTGTTTCGCAAAGGCGTCGGCGTCGACAAGCTGGGCCTGTCGCTGGCCGGCGCGACGGTCGTTCTGCTGTTTTACAATCTTTTCGTCACGATCAACGGCTCGTTCCCCATCGTCGAAGCGGGGCTGGGCCACGGGGTCGATTACCTGTCTTCGACCAACGCGCTGCGCGAAGCGAAGGGCTTTATCTTCGCGCTCGCGCTCCTGCCGGCGCTGGCGCTGGAAAACGCCCGGGGCACCGAAATTCGCAAATACCTGACCGCCGGCATGGTGGTCGGACTGGTCCTTGCCGGCGGCACCATCGTCTGGGAACGCGGATTGTTTACCGGCGTGTTCGACTTCAACCATCCTTACCGCGTGTCAGGCTGGTTCTTCGCCATGCATGTCGGCGGCGCGCCGCTCGACGCTTTTCTGGCGCTGGCGTCCCCGTTTGTCGTAGCCGGGATTTTCCTGTGGCGGAACATCGTCGTTCGCCTGTTGCTGCTGGCCGTGGCGGGACTCGTCGTCTATGCGTTCTACGTCACCTATTCCCGGGCAAACTATCCGGCCGTGCTGGGAATGGCGGCGGTATTCGCCATCGGACTTTCGCTGGCGGGCAAGCTCAGCATCGACCGCTTCCGGGATATTCCCGTTATCGGTTCGATGCCCGTCAAATATCTGGCGATTATCGGCGTTGCGGGCTTCATCGTCTTTCTCGGCGGCGTCAAATGGCTGGTCGGCGACGCCATCATCGACCGGTTTTCCACGCTGTCGGAGGATTTCGGTACCCGCTTCGAGCACTGGAGCGATTCTGCCGCGCTGGCAACCGACGGCAGCAGCGACAGCCTGATCGGAATCGGGCGCGGCGTATTTCCCCGCGCTTATCTCAAGAATTCCCCTGCGAGGGGGGAACATTTGAGTACCGTCGATTTCGTCAGGAACGGAGACGACGGGATCGTCCGGTTCAACACAAGCGACCCGAATGGCGCGCTGTTTCTGCGCCAGCGTTTCGAGCGGCAATCGGCGAAGGTCGTGACGCTGTCGGTCCGGATGCGCGCCGTCACACCGCAGGCCGAACGCCTGCTGGTGGAATTCTGCGAGCGCCATATCCTGAAATTTCTCAAGGAATGCCTCTGGGTCGGGATCAATCTCGATTCGAAAACCGACTGGAAAACCTACAAACTGGATATCGAACTCTATTCGCTCGGCGCGCGCTCGTTCGGCCCGTTCAAGGTGCCTGTCGAGATATCGGTCATCAGTCGGGGTATCCGCAAAGGCATCGAGATGACCGAAATCGGGCTCGTCGACAAGGCGACCGGCCGGCAGATGCTGGAGAATATCGATTTCAGCCAAGGCATGGATCGCTGGTTTGTTTCCTTCGGCAACCATCTTCGCTGGCACATCAAGAACATCTTCGTGTTCCTGTTTGTCGAGGGCGGCTACCTGGCGCTGCTGCTGTTCGCGGCTTTGTCCGGTCTGGTTGCGGTTGTATTGCTGCGCCGTATTCTTGCCGGCGATATCTTTTCCGTCTGTCTCGCGGCATGCTGCGTTGGACTCTTGTTCGTCGGACTGTTCGACAGCATTTTCGACGATCCAAAGATTTCGCTGATGGCCCATGTCGTGATGTGGATGGCGCTTCTGCCGTTGCCGGCCCGGATCGCCGATTCCCTGCCTGTCGTGGCGCGGGCGGGAGGGGTCGTCGAACCCGACAGCGCGGCGTTGCCCGTTCGAGAAGAGAAGAGCGTTCCCGAAACTCTGCCCGGGCCGGAACCGGCGCGAGAGACGCGGCCGGAGGCCGCCGAGAAACCCGAGCCGGCGAACGAGCCAGCCCTGCCGGGGCAGCAGGATTCCGAAGGGCCTCGCGTGCGCCGCCGCAGGGTGTACAGGCGGAAAGCCGAGCCGCGGCGCCCGCACGATGACGATACGCCCCCCGAAGAGCGCAGCTTTCTTCGCAAGCCGCCGAAAAAATAGATTTATTCGATTTCCGCGGCTTCTCGCGCCATGGCGATCAGCGACGATTTCAGCAGATATTCCCGGCAGGCGTCCTTGTCTTCCGCGGTCGCAGCAAGCCCGTCCAGCCGTTGTCGACGGACATTCATGTCGCTTTCCTGCAGCATTTCCTTGTTCGCGATCGACTGCGCCTGCACGTATTTCTTGGCGGTCAGGCGGCGCTGCCGGTCGTAGCGCGCGAACAGCGCCTCGTGATCGGTCTCCTTGCCGCGCCACAGTCCGAGGATTTTTTCCGAAAGGTTGAGTCCGTCATGTATGCCGCCGTTCATGCCCATTCCGCCCAGCGGGTTGTTGACGTGAGCAGAATCGCCGGCGAGCGCAATTCTGCCCCTGGCGAAGGTTTCGGCGACCCGCTGATGCACGTTGTAAAGGTTGCGGTGAATGATGTCGTATGACGGGGCGTAGGGCAGGCAGTCTGCCAGAACTTTCTGGACCCATTCCTCGCCGCTGACGACCTCGTCGGGTTCGTCGCCCTGCGCGGGGATCAGGACGCGCCACAGCCCGCTCATGTCGTCGCCGGCGACCTTGATCAGGGCGCACCACT